>NZ_JAKILT010000072.1 GCF_023283535.1 Shewanella sairae | reverse complement strand
AAGGTATCTTACATGCTGAAATGGAGGTTGAAATTCCATTTCACGACGTGGATTCGATGGGCTATAACGGTTGGCATGGTAACGGTTTGTTAGTAGAACATCATCAGGATATCAGTCGAGGACTCTGCTAATGAAAGGTATCTTACATGCTGAAATGGAGGTTGAAATTCCATTTCACGATGTCGATTCGATGGGGATCACCTGGCATGGTAACTACCTGCGCTATTTTGAATTAGTGCGCTGTAAACTGCTGGATAAAATCGACTATGGCTACCGCGCCATGCAAGACTCGGGTTATAGCTGGCCAATTGTCGACGTGCAGATTAAGTACGTGCAATCGAGTACGTTCGAGCAGCTTGTCACCGTTAAAGCATCCTTAGTTGAGTGGGAGAACCGCATTAAGATCAATTACCAAGTTCTTGATGCTAAAACAGGTAAACGTATTACTAAGGGGTACACCATACAGGCCGCCGTCGATATGCAAACTCAAGAGTTATGCTTTGTCACCCCGGATGTGTTCCAGCAAAAAATAGCACATTTAATTGCCGTTGATAGTCTGCAGTCAGAGTCACGTTAATGAAGTATATCTTGAGCCTTATATTAACCCTGCTGCCGTTATTGCTCACTGCTAACAGCTTTGCTGCGACTGACAGCACCACAACAGACTATAGCGAACTCTTTAGTCGCCAAGCTAATCAGGCTGACTTAATAAAATTGAGCCAGCAGCTGTCACCGAGCGAACAAACAAAAGGGCTATTTACCCAATACCGCTATCTTAAGGTCTTAAAAAAGCCGCTAGTAAGTCAGGGGGAGTTTGTCTTTGCCAAAAGCCTAGGGGTGATTTGGCAACAAAATAAGCCTTTTGCTAGCACACTCATTTTAAAAGATAAGCAACTTATTCAGATAGACAGCCAAGGCAAGATTAACGTTAATCATGCAGAGCAAGCTGGCAGTGCCAGTATGATGAGCGACATCATGCCTAAGCTATTAAGTGCATTACTCAGTGGTGATATCAACCAATTGGAAGCGCACTTTACCCTAAGCCTGCAGCTTGATACCAAAGCAGGCTCAAAGGAGCAATGGCAGTTAGGCCTAACACCTATCGACCCTATGCTTGCCAAGGCTCTACCTAAAATGGTGCTGGCTGGTAGCCAACAGATCCAAACATTGGTGCTGTTTAGCGCTAATGGCGATCGTAGTCAGATCGAGTTTTCGGCGCTAGATGAAAGCCCATTAGGCACACAAGACACGGCACGCTTTGAGCCAAAACCTGCGAGTAGCGCGCCATAATGAAGCTAAGTTTAAGCGCCTTACTAAGCCAGAAAACCGCCAAACTCAGATTTGGCTTATGGCTAGCATTTATCACAGCCTGTGTAATAACAGGGGGGAGCTTATGGCAAAGTGGCGCTCGAATACAAAGTGATATTTTGGCTATGCTACCTAAGGTTAGCGAAAGCCCTATTACCCAGCGCGCGATGGACCAAGTTGAGCAGCAGCTCGCCAATAGAGTCTATTTAGGGCTTATCAGCGACAAGCAACAAACCGCTATTGATGCTGCCAAAGTCGCCATCAATACCCTTAAGCAAACCGATGATACACAAGCAGCATTTATCGACATTAACAGTGCAGATATGGCGCAAGCTGACGCACTAAACCAGTATTACTTTAACCACAGGTTTCAATTACTAACTCACTCTCAGCAACAGCTATTACAACAAGGTCAATGGCAACAACTGACTCAAGCTGCCCTAGAAAAGCTCTATAACGCTTTTAGTTACGCCAACAGTGAACTACTGAGCCGCGATCCATTACTGTTATACCCTGATTCTTTGTTAGCCCTTGCTCCATCGCAACAACTGACAGTCAAGCAAGGCATTCTTATCGCCACTATTGCGCCCTCAGCCGAACACCCAAAGCCTCGTTTTGCCGCCATTGTAATGGCGAAAGGCAGTGACAGCGCATTTAACCCCAACGCACAACAGGTGCAGTTAACCGCGTTAAACCTTGCCTTTACTGCTGTTAAATCCCAATTTGCCGATATTGACATCATAAAAGCGGGCGCACTGTTCCATGCCGTCGCTGCGACCGATAACGCTAAACAAGAAGTCTCCAGCATTGGCTTATTATCGCTTGTGGGGGTTATCGCTTTAGTCTGGCTAGCGTTTCGTTCTTTAATGCCGCTGACGATTGCGATTATCACGGTCAGCACCAGCTTGCTATTTGCCGTGGTTACCACCGCGCTGATATTTGGGGAACTACACCTGTTAACGCTAGTCTTTGGTACTAGCCTTATTGGGATCTCAATTGACTACTGTTTTCACTATTACTGCGAACGCCTAACTCATCCGAATGACAGCTGCGAGCAAGTGATTAAACGTATTTTTGCCGCTATCACGCTGGCGTTAGTCACTAGCGTCGTCGCCTATAGCGCAATGGGACTGGCACCTTTCCCCGGTATGCAACAGGTTGCGGTATTCTGTGCAGCGGGGCTTAGCGGTGCTTACCTCACCTTAGTACTCGCCTACCCAACACTTGCTCGCCAGCCATTAAAAGGCGCAAATCAAGCGCTTGCGCTCGCAAACCGCTACCAAGGTTTTATGCTGGCACGCTTTACACCTAAAGCTGGCTTGGCAAAAACCGGCTTAGTACTGGCGGTGGGTATCTATCTATTAGCTGGATTCATCCAGCTCAGCGCCGATGATGATATTCGTCAGTTGCAGCACACCCCAGCCGATATTCAAACAGAAGGAAACCAACTGCGTACCTTGCTCAGTGGGGGCACTGACAACCAGTTTTTATTGGTCACTGCCGCAACAGAAGAGCAAGTTAAGCAGCAACTAGCCAAGCTAGATCCTGTGTTAGCAAAGGCCGAGCAAGACAAGTTAATTGGCAACTATTTAAGCTTAAACCGCTTCTTGCCAAGCCAAGAAAAACAACAACTGAACTACGATTTACAAGGCCAAATTTACCTTGAGCATTTAGATGAAATCATTGCCAGCTTAGGCTTAGATAGTCATCTCAAGGCGGAACTTATTCGCGCGTACCAAGCAGCCAAAGGTAATTTTATTAACGCCGAAAGCTTCTTCAACCATCAAGCAGGCGCCAGTTTGAAACCTCTTTGGTTATCACCAACAGCGAATGGCGACTCAGGCTACGGCGCAATCGTGTTACTCGGTGGCATTAACCAGCTAGATAGCTTTGCCGTACGCTTTAACGATAATCCCCATGTGGCGCTTATCGATAAAGTTGGCGATATCTCTACTGTCATGGGTCATTACCGTCAACTCACATTCGTTCTGCTAGCGGTAGCCTTAGCGGTGGCGGGGATAATATTTAGTTTTCGATTTAGCTTGAAGCTCGCCGCAGTTGTGGTTGCCGTGCCCGCACTAGCCGCATTGCTCACGCTGGCAAGCTTAGGCTTATTGCAAAACCCACTCACGCTATTTCATGCTTTAGCGCTGATATTGGTGTTTGGTATTGGTGTGGATTACAGTCTATTTTTTGCCGAATCGAACCAGCAAACCCGTGGCGTGATGATGGCGGTATTTATGTCGGCGCTGTCGACCATACTCGCCTTTGGTTTACTGGCTTTTAGCCAAACCCCAGCTATCAATGCCTTTGGCCTGACCTTACTATTAGGTATTAGCTTTACCTTTTTGTTGGCGCCATTTATTCAAAATTTCACAAGGAAGCCCCTTTAATGTCGAGTGCGACTCCAGTTCAGAATGAATTCGAACAATGCGCTAGCGAAACCGTTGATGTTGCGATAATTGGGGCTGGGCCGTCGGGCAGTATTGCCGCTAGCCTGCTGCATGCCCAAGGCAAAAAGGTATTGGTATTAGAGAAGCAACACTTCCCACGCTTTTCGATTGGTGAAAGCTTGCTGCCATGTTGTATGCAGGTCATTACCGAGGCCAATATGCTTGAAGCGGTCAATCAGGCCGGATTCCAATTTAAAAATGGCGCGGCGTTTAGATACCAAGACAAATACACCACCTTCGACTTTACCGATAAATTCACTCCAGGTCCTGGCACCACGTTTCAAGTGGAGCGCAAAAACTTCGACAAACTATTAGCGGATGAGGCCAGCAAGCAAGGGGTTGATATTCGCTACGGTCATAGCGTTAACGCCGTTGATTTAAGTGCTAAGCCTCAACTTGAAATTAGCAATGACCAAGGGCAAATCCAAACCATCAATGCCAAGTTTATTCTTGATGCCAGTGGTTTTGGTCGAGTTTTACCACACTTACTCGAGTTAGAAAAACCATCGACTCTGCCTACCCGCAGCGCGGTGTTTAATCATGTTTACGACAACATAAGCGACCCAAACTTTGATCGTAATAAGATCCTAATCAGTGTTCATCCTGAGAACCAAGATATCTGGTATTGGTTAATCCCGTTTAGCGATGGTCGCTGCTCGGTTGGCGTAGTCGGTGAGCCTCATCAATTGGCGGTAGTTGAAAACGGCATTGAAGGCGACTTAAACCGTTTACTCAAAATCATGATAGACCAAGAACCGGGGCTGAAAAAGCTACTGGCAAACGCCGAGTTTATTAATCAATCTGGCTTATTAAAAGGCTACTCGGCTAACGTCAAAACCCTAGCGACTGACAAATTCGCCCTACTGGGTAATGCCGGTGAGTTTCTTGATCCGGTGTTTTCATCTGGTGTCACCATCGCCATGCAATCAGCTTCGATGGCAGCCAAAACACTGATCAAGCAATTAGATGGCGAGATCGTTGATTGGCAACAAGATTATGCCGCACCATTAATGACAGGTGTAGACACCTTCAGAACCTATGTCGAAGCTTGGTATGACTGCCGTTTTCAAGATGCGATATTTTTCGACGACCCAGACCCAAAGATCAAACAGATGATCTGCTCAATCTTGGCAGGCTACGCTTGGGATCAAAATAACCCCTTTGTCAGTGAATCTAAGCGTCGTTTAGATATGGTTGTTGAACTATGCCGCTGCTAAGCCGCCTTTTTAGCATCATAGCCCTTACGCTGTTACTCAGTGCTTGTAGCCAAACTTTGGAGCGTAAAACCTGCGTAGCGCTGGCAAGCGATGTCAGTTATTGCTTAGCGCCTGTTGTTGACTCGCTACCTCAGCAGCAAACAGTCAGCGCTACCCAAAAGGCGACCATTCGCACTCAGACCCAGCAACATGAACTGCTCACTCAGCTAGAGTTAACTCAGCAAAACCTAACCTTAGTGGGCCTAGCTCCCCTCGGGCAAGCGCTATTTACGCTAACCTTTGATGGTGAAACCTTGATTAGCGAGCAAAGCAGCTTTATGGGCGAGCAGTTTAAAGCTGAATATCTGCTAGCGATTATGCAGCTAATTTACTGGTCTGATGCCAGTGTAAACCACCATCTACAAGGTGCGGTGATGCGATCCTATCAGTGCGATGCCGACTTATGCCGCGGCGTATTTGCTGATAACAAAAACAATATAGACAGCCAAAACAGCAATAAGCATCAGCCAATGATTGCCATTCGTTACCGCGGTAGCGACAATAGTCAGCTAGATAGATGGCAAGCCGATGTTGAGCTTAGTATTCAAGCGGCAAAATTTACACTCAATATTAGCCCGATATAACCTAACCTAGTGGATACAACAGTGAACTCAACAACGCCAATTGCAATAACCCATTTAGGTTTATGCACCCCGTTAGGGCAAAGCCCACAAACTGCACTCGATAACCTAGTCGCGGGCAGTACTGACGGTATGCAATGGCGTGATGATTTACTGTTTGAGCGCTCAGTTTTGGTTGGTCAAGTGCCTTTTGAGCTGCCACAAATTCCCTCTGCATTGGCACAATTTGATACCCGCAATAATCAGCTAACCATGTTGATTGCCCAACAGATTCAGCCCGCGGTAGAGCAAGCTAAAAAGCATTATGGCAGCCAACGCATAGGGATTGTGATAGGTACTAGCACCTCGGGCATTGCCACTGGCGAATCAGCCCTTAGCGAATTACACAGCCAAGGCGAATTTCCTCGAGATTATGATTACGCTAAGCAAGAGCTTGGCGATACCAGTCAATTTTTGCAGGCTTACCTTGATTTAACCGGCCCTAGTTACACAGTGTCTACCGCCTGTTCATCCAGCGCCAAAGTGTTTGCCAGTGCCACTCGGCTGCTCAATGCCGGTGTATGTGACATGGTGATCGTTGGGGGCGTCGATACCCTGTGCCAGCTCACTCTTAATGGTTTTCACTCACTGGAGTCTATTTCAACGGGTCACTGCCAACCTTTCAGCCAAAACCGTGATGGGATAAATATTGGTGAAGGCGGCGCGCTGTTTACCTTGGAAAAAGTGAGCCTAGATAAAGCGGCTACTGAACATGCAGCTATCGTACTTAGTGGCTTTGGCGAATCAAGCGATGCCCACCATATTTCAGCGCCGCATCCAGAAGGTCGCGGCGCCGTTGAGGCCATGCAAGCCGCACTTACTATGGCAGGCTTACAACCTAAGCAGATTGATTACCTTAACCTACACGGCACCGCGACGCCTAAAAACGATGCCATGGAAAGCCGAGCAGTACAGCAAGTGTTTGACCAAACTCTGCCAGCTTGTAGCTCAACTAAACCGCTTACAGGCCATACATTGGGGGCTGCTGGCGCAATAGAAGCGGCATTTTGCTACCTGCTGCTAAGTCACTACAACCAGCAGCAATATTTACCGCCGCAAGTATGGGATAATCAACGCGATCCTAACGATCCCAGCTTACCTTTAGTTAAGCCACAGACACAGGCAAAGCTCACTCATGTAATGAGTAACTCGTTTGCCTTTGGTGGCAGCAATGCCAGCCTGATTTTAAGTCGCCAATACGATTTTTCAGCCAATAACCAAGGCACTGCTCAACAAGAGATAAATCAAGATGTTTGATCCAACCACGCTTGCAAGCTGCGATGTTGCTGAGTTTATTCCCCATCGACAACCGATGATTTTAATCAGCCAGTTACTTGAGCATAACCATGATAGCTTGCTGACCCAAACGAATATATCAGCCACAAGCCCCTACTTTGATAGCCGTTTAAATGGCGTACCAAACTACGTGGGTATCGAATATATGGCGCAAAGCATAGCGGCACTGGCTGGCGTAGAGGCACGCCTACGGGACGACATTATTCGAGTCGGTTTTTTACTGGGTAGCCGTAAACTTAAGATGCACATCAACCAATTTGATCTGGGCCAGAGTTACCAAACTAAGGTGACCCGCTTGTATCAGGAAGAGTCTGGTTTAGCGGTATTTGATTGCCAAATCCTCCACAACCAGAAGGTGGTTGCCGAGGCCAACGTCAATGTGTTTCAGCCCCAAGATACTCAAGCGTATATCGCCGATGCCACGCAATAAAGATTAAAGCAGAATATCAATTAGAATATAAAAACGCAGTCATAAAGCAATTAAATTGCGTAAACACACTGACTGCGCAGGGAGCAACAAGATGTCAAAAAGAGTATTAATTACCGGTTCGAGCCGTGGAATAGGTAAAGCGATCGCCCTAAGATTGGCCGCTTCAGGCTTTGATATTGCTATGCATTTTCATAGTAACCAAGATGCCGCCAACGCCACTAAAGCCGAACTCGAGCAGCACGGTATTCACGTTAGTTGCTTACAGTTTGATATCGCTAATCGCGCTGTTGTTAAACAGGCTATCGAACAAGATATTGAACAGCACGGCGCTTATTATGGCGTGGTGCTCAATGCAGGTATTAATGCCGACACCGCTTTCCCTGCGATGACTGAAAGTGAGTGGGACAGTGTCGTCCACACTAACCTTGATGGCTTTTATAACGTTATTCACCCAACGGTAATGCCTATGGTGCAGTCTCGCCAAGGCGGACGCATTATTACGCTTGCGTCAGTATCTGGCATTGCAGGTAACCGCGGACAAGTAAACTACAGCGCTTCTAAAGCCGGAATTATAGGCGCTACCAAGGCACTGTCTTTGGAGCTAGCCAAACGGAAGATCACCGTAAACTGTATTGCCCCTGGTTTAATCGAAACGGATATGGTTAGCGATATCCCTAAAGATATGGTCAACACCTTAGTACCGATGCGCCGCATGGGTAAGCCATCTGAAATCGCAGGACTCGCCAACTATTTAATGTCTGAAGATGCCGCCTATGTCACGCGTCAGGTGATCTCGGTAAACGGAGGTATGATATGAGCCAAGCCGCTTTTCCGCGCCGCGTAGTCATCACTGGAGTAGGTGGTATTTCAGCACTTGGTCATGACTGGCCAACAATAGCTGCAAGTTTAAAAGCACAAAAGAATTGCGTAGTACGCATGGACGAATGGGATCGATTTGCCGATTTGCATACCCGTTTAGCCGCGCCAGTGACCGACTTTGAAGTACCTAGCCATTACAAGCGCAAAAAAATCCGCTCAATGGGACGAGTATCGATAATGGCAACCCGTGCCAGCGAGCTTGCGCTTATCGATGCCAATTTGCTTGATGATCCCGTTGTTACATCAGGCGCTATGGGCATCGCCTACGGCTCATCAACGGGCAGCACAGATCCTATTATCGCCTTTGGTGATATGCTCAAAGATGGTGATATGTCAGGCGTAACCGCCACTAGCTATATCCGTATGATGGCCCATACCACAGCTGTTAACGTGGGCGTATTCTTTGGTCTTAAAGGCCGAGTGCACACCACCAGCAGTGCCTGCACCTCTGGCAGCCAAGGCATAGGTTATGCCTATGAAACGATTAAATATGGTCAGCAAGATCTGATGCTGGCCGGTGGCGGCGAAGAGCTGTGCCCAACTGAAGCCGTGGTGTTTGATACCTTGTTCGCCACCAGCACTAAAAACGATGCCCCAACTGACAACCCGCGCCCATTTGACAAAGCTCGTGATGGTCTAGTCATTGGTGAAGGCGCTTGCACCTTAGTGCTAGAAGAACTTGAACACGCTCAAGCGCGCGGCGCAAAAATCTATGCAGAAATAGTCGGCTTTGGTACTAATGCTGACGGCCTACACGTAACGCAACCCAACAGCGCAACCATGGAAACCGCAATTCGTCTAGCGTTAAAAGATGCGGCGATTGATGCCGCTAAAGTCGGTTATGTGAATGCTCACGGCACGGCAACCGACCGCGGCGATATAGCCGAAACTCAAGCCACTCATGCGGTGTTTGGCGCGAATCAGCCTATATCATCGCTTAAGAGTTACACCGGCCATACACTCGGTGCCTGTGGCGCGCTAGAAGCTTGGGTGAGCATTGAGATGATGAATGCTGGTTGGTTTGCACCAACGCTGAACCTAAGTGAAATTGACCCAGAATGCGGTGAACTAGACTACATCAAAGATGATATTCGCCAGCTTGAAACTGACTATGTGATGAGTAATAACTTTGCCTTTGGTGGTATCAATACTTCAATTATCTTTAAGCGCTGGCAAGACTAATCCTGACTAACCTCAAGATAAATAAAAAGCCTCCAAACTGGAGGCTTTTTAACTTTTGAGCCAAAGGTTAGCCTTTAGCCATGCTGACATACAACCCTGAAAAGCTCGCGCATAGCTTATCATTGCAATAAAGCTCTACCGCTAAACGGACTTTGACTCGACGTCCTTGTGCTAACGAAGTTAAATCAACATCAGGCCAGCGCACTTTAGCGACAGGCTGGCTATCAATTGGGGCAATATAACGCACGTTGGCATCTGCCAATACGATGTCACCATCAAGATCAACTAGCTTTTGCTGCAGCCATAACATGCCCCAGCCTGTTAAAGTCATTAGCGTATAGATACTGCCTGCAAACATGGTCTGATGCAGATTGATGTTAGGGGCAAGCGGCGCTGTTACGCTAAATTCCGTACCATCAAATGCCAACGGCGTGATCTGCATAAACTCACTAACAGGTATGGTTTGATGCCATGTCTGTTGCAGTTGCTCGAGTAAGTCTTGCTGATTCAATGCTGCCATGCTCACTTCCTTTTACTGGTGACCAGCTTTAATGTCGCTACCAATGGCAGTAACCCGCACTACACCTGTAGATTAAAGGTTACTGGGCCGTCATTTAATAAAGAAACTTTCATATCTGCGGCAAACTGCCCTGTTTGGGTATTCACGCCTTTTGACTTACAAAAATCGACAAATGCGTTATACAATTCTCGCGCTTGATCTGGTGTACCTGCACCAGAAAAACTTGGACGTAAGCCTCGGCTGGTATCTGCCGCTAAGGTAAATTGTGATACGACCAGCAAGCTGCCACCCGCTTGTTCAAGATTGAGGTTCATCTTGCCATTTTCATCAGAAAAAACGCGATAGCTCATGACTTTAGTCGCCAGCTTCTGCATTTTTTCGATGTCATCTCCTTGCTCAACACCCAGCAAAACTAATAAGCCTTTACCAATCTCACCGATAGTCTCACCATCAACGACAACTTTTGCCTCGCTCACACGCTGAATTAAGCCAATCACGTTATTTTTCTCTCCGATAAAATATGTCATGCAAAGATGAAAAAAGCGAAGCTAAACGCTTCGCTTTTCTATCGCTGCTTTTGCCTAATAGTAAACTAAATAGACTGGATATTCTGCATTACAGGAATAGGCTTAATCACATCTTGTGAGCCTTCTGGCAGAGATTCCGCAACCTGACGTAAACCTTCGTCAGTCCATAAAATAAATCGGCGTAACTCTTCCATAGTAATGGTATCAACAAAGGTTGCAGCCCCCTGTACTTGGATCACCGCACCTTTGTCGCGAATAACAAACTTAGCAAAGTTAAGCTTTTGGTTTAGAGTGCCAATCATAAATAGCATCTCTTTACTGCCCACATACTTAGGGTGAATCGCATAAAAACGATTCATCATAATACGGTCGATGCCGTCTGGGTTCATACTCGGTTGTAAGATAAACTGGGTTCGGTCAAAATCAACAGCCACCCCATTAGGGCCCGCACGGGATGCCAAATAGCTTTTATTTAGAAGTGCTTCTAATAATTTACTTGTCGCTTCTTCATTAGATAACCCACCTAAATCAACGCTATCTGGCGCTAATGTTGCTGCAGTTAACTCTTCACTGTTATCAGTCGACGCACAGGCGGCTAAACTCATAATCAAGCCCGCTAAAATCAGTTTCTTCATAGGGTCTATATTCCTTATTTATGTTTGGCCATTTCCACTATGGCGTATGCAGCTGCCGTTGAGCTCTCCAAATAATTAAGCCTACATAATGTCTTTTAAGGACAAGAACAGGCTTAAGTCGCGTATAATAAAACCATTATGCTTACGAAATGCTGACTAAAAAGCGCATCTTTTATGTCGGTTTATCTTTAACCTCTTCCTCTATGTGCTCGACTTCCTTGGTTACAGCCGTTTTATTGGCATCAACACTTATCTCATCTGCATCGGCCAGCATCTTTTCACGCCTAAGTTGGCATTCATGCAAATACTCTGGCAAGCCCGCTGTGATCTCTGCGCCAACTAACACGATAACCCAAGACACGTATACCCAAACAAACAAGATAGGTATCGTCGCTAAGGCACCATAGATCGCTTCATAACTTGGAAACTGAGTAACGTAATAAGCAAAGCCTTTCTTACCTAACTCAAATAGCATGGCGGCAACTAATGCGCCTAACAACGCATGTAAGAATTTGACCTTTTTAATCGGCACGACCATGTATAACAATAAAAAGGCGGCAACCGAAAACAACATAGGTAAACGCTCTATCAATAAAGGCACCACCCCCGAAAGCTCGGTATCGCTGAATAGCTTTAATGACACTAGGTAAGAAGTCGCCACTAAGCTTGCACCAACAAGTACAGGTCCTAGAGTCAGTACCATCCAATACATAGAAAAAGATACTGCCGCCTGACGTTTTTCTTTAGTGCGCCAAATACTGTTTAATGCCTTATCAATAGCCGAGATCAACATCAAGGCAACGATCATCAGTGCCGCAATACCGACACTTGTGCCTTTGGAGGCATTGGCAACAAACTCATTAATATAGATCTGTACCGTATCACCTGCTGCTGGTAAAAAATTATCATAAACAAAGGCTTCTAGCTTCTCGCGAATACCGGAAAATACCGGAAAAGCCGACAACATAGAAAACATCACAGCGACAATAGGCACTAACGACAATAGCGTCACATAAGCTAAGTGCCCAGCCTTAATATTGACTTGGTCCTCTTTAAAACGGCTAAGTAAGTGTAAAAAAAACGCCCAAATACTCAGCAAAAAAGAACGAACCTGATTTATCACCATCTTATTTTTCACTTGTTACTCTTGATTCTGTTAAAGTTAGTCTTATCTTAAAGCAGTAAATGATTTGCCAATCACTATCTTGGTACAATAAAGCTTATAACCTTCTCTTTACAAGCATAAGGATTGAATTGATGTCTCAACAAGGGTCTGCAGGCAATGTTATTGCCGCTATTGCCAGCTTTTTTGTCGCTGGATTAGGTCAACTCGTTCAGGGGCGAATTCTCGCAGCTGTTCTCTTTTGTTTAACCACCTATGCTGCCTATGGTATCGCGTCTTTTACGTTAGGTATCTTTTTGATTGTCGCATTACCATTACACATCTGGTGTATTATTAATGCGGCTCGATATCGCTCAGAGTAGCTCCATCAGTTTTCAGGGATATAAGAAGATGAAAAAAATAATCACCAGCGCGATTGTCGCTACCAGCTTATTGCTAACAGGCTGTCAAAGCGCTTATTACGGTGCAATGGAAAAAGTGGGTTACCACAAACGCGATATCATGGTTGACCGAGTAGAAGATGCTAAAGAGTCTCAAGAGGAGGCTCAGGAGCAGTTTAGTTCGGCACTTGAAGAGATGCAGGCGCTACTCAACCATGATGGTGGTGATCTAGAAAGTGCTTACAACAAGGCCAAAGACGAGTACGAGTCGGCGCAAGATGCTGCCGATGACGTCACCAACCGTATCGACAAAGTTGAAGATGTTGCCGAAGCGCTATTCGACGAATGGCAGTCTGAAATTGGCGAAATTAGCAAAGCCAGTCTGCGTCGTAATAGCGAGTCAAAGCTCAAGGAGACTCGTCGTTCATACACTCAGCTCGTTAAAAGTATGCGCCGTGCCGAAAGTAAAATGGAGCCAGTGCTAACAGCTATGAAAGACAATATGCTGTATCTAAAGCATAACCTGAATGCGCAAGCAATTGGCGCGATTAAAGGTGAGTTTGCTAGCTTACAGACAGATATCTCTGGTCTGATTAAAGAGATGAACAAATCTATTGATGAATCAAACAAATTTATTGCGTCATTAGAAAACAAATAAGCAGCGTCTAAAGTGCGGTTCCTAGGCACTATCGTTTAGGAACCAAACTTGTGAGCTACAGCCGTATTTTTCATATCCTAATGTCAATTTTTCGATCTTCCCCACAAGCTTAAAACCCTTTAAGAACTTCTGATTTAAATTGCTTTCACAATAGTATCAATCATCATTGAACTGATACATTTATGAGCTTTATAGAATCATTAACCCTTGCCCTCGCACTAACCTACAGCATTAGCCTACTTTATTGGAGCGGCAAAAAATGGGGTGCTCTGGCATCAGGCCTATTGGTCTCTGGCGCGATTATCTCTAGCTTTTATTGGCCACTTATCGCGGCGTTAGCGATTGCAGTTGTCATCATGGCTATAGCGGCCAAGTGGCAGCCCGAAGTTGCTCAAGGTGAACTTAGAGCCAATAACCTCCGAGAAAGCGTAAAGCACATGCTGGCACTGTCGATGCTATTAGTTGGCGTACAGTTTGTGGTGAATTCTGCATTGCTAAAAGCAGGGATCACTCCTTGGTTAATGCGCCCCGATGTCGGCGATGCCTTTTTGCCTATTGCTGGCGGAATCGAATTAAAGGCAATAATGACCTTAGGGATCTGGGATAAAAATCATCCCGCTGCGGCAGTTATGCTAACCGTAGTACTGCTAACAGGCTTACTGTGTAAGCGTGCTTTTTGCGGTTGGGCCTGCCCGCTTGGGCTTGCCGGTGAATACCTGTATAAACTCAGAAAACGCTTTATCAAGCAAGAACTATTGCCACCAGCATGGATAGACTGGCCGCTACGTATGCTCAAGTACCTGCTATTACTGGCATTGCTGTATATTATTATTGGCATGCCAACCATGAGCATTCCAGGTTACCTTAACAGCAACTACCACAAGATTGCCGACCTAAAAATGGCACTGTTTTTTGTCACTCCAGGCTTAGTCACCATTATCTGTTTTGGCATTATTCTCGGCTTAGCCGCTTGGCGCCGCCAAGGCTTTTGCCGTTATATCTGCCCTTATGGTGCGCTACTGGGGATACTGAGTTTTTTAAGTCCGTTTAAGATCCGCCGCAATACCCAGCACTGCTTAATTGACGCCAAAGGTATGAGCTGTGATAAATGCACCCGCGCCTGCCCTGCGAGCATTTCGGTGCACAAAAAAATCAATATCCGCTCAGATGAATGTCAGGCATGTATGCGCTGCATCTCAGCCTGCCCTAAAAATGAGGCACTACAATTTAGTACTCGCAATGGCTGGAAACTGTCTGCTCGTGGGCTCACCATTATGCTACTAACAATAATGTTCCTATTACCGCTAGTTGCTTACCTAGGTGGCTTTTGGCACAGCGAAACGCCTGTAGAGGCAAGAATGTACTTGATTCAACACTTAGATAAAATTGGCCATTGATAGAAGACCTTATGAATAACAGGTGCTAGGGAAAGCTAAGACGGGAAAGCAGCTTTTCTGTAGGTTGGGCTTTAGCCCATCAAGCTTAGTTTGTATATAGAGTTTGTCGGCATAGATGCCGACCTACAGCAAGCCGAAAAGCTAAGATGGGAAAGCAGCCTTTCCCGTAGGTTGGGCTTTAGCCCATCAAGCTTAGTTTGTATATAGAGTTTGTCGGCATAAATGCCGACCTACAGCAAGCCGAAAAGCTAAGACGGGAAAGCAGCCTTTCCCGTAGGTTGGGCTTTAGACCATCAAGCTTAGCTTGTATATAGAGTTTGTCGGCATAAATGCCGACCTACAGCAAGCCGAAAGCTAAGACGGGAAAGCATTCTTTTCTGTAGGTTGGGCTTTAGCCCATCAAGCTTAGTTTATATATATAGTTTGTCGGCATAAATGCCGACCTACAGCAAGCCGAAAAGCTAAGACGGGAAAACAGCCTTTCCCGTAGGTTGGGCTTTAGCCCATCAAGCTTAGTTTATATATATAGTTTGTCGGCATAAATGCCGACCTACAGCAAGCCGAAAAGCGCCCAAAAGCGCAGCGCTTACGCTAATGGCTATGAAAAGAGCCTTTCCATGGTTCGGCAGGCTCATAAATTCCGGGTATTGATTTTTTATACGAATAAGCTTGAATTAGTTTACTCGCTTGGCATGCGCTTTAATTGTCGGCGATGCAATCGCATCTTGCGATCGAATAAGCTGTAGCTCATAAGCACCTTCCTTGAAGGTTTCTAGCAATACGGCATCAACTGAAGCATTAGTGCGCTCAAAGGCGTCTACAGGCTCACAACCCGCTTGCAGGTTCGCTAACATCAAGCCACTGATTAAGTCGCCCACACCCACAGGCTGCTGTGCAAATTCGTATAATGGGCGCGAGATTAAATAGCTGCCACCTGCAGTCACTAACAGCATCTCAAACTGCTCTTTATTGGTGGCCGCTTTTGCAAGGTGCTTAACCACAACCATTTTAAGCCCTTTAGCTAGCAAGCTCTGACAAGCATTAATCACTTCATCTAGGTTATGTAATTCAGTATCGGTAAGGGTTTCTAGCTCTAGCAAGTTAGGTGCAATAATGTCTGCTACCGCTAGTGCTTGAGTCTTTAAAAACTCCTGCACACCTGGCGACACAATACAGCCCTTTTCAGGGTGGCCCATAACAGGGTCACAAAAGTAGATGGCATTAGGGTTAAGCGCTTTCATCTTCTTCACTGCTGCGGCAATTTCTGCGCCTTGCTCAGCACTGCCTAAGTAACCACTTAATAGTGCATCACAGTGTTGCAGCTCACCGATATTACCTAAGCCTTGCACCAACTCGGTGATCTGACCTGCAGGCATAATCATACCAGCCCATCCTTGTGCGTACTGGGTATGATTAGAGAACTGAACCGTATTAATTGGCCACACCTCCATACCAAGACGACGCATTGGGAATACAGCGCTACTGTTACCAGCACAGCCAAATACCACATGGGATTGAATGGATAAAATCCGCTTCATTGGTCACTACCTTAATGTTATTAGCGATATTAATTGAGGGCACTCTATTGTCGTTTAATGACGACTGGCAGAGATTTTTAACGATTATACCAATTCGCCTATATTAGTAATCTCAAACTTAATCAAGCTGTGAGCTATTGCACTAGGATTTTGCGCTAGGGTTGAGAAGACAACAAAAAAGCCCCCAACATTTTCATGTTGAGGGCTTTTTAAATACTTAACCTAATTAAAGGTTGAAGCTAAATGCGGTCATTACTTACGGTTATGACGCTTACGCTCGTTTTCAGTCAAGAAACGCTTACGAACACGGATGTTCAGTGGCGTTACTTCTACTAATTCGTCATCATCGATGAACTCAAGAGCTTGTTCTAGAGTCATTTCGATATGCGGAGTTAGTACCTGTGCTTCGTCAGTACCAGATGCACGCATGTTAGTTAGCTGCTTACCTTTCAAACAGTTAACTGTAAGGTCGTTAGCACGTGCGTGAAGACCAACTACTTGACCTTCGTATACTTCTGCTGCGTGAGTAATAAACAGACGACCACGCTCTTGCAGACCGAATAGTGCGAATGTTAGTGCTTTACCAGTAGCGTTAGAGATCAATACACCACGTGCACGTTGACCAATATCACCGCCTTTCAGAGGACCGTAATGGTCGAATGAATGGTAAATAAGACCAGTACCAGAAGTCGCTGTCATGAATTCAGTTTGGAAACCAATTAGACCACGGCTAGGGATAACGAAGTCGATACGTACACGACCTTTACCGTCTAACTGCATGTCCTTCATGTCACCCTTACGAGTACCAAGCTTCTCGATTACTGCACCTTGATGTTCTTCTTGAACGTCAACAGTTAGTGTTTCGAACGGCTCACACATCTCGCCATCAATCTCTTTGATGATAACTTCTGGACGAGATACAGCTAGCTCGTAACCTTCACGACGCATGTTTTCAATCAAGATTGAAAGGTGAAGTTCACCACGGCCTGATACGCGGAAACGATCTGGGCTGTCAGTTTCTTCAACGCGAAGTGCTACGTTGTGTACTAGCTCTTGTTGTAGACGCTCAAGGATGTTACGTGAAGTAACAAACTTACCTTCTTTACCAGCAAACGGAGAAGTGTTCACCTGGAAAGTCATGGTTAGAGTTGGTTCGTCAACAGATAGAGCAGGTAGTGCTTCTACAGTAGTAGGGGCACAAATGGTGTCAGAAATCTGTAGCTGGCCAAGACCAGTGATTGCAACGATGTCACCAGCGTTAGCATCAGATACTTCGTGACGCTCTAGACCCATGTAACCTAATACTTGGCCAATCTTACCGTTACGTTTCTTGCCGTCAGCGCCAAGAACTGTAACTTGTTGGTTAGTTTTAACACTACCACGCTTGATGCGACCAATACCGATAACACCCACGTATGAGTTGTAGTCGATTTGAGAAATTTGCATCTGGAAATCACCGTCTGCATCAGCATCTGGTGAAGAAACTTTTTCAACAATAGTTTCGAATAGCGGTGTCATGTCAGCGCTAACTTCGTCTGGATCTAATGTTGCAAAACCGTTTAGTGCAGAAGCATAAACGATTGGGAAATCTAGTTGCTCATCAGTAGCGCCTAGGTTGTCGAACAAGTCAAATACTTGGTCAATAACCCAATCAGGACGCGCGCCTGGACGGTCAATCTTGTTAATAACAACGATTGGCTTTAGGCCTTGAGCGAAAGCTTTCTTAGTTACGAAACGAGTTTGTGGCATTGGGCCATCAACTGCGTCAACTAGTAGCAATACTGAGTCAACCATAGATAGAACACGCTCAACCTCACCACCGAAATCGGCGTGACCTGGGGTGTCTACGATGTTGATGCGGTAATCGTTCCACTTGATGGCAGTGTTCTTGGCCAGAATCGTGATACCACGTTCCTTTTCAAGATCATTTGAATCCATCACCCGCTCAGTGGCTTCTCCTCGAGACTCAAGGGTTCCTGACTGCGCCAGCATCTTATCAACCAAGGTAGTCTTACCATGGTCAACGTGTGCAATAATGGCGATGTTACGTAAATTCTCTAACACGGCTAAACCTCTTACCATCGGTATAAAATATAGGGGGGGTTACTGACAACGACTAAAACCAATCTAGTATAGTAGTTGCAATAAAAAGCGTGACATTCTACTCTAGCTCGGCGGTATCTCACAGGATTATTTTTAACCAATCGTTAAAAATAACTCTTTCGCATTGATTTTTTTCGCTCTAACGTCCGCTTTTTATACACTTTTTTATACTTTAGCTTTGTGACACTATTACTATCACTCCCTTTGCTAAATTCCATTTTTAGCCAGTTTTAAGCAAAATCCAGACTATTTCCCAACAGATCAGACGCCAAATTTTAGCTAAATTGACACTGTCTTTATTGCCAATAACACTTATTGACATACAGATGCTATTTCCTTGACTTACACCCTATAAAAACCAACCTAGCTTAGCTATTCTGTCGACTCGTTTAAAACGAGAGCCTAGCCAGTCGTTATCGCGTTAACTCAGCTTGCACCGTTATAGCACGTGCACCATATCGATCCACGATACGCACCAAAATAGTGCAAACCAGTTAATTCAAGCTCAACGAATAAACGAACAACATATATTAATCAAATAGTTATAAGTTTGGCACGACTCTAGCTATATCAATACCAGAATCGCATTAAGCGCTAAACATTAAAGATAAAACAAAGGGACAACCCTTTGCCCTACTCGGAGATTTGAGAATGTCTGCAGAATCAGTTTTACAACAACTAAAAGAACTAGAAGTTAAATTTGTTGATTTGCGTTTTACCGACACCATTGGTAAAGAGCAACACGTTTCAATTCCTACTCACCAAGTTGACGCTGACTTCTTCGAAGACGGTAAAATGTTTGACGGTTCTTCAATCCAAGGTTGGAAAGGCATCAACGAATCTGACATGGTATTAATGCCAGATCCAGAAAGCTTCGTACTTGACCCTTTCACCGCTGAAACCACTGCAAACATTCGTTGTGACATTCTAAACCCAGGCACAATGACAGGTTACAACCGTGACCCACGCTCTATTGCTAAGAAAGCAGAAGATTACTTACGTTCAACAGGTATCGCTGACACGGTACTTATTGGTCCTGAACCAGAGTTCTTCCTATTTGACGATGTTAAGTTCAGCGCTGACATGTCAGGTTGTTTCTACAAAGTTGACGCAGAAGAAGCGGCTTGGAACTCAGGCACTAGCTACGAAGATGGCAACAAAGGTCACCGTCCAGGCGTTAAAGGTGGTTACTTCCCAGTAGCACCAGTTGATTCTTCACAAGATATCCGTAGTGCTATGTGTTTAGTACTAGAAGAGATGGGCCAAGTTGTTGAAGCACATCACCATGAAGTAGCAACAGCTGGTCAGAACGAGATTGCAACACGTTTTAACACACTAACCCTTAAGGCTGATGAAGTTCAGGTGCTTAAGTATGTTGTTCATAACGTTGCTCACGCTTACAACAAGACTGCGACATTTATGCCTAAGCCAATCGTTGGTGACAACGGTAGCGGTATGCACGTGCATCAGTCTCTAGCTAAAGACGGTGTTAACCTATTTGCTGGTGACAAGTACGGCGGATTGAGCGAAACAGCATTGTTCTACATCGGTGGTGTAATTAAGCATGCCCGTGCGATTAACGCATTTGCTAACCCATCAACTAACTCTTACAAGCGTCTTGTACCACACTTTGAAGCGCCTGTGATGCTAGCTTACTCAGCAGCTAACCGCTCAGCTTCTATCCGTATCCCAGTGGTACCAAGTGCAAAAGGTCGTCGTATCGAAGTTCGTTTTGGTGACCCAGTAGCTAACCCATACTTAGCGTTCTCTGCAATGCTAATGGCTGGCCTTGATGGTATTCAAAACAAGATCCACCCAGGTGAAGCAATGGATAAAGATCTATATGATCTTCCAGCTGAAGAAGCTGCTGAAATCCCAACAGTTGCTACATCACTAGAAAATGCACTTGAGTGCCTAGATGCTGACCGTGAGTTCTTAACTCGTGGCGACGTATTCACTAACGACTTTATCGATTCTTACATCGCCCTTAAGTCTGCAGACGTTGAGCGCATCAACCAAACAACTCACCCAGTAGAATTCGAGCTTTACTACAGCTTGTAATACTCTGAGTTGAGCCGCTAACCAAGCACTTGGTTAGCCTTAAAGCCCTAAGCAGCAATGTTTAGGGCTTAATTAGATGGTCCGCCTCACCCCTAAGCTAACCTTAGGGTTAGGCAATCAAAGAGGCGAACCATCATGTCTACTATTAAAGTAAT
>NZ_JAKILT010000071.1 GCF_023283535.1 Shewanella sairae | reverse complement strand
GTTATAATGGCGGCTTGACCCCAAATGAATCTGAACGAAGATTTTGGAATACGTACAAGTCCGTGTCCAGTTTTACTTGACCACTACAGTTTCACTCAGGCAAAGAAACTGGGAACTTGTTCTTTCTATGTTATAACCCATTGTTGACACTCTGGTTTACTGTTAATCTTGAGCGATTAAAGTATTGGCAAACTGTTCTTATTAAGACCGTTCTTATTCGGAATTCAGCCTAATATACTGTTATGCACACAGATAGATAGTTAGGATAACTATTCAGATGGAAAAGAAACTCAGAGATATCAGATATTACGCTAGCGATGAGCCAAACTCATCAGGAAAAGGTTTTCCTTCAAGTTGTTCTCGTTTTTTTGATTTCCCCAAGAACTTGCACTATTGGGGAGGGCGCATCTCACAAATAGTTGGGCCTGAAGGTTTGTCTTTTGGTGATTTTGATCACCTTTATATTAACTTCACGTCAGGGCTACCGCTTGAGGAAATTCAGTTTTCTGAAAGAGCCCCTGAAGGATGGATGCGCTATATAGATTTTGGTGTGAGCTTCGACACGCTAAAGGGTCTTAATGAACAAGAATTAGAACAGTTCTTAGTAAATAGCACCTTCAAATTATTGTCTTATTTATGCCATGGAGACAAAGAAAAGCTCAAAATTGTAGAGAATGTCAAAAGTAATGTAGAGGAATACGGCTCTGAAGTTGAGCTTCCAGTAAAACTAAAAGAAACAAAATCATACTCAGTTTCCATAACATATAAACTTCGTCCAAATAACGAAGGTTCTTATGGAATAGTGAAATATACAAACCTCAAGTCTGGTGAGTCGTTCAGAGATAGATTTATTGAACTCAAAGCACCTGATGATATATTTCCACTTGTTGGAAGCATCGCTATAAAAGATGGAAAGATAGTTATTAAACCACGTGCGTCATTCAGGGCTGGTCTATATACAAAAAGCTATTCACTCCCATTAGAGATAGATATAGCGGTGAAATTAAGTGCATAACAAGCGCCTGCAATCTGACTCCGCAAACTGTCATCTTTTGTGCATAAAACCCGCACAAAAACTGCCAGCTTGCTACGCAGTTGAGGCCGGCGTTAGCTACTCAGGAGAGTTCGTATCAAATTTTCAATATTAATATGTATATTGTTTTCCTCATTATCTTTTGCAGGAGATATTTACGATAAATTCCCTGAACAAATTAAAGCTAATGAAAAGTATGTATTTTATTCGCATGGTTTCATCGTTGAAGGTACAAATCCAACCCCAAAGAATGAAAGGTGGGGAGTTTATGAGTTCCCAGCAATAAAGAAATCACTTGCTGACAGTCAATACAACTTGATTGCTTATCATCGACCCAAAGGAACAGATCCTTTTGTTCATGCAAAATCACTTGCTAATGATGTTAGGAAATTACTAAAAAAAGGTGTAGAAGCCAACCACATAACTATTATGGGATTCTCTCGCGGAGCATTTATTACTAGTTTAACTTCTCATTATCTAGAAAAAACTCCAGTTAACACTGTTCTATTAGCTGGTTGTGGGCGAATCGTTTCAAATAAGTATTCCGATATTAAAATGAATGGCGCTTTTTTGTCCATTTACGAAACTACTGATGGCGCTGTTACATGTGAAAAGCTCAAAAATAGAAGCCCACAATTAACTTCGTTTGATGAAATTTCTATTACAACAGGCGAAGAACATGGCGCTTTTTATAGACCTATCCATGAATGGGTGGTCCCTGTAAAACAGTGGGTAATTGAAAAGAGTAGCTAACAAGAAATTAGATATGTGGGGTCAGAGTAAACTTTATTTGATTGCCATATTTTTTCTTATTCCATGACCTAGCTTTAGACAGCTTTCTCTAACTAATTTCTGTCCAAAAGTGTGTTTGAAAATGATCAAACTTTATTATAAGAAAACGACATACGCTCTCAGACAAATTATCAAACTATTGAGTTGTTACCGTCCATGACAACCATAATTTTTTATCAAACTTTAATATGGTCGTACATCATCAAATGGTTTTTTCTGGGGGGACTGCGCTAGCCAAGTCAAACGTTAAAATCCTGAGAATGCCAGAAGATGTGGATATAAAGCCCCTTCCCCATCAAGAATTTGGTGAGCTGAGTCGTGGCCAAAAGAAAAACGCCCGCAAGACATGCATTCACGAGATCGAAAAGGCAATCACTCAAACAGAGCGACTTACAGTTGAGTCGCGTCTCGTTCGTGATGAATATCGCTATGTGGAGTTTGAACTCAGATATCCGCAGCAGTTTAGCCAAGCGCCATGTCTTCGTCCCATCATTAAACTTGAGTTAATAGAGACGATCCCCCTGCTGGATCTAGAACCACGGCCGATCCAATCATTGGTAGCGGAACTGTATCGACAGCCACAAGAAGTAAAAGCGTTTGATTGCGTCTCTATTCAAGCGACCTTGGTGGAGAAAGTGATTTCAATGTTGCGCCGTACCATGGCAGTAAAGCGTGATGCGCAACGTAAGGACGATGCCACGCTTGTACGCCATATCTATGATGTTTACTGCATTTTAAAGACCGAAGCACAATTAGAAAACTTCGACCTCACAGCAATGATAGCGTTGTTTAACAAGGGTATTGAAGGAAGATATCGATCGCTTTGGTAATCAACACACTGAGTTTGTTGATTACCCTAAACAAGAGCTACAGATCGGGCTAAAAGAACTTGAAGATAACCCAGTTTTTCGCAAGCGCTTTCAAGACTTTGTTACCCCTTCGGTCTTTAACAAGGACCCTCATGATTTTGATCCCTGCTTTGCCTCGTTTAAACGCATTGCGCAGTCGGAGCCTGTAAATAATTTTGTGTAACTACCTTTCAATCAGTACCCTACATGGGGCAATGGAAGGTAAAACATGAATAAAAAAGAACAAGTCAATAAAACTGTATGGGCGGCCTGTGATACCTTCCGAGGCACGGTAGACCCTTCTATCTATAAAGACTTCATCATGACCATGATGTCGTCAGATAACCAAATATCAATACCTCCCGATCACGCCAACTTTGTTTCTATTCGGCATAATTGGTTTGTCGAGAGGTGTGCTTTTTGAAATTATGACACCTGGATTCATTGTATTTTTTAGGCATGAATATTGAGTTGGATACGAAGATAGATGGCAAGGTTAAAGGAAGACACGCTCAAATCAAAATTGATGATTTAATGAGTGCGCTAACAAAGCCCTCTCGAGGCGGTAGGATAGAGACATCTTCAGTTCTTGCAACGAGCCTTTCCAGCTGCAACACTCGCAGTAAAACAAGTAATATCGTCTACCTTGATTCAAGCGCATGGTGACGAAGAACATTGACTCTTTGTTTATCAATCGTGAGTTCTAGCGTTGGATGCCAAACTTTCTTGTCTGTGTGTGTTACCACAATAACCGTTGAACCTAATGCTTGAATTTGTTGTGCTATGTTCAGTTCAGTTACTTCATCAAGTGCAGAGGTGGCTTCATCTAAAATTAGGATAGGTGCTTTTTTTATTAGAGCACGAGCAATTGCGACTCTTTGTCTTTCCCCTCCAGAAAGCCCTGATCCTTTCTGGCCTACACTTTGGTTTATTCCATCGCCTGATAAGTCAATAAGTTCACTCAGTTGAGCTTGCCTAGCAAAGAGTTCTACTTCAGAATTACTTGCCTCTGGGTTACCCAAACGAATATTTTCGGCTAATGTTCCAGTAAATATTATTGGATCCTGAGCGACATAGGCGATGTGCTGGATTAATATGTCATATGAAATATTCTGGAGGTTTATGCCACCAAGCGAAATATGACCTTGGTTAGGGTCATCAAACCTTAAGAATAATCCTAATAACGTGCTCTTTCCGCTACCACTTACGCCATTGATTAAAACTTTTTCACCTTGTACTATTTCTACATTGGCGCCCTTGAAAAGGTCCAAATAGCCAACATGATTTAGTTCGAAATTGTAGTTATTAGGACTAATAGCATTTTCCGGTTTGGGTTCAGGTAGAGTTGGTACATTGGTTAGCTGGTTGTAATCTCTTATTGAGGACTTTACGTCGTTGATGGCGAAACCGGCTAAGGCTAATTCTCCTAGTGGTGCAGCCGCTCTGGTAATTAATATCAGCAGCCCCAAAATCAATAGTGGTTGGGTAACCCCTTCTACAACTAGATAGATAGTGACGCAGGCCAAAGGGAAGACCGTTGCAAGTGCAGAGATTAAAGTGGCCATGGATGCAGTTAGGTTGATTCTCGAATGTACTTTTTCTTGTGTACACCAACTTTGGTCAATCCTTTCTATCGCCCGTTCAGGTCCTGCCGTTGAGCGAAGCAAATCAATGTGTTCTATGAGCTCGAGCGTTGATTTTGTGGCTTGAACATCAGCGTTGTATCTTTCGCTGTCAGAGTTACTGAGGCGATTCTGTGCTTTGAATTGCAGCAGCAATGCGCTTATCAATGAGACTGCACTGATTAGTGCAATACCTGCTCCCCCAACGATTCCGATGCCAGCGATCAAGAATAAGGGTACTAATGGCGTGTGCAAAAATGTTTGTAATTGGTGAGCAGGGATTGACATAAAGCCAGGAATGCCTCGTTCGGCAAGTTGAGTTAGTTGCGTTCGATGCTGATCGTTAAACCAAGAAAGTTTTGCTTTACTAAGAGATTGACCGACTGCCGAGTACAAATCTCCGGCTAATTGCGCACCAGACAAAAAACCCGCTCGAGTTACTATAACCGTCACCAAAATAGCGACAATTGCTGCTGATATGACACCTAGTGGCGGGGCTTGTTTTACCAATGATAGTGCAAGAACTGTGTAGGTTAAGGCTTCGAGTGCTGCAACCAACACCCATCCAGCTCCCACTCGGTATAAACGATATTTTGCTCTCGCGGGAATGTTTGATTTGGAAGGTGGGGTATTTTGATAAGTCATACTTCTTCATCCTGTAATTGAGCATTTTTTTGTAGTGTCAATATAAAGTCGGCCCGTTGGGCTAGCTCTGCATCATGGGTTACCATGACTATGGTTTTATTTTCTTTCTGCGCGAATTCAGTTAGGTTTTGCATGATGGATAAGGCTGTTTTTTTATCAAGTGCACTCGTTGGTTCATCTAACAAGAAAATGCTGGCTTGATTGAGAAATATACTAGCTAGAGCGCCCCGTTGCTGCTGGCCACCAGAAAGAAGGCTGGCATCATAATCGAGGTTAATATCTACTTCGGCTAGAGCTAAGGCGTCAAAGAATTCGCTATCGCAGGCATTTGGTGCCGTTAGTTGTAAGTTCTGTCTCACTGTCGTTTTAAGTACCGCTATATCTTGAGGAACATAACGTATCGCCATGTGACGTGACATTTCGGTAAGTGTGGACAGTTCATAACTGCCAAGCATGGTGGTTCCTGAATAAGGTACTTCTTGACCGGCTAAAATACGCAGCAACGTACTTTTTCCAATGCCGCTTGGCCCCATAATGGCAGTGCATGAACCTGTTGGAAAGCGGTGGGTGAAGCTATCGATAATGGTTGTGGTGTCATTAATTACCGAGATTTTTGAAGCCTGTAAAGGAAGTGTTTTAGAACCTATATTGACGTTTCCACAACTTATAGGTGTTTGTTTCAAAAGCTTACCAATGTTCTTAGCTGCATTCTTACCTGCAGTGACATAGTCTAATCCGTGACCAAGCTTTAATACTGGTGAAACGACAGCCAGGCCGAAAAAAAATACAGAAGCCATTGCTGATGGACTTAGTCGGTAAGCAATTGAATAAGTTATAGCAAAAGTAGAAACTGCTTGAAGTAAAGCTATAGCGATGGAAGCTGGAAGTGCCACACTCCCTACCCATTTTATGATGCCACTAGTGAAGCGTTGAGTTGCCCCGTGATAACTCGCGAGCGCACCTGATTGAGTTCCATAAACCCGGTTAACTCTAATGCCTCTGGTGTAGTCATTTACTGCGGTGACTATTTCTCCCATGATGTTCATACGTTCTGCACCATATTTAGCTGCGAATCTAGGCAGAAAAACTAGGTAGTATAATGATGCAATAAGGCCTGGGAGTAAGGTTAAGAGCGCTATAGGACCAGCCATATTTAGCATAATGGTAATGGACATTACCGGAACGATAGCGAAAGTTACAAACTCTGAAGGCAGATGAGCAACCATATGATGTAAAGTATTGATGTCTTCTGAAACCAAGCGGCGAAGTTGATTATCACCATACCGAGAGAGAGTCTTACTTGGAAGGCGCGTTAAGTGTTGTGCCACCTGACGACGTAATCTTGCTGAAAATAGAGATTCAGCATTGTGTACTAACCAAGAGGACAAAGATGAGAGCAATGCGCTAAAGATCCAAAGCCCGATGGCTCCGTAAACCCATTGGTTAGATAGATCATCGATTAATTGTATTAAACATAGCAATGCTCCAATTTTTGCCATTGCAGCAAAAATTTCGCTTAGAGTCCCTAAAGTAAGTTTCGCTAATGAGGGCCTTAAGGCCAGCATTAAGGCCGGTGTAACGTAATATTGGCAGAGCTTATTTATCATTTTCTCACCCTAGTTAATCCACAAAGTTGGGATAGAGTGAGTTTTGGTAAGCTTGTTGAGCTCTCTCCATGTTTCATATAAAGCCTATTGAAATGAGGTTGATAGAATTAAACTATTGTTATGAATACAAAGTTATTGAGGAATATAAGTACTGTCGATATACGGAAGCTCCCTTACCATTGACTTTAATCGCTAAAGTTAGGTTGAATTCAAGAGTAGCCGTTCGAAAGTGCCCTTAACCAGAAAGGTCAAGGGCAAAGTTGATCGAGATTAAAAATCGGCTGTAGCAGATAGCATCACCGTACGAGGGGCACCCAATGCAAGGTTAGCGTAATGGGTGGTAGTCCAATATGCTTCATCGGTTACGTTGTTGACCGCAAGACGCCAAATGACACTTTGATTGGCAATGGTTGAGTTATAGCGAGCACCTAGATCAAAAATAGTCTGTGAAGACAGTGATTGAGTGTTTTGTACATCAATATATTGCTCTGACATGTAATTTACTTGACCAATAAGTGTAAGTTCACGCACTGTCGGTAGGTTCCATTCCAATGCCAACTTAGCTTGAAGGTCGGGTAACTTAATCGCTTTTTTCCCCTCAGTTGTGACATCTGTAGCTTTAGTTATCTCTGCGTCGGTATAAGAGATACCACCAGTAAGCGTGTAGTCCTCTAATACCTTACCGTAGAATCCCCATTCAATGCCTCGATTACGTTGCTCGCCATCAAAAGAGTAAATATTTGTATCTGGGTCTTGATATCCGTTGGGCTTTTTAATCTCAAACAGGCTAAAAGTATGAGCAAAGTCGTTCATATCAAGCTTTAGGCCAGCTTCTATTTGTTTGGTTTTTTGTGGTTCAAACGCTTCACCTGCGTTAGCGGCTCCAGAGCCTGCCGTTTTGCCGTTTGTTAAACCTTCTGTGTAGTTACCGTAAAGAGAAGCTGAACCAGAAACTTTGTACAACACGGCAATCGCTGGGGTATAGGTGCTTTCCTTGAACTTGGTGGTAGGAAAAGCATTCCCATTCCAGCTTATACCTGATTCATAATCAATACTTTGGTGACGTAAACCCAATGTGAGTTGGTATTTGCCATCAGCTAAAGATAAGGTATCAGCGATACCATAACTGATCTGTGTGGAATCGACAGGTAATTTATAATAGTTGTCATAGCTAGAATCTTCAGGACCCCATGCTGGATTATATATATTAGCCGTCCATGATTCAGCCGCATTATTTCCTGCGGGATTATCGTTTTTATCTTCTCTAAAGTAGGTACTATTCAGTACTAAATAATGCTCGACAGGTCCGGTGTCAAAATTACTTCGAATTCCGGCCTCACCTGAAGTACGTTTGCTGTCTAGTTTCACAGAACCAAGAGAAACCTCAAGATCACCAGCATGATCTGTAATTTTGACATTTTGGGGTACATTTGAATAAAAATCGGTACGACTAGCCCCTAACGCACTGTAAACTTGTATGGAATCAGTTATATCCAGTTCAGCACGGATCATCATGCCTTTGTCTTCACTGTCGTTGTATGCCCAGCTGGGGGTGAGCAACGTATCTGATGAAGGTGGTGTCGGCACGTCAACTCCAGAAGCTATGCTTAAGCCTCGATTTGCACCATCGATTCGTTCGGTGCTGAAATATAAATCGGCTTCTATTAAGGCTATATCATTACGCCAGTCAAGGCTCAACGATGCGAGTTGTGCTTTACGACTTTGTTCATCAACTGAAGCATCTCCATCTCTGAATACCCCATTAAAGCGAATCCCAAATTGTTCATTGGCACCAAAACGTCGACCAATGTCAACATGACCGCCAAATTGTGCATCTGACATATATGTGCCAGTAAAGGAGGTGATAGGTGTCGCTTGAGCTCGTTTCGTAACTAAATTGATCGAACCACCAACGGAACCGTTCGGTGGCATACCATTAAGTAAGGAAGCCGGACCTTTTAGTACATCAATGCGTTGGTACATCTCTGGAGAAGTTCGATAGTAAGGAGCGATACCATATAAACCATTGAACATTACATCGCTAATATCTGAACTGAACCCTCGTATCTTAAAACTTTCTTTATTTAACCCGGTTTCACCGCTGGTAAAAACAGAAGGATCAGACGCGGAAATGACATCGGATATATCTTGTGCATGCTGGTCTTGAATGTCTTTTTCTGTGTATTCAATGGTATTAAAAGGAGTGTCTAGGAAGACTTTATCACCGAGCATCCCCATATTGGTTGCTTCAATAGCTTGGCCGTGAACAGTGATTGACTCATCGATTTCATCTCCAGCATAAGCGATACTTATGGGCAATGCCGAAGCGCTTATTTGAAATGCGACTAAAAGAGCGATACGACTTGGGGTTGGCTTGGCACTGATTGAGTATTTATTAGATAAAGTCGCTATATGATGATAGTGATGATTCATTGATTATTCCTTTTTAGGGCAGCCCACATCCGCACTGGAAAGCAGTGACGGTTTTTGTTGGACTAAGTTGGTCTAGCTTATTATTTTTAAATCTAGTTTTGATAACCTTTGATAATGTCATCAATCATAATTTTTAGTGATGTGATACTGGCTGAAGCGATGTACCAAGCATCAGCATCAACAAAGATTACTTTACCGTTTTTCCATGCTTTGGTTTGTCGAAGAAGAGGATTTGCCAAATGTTCCGCATCAATAATCAGTTTACCTTCCATGACAGCTGTCCGATCAATGATATAAAGAATGTCAGGGTTGGCTTGATTAATAAATTCGCTGGAAATCGGCTGACCATGTAAATTCGCGGCAACTTCAGTACTCGCAGGTTTAACTCCCAGTACATCAAAGACAAAACCATAGCGAGACTCAATGCCAAATGAGCTAAAAGCACCATTGTTATGCATTACAACTAAGGCCTTTTCTGGGCGTTCAGCCGTGATAGCTCGCACCTTATCGACCTTGGCATCAATTTCAGCGACTTTCTTTTGAGCAAGTTCTTGCTTATCAAAGATCTCACCGAGATCAATAACGTGTTGTTTAATTATATCGACGTGATGTCCATGACTATTACGGAAATCGATATCAAAATGTATCGTAGGTGCGAGCTTAGAGAGTTCTTCATATTGATTGGCATGCAGTGGAGTCATCAATATCAGGTCGGGTCTTAGTTCATAGATTTTTTCCATATTAGGTTGAACTATCGCGCCAAGATCGACAATGTCTGGGGTATTTTTGTATTTCGCCAAAAAATCAGGGATAAAGTCTTTTACCATACCTGCAATCGGTACATTCAACTGGTCTAAGAAATCCACTTCATTCATATCGAGTGCTGCTACTCTTTGAGGACGGTTTGAAATAACGGTTTGACCTAAGTTGTGTTCAATCACGATAGGGGTTTCTAATGGCTGAACGACTTGAGATTGAGCGGCAGTCGGCTCGCAGCCCGTTAGAGCTACAAGGGAGCCGCAAGCAAGTGCGACAGCAAGATTTAGGGGGCTTTTAAACATGGGGTGAGGATCCTTATGTTGCAGTAAGTTGCCAATAAACAGGCGATAAGCAGACTCTATAGCTGGCTTCTTGCTCGCATAGTGAGGACAAGAAAGTACCCGCCACAAAGGACGTTGACCAAAATAGAGACGGTTGTTTTATAATTAAAAAAGTGTTCAACCATCAATTGAGCCATTAGAAACATCACAATCGCGATGATGCAAGCCATCGGTAAGGTGTGTCTGTAACGCGGAGAACCTGTGATGGAATAAGCAATGTTGGCAATGAAAACCCCCATGAACGCCGTTGGTCCAATTAAACTAGTAGAGATGGCCACAAGAATTGCGATGACAGCAAAGTATTTCGGAATATAGTGCGTATCGTTAAGTCCTAATGACATTGCTTGATCTCGCCCTAGCCCTATCACATCTAGCTCATTCGCCCATTTATTAGCAAAGAGGCCGAGAATGCTCAACACAGTACCAGCAAATAACAATGTAGATGGTTTCGCACTTTCAAATGAGGTGTAACTTAACCCCTGTAAGATAGAGAACTCTCCAGGACTGATTCTAATCTGGATAAATTGAGCAACCGTTGTCAGTACCATGGTCAGCACAAATCCAATCAATAACACTTGATGCATATCATGCTGAAATCGCTTGAGCACCCAGAATTGAATAAAGAATGAGTACAACAAAGTGAGTACCGCTGATACGACAAAATTACCGACCACACCCAAAACTGCACTGCCAGAGGTGCCAACAAATAATAAGAGCAGAGCTTGCCATACAAGATAAATGGACTCGTACCCCATAATAGATGGCGTCAATATGCGATTTCTGGCCAAGGCTTGAAAAATGACAGCAGAGATAGCCACACAACTGCCCCCGATTATGATCGCACTGAGTTTAATGATTCTTCTGGGGATGATGTACTCAAGGTCGAACCCTGAATTAATGAAAATAAAAGCGATAGATAACAGGATCACGAGTACAACACTCACTCGTAAGTTTAAGTTGAGTGATGTCATGCTTTTGCTCCCTTAAGCAAAAAGGCAAGAAACATAACTCCACCTACGGCACTTGCGGTCAAACCTACTGGCACCTCGAACGGAAAAAGCACAACCCGACTAATGACATCGCAAAAAATCAGTAGCGAGGCACCGCCCAATGCAACAATAGGTAAAGTGTTTTGTAGGTGGTCGCCGTATTTTAGCGCCACTAAGTTAGGGATAACTAAGCCAACAAAATGAATGGCGCCCACCGTCACTACTGTGACGGCAACCGTGATTGAAACGAGTATCAACCCTAATGCGGCGGTCATGGCGTAACTGATGCCCAAATTGGAGGCTATATCTTCCCCCATCCCCATCACTGTAAATCTATGAGCATAGAGGTAGGTCAACAAGGTTATAGGCAAAATCAAAAAAATGATTTCATAATGCTCTTGGACCACTTTGGAGAAGTCCCCCATCAACCAGCCAGACATACTTTGTAAAATATTGTTTTGATAGGCATAAAATTCAGCAAGTGCACTGAGTACACTACCAAACATCAAGCCAATCACTGGAACCAACGCAGTATTGCTGAACTTAACCTTACGTATTATTGCGATGTAGACCAAGCCAGCGGCAAAGCAAAACAGGACAGCAAAGAGCATACGCTCCAATTTGTCTGATGATGGCAGCATCACGATTGAAACCAAAATACCGAGTTTGGCCGCATCAAGGCTGCCTGTAGTTCCAGGTTCAACAAAACGATTTCTAACGATGTGTTGGAGAATAACGCCACACATCGCCAAGCCGGACCCCGTAAGAATCAGAGCAACTAGCCTTGGTAGCCTGCTGGCTATAATAGGCAACCAAGCTTTCTCATTAAGCGTGGGCAATAATGACCACTCGATCTGGTTCGCACCAAAAAAAAGAGATATAGCGCACAAAGTAAAGAACGCCAGAATCATACGAAAAGTCATTTAGAATGCTCTCCAAAATAGTAGGAATATTGAGGTGCATCTAAATTTAGGGAAAATTCAAATAGGATGAAGTACTCATAAAATAGAATCATCAACAAGAAAATTTCGAATTCTAAAAAATGGTAACTATATTTTTTTTAATGGAAAACAAGGTCACAACTAAACTCTCAAAAATTTTAGAGCTACTACAGATGTAAAGTAATTAGGGTAAAATAGGGCCTCACGAGTCTAGATAAAGTGAAGCTGATAACAATAAGTGTAACGCAAATCATTATCATTATTGTTATCATCACTTATGATACTGCAAACATATAAATTTGCAACAAAACAAGGAGAATTTTCTCTTGTTTTATATTCGAGCTAATGAAGCGGTCTGCCTTTTTACCATTATCGATTGGCATAACTGCTAACGCCATGGATATTAGCTTTTGTATCAAAGTCCTTAAAGAAGCGCTTAGGCACGGCGGTCCACCCTATTTTTTAACACTGATATGTGTGATTATTAATTGGGTCTGCGGTTTTAATTTTATGCTCTTGTTGTTACGCTCCAGAATTCAGTAGAAGGTAGTAAATTGTGATTAAATTAAAAGGTTTAAGTAAGAAGTATGGCAAATCACTGGTTGTTGACGATGCGAGCGCTATGTTCCCAAAAGGGAGAGTTACGTCTATTATTGGCCCAAATGGTGCGGGTAAAAGTACACTGCTTTCAATGGCCAGTCGCCTAACAAGGAGTGATGCCGGTGAAGTGCTTATTGGCGATAAGCTGCTTGCTGAGTGGGATACAAAAGAGCTAGCGAAACACCTAGCGGTACTAAGACAATCGAACAACATCAACATGCGATTTACGATTCGTGAATTGGTTTGTTTTGGCCGTTTTCCGCATTCGCAAGGTCACTTGAAAGACGAGGACAACAAGATTGTTGATACAGCATTAGATCACTTAGATATTACTGATATTCAATATAAATACCTTGATGAGCTTAGTGGTGGTCAGCGTCAAATGGCTTTTATTGCCATGGTGGTCGCGCAAGATACTGACTATATTTTCTTGGATGAGCCGCTTAATAACCTAGATATAAAGCACTCAGTTGAGATCATGCAGACGCTTCGTCGCTTAGCGCACGAGTTCAATAAAGCGATAGTTATTGTGATTCACGACATCAACTTTGCTTCTTGCTACTCAGACAATATCGTGGCGATGAAAAAAGGCCAAGTTGTGGAATCGGGTAAGGTCCCAGATGTCGTGAAAAAAACAGTGATGGAATCGATCTACGAGATCCCATTTGAAATCCGAGAGTTCGATGGTACCCGAGTCTGTATGTATTACTCCGGTCGTTAGTTTTTCTCTAGTAATCAAAAGGGGCTTATTTCAACAAACGACTTTGTTGATAGCCGTGTTGAACAAGCAGAGCGGGATCTCACTTTAAGTTGAACTTTTACACATCATTACGATCTGAACATCGCAACCCATTACTTACTACTAAACATGACGCTTTTGAAACAACTTGAACAGATTGCCGACCCACGTAAAAACATTAATCTAAAGCATAATTTAGTGGATGTGGTGTTCTTGACACTTTGTGCAATTCTCAGCGGTGCAACGGGATGGAAGTCCATCCAGGAGTTTGGGGAGGAGCAACTCGATTGGCTTCGTCTGTACCGAAAATTCTAAAATGGTATTCCTCGCAGACATTGCATTGCTAATATAATCAAAGGACTAGATAGCGATTTGTTGCTAAAAGCCATATTTGATTGGGTCAATGATAAACGACAATCTGACGGTAAAACTATTATAGCCCTTGATGGCAAAACGATGAGCGGCGCATGGAATGAGGACGCGAAGAATGCACTTCATGTTGTCAGTGCATTTGATGTTGGTAATGGCATTGCGCTTTACCAAGATAGTTCTAACTCTAAAGGGAAAGAAGCTGAAATTGCTCGAAACATGATTGACAACATGGCCTTAGATAATGCCATTTTTGCACTGGATGCTCTGAATTGTCAGGTTTCCACCATGAGAAAAATCAGGCAGCGTAAGGGCGAATTTATTATCCAATTGAAAGTTAATCAGCCAATGCTATTCGTGACCACTGTGGAGTAGAGAACCAGTTGCACTGGGTGTTAGATGTTGTATTTCGCGAGTATGCACTGAAGGTAAGGGATCCGGATGGTGCTAAGTATCTTGCTCTATTTAGCCGACCAGCGCTAAATCTGCTCAGACAACATCAGGGTAAAAAAGACAGTTTAGCGGGCAAACGTCGTCGTGCAGGTTGGAGTCCCACATTTCGCTCAGAATTATTATTTAGCTAATGTAACGCTAAAGTGGAATTCCGCCCTGGAACAAGAGCTTCGTATGCTGAGTACTTTGCATGGTATTGGGGGGATTCTGCTTTCTGTAAGTAATCCATTAGAAAGTGAGTTACAGCTGCCTGCTAAAAAGCGTCCAGAAATTGATTGGCAATAGGTAAATCGAATCGTCGAAGAGAACGCTGATTTTAAAGACTTTATTGATCTGGTTTCGAACTACTATCAAACGGGCCGAGTGCGCTGCAAGGATTGGAACCATTAACTTAATAGTTTGTATAAGTTAATTGCTGCTTAGAATGCTTAAACATTCACTCCGGTTAAGTTTTAATTCTATTGACTTGTGTTGACTACTTTATAGTAACTCAATCATTAGAGCTTTTGAACTAGCTAATAATTGTCCAAAAACAAGCTAGAGCTTTAGCCGTAACTCTAAATATTAAAAATTGGGCTTTTCTAACTAGGTGTAGATACGGCTGTGACCGTCCATGACATGGACGTCATGGCCGAGCTTCCATGGATGGACTTGCAGCGTGTCTCAGAAGTGTCTGCACATAAGCTTGCTGCAAGCAATTGGAACCAATGTTGTTGGATGTCACTCTAAACCTAAAAATAACATTATGGCTATGTTGTATAGCCTCTCGGGTACTGGCGAAGTGCCGCAATTTTAGTTGTTAGACGTAGTCTAACTTTCTCGTCGAAAACTCGACAGTCGCCATTGTTATTAACAACAAAACAATCACCCCACAGCAGCTGACTAAATCTGGCTTAAGCTAAACTAAGCATCCTCCAGAGTTGGTAAACTCAAAAACAAACATGTGTTTGAAATTACTGGTCTCAGGCGTGAACCCTCCGTATAATCGATGCGGAATGAATATTGTGAACAACTTTTGTACACATCTACATTGGTACCTTGTTAACCTAGACTAATTGAGCGCTAAATAATGATTGTTTGCTAATTCGAAAAGTCTTGCTTAGGTTAGCAATGAATACACCCTACAAATCAATATAATAAAATCCAAGGGACTTAGTTCCATGTTAGAAAAATTATTCAAATTAAAACAAAATCAAACAACGCTAAAGCAAGAAGTGGTTGCGGGGTTAACGACCTTTCTTACCATGGCTTATATCATTTTTGTAAACCCTATGATGCTTGCTGATGCAGGCATGGATCATGGCGCGGTTTTTGTCGCTACCTGTTTAGCTGCAGCAATAGGCTGTTTAGTCATGGGCTTAGTGGCTAATTACCCTATTGCGCTGGCACCGGGTATGGGCTTAAACGCCTTCTTTACTTATACCGTAGTCGGTGAGATGGGTTACTCATGGGAAACGGCGCTAGGTGCGGTGTTCCTGTCTGGGATCTGCTTTTTAGTTTTGTCTTTGGTACGCATACGTGAGTGGATTGTTAATAGCATTCCCATGTCTCTGCGAATTGGTATTGCTGCGGGTATTGGTTTGTTTTTGGCATTACTCGGCCTTAAAAGTGCGGGTATTGTGGTGGCGAGTCCGGCAACCTTAGTGACCATGGGCGATATTACGGCATTCCCTGCGGTAATGGCGGCGTTAGGCTTTTTCTTGATTATTGCTATGGTGCACCACGGCATGAAATCTGCGGTGGTGATTAGTATACTCGCGATTACATTACTGGGCGTGTTATTTGGTGATGTGCAATACCAAGGTCTGGTGTCTGCGCCGCCTTCGATTATGCCGACGTTTATGAAAATGGATCTGTCAGGTGTGCTTGAAATCAGCATGCTCTCTGTGGTTTTTGCATTTCTATTTGTTGATTTGTTTGATACCTCAGGCACTTTGGTTGCGGTCGCGCAGCGTGGTGGCTTCTTAGATGATAAGGGCCGTTTACCTCGTTTAAACCGTGCCTTAACCGCCGATAGTACCGCAACCATTGCCGGTGCCATGCTCGGTACATCGACGACAACCAGTTATGTTGAAAGTACTGCGGGTGTCAGTGCTGGTGGCCGTACTGGTTTAACCGCTGTTGTCGTTGGCTTACTGTTTTTAGGCGCGCTATTTATCTCGCCACTCGCGGGGATGGTGCCTGCTTATGCGACTGCCGGTACCTTGTTTTATGTGGCAATTTTGATGATGTCTGGCTTAGTGCATGTTGAGTGGGAAGATATCACCGAAGCTGCGCCTGTGGTGGTAGTGTGTATATTAATGCCATTAACCTTCTCTATTGCTACCGGCATCGCCATGGGCTTTATCTCTTATGCACTGATAAAACTGATGAGCGGACGCTATAAAGATTTAAGTGCCGGAGTGGTGGTTTTAGCGGCGCTGTTTATTGCTAAATTTATCTATGGTTAATAGGGGATTTTCATCGGGATTGACTGCGATGACAAGGTGCCCTAATTGTGTTCATCTAAAGAGCAATTTTACGGCCGATTGATTTGCTGTTTAGCGCTAATCAGCGTTGAATCGATTAATGCTAAAAAGCCACACTCAGTGTGGCTTTTCTATTATGAGTGTTAAAAAATATCGCGTTAAACTTCAATGTTCTGCTAACGATTGCCTAAATAATATTGGAACTCTCTAAATCTGCCATTTTTTTCAGTTTCTTTGTTGGTGCTTACTACCATTTGAACCTTAGATTGGGTATAAGGATTTATTCGATATAATTTTGTTAGCAGATAATGAACTTAAGTGAGATTGGCTACCGCCGCGTAGTGGTAAAATTGGGAACGAGTGTACTGACATCTGGCAGCTTAAAGCTAGATAAAGCGCACATGGTTGAATTAGCAAGACAGATGGCCTGCTTAATGAAAGCAGGTGTGGAAGTTGTCTTGTGTACCTCTGGCGCAATTGCGGCAGGAAAAGAGCATTTAGGCTACCCCAAATTACCCGATACGATTGCGAGCAAGCAGCTGCTTGCGGCTGTAGGCCAAAGCCAATTAATTCTTGCTTGGTCGCAGTTATTTAGCATTTATGGGCTGCATGTTGGTCAGCTTTTACTGACTCGCGCTGATCTGCATGACCGTGAGCGCTACTTAAACGCCCGTGACTCATTAAATGCACTGCTAAATAACGGGATTATTCCTATTATTAACGAAAATGATGCGGTTGCGACAGCAGAAATCAAAGTAGGCGACAACGACAACCTATCTGCGCGTGCAGCACTATTGTGCGATGCCGATTTGTTGATTTTATTGACCGACCAAAAAGGTCTGTTTGATGCCGACCCGCGTAAACACCCTGATGCAAAACTTATCACTGAAGTTGAGAAAATCGACGACAGCCTGCGCATGCTTGCGGGCGGTGCGGTTTCTGGCCTGGGAACGGGCGGTATGGCGACTAAGTTAGAAGCGGCTGATATTGCTCGCCGCGCAGGTATTGAAGTGGTTATTGCTTCAGGTCATCACAAAGATGTGATTCAACATGTAGTTTGTAAGCAACCTGTCGGTACTCATTTTACGGCTTTAGAGCACCCGCTTGAAAGTCGTAAACAGTGGATTTTGGCGGGACCAAAAGCGCGCGGACAAGTGGTGCTTGATGTTGGCGCTATAACAGCGGTAACTGAAAAAGGCCGTAGCCTATTATCGAAAGGCATTATTGAGATAAAAGGCCAGTTCTTGCGTGGTGATACTATCGAGCTTGTCGATGCTAAAGGCAAAGTCTACGCCAAAGGCATGAGCCGTTATGGCTCGATTGATGTCGATAAAATTGCAGGAAAGCACTCAGACAATATTGAAGAGGTTTTGGGCTATGACTATGGCGATGCGGTTGTGCACCGTAACGATATGGTCGTGCTTTAACCCAAGCTTTGAGTTAATCAAGCCTAGCAAAGTTTAGCCGTTGTATTTGCAAAATAAACGGCTGAGCAAACAGCCAGCTTGATATATGTCACTGAGCCGAAGTGATGTAATGCAGCAACTTAGTCTTGCTCAAGACTAAGTTGCTCTATACCGGTGTTAACACCAAGATTGAATACAGTAAACTGTATGCTTTATTTTGCATAAAATTGACTAAAGCAATCAAAGTGACCTGTTTTCGTTTTTAACTCATTTTAATTGGTGTATTGCCACTATTTACTTATTTTTCATCAATAAGCTTATTTTTCACTGTAAATGACATTAGCTTGGCTCAAATTCGACCGTGAATTTTTATGCATTTTTTGTAACTTGCTATCAATTTGCGGCTAGATTGGGTATAACGTTAACGAAATGTAATTTTATTAGTGGGGAAAATGAATTTAAGTGAAAGCGGCTACCGCAGAGTAGTGGTTAAATTAGGGACCAGTGTACTGACATCAGGCAGTTTAAAGCTAGATAAAGCGCATATGGTGGAGTTAACGAGGCAAATGGCTGGCTTAATAGAAGCCGGAATTGAGGTCGTCCTATGTACTTCGGGGGCGATAGCCGCAGGCAAAGAGCATTTAGGCTACCCGGAATTGCCAGATACCATTGCCAGTAAGCAGATGCTTGCTGCAGTAGGGCAGAGCCAGCTTATTCTTGCTTGGTCGCAACTATTCAGTATTTATGGGTTACACGTTGGTCAGCTGTTATTAACCCAAGCTGATTTATACGACCGTGAGCGTTATCTAAATGCGCGAGATTATCTCAATGCTTTGCTAAAAAGAGGTATTATTCCCGTCGTTAATGAAAACGATGCGGTAGCAACGGAAGAAATTAAAGTTGGTGACAACGATAATTTATCTGCCCGAGCAGCCTTATTGTGTGATGCCGACCTGTTGATTTTACTGACTGACCAAACAGGTTTGTTTGACGCAGATCCGCGAACCGACCCCAATGCCAAGTTAATTACTGAAGTCGAAAATATCGATGACAGCCTGCGTAAACTTGCTGGTGGTGCAGTGTCTGGACTCGGTACGGGCGGAATGGCGACAAAACTTGAAGCGGCTGATATTGCACGGCGCGCAGGAGTTGAAGTGGTTATTGCTTCTGGCAAACATAAAGATGTGATTCAAAAAGCTGTGTGCTCAAACCCAGTGGGGACCCACTTCACTGCGCTTGAGCATCCACTTGAATGCCGTAAACAGTGGATCCTTGCAGGTCCTAAAGTGCAAGGGCAAGTAATATTAGATACTGGCGCCATAGCGGAAGTGACTAAGAAAGGTCGTAGTTTATTGTCAAAGGGAATTGTCGAAGTTAAAGGACTATTTCAACGCGGTGATACTATTGAGTTTACTGACGGTAAAGGCAAGGTACACGGCAAAGGCATGAGCCGATATGGCTCAGTAGATGTAGATAAAATGGTAGGCAAGCACTCAAACAATATCGAAGATATGCTTGGCTATGACTACGGTGATGCAATTATTCATCGTAACGACATGGTGGTGTTATGAACAACAACGAATACTTAACGGCTTTAGGCCAAAACGCTAAGCAAGCAAGTTATGCCTTAGCTAATTTATCAGGTCAGCAAAAGTCAGCATTATTACGCTGTATTGCGGCAAAATTAACAGATGCAAAATCTGAAATCGTTAGCGCAAATCAGCAAGACGTTGCTAATGCAAAAGAAAATGGCCTATCCGATGCCATGATTGACCGCTTGCTGCTTGATGAAAGCAGACTTATGGGCGTGATTGGCGATATCGACAATGTGATTGGGCTTACCGATCCTGTTGGCAGTGAAATCGATAGTCGCTTGCTAGATAACGGCTTACGTTTATCACGTCGCCGTGTACCACTTGGTGTTATTGGGGTTATTTACGAAGCGCGTCCAAATGTCACCGTTGATATTGCCGTACTGGCGCTTAAAACCGGTAATGCGGTGATCTTGCGTGGCGGTAAAGAGACGTTAACGTCTAATAAGGCATTATGTAAAGTTATCCGCTCAGCGATGGTTGAGCAGGGCTTACCTGAAGATTGCGTACAGCTGATTGATAACCCTGACAGAAGTTTAGTATCTGGTTTATTAAAGTTAGATAAGTACGTGGATATGATTGTGCCACGCGGTGGCCAGAATCTGCAGCGTCTATGTGCTGAGCAAGCCACTATTCCAGTAATTTTGGGTGGTATCGGTATTTGTCATATCTATGTTGATGCTGAGGCGAACCTAGAAAAAGCCATTGCGGTTATTGAAAACGCCAAAGTGCAACGCCCAACAGTGTGTAATGCATTGGATACCGTGCTAATCCACCAAAGCCAGGCTGCAGAGTTTATTCCGGCTCTTGCTAAGCACTTAAGTGGTTTAGGCGTGCAGTTTTATGGCTGTGAACAAACTCAGGGTCTACTCACTAGCGCTGGCATCGAAGTTAACCCTGCCAATGAAGATACATTTGCGACTGAGTGGCTGTCACTGACATTGGGCATTAAAGTGGTTGCCGATTTAGATGGTGCGGTTGCGCATATTCGTACTTTCTCAAGTGGTCATTCTGAGTCTATTTTAACTGACAATATTCACACTGCCAGTGACTTCCTTAATGCAATCGACTCAGCAGCTGTGTATGTTAATGCGAGTACGCGCTTTACCGATGGTGGCGAGTTTGGCTTAGGCGCTGAAGTGGCTGTTAGTACCCAAAAGCTGCATGCGCGCGGCCCTATGGGGTTAGAAGCGTTAACTACCTATAAATGGCTGGCGTGGGGCGATTACACGATTCGTTAATCAGCCTTGATTGCTATGACAACAAAATGTATGGTCCGCCTCGTTATTGCAAATGATATTTTCGATAACGAGGTTGGTTTGCGCTAATGTATTCGGAGTCTTCATTAGGTGCTT
>NZ_JAKILT010000070.1 GCF_023283535.1 Shewanella sairae | reverse complement strand
TGGAAGGCTAAGTTTGCGGACAACCCGCTTACCTCAGATCTAATGCAGACTTATTAGAATCTGACAAGACCGTCCTATATTGATCGCTTACAAACTGTAAACCATCGGTGTCACCATCTGTTGGTGTGTTGCCATCCATATCAATATGGCCCCATCTTGTTTCATCGCCAGTATTATGTGCACCATCAGGGTCCTGCCAAATCTCAGGGTAGTAAGCGCCATTTTGGCTAGATGTACCCTCATATGTACCCTCTGTGCTGCTAAAGGCTAGATTAACATCGACACTTTCAGCCGTATTTTGTACCACGCTGGTATTGTAGATACCGTTATGGGCCGACACTTGATTATTAGATACGCTGGCTTCACCTAATCGACCGTTATAAGACGATGCAGCCATATTGTTAGCTTGAACGTTATTACCACCGGACGCGATATTCACGCCAATGTTGCCCGATGCACCATTAAATGCATCACCTGTGATAGTGGCTGAATTAGTTGAAGCATAATTGTCAGTACCGGTAAATGTGCCTCTTTGTGAACTAAAAATCTCAGCATCACCGGAACCAAATGCAAACCCAGCATCAATTGAAGCAAGCGCCGCGGAATTACCTTGTACATTAAAGTCACCTGCGGCTTGGTTCACACCAATATTACCGCTAGCACCACTAAATGCAGAGCCGCCTATAGTAGCTTTGTTTTCTACATAACTGTTGCCAATTAAGTTAGCACCCGATGCCTGAACATTATCAACGACTGCCATACCTAGGCCGTCAGCTCGAATGTCGCCATCAATTTTTACAGTGCCTTTGTACTCTAAGTCCTTTTTAACCGTGACTTTTTTTGTTAGTTTGACACTACTATTAGAATCTGATTCTGATGCTGAACCGTTGCTATGACCACCATTAGCGAATGCTGGAACACTAATCGCCGCACCGATACACATTACTAGAGTTAACTTTTTCATTTCCATTTTCATCTCTCCATTTAAAGTTATTTAGTTCCCACTAGGTAACTGCAGCGAGAACTGATTTATGGCGCTGTTACCATCGCCAGAAATTTGGTTAATCTGAACGATGCCTTGAGCATTCTCAAAGCTGTCCAGTGCAATAACGGCATGGTTTGTATCGTTACGTTCGAGAGGCAAAGCGGTAGGGCTTACAATACTATCAAGTGCCGAGTCCTCAAGACCTAAGCCAATTACGGATTGCAAAGCAATTGCTCCTAAGTTGGCTTGAATATTTCCTTGTCCACTCACTTGATTAACACTAATCAGTCCTTGCGCGTTTTCAAAAGCAAGTTCTTCAATGTATGACAGGTTATGTCCCGTGCTACTTCCAGTAAGATTAAGATAAGGATTTTTTTGGTTTGATAGGATCACAACTTGATCCGCAATAGCGTGACTATTTGATTGCAGGTTGCTATCACCAGCTGCCTGATTGATTGCGATACGTCCACTGTTGTTGCTAAATGTTTGATTACCAACGGTAGAGTTATTATCAACATGCTGAATACGTGTACTCTCATTGCCGTTCGACCAAACAACAAATGAAAAGCCTGCTAGGGATAGGCATAAGTACTTTTGAACATTGCTCAACTTCATTCAACACTCGATAATTCAAAAACCGTGTCATGGAAGTAGCAAAGTGTGCGCCAAAAGGTATTTATGTTTTATTTCAAAGGTTTAACTTAAGCCCAAACAAAAACAGTCTCAATAATGAGACTGTTTTGTTTAAGTTATTGATTTTATTTGACTCATAATTATTTTTTGATTCTCATTAATAAGAATCTATGCAGAGTGACGGGCTATACCGCGTAGATTTCATGCTTATCAATAAGTCGATATAAGGTTGCTCTCGATATTTGTAAATCATTAGCAACGATATCCATTTTGCCATTATGCTTTTGAATTGCAGTGACTAATGCATGCTTTTCGACTTCATCTTTAATAGTCTTTAAACCTTGAGCAAAGCAAGGTTGAACAATCGTTTCTTCAAGCTCAAGATCTTGAATCTGAATCATGCTGTTTTCACAGAGTAACACTGCCCGTCGGATCCGATTTATCAGCTCTCTCACATTTCCAGCCCACTCATGCTGCATCATGGCATAGTACGCCTCCTTACTTAACTTACATTCACCAACGCTGTACTCTTTTGCATACTTTTGACAAAAGTGACTGGCCAGTGGAATGATATCTTCCTTTCTTTCTCTTAATGGCGGTAACTCTATCGTTATTCCGTTTAATCGATAAAACAGATCTAAGCGGAAATTCCCCAACTCAATTGCCTCTTCTAAATCAATATGGGTTGCCGCAACAATACGAACATTTGACGATTGTGGAGTGGTTCCCCCTACACTATCAAAAGTGCCTTCTTGCAAAAAACGCAATAAATTGACTTGCTGATCCAGTGGTAAGTCTCCAACCTCATCTAAGAACAAGGTGCCATTATTAGCCTGAGAAATCTTCCCCTTATGTTGATTAACCGCTCCGGTAAACGATCCTTTTTCGTGACCAAAAAGTTCAGACTGCACAACACCAGAGGTTAACGAACCACAATTAACAACCACAAATGGGCCAAAGGATCGACCTGATTGATTATGTATTTTTTTCGCTATTAATTCCTTACCTGTACCACTTTCACCTCGAACAAGAATAGGGATATCTGTAGGAGCAGCCCTTTGCACATTCTTGGCAAGTTCCAGCATTGCAGGAGACTTAATAATAACTTCGGATTTGACTTTAGAGGCGGGGGAGTGCCGATGACTATCACTGCATTGCAGCCTTATTCTAATGACACCGAGCGCATGGCCCATCAATCTAACAAGGCGGTCAATTTCAAAAGGAGCGGTATGATAATCCCAGGCATGCTGCCCAATTAATTGTTGGACAGATTGAATTTTTAATTGCTGGCGATCAATTAGGACTAGAATTAGGGTGCTTTTATGTAGCTTACGAATAGCGGTTTCAGCCCATGAAACCTGTTCGTTTTCCCTAAGGTCCAACAATAATAAATGGCACTCATAATCGAAGCGAGCTAAATCATCAACGCTATAATAATCGGCATATATCTCTTTTCGCCTTAGTTGCTCACACAAAAAACTGTCGTAACTATGGCCAATGATATTCACTCGCTTCATCATCTACTCCCTAGACTTTGATACTACGTTGTTCGCCCCAGTAAAATAGCCTCATTCGAGATAATAAAACGAAATCAGAGCAATGCAGATATCATATAAATTGGTCGAGTTGATATTTGCAATTTATCATTTACTACGGTGTTAAATAGTATAGTTACAATCCGTTAACCATGTTGGCATTCAACGGATTAATCAGCCCGTTAACAGTGATAGAATCAGCAAGGTTTTATTGAATTAAAAGCTATTCATTTACTTTTCAATAACTTTTAGTCATGCAGTTTGTGATGCATAATGCATCGCATCTCGCAAAATAAATTGAATGACACTGTAGCTCAATATTTAAACAATAACGATATCTGCGCAATCGGCTTCAGTAGTATAAAATAAGGATTTGGCATGACCAATTTCAAAAAAGCATTAATTATTGCAGGGTTAACCACAGCAACTTTGAGCTTACCCGCTGTTGCCAAACTCAACGTTGAAGAAGCTCGTATAGCGACAGCTTCAGAAACCATTCCAGAAGTCGTTAATCGCTATCAAGCTTTTACACGTGATCTTAGTGAAAAATATCACCTGCAAACTAACGAACTAGAGCTCACTCAAATCGTTGCTCACCAAGGACAAAGGTTATGGCAACAAGCGGTTCGAGATGTGCAATCAGGTCACTTAGATGATCGTTCATTGTATTGGGGACGCTTAGCACTGCGTGAGTTACTTAAAACGCAAAAACCAAGCCTGACGTTAGCGGATTGGCAACAAAGGGTTTTGCTTGATGCCGTCGAAAAATCCTCTCGCGGTTTTAGCGATGTCAATTTTAAAGATGACGCACAAATAAAGATTCTGGTCACAGGCTTTGACCCTTTCTTTTTAGACCGCAATATCGACCAAAGTAATCCATCGGGTCTGGCAGCGCTAGCGCTTGATGGCTTCCGCTTTAAGGTTAATGGCAAACAAGCCCAAATCGAATCAGCAATGATCCCAGTGCGATTTGCAGATTTCGATGAAGGCATGATTGAATCGTTTTTAACGCCCTTTTATCGTGACAACAGCGTCGATATGATCTTTACCGTTAGCATGGGTCGCGATGACTTCGATATTGAGCGCTTCCCTGCTCGCAACCGCAGTGCCGATGCACCGGACAACCTCAATGTGTTAACCGGTGCCAATAAACAATCGCCAATCGCCCCCCAATTTAATGGCACCAGTCTAAATGGCCCTGAGTTTGTAGAGTTCTCACTTCCAATTAAAGCGATGCAAAACGTAAAAGGCCCCTGGAAAGTCAACGATAATCACACGGTATCCACGCTAAAAGGCGGAGAGTTTCAAGCAAGCTCTCTAGCGCAACTAGAAAATAGTACTTCGGTTGAAGGGTCTGGCGGTGGCTACTTGTCTAACGAGATCTCTTATCGTGCTATTTTATTACAACAACAATTTAATAGTCAGATCCCGGTTGGGCATATTCATACCCCTCGGATTGCGGCCTATGACGTTGAAGTTGAAGCAAACATCGTTAATCAAGTTAAACAGATGATTGAAGCCGCAGCAACAACGCTATAACGCGCAGTCACTATAACAGTCAGACCATTTAGCTAAAACTGGTCTGACTCTCTCACCTCAGTTAAAATAATACAGTGCTATTCATAATGAGAGACGCTGTCCTTATGCTAAAAATTCGTAACCCTTTTAAGTCAGCCTTTCAAACTTTGCCCGCAGCAAAAGTGTCAACACCTGCAAGTTTTACCGACCCCATGCAGCAACAAGTCGCAGAGCAAGTCGAGCATTGCTACCAAATAGCCGAAGCCAGTCTTGCTAAGAGCTTCCCAAGACCTGAGATAAGTTTTGCCCTTCGCGGTAAAAGCGCGGGTACTGCACACCTACAGCTAAATAAGTTACGCTTTAATTCTGCACTGTTAAAAGACAACTTACAGGCGTTTTTAACCGATGTCGTACCTCACGAAATCAGTCATTTATTAGCCTCTCAGCTCTATGGTCGCGTCAAGCCTCACGGCCGAGAATGGCAAAGCATCATGCTGCGAGTTTTTAACATTACCCCGCGCACGACTCACAGCTTTGACACCTCGGCTGTTGAAGGAAAAACTTTTGCCTACCAATGCCAGTGCGGACCGGTAAAACTCAGTGTCCGACGTCATAACAAAGTTGTCCGCGGCGAAACCCAATATCGCTGTCGCAAATGCGGTAGCACGTTACAATCAAACTAAAGTAAATCTTTACGAACCAAGATCTTGCTATTTAGCGTTCAATGCCTCGCACCGTTCAAAAACAATATGATTCCTGTTCTTTTGAATACGCTCGATGCGTTTAGCGCGTTTACATTCCCATTCACTGATTGGAAATTGCTTGTCCCAAGCGTTCATGAGTTGCTTTTGTTGATTACTCAAACGAAATCGCGGGTATGCTTGCTCCATATATAAATAGGTTCTTGCAATTCGTCCTCGCGAACCGATTGTTGGCTCGACTTTCCTACCGTGCACTTTCACTTCGCATACCCCAAAACTAGATTTTGAGGAAGGTAACATGGCAAAGTTATAATTCGATCTAGTGGCATTTACCGCGCCTACTGCCGGATACAAGTTATATAGATCAGACTGCATTAATCGATATTCATTATTGATTTTTTCAGCACATTTACGGCCTTTAAAATTCTTACCTTTATTATTCACACAGTCGCTGTGACCATCACGCCATTCTGAAAACGTACGTCCGAAGTTTTCTGCTGGCACCACGTGCTCCCATTCCACACGTTTAGCGCGCTTAACATGTTTTTCAGTAGTGAAGCCATTTGGCAGAGTAATATTCTTATTTTTATCGAATTTAGCATCACAATAAAGCGTGATACGGTGGTCATGATAGACTTGTCGCTCTAAGGTTTTTTTGGCCTTATTAAATGAATGAATGCTTGTATTACCTTGGTAAGATTGAGCAAATATAGGTAGAGAAAAAACGGTGATTAGCCCAGCACAAATAAAACGGATTTTCATAACACTTTACACTAAGAAAAAATTCCGCGAATTTTGCCTTAACTTCACGCTTACACAGCGTTATTAAACGAAAGTTCATTCAACTTCATCTAAAAAATGTGAACAAAATCCGAATTTCTATCTATATTCGTCCTCCCTCTCCATATTTATCAATCCCGAGCCATTGATTAGCTTCGACGATAGATAGCCAAGCACCATATCAGTGTTGACTTTAAAGCATGTAAAGTGCAATCTCCGGCGATATCTTAAGTCACAAAACTAACGCTATTTTATGCGCAGCCGACTGACAAAAGCCCCGGTTGCTATTACCGTTATAGTTAGCAAGAGGATAAAGCTTATTCCGTTGATAATATTGAATGTCGACGTGAGCAAGTGATTGCTATGTTTCAAAGCAACGCCAATAAGTTTGTATCAGTTCTTCGTCAGCAGCTAAATAGCTCATCAACATACGCAAAATAAGGCTAGCAATACCATGAGAGTGCCAAGAATTTATCAAGAATCAACACTAGTTGTTGGTCAGTCAGTCGCATTAGATGATGAAGCGGCAGGTCATGTTGGCCGCGTATTAAGAATGTCTTCAGGTGAACAGGTTAGCTTGTTCAATGGTGACGGCAATGATTACCTTGCAGAAATCATCAGCGCCAGTAAGAAAAACGTTGAAGTGCAGGTCCTTAGTTGTGAGGCTAATAACAGCGAGTCACCACTTAATTTACATTTAGGTCAGGTGATATCCCGCGGTGATAGAATGGATTTTACCATTCAAAAATCAGTTGAGCTGGGCGTTAATACAATTACACCATTGTTTTCAGAACGCTGTGGCGTCAAGTTAACTGGCGAGCGGTTGGAGAAAAAAATTCAGCAATGGCAAAAAATCGTCATTAGCGCCTGCGAACAATCAGGTCGTAGCGTCGTACCTGTAGTGCGTCCAGCAATGCAATTAGCAGACTGGTGCGCAGAACAATCTGACGCAGTTAAGCTTAACCTGCATCCACGAGCTTCTCACGGTGTTAATGGCTTAACGCTACCAAATAACCGTGTACGTTTAGTTATTGGTCCAGAGGGCGGCTTATCAGCACCTGAAATCGCCATGACTGAAGAGCATCAATTTACTGACGTATTGCTTGGCCCAAGAGTCCTGCGTACTGAAACCGCGGCACTCACAACCATTAGCGCGTTACAGTTAAAGTTTGGTGATATCGGCTAGCTTAAAGCCCAAGAAACATAAGATTTATTAGCAACACGCTAGAAATTGGGGCCAAGCGCCCCCATATTTATCGTGGTAACGAATATCAGATAAGGAAAACGCTCCATGATTAAACTCGGCATCGTGATGGACCCCATCAGCGACATCAACATCAAGAAAGATTCTAGCTTTGCAATGTTAATGGCTGCGCAGTCCCGTGGTTATCAGCTTTTTTACATGGAGATGAAAGATTTAGCCATGGTTAACGGCCAAGCAATGGCGACCATGAGCGCATTAACGGTTCAAGACGACCCACAAAATTGGTACCAGCTAGAAGAAGCAATCGACACGCCGCTTGCCGATCTAGACGTTATTTTAATGCGTAAAGACCCACCATTTGATACCGAATTTGTTTACTCCACATACATGCTAGAGCGTGCCGAAGAGCAAGGCGTGTTAATCGTCAACAAGCCACAAAGCCTGCGTGACGCAAACGAAAAGCTATTTACAGCTTGGTTCTCTGAATTTACACCAGAAACTATCGTTACCCGTGACGAACAGCGTATTCGTGCGTTCCACCAAGCTAAAGGCGATATTATTTTAAAGCCATTAGATGGCATGGGCGGCAGCTCAATTTTTAGAGTAAAAAAAGATGACCCTAACTTAGGTGTTATCATCGAAACCCTGACAGCTGAAGGCTCACAATACGCGATGGCACAGGCTTTTATCCCTGATATTACCGCCGGTGACAAGCGCATCTTAGTGGTTGACGGTGAGCCAGTACCGTATTCACTTGCGCGTATTCCGCAAAAAGGCGAAACCCGTGGCAATTTGGCCGCAGGTGGCCGTGGTGTTGCTCAGCCTCTATCAGAGTCTGATTGGCATATTGCGCGTACTATTGGACCAGAGCTTAAAAAGCGCGGTCTTATCTTTGTTGGTCTTGACGTGATTGGCGATAAGCTTACCGAAATTAACGTGACTAGCCCAACCTGTATTAAAGAGATCCAAGCAGCATTTGATGTCGATATTACCGGCATGCTAATGGATGCTATCGAAGCGCGTATTAACAAAACAGCTTAGCCAAAGGAACCGGCATGAATCTATCAAAAACATTAACTTGGGCAGTAAGTGCTTTAGTTATGCTGCCTTTAGTTGCTTCAGCGAATGTCAATATTCATGAAGCACCTTCACGTCCAAAAAACATGATCATCATGGTCGGTGACGGTATGGGCCCGGCTTATACAAGCGCATATCGCTATTACCAAAATAATCCTGATACAGAAGAAATAGAGCAAACGGTTTTTGATAGATTACTTGTCGGTATGGCTTCCACCTATCCAGCAAGACAGAGCGGCTATGTTACCGACTCCGCAGCCTCAGCAACTGCATTAGCAACCGGTGTAAAAACCTATAACGGTGCGATTTCTGTCGACATCAATAAACGCCCGCTAACCAGTATTATGCAAATGGCAAAGCAACGCGGCATGGCTATTGGCGTAGCCGTAACTTCACAAGTGAATCATGCCACGCCTGCCGCATATTTAGCGCATAACGAAAGTCGTCGTAATTACGAGGAAATCGCTAAAAGTTACTTAACGGCTGACGCTGACGTGATTCTAGGCGGCGGACAAAAGTACTTTTCAGAGGCTCTGCTTGAGCAGTTTAAAGCTAAGGGATATCAACACATTGATGATTTTAGCCAGCTCGATAGCATCACCAAAGGTAAGACACTAGGCTTATTTGCCGATGTGCAACTGCCTTGGGTTATCGATCAGCAAGACTCAACTCAGCTCAGCCTGCTCACTCAAAAAGCACTTGATTTGCTATCCCAAAATGAACAGGGATTTGTACTACTCGTTGAAGGCAGTTTGATTGACTGGGCCGGCCACAATAATGACATTGCCACCGCCATGGGCGAAATGCATGGCTTTGCCAATGCGATTGAAGTGGTTGAGCAGTTTGTTCGCGCCAATCCAGATACCTTAATGGTCGTTACCGCTGATCACAACACCGGTGGTTTATCGATTGGTGCTAATGGAGAATATGCTTGGGATACAAGCCTACTCCAAGGCATCAAAGCGAGTCCTGCAGCATTAGCCGAGCAAGCTATAGCCGTCGATGACTGGCAAGCACTCGTTAATCAAACCCTCGGCTTTGACGTGACAACTGAAGAGTTGCAACGCCTAAGCAATGCGCGTATGCAAGGAAAATCTGCATTGGAAACCAGCTTAAAACAGCTGATTGATAGCCGCAGCTTTACCGGCTGGACAACAAGCGGCCATACAGGCGGAGATGTACAAGTGTTTGCCGCGGGTCCAGCTGCAGATTTGTTTAAAGGCAATCAAGACAATACCGACATTGCCGAAAAGATGATGAGTTTGCTACCGAGAAGCCAATAAACCTCGCCACGCATAAGCTCTTTATCACCATCTTAAATAATCTAGGCTGCTAATTTTAGCGGCCTTTTTATTCTCAGTAATCCAGCCAAGGTTGAAGTTTCTTATCCCACTAGCGATAAGGTATAATCGCACTTAATCAAACCTAAACCTTGAATACTCATGCTAACCAACGCTTCGCAAGTCCTCCTTAGAAATAGTGAATTAGTCAAAGACCAATCCGTATTGGTGATCAACTATGAAAGCGATCACTTGCCCAAAGAGCTATTATCGACAGCCAGCAGCGTCTGCGGATTAGCGTTGGATTACCACCATCATTTGCTAATGCAGCCTTATGCGAGTGCTAATTTGACTCTGCATTTCGGCCATCAACTGCCCAATGATGATAGCTTTGATACTGTTATTGTTTATTTTCCAAAAGCGAAAGCTTTAGCACCGTACCTATTTAACTTGGCAGCAAAGCACCTTAAGGCACAAGGCCAATTGATTGTGGTGGGAGAAAACAAAGGTGGCATTAAGTCACTACCTAAACAGCTACCTAGCTATTTTGACAAGCCATTTAAAGCCGACAATGCCCGTCACTGCATCGTATTTTTGAGCGAACTAAATGCACAAGCGCCAAAATTAACTCTAACCGATTGGCAAAGTAAATATCAGCTAGAGACTCCCCAAGGCCAAATTACCATCTGTAATCTAGTGGGGGTATTTAGCGAGAAAAAACTCGACGAAGGCACGCAACTGCTGCTCGAAAATCTGCCGAAAATGCGCGGTAAAGTACTCGACTTTGGCTGTGGTGCAGGTGTAATTGCAGCAGCACTACTCAAAGTACAACCAGAACTAAAAATAGACTGTGTTGATATTAATGCGATGGCATTAGCTTCATGTGAACTGACATTAGCAGCTAATGGGTTTAACGCTAATATTTTTGCATCAGACGGTTTAGAGCAAACGAATGTTCGTTATGACGGTATTATCTCTAACCCACCGTTTCATGATGGCCTAGCCAGTACCACCGATATTGCGACGAACTTTGTGAAAGACAGTGCCAAAAATTTACAGTCTGGCGGCTTATTTCACATCGTAGCGAATCGACATTTACCCTACTCAGATACTATTGCTGAAAACTTTGGTTCAGTCGAAGTTGCTGCAGAAAACAACAAATACAAAATTTATTCTAATATAAAGCCTTAAAAACTGAGTCAATCCCCTTTAGGCTCAGTCAGTGCCACTATCACTGACTGAGCTTACCACTGCCCTCCCAATTGCAAGATTCACACAATTCGTCCCTAAGGCTTTTTTACCTACCTTTTATATGGTTATATTGGATTAGCAATCTCTGAAAATAATAAAAGTGCTAGAGGTATTTAATGCTTCATCCGGGACTCATAGAGTTAAGCCAAGATCAGCAAAAAGCCGAACTAAAAATCGTTCCCAATAGCCACGGGCCGATTACAGAAAAGGATCTTCTGCAGCTATTAGCTTTGCCAGATTTTACTTGCCTATTCCCATTACAAGCCCAGATCACCCAAGCCGTCATCAAAGTCAATCAGGCTGCGAGTCAAGACGACGGTCATATCGAGTTATTTTTTGAAATTGCCGACCGCCGTGACGCGGCTATTAGTTTTGATGTTAGTGATGACAAAATGCAGCTATCAATGACCCTTACTGCAGCCTACGGCGGTAAAACATTAGATATCAGGGATATATTGCAAAACCTAAAGCTGCAACGGATTAGTATGGGGCTAAGTAAAGCGAAAATCGACTCGCTAATACAAGAGTTCGTCGCCTTAGGTCCTGGTCAGTCTTGTAGCTGTATCATCGCTAATGGGCGCGCCGCCATTAACGGCATTGCCGCTAAATTAGAACGAAAGGTATCACTCGCGAGAGAAAGATTATTGCAGCCGCAATCAAATAGTGACGGTACTGTAGATATGCGTAATCTCGGTGCCATGATAATGGTCAAGCCGGGCAGCTTACTAATAGAAAAAATCCCTGCGACCCAAGGCACTGACGGCTATAACGTCTATGGTGAAAAGCTCATTGCCAAACCCGGTAAAGACCATAAACTGACTCCAGGCACTGGCACTGAAATCAATAACCTCAACCCGAACCAACTTATCGCTACCGTTGCCGGTCAGCCAGTAGAAACTTCATCAGGCATGCTCGTTGATGATGTTCTCCAGATAAAAAATGTCGATGTTGGCTATGGCAATGTCGATTTCAAGGGCAGTATTTTAATCACTGGCGATGTGGGTGAAGGCATGGTTGTTAAGAGCACTGGTGACATTACGGTTATGGGTTTTGTTGATTCCGCCACATTACAGGCCCAAGGCGATATTACTGTTAGTAAGGGAGTGATAGGCCGGCAATTAAAAGATTTCAGCCTATCGACGAAACTCATAGCTCAGGGGCAGATCAGCGCCCAGTTCGTACAATATTCAAGGCTAGAGGCACAAGGAAACATCCTTGTGACTAAACAGCTATTACATAGTCACACACAAACCAAACAACAACTCATTGTCAGTGATGCTACGGGTCGTCGTGGCGATCTTGTCGGCGGTAGAGCGCAAGCCAATAAAGGCATAAAAGCCGTCGCAGTTGGCGCGACAGCAGATACTAAAACCGAGCTGTATTGCGCAATGGAATTAAATGAGTTTAAAGAGCAGCTTAAGCAGTTAGATCAAAGTATCAAATCCATGGTTGTTGCAGTGCTCAATATCGAAGCGCAGTTGCGAAAACTGCCTCCAAAAATAGAATGGCAAAATGATGCCATGATGGTCGAGCAAGTCACTGTAATGATCGATGAAAAACGCCGTATAGCGTCGATTAGAGCGCAAGAAGAGCTCGATTTTGAACGACTAAAAGCTGAAATAGAAAACTACTATAGAAACTATTATATCGATGCCGTTAAACATGTATTTTCAAATGTAGAGTTGCATGTAGGCAAAGCATTTTTGCGCACCCAAAGAGAGCATGGACCTTGTCAGATCCGTAACCACAACCAAGAAATTAATTTTGACTATAGTCACTAGGCGCTATTTAACTTCTGTTAGGGCTAATAGCAGGGGTTTTAAGCGGTTTAGACTTTCATTGAGTAAGCTATCCACGGCATAATTAAGCGACTTTTCGCATTAGAGATATATCGTGGAATTATTGAAAATTGATTGCCTTGGAAAACCGCTACGCTTAGAGGGCTCACTGGCGGGTTGGCAACAACTATTTTGGGGCGACGCTTTAGTCTCTGTTATTCAGGCTAGCCCAGATAATGAAGGCCTTAAAAGCCATACATTTGAATTGTCTATACAGTCCCCTGTATTGGCTCAAACAGCAGATGCTGAACCGCTAGACACAAAGGCAATCAAGATAACTCTTGAGACCGACTTACAGTGGCAGCCTTTTGTTATCGACTACAGCTTACTAAAAGATGATGAGGTCATCACTACCGGCCAGCGCACCACCAAAGATATTGAGCGCCAAACTCCCACTATTGCTATCGCTGAAAAAAGACAGTTCAGCGTTGTCGGACTCGCCTCGCTAGGTTTTAAGCTACTCAAAAGTGCCAAAGTGATTAAGGTGTTGCTTGCTGGCGCCAGCGTAGCGGCATACTCTTGGTTGTTCTCATTTCAATTCGCACTCGCACTTATCGCTTGCTTAGTCTTCCATGAGTATGGTCATATCCGCGCGATGAAATACTTTGGTATGAAAACCAAAGGGATTTACTTAATTCCCTTTATGGGCGGTCTCGCGCTCAGCGATGAGAAAATTAACACCCGTTGGCAAGATGTGGTTATCTCTATTATGGGGCCAACTTTCGGCTTATTAATGTCAATCGCTTCACTTATCGCCTATTGGATTACAGGTAATATTTTCTTTGCCGGATTAGCCACGTTTAACGCGCTATTAAACCTGTTCAATTTGCTGCCAATATTACCCCTTGATGGCGGCCACATTCTCAAGAGCATTAGCTTTTCGATGAACAGTCTAATGGGGTTAGTCGCCTGTATTCTTGGAGCGGCCGTAGGTGTTTATATCAGTTATTCGCTCGGGCTTGCTCTGTTAGGCTTTTTACTGCTTATCGGTAGTGCAGAGATTGTGTTTGAGTGGAAGACACGCCATCAAAGCCACCTGCTGCCGCTGGATAGATATGGGCAAATTTTCTCAGCAGTTTGGTACTTCTTAACCGTTGGCGCACTGATAGGGATTATTTGGTACTTTGCCAGCAGTGGCGATGAGATGCTTGCGCTGCCACTAGAGATCCTCAAGAGCTAAACGTTAGCAGAATATATAACAAGGGCATTCATTGAGTGCCCTTTTTCATGCGTTGGCTTTATACCAATCAGTATAAACATTTAGTCACTCAGCGAGAGTTTAGCGGTTTTGAGGCAAGGCAACGAGTGAAGAGCATAGTTGTTCTACGTTCAAGTTCGTTAACGCAGCATCAGAATCGCTAAAACTCGCCAGTCTGGAACGTTTTTGGCTGCCTACTTCTGCGTTGAATAGATTTATAAGGGAATAACCATTATTGCAGCTATTCGCCTTGAATTAGTTTGCCAAAAATCGTTCTGAGCTGATCAAATTCTTATACTGATTGGTATTAGGTAGAAATCAGCGAAGCCTGCTCAACTAAACGAATTGCCAAATTTCAGGCATAAAAAAACCTGCTCGATGGCAGGTTGCTTTGTTGATAATGGTACCTGAGGACGGACTTGAACCGTCACTTCTTTCGAAATCGGATTTTGAATCCGACGTGTCTACCAATTCCACCACTCAGGCATTATCAATAACACTTACTTAAATCTGCTCGACCTCAGTAAGTGAACGGAATTATACCTACAGACAAATGAATGGCAAGTGTTTTGATTTGAATTTTGTATCAACTGAGTACTTTTCAAGCTCAGGTGCTAGGAAGTGCTTACTATCCCAACAAAACATGCCTTTCTTACACAAGTCATCGAAACAACGAAAATTAGCAAAACACGATCTACATCATAAAAATTAACAAGGTTGCACCAAACGCTTAATAAGTGAGTTTGTTTTTGACTCAGATCAAAAAACACTCAACCATCGAAGCGTATGGTTATTAGGAATTAAAAAGAAAGAGGATTTCGCAAATGGCATTCTGGTTAGATTTGATGTTTGGCAACCCAATTGGCTTGCTATCAATGATTGTTATCTTTAGTACTATTGGCATCATTTCATATCTGATGTGGATGTTCTATACCAAGTCTGCGGATCCCGAGAATTAACGTTAAGTTGTTCTTTCTAATGCAGGGGGCTTATTGCCCCCATTTTTTTGTCCGTGATTTATCGATAATGCTGACTGCACCAGTCGATTACATTGACTAGGTACAATAACACTTAAGCAGCTTGTTTACGTGGCGCCGCAAAACTATTGACGAAATGTGGTCGCGCCTTAATAAGATTCTTCATTTCTTCTGCACTAGGCTCTCCAACTGGGAAACGTAATACCTGACGGTTTAGGTGTACACGGGCGCGCATTGAAATTTTAAAGTCAGCCGTAGACCCCTGAATAGCATAATGCTTTTGGTTTCCTAAGTGCTCTAAAATGCCAGTTTTCAAAAGGCTGTTAACTGCAGGCTCTTGCTCTGGTAGGGTGAGAATCGTTTCTCCTTGCAAGAAGAACTCCCTTAGCAAAGCCCTTTCTGTTGGATCCAGTAGTTTCACTTTCTCTTCAATAATTTCTGCTGAACGCTTATCGCTTAAATAACTAATAGCCTCGTCAAGAAAGTAACTTAGTATTTGCGTCAATAAATAAGCAGCACCAATAATGAGGCCTAAACCAATAAAGTGGGCGTTTTGCACCGAGAATTCATGCAGACTTAACGAGGTCAATAACGCCTGAGGGGCGAATAGTAGTGCAGCGCAAGCTAAGGCAAGCCACAGCATAGCTGTAAAAAAGAATTTTTTAGCCGACATCATGTTAAAAGAAGATAGTTTGAAAGCTACGTTTTGCATACTCAGTGTACCCAGTGTCAGAAATCTGTTCCTGAATTATTCAAAGCAATAATAATGCCAAAAAGATAACTTTAACCTTAAATACTTTCCACATGGTGAAAACGTCATTGAATACAATTTTCAAGCAAAAAAAAAGCGCCAGTTTGGCGCTTTATATAACAAAAGGAGGAAAGCTATTGAGCCATCGCCTTAGCTGCTAATTTTGTTAATACCCGGCTTGTAGCCACAAAGCCAAAGGTACCGGTAACCACTGTCACAGCTCCAAAACCAGAAGCACAATCCATGCGCATACTGCCTTCAGCCGTTGCCTTCGTATTACATACACTGCCATCAGCTTGTGGGTAAACGAGTTGCTCCGTAGAAAACACAGCTTCAATGGCAAAACGGCGAGCAACATTCTTAGAAAAATTGTATTCACGTCTAAGTTGATTGCGCACCTTAGCCAATAATGGGTCTTGATATGTTTTAGCTAAATCAGCCACCTGCACTTGAGTGGGATCCATCTGACCACCCGCGCCACCGACTGTTACGATCGGTAGCTTTTGACGTTTACACCAAGCAATTAGTGCTGTTTTCGCTTTTACAGCATCAATACAGTCAACAACATAATCGATATTGCCACCGGCTTTCTTACCTTGGAAGTATTCAGACAAGTTTTCAGGGGTAATAAAGTCTTCTATTTCATTGACGATACACTCTGGATTTATCTGCTTTAAGCGCTCTGCCATCACTTCTACTTTAGATTCACCAATGGTGTCTTTTAACGCATGGGCTTGTCTGTTGGTATTAGTCACACAAATATCATCTAAATCAATAAGGGTGATTTGGCCTATTCCGCTTCTTACTAGCGATTCTGCCACCCATGTACCAACACCACCAATACCAACCACTACCACATGAGCTGAGGCAAAGTAGCTAAGAGCTTGCTGACCATACAAACGGCCAATACCAGCAAAACGATTTATGTAAGCGTCAGATAAAGTTTGATTATTCAAAATGATACTCAATGTAAAAAAGCAGCGAAAAATATAAAGCGAGATATGGGGCTATTTTATCTCAAACCTACACAAAACTCTAAAATAAATCATCAAGCACACTAAACATTTGTGAACAATTAGTAACCGGATGTTTGAGTAGACACCTGACTTGTTCTTCTCGTTGCGCAAAAATTAAACCGCTGTTTAATAAGAGTAAATCAGCATGACTTACATCGCGAAAGATCCACGTTCCTTGACCTAGATCACTAAGCGCATCCATCATTCCGTGCCAACATCTCACCGACAAATACAGCGTTACACTCACAAGCCACCAAATCAGGCTGTGAGTATAGATAGCCTGCAACTATAAATAGCGATTCGCTACAGGAAAATGAAAATGAAAAAAACTGTTCTGTCTGCCACGATTGTTTCTGCACTAGCTACCACTTCTTTTACTGCATTAGCTGATGGCCCAAGTTTCTATGGCCGCGCTGATCTTGCCATTACCAACTCAGATATGGGGATTGCAACACAAAACCAAAAGTCTGGTACCATCATTGAAAATAACTTCTCTTGGTTGGGCGTTAAAGGCACTGAAGCAATCAATAGCGATCTTGAAGTGGTTTATCAAATGGAGTTTGGCGTAAGCAACTTCGATAATTCAGGCAATACTTTCGCAGCCCGTAACACTTTTCTAGGCCTTAAATCTGCTACTGCTGGTACCATCCTAGTGGGCCGTAACGACACAGTATTTAAAGCATCTGAAGGTGGGTTTGACATTTTCGGTAACACCAACTCAGATATCGACCTACTCGCTGCAGGCCAATCTCGTAGCGCCGATGGGTTTAGCTACTACTCACCTAAGATTGCCGATCTAGTGACATTAAACGCGACGTATTTAATGGATGACAACTATGATCAAGTTAATGCCGCTGGTGAGGATGTATATACTGATAACATGTACGCCCTTAGTGCCACTTTAGGTGACAAAGGCCTTAAGGCACAAAATTACTATGTATCTGCAGCCTATAACGATGGTATCGACAACGTCAAAGCCTACCGCGGTGTGGCGCAAGTTAAACTTGGCCAAGTTATTCTAGGTGGTTTCTACCAAAACAGTGAGCACGTTGACAACAAGTACTCAAACCTAGAAGGCGATACTTACTTCGTTAATGCCGCTTACGTAATGGGTAACCTAAAACTTAAAGCTATGTATGGTAGCGATGATTCAGGTTTAGGCAAGTATGTTAGCCGCTATGTTGGTGACACGAACGGTGCAACACTAGAAACTGTCAGCGATGTCGATCTGCAGCAATTTAGCCTAGGTGCAGACTACCGCCTAAGTAAAAACACTTTAGTATACGGCCACTACACCAAATACGATGGCGATATAAAATTAAGCGGCACTTCTCATGACATGAGTGATGACATCTTCACTCTGGGTATGCGCTTCGATTTCTAATCCCATATTAGCTCAAAGTGTTAAAAGGCAGCATACGCTGCCTTTTTGCTATAAATAAAACTTCAACCAAATACGACTATTCATCATACTGCTCACTAAACAAGCTCACTTTTAGTACTTCTATCTAGATTGTCGTCAGTAAAGCCTATTTTCTGTAGTTACTCACTTTTATAATGAGTCAAATCAGCGTTGATTAATGCAGACATATATAACCCTTTATAGGTATTTTCAAGTATTTTGTTTCAAACAAACTGGAAACTGAATTATTAAAGTTTCTAAATCGTCACAAAAAAGTATCAATTCAGTTCTTGAACCCTGAAAACATGATCCAGCCCACAATCTTAACGCCATAAAACTGTAATATTTAGCCCCACAATTGCTATGAGCTCGGATGCAAGTAGCAAAAACAAAAGATTATGTACAAAACCATAAGAAATGAATAGGAACTTCGGTTCTGGGAGCAAATGAATGAAAAAGACACTAATTTCAGCGTCAGTAGCATCAGTTTTAACCCTAGCTTCTTTCGGCGCGCTAGCCGACGGTCCAGGCTTTTACGGTCGTTTAGACCTAGCAGCGACACACTCAGATACAGGTGCAACGACTCAAAACGGTAAAGAAGGCACTATTTTTGAGAACAACTTCTCTCACCTAGGTGTTAAAGGTAGCGAAAATATTGCTGATGGCTATGACATCGTTTACCAAATGGAATTTGGTGTTGATAACACATCAAATAGCAACAAGACATTCTCTACTCGTAACACTTTCCTAGGTCTAAAGACCAATGCGGGTACTGTACTTGTTGGTCGTAACGATCACGTATTTAAGCAAACTGAAGGCGGCGTTGATATTTTTGGTAACACTAATGCCGATATCGACCGTCTAGTTGCTGGTCAAGACCGTGTTGGTGATGGTATCTGGTACTACTCTCCAAAAATTGCTGGTCTAGTGACATTAAATGCGACTTACCTAATGGAAGGTAACTACACTGACGAAGCAAACAAAACTTCTTACGATCAACAGTATGCGCTAAGTGCAACTATTGGTGATAAGAAACTTAAAGCACAAAACTACTACGTAGCAGCAGCTTACAACACTATCAAAGGTATCGATGCATACCGTGGTGTTGCTCAAGTTAAACTAGGTGACTTCAAAGTAGGCGGTCTATTTCAAAACACTGAAAGCCAAACTTCTGATCAAGAAGGTAACTCTTACTTCGTAAACGTTGCTTACAACTTAAATGGCGTTAACCTAAAAGCTGAATACGGTAAAGACGAAGGCGGTTTTGGTAAGTACTACAAAAATATCACTGACGTAGCTGGTACAGATGTAAACGTTCAAGTGATCACTGTTGGTGCTGATTACAAGATTGCTAAGTCAACTATGGTATATGGCCACTACGCTATGTACGAAGGTGATCACAAGATCGCTAGCGGCGCTAAAGTTGACCTAGAAGATGACAACGTATTCACTGTTGGTGTACGTTACAACTTCTAATCGTTTGAGTCTGTAGACTCTGCGATTTTAAACCATAAAAAAGCGACCTAAGGTCGCTTTTTTGTTTTTGCTATTGGCTATTTTCGATAGCTCATCTTTAGCTGCTTAGCTAAGCTTTGCGGGTTAACTTGTACACACTTTCAGTCAACCAAGACACCTGTTTTTTAACAAAGCGCGGGTTATCACTAAGTACATCCTCGCTCGCTAAGCACTCAATCTCAAAATCATCACTAAGATTTGCACTAACCCAATCATCCGAAACTGCAAACGGTGGACCGTTCAATTCCGCTTGCGGATAATCTAGGGTTATCAACAAGCCTACGCTACCTGCAGGGATTAATTGAGCCAGTTGCTTAGCATAAGCAAAACGCATTTCTTCTGGCCAGGCAATGAGCGCTGCACGATCATAAAAGGCGTTAATATTTGGCAATGCATTCGTATCTAGGGTAAAGATATCACCCTGATAAATAGTCACCTGCTCAGTTGAGAACTGTTGATGCTCACCAACGCGATTAACTTTTACAGGTAAATTGTTGTCTTGGTAAAACTGCTTAACTGCTAACTCATTTAACTCGCATCCCACAACATCGTGCCCTTGCTCTGCAAGAAAACACATGTCTAAAGATTTACCGCAAAGAGGAACAAAAACCTGACAGTTCGCCGCTAAATCTAATTGCGGCCAATGTTTTACCAGTAGGGGATTAACTGCGTTTAAATGAAAGCCAATTTGTTGGGCATCCCATTTTTCATGCCAAAAGCTTGGTTGCATAATTTGAGTCCTAGCAGGGAAACTTAGGTACAACCATAGGGCTAAAACGATCAACAATCAGAGTGACAAAGGCTTCACTCAATAAAATGACGCGTTAAGACTTGGTATACCGCTACGGGGGATTACTTTAAAGCCTGAGAGCAGCATAAGCAAAAGATTAATAATCTGATTTAGGTGTTCTCTACCTGCTATACCAAGTCTATTGGTGGGGGAAGTTTAATCGCTATCGCGTAATCGTCTATCCGACTGAGATACCTACATATTCAGTGTTTGCTGCACTTTTCTGAGCCACAGGCAGTTTTCACATTCGCAGTTGCGGCGCGACAAATGGTGCGGGGTTAAACTCGAATCAATAAAGTCGACTGCAACTAATAGCTGCTGCTTTAAATCTTCAACGGATTTTCTTTCTACCGCAATGGTTTCATCATTATGATTCATCCAAGTGCACTCCATACCTTGATGGCAGTTGATGCACTCCATATCCGTAGGATTAAAAAAGCCAGCATGAGGGCAATAACGCAGCTCCATTGATTGAAGGATACGTCGTCTGGGGAACTCAAGTAATGCAATTAACTGCGATTTGTCTAATCCTGTGTCTAGTCCTAAAATAGGTTGACGGTTTTTATTAAGCCAGTTGGTACTCCCAACTGGCTTTTTCATGCACCTCGTTTGGGGTTTTC
>NZ_JAKILT010000069.1 GCF_023283535.1 Shewanella sairae | reverse complement strand
GTTCAGTTGGTTAGAATACCGGCCTGTCACGCCGGGGGTCGCGGGTTCGAGTCCCGTCCGCTCCGCCAACATTACGATAAGCCCTGCTAGAGATAGCAGGGCTTTTTCGTATCTGTAATTTACTCATACTGCAATAAGCTTTTCTTGATTGAGTTTTTACGCTGCAGTCTGTGATTAGTAAATTGTATACTCCGATCACGCTTCTACAATATCCCGTGTTACTTGCTGTATAGTATGTGACTTCGCACAACTCTCTGTTGCTTTATAGAGCTATAATACGGCTCGAATGCAAAAAGGTTTCTAAGATGGACTGCCGTTTAGGGTGTGGTGCTTGCTGCATTGCACCTTCTATTACTACACCGATTCCTGGTATGCCCAACGGTAAACCTGCCGGAGTACGTTGTATTCAGCTCAATGAGCAAAACTTGTGTAAGCTATTTGGTAAAGCTGAAAGACCAGCCGTTTGTGGACTTTTTGCCGCAACTGAAGATGTTTGTGGTAGTACAGACGCTGAAGCATTATGGTTAATAACTACGTTAGAAGCCGCAACAAATTAATGAAAGCTTAGTGTAGAGCTTTATTTGATATTTATTTTACGGATTGTCGATTAATGCAATTAACTCGTTATACAGATTATGGTTTAAGAACGCTGATGTATTTAGCGCTAAACTCTGAAAGAGAATCACTGTTTCGTATTTCTGAGATAACTGAAGTATTTGATCTGTCTGCAAACCATATCTCGAAAGTGGTTCACCACTTAGGTAAGCTTGGTTATCTGCAAACTGTACGCGGTAAAAGCGGTGGTTTTAGACTTGCTAAACCGGCATCTGAAATCAATATTGGTCAAGTGGTTCGTTCATTAGAGAACTCGTTAGCGCCTATTGATTGTAGTAAGCCATACTGCCTGCTGACTCCAGCTTGTCAGCTAAAAAGTGTATTGGCTGAGGCTGTAAATGCTTATCTTGCTGTTCTAGACGCTTATACTTTGGATATGATCGTAGCTAATAAGCAAGAGCTGAAATCGCTACTGCCAGACATTTCAATCTCAATCCTATAATAAGCGATTTTTGTCTGAAACGGCCGTGACTACTTGTTGCGGTAGTAGATTTGAAGCGTGAACTAACTGAATATTTTCATTGGTTAACCGATGAATATTTTCGGTTAGAAATGCAATCGTTTCAGGGTAAGGATGCGCGATCACCACTATCTGCTGTTTGCTTTTGGCGAGTGTTATCGCTTGCTGAAATTGGCGTTCTAAGCCAGTCTTCGATTTATCATTATCTAAAAAGATTTCTCTTTGCAATGAAGGTACACCAACTTGCTGTGCCATAGCACCAGCTTGAGTGTATTTTGTGGTTCTGCTGTCGATAAAGTAAATATCATGCAGTTGCAGTGACTCCATAACCCAACGCATAGGCGTATCTAATTGGGTTAATAGGCTGCCCATATGGTTGTTTGCGCCACTTACATGAGGGATGCTTTCGATGGCATTCGCTACTTGTTCTTTTAGTTCATTTTCAGTCATGGTATTGGTTAGTGCCCCAGCACCTATCGCTTTACCATTTAGTGCCTGCATAGGCAGATGAACTAAAATTTCATTTCCCTGCAGGTATGCTTGATGAGCAAGGGTTTTACCTAGCGGTGTATGTGGCAATATAGAAAGTGTGATATTCGCAGGTAGCGTGAGCACAGCCTTATCTGATTGACGATATCCAATATCGTCAATGATGATGGCAATTTTGCTGGCGAAAACACTAGCGCTCGGTAACAGTAAAAGTATCAGTAATAGAAAGTAGCGCACTGGTGATTATTTTTCTTCCTTGATCCAGGTAATTGCTGAACTGACTAATTTGTCTTGAGCTACTGAACCTCTGGGTGAGTTTGGGTCGATTATAGGCATACTTTCTGAGTCTGATACAGCCTCTAGTGCAATTTTTATATCTGGTTCAATACCTTTTGAATGAATATCTCGTCCATTCGGGGTGGTGTATTTGGCTATCGTCAGTTTAATTGCATTACCATCAAGCAGGGTTGGGATTAAGCTTTGGATGCTGCCCTTACCAAAACTCGTTTGACCAATAAGTTTTGCTCGGCCGTTGTCTTGCAATGCTGCCGCTAACACCTCTGAGGCGGAAGCGGATCCTTTGTTAATCAGTACAGTCATAGGGATGTTTGCAGCCATGATTTGTGGCGATGCGTAATAGTCTGAGTTAGCATCAAAAAAACGCCCTTCTGTAGAGACTATTCGTCCTTTATCGAGAAAGAGGTCTGCAATGGTAATTGCCTGGTCTAAAAGCCCACCAGGGTTATTGCGCAGATCAAGAATGATGCCGTTCAATTGTTCTGATTGCCAAGCTGATAATTGCTTAACCAGCTTCGATGTGGTGTTTTCTTGGAAACTTGAAAGACGTATATAACCGATTTTATTGTCGAGAATTTCGCCTTGAACTGAGTTAATTGCAATGATGCTCGGGCTAAGTATTACTGTGTACAAGTCTTCTGAGTTAGCGCGAACCATTTCGAGCTTAATTGACTCTTTATTGTGGCTATGTTGTTTAATCTCTTTGAGCAAACTTTCGAGTTTGTCGGCTGTGACCATTTGATTGTTAAGCTTAATGACTCGGTCACCTGGTTTTATACCGGCTTCTTCCGCTGGGGAGTCTGCAAAAGGGGTAATGATGGTAATTTGGTCATTATCTGTCGCAATTTCAACACCAAAACCAAAGTATTCGCCATTATTTGTTTCTTGTATGCTGGCAAAGGTCTGCTTATCTAAAAAACTAGAATAGGGATCAAGTTCATTAAAGATACCGGTAATTGCGGCTTGAATGAGTTCCTCTTCAGACATCTTATCAACATAGTAGGTTTCGATAGTATCGATGACGTCGAGTAGGAGGGGATAGTTAACACGAGATTTATATTGCTGAGTGTGCTCTTGTCCTACAAGAGTTAGTGAAAAGCCTAATACGAGCCCTAGGGTGACACAGCTAAAATAGCGAATAAATTGAGACATAAAAACCCCTTATATAATAAGGGGTTGCTTGTCTTAACGTTTACAATACCTTGCTGGATCGACAGCTTGCCCCTTGTGCCGTACTTCAAAGTATAGGCCAGGCTGGGTCTGTCCACCTGAACGTCCGACTAATGCGATGGATTCTCCTTTGCTAACTGTGTCGCCAGCGCTTTTTAGTAAGGCTTGTGCATGGCCATATAAACTCATATACCCTTTGCCATGATCTACAACCAGCACCATACCAAAACCACGTAACCAGTCGGCGTAGATAACTTTTCCGCCTGCAATTGCGTGGATGTTTTGTCCTTCAGAAGCAGAAATAGTGACACCTTTCCACTTTACTTGGCCTGATCGTCTACTACCAAAGGCTGATTTTATTCTGCCCTTGGTCGGCCACTTGAGTTTTTTACGGCTTGAGAGGCCTTCGAATGAAGGATTATCCTTTGCCGCAGCTAAAGCTTGCTCAATGACATGCTTAAGACTGGCTTCTTCTATTTGTAATTGTTCGAGCATTGCACCGCTAGTACTTAAGGTTCTTTGCAGTTGTGTTAGGGTCTTTTGTCGTTGAGATTGCTCTTGATTGAGTTTTTTGGCTTGTTGTTGCTGCTCAAGCACTAGCTTATTGAGCCTGCTTTGTTGCTCTAACTGTTCAACCTGAATTTCGTCGAGTTCTTTTATGGTTGTTTGCAGTTGGTTAATTGATGCAATTCGAGCGTTATTTAGGTATTGATAATAGGCGAGCAAGCGTTCAATACTTGCTGGGGACTGCTGGTTTAATAGCATCTTACTATAATCATGATTACCAGCTAAATAGGCACTAGCTAACTGATTGGAAAGTGATTTCTGCTGAGATTCTTTTAGCTTTGTTAATTGCAGCTGCTTAGCATCAAGCTCAGTAATTTTTTTATCGGTCTGACTTAAGTCTTGTTTGGTGCGATTGACTTTAGTTGCCGCTTGCGCGATCGCTTTTTCATCCTCTTTTAGAAGCGAGACTAATCTTTCCCTTTGCTTATTGGTGTTTTTCACCTCAGATTGTTGCTTGTTAATCTGCGCTTGAATCGATTTAAGCTCAGATTGACGACGCTCGAGATCCGTGGCGTTAACCGCTAAAGGAAGTGATAGAAAGCCAGCAATTATGCTGGCTTTAATAAAAAATCGAATGTTCAATTGTTAACTATTACTCTTTGAGTTTAATTATCGAACGGCCTGTCATCTCTGCAGGTACGTCTTGTCCCATCAAGGTTAACATAGTCGGCGCTAAATCACTTAAACGGCCGCCATTTTCGATTTCTGCGTCACGTCCAACATAGATTAGCGGCACTAATTCACTGGTGTGCGCTGTGTGTGCTTGACCAGTTGATTCATCCGTCATTTGCTCAGCGTTACCGTGATCGGCAGTTATTAAACATTCGCCGCCCACTTTTTCTAACGCCTCAACAACGCGACCAATACAAGTATCCACGGCTTCACAGGCTTTGACTGCAGCATCGAAGTTACCTGTGTGACCAACCATATCGCCATTCGGATAATTACAGATGATCACATCGTATTCAGTTGATTCAATTGCTGCAACGAGCTTATCAGTGAGTTCTGTTGAGCTCATTTCCGGTTGTAAATCGTAGGTCGCCACTTTTGGTGATTGGATTAATATGCGGTCTTCACCTTTAAATGACTCTTCTTTGCCTCCATTAAAGAAAAAAGTAACGTGCGCATACTTTTCGGTTTCTGAAATACGTAATTGCGTGAGATCGCGGTTTTGTAAAGTTTCGCCAAGAGTATTTACTAGGTCTGTTGATGGATAAGCAATTGCTGCGTCGATATCAGCGGCATATTCAGTCAGCATTACAAAGTTAATCTTTGGTGTTACTGCACGTTCGAAACCGTCAAAGTCTGCATTTACGAAGCTACGAGTAATTTGGCGAGCGCGGTCAGCACGGAAGTTCATAAAAATTAGCGCGTCGTTGTCAGCTAGTTTTGCCACATTGCCTTCTGCATCTGGAATAGCGGTGCTAGCAACGAATTCGTCATTCTCATCACGGCTATACGCCGCTTCAATAGCCTCAACTGCGTTAGTTGCTTGGTGTAAGCTCTTGCCTTCGGTAATGAGCTCATAAGCTTGTGATACGCGATCCCAGCGGTTGTCTCGGTCCATAGCATAGTAACGACCAATTACAGATGCGATTTGGCCGGTGCCTAAGGTTTGGAACATCTCTTCAAAATGAGCCAGTCCAGATTTTGCGCTGCGTGGCGGCGTATCACGACCATCTAGGAAAGCATGCAGATAAACTTTTTTCGCGCCACGTTTTACAGCAAGGCGACACATGGCTTCGATATGATCTTGGTGGCTGTGAACTCCACCTGGAGATAATAATCCCATGATATGCACTGCGCCATTGGCCTTAATGGCTGCGTCGACAGCAGTTGTCAGTGCAGGATTGTTATCAAACTCACCATCGTCAATAGATTTACCAATACGAGTCAGTTCTTGGTAAACAATTCGACCTGAACCAATGTTGATGTGTCCAACCTCTGAGTTACCCATTTGGCCATCAGGTAAGCCAACATCGATACCAGAACCTGAGATTAAACTGTTTGGATATTTTGCATTTAACTGATCTAAAACCGGTGTGTTTGCATGAAATACGGCATTTTGTTGCGTATTTTCACGGTAACCCCAGCCATCGAGGATCAGCAATGCCAACGGGCGTTTGCGTGTCGTCATGGTAGTACCTTTAAGTTTAAAAAAATAAGTTTGAAATCGAAATTGGTTAAATATTACTACCAATTGCCATCGTGCATAAAGACATTTACCAAGATTAGGGTTATCGAATAGACCTATTGATGTTATTTGTTGTGGGATGTCGCGCGTCCAACGTGACTAACATTCTGTATTCTGCACCAAGCGATGGTATACTCTGTGCCCTCATTATATTTGGCCCAGAAAAAGTAGGCAGTTAACGATGCAAGAATATATGGAATTTTTTAAAGCTAACCCGATGCTAAGCATTGCGTGGGTTGGTTTGTTTGTCGGACTTATCGTTGTGGTATTTAAGTCTAGCGTGTCTAAAGTTAAAAATGTTAATCATCAAGAAGCCACTTTGATGATGAACAAGCAAGACGCAAAAGTTGTTGATGTACGCGGTAAAGAAGAATTTAAAAAGGGCCATATCGTTGGTGCAATCAATTTACCATTAGCTGATATAAAAAATAATCAGCTTGGTACCCTTGAAAACGCAAAAGCGAGTCCCATTATAATGGTATGCAACGCTGGAATGACTTCATCTCAAGCTGCTCAGCTGATGGTTAATCACGGTTTTGAAAACGTGAACAACTTGAAAGGTGGTATGGGTGAATGGCAGTCAAATAACTTGCCTGTTTCAAAAAGTAAAAGATAGAAGTGTTAGCCTGGCCATTGATTTTTTGTTGAGTAATTGATTAGAGTGTTATCGCTTAACTTATTGTGGTTACCGGCATTGAACTGAGGGACGAGTTCCCTCCTAAAAAGCGTCTGTTGACTAAATAAATCAAAAACTGGGACGTAGACTGGGACAACCCCAAGTTTGCCAAGCCCTGAGACTGGCTCTTTTGAAGTAGCCTCATTAACATTTTTTAAAGGTAGGATAGTATGGCTGAAGTAGCAAACAACGAACAACAAGGTCCACAATTCAACATTCAACGTGTTTACACAAAAGACATTTCTTTTGAAACACCAAACAGCCCTGCTGTTTTCCAAAAAGAGTGGAACCCAGAAGTTAAGCTTGATCTAGATACTCGCAGCAACAAACTATCTGACGACGTATATGAAGTTGTTCTGTCTTTGACAGTTACTGCTAAGAACGGCGAAGAAACTGCATTCCTATGTGAAGTTCAGCAAGCGGGTATCTTCGCTATCGCTGGTCTAACTGAACAGCAGCTAGCTCACTCTCTAGGCGCATACTGCCCTAACGTTCTTTTCCCATATGCTCGTGAAGCAATTGGTAGCCTAGTAAGCCGTGGTACTTTCCCACAACTTAACCTAGCACCAGTTAACTTTGACGCACTATTTGCTCAGTATGTTCAACAGCGTCAAGCTGCTGCAGCTGAAGCACCAGCAGAAGAAGCTAACGCTTAATCGCATGAAAAACACTGCCGACATTACGGTACTGGGGGCGGGCTCTTACGGGACCGCCCTTGCCATTTCTTTAGCAAGCAATGGCCACAGAACCATGCTTTGGGGCCATGAACCCGAGCACATTGAAAACCTGAAAAATGATAAGTCTAACGAAGCATTTTTACCGGGTATTCCATTACCAGACTTGTTGATCCCTGAAGCGGACTTAGCGACAGCATTAGCTGCATCTAACAATGTGCTTGTTGTTGTGCCTAGCCATGTTTTTGGATTGGTACTGACTCAAGCAAAACCGCTGTTACGTAAAGATTCTAGAATTGTATGGGCAACCAAAGGCTTAGAGCCTGAAACTGGCCGTTTAATTCAAGATGTTGCGCGTGAAGTGATAGGCGATGAGTTCCCGTTAGCTGTGCTATCTGGGCCAACTTTCGCTAAAGAGCTTGCTGCTGGTATGCCTACTGCAATTTCGATTGCGGGTACCGATCCACAGTTCACTAAAGACTTAGTTGAATTGCTGCATAGCCCTAAACGTTTACGTGTTTATGCCAACGACGACTTTATTGGTCTGCAACTTGGTGGCGCAGTTAAAAACGTTATCGCAATTGGTGCTGGTCTTTCCGACGGTATTGGTTTTGGTGCTAATGCACGTACAGCTCTAATTACCCGAGGTTTAGTTGAGCTAACTCGACTAGGCGAAGCGCTTGGCGCTCAAGGTTCTACCTTTATGGGTATGGCTGGTCTAGGTGATTTAGTGCTGACTTGTACTGACAACCAGTCGCGTAATCGCCGTTTTGGTTTAGCATTAGGCAAAGGCTGTGATGTTGAAACTGCACAGCAAGAGATTGGTCAAGTTGTTGAAGGTTATCGCAACACTAAAGAGGTCTATACGCTCGCTAAGCGTTTAGGCGTTGAGATGCCGATTACCGAACAGGTTTATCAGGTCTTGTATAAAGGCAAGTCACCGGTTGATGCAGCTAAAGAGCTACTTAGCCGTGAGCAAAAGTCTGAGACATCGTCGGCAGAATAGTGTTACTGCTATTTGATTGAACAATCAGTTCAGTTGATTGAAACCGAAGCCTAGCTTCGGTTTTTTGTTTTTAGGCGCATTTAACTGCAGGCATAAATACTTCCATGTATAGATACCACTTCTTGCCATCCATGGCGAAGCTGGCATAAGTACTTCCATGTATAGATACCACTTCATGCCATCCATGGCGAAGATGGCATAAGTACTTCCATGTACAGATAACAATGCTAAAATAGCGCCCTTTTTTATGCTTAAAATTTATACCTCGTATCTGAGGTTTAATTACCTTTATTTTAGCTACGTTTATTTAGGAGTTATCGAGTGAAACATCATGACGTCATCATTATCGGAGCTGGAGCGGCAGGCCTTATGTGCGCAGCCTCTGCAGGTTACCGTGGCCGTGATGTATTAGTGCTAGATAACGCCAAACAAGCGGGGCGTAAAATTCTTATCAGTGGCGGCGGTCGCTGTAACTTCACCAATCAAAAAGTCGAACCTGCGAACTTTATCTGCGGTAATAGTCATTTTGTTAAGTCAGCCTTAGCGCGCTATCGCTCAAGTGACTTTATCGAATTGGTGGAGCGTCATGGCATCGAATATCACGAGCGTGATCATGGTCAGCTGTTTTGCAATGACTCAGCGAAAGAGATTGTGACTATGCTGCTTACCGAGTGTGAGTGGGCTGGCGCACAAATTAAACTGCGTACTGAAATTAGTGAGATCAGCAAAAATGCAGATGGCTTGTTTGAGCTAATTACCGACAAAGAGCATTACAGCTGTGAATCCTTAGTGATTGCCACCGGTGGTTTGTCTATGCCAAAACTTGGCGCCTCACCTTATGGTTATCACATTGCCGAGCAGTTTGGTTTAAAGGTGCTGTCAACCCATGCAGGTTTAGTACCGTTTACTTGGCACAGCGATCAAAAGCAACGCTTTGAGCCGTTATCAGGCATTGCGGTGCCAAGTACTATCACCGCTAAAGATGGCCCCCAGTTTAGCGAAGCGCTGTTATTTACTCATCGTGGTCTTTCAGGGCCTGCTATTTTGCAGATCTCTAACTATTGGAATCCGGGCGAAGCGATCAGCATTAACTTGCTACCGGGTGAGGATGTGCGTGCAAAGCTACAACAAGCACTTGAATCCAGCCCAAAGCAAAGCTTACGTAATGCACTGTCACAGTGGTTACCCAAACGTTTAGTCGAAGTACTATTTGAAGAGCCTTTGCTGAATAAAGCGCTTAACCAGTTAGTTCATGCAGAGTTAGAGCAATTAGCACTGGATCTTGAGTCGTGGACCTTAGTCATGAATGGCACCGAAGGTTACCGCACTGCAGAAGTGACTTTAGGCGGTGTAGATACTAATGAACTGTCTTCAAAAACCATGGAGGCTAAATCTGTTTCAGGTTTGTACTTTGTTGGCGAAGTTATGGACGTAAGTGGTTGGTTAGGCGGATTTAATTTTCAGTGGGCTTGGTCATCAGGTGTTGCTGCTGGCCTAGCTGTATAACGATGTGCAGAGACAATAAAGTTGGCCCTTAAGCAATAAAGTTGGCCCGTAAGCAATAAAGTTGGCCCGTAATGGCGTTTTGTTTAGGTACAATAAAGTTTGTAGACTAACATCACCATCCCAGCTCTATTTTAATCAAAGTATAAGAATGGTAATACACTTCCTATCTTGAAGGGCTAATATATTCTTTTGAGTTAATCAATGTCAGTTTAGGTTAGTAAAGTAGTATATCTGTATGAATAATAAGGTTTTCCCTTATGATGAATCGCTGCAAAGCTACATTTTTAGACATGAAATGTTAAATGGCGGTACTAATTTTTCTTCACTTATTTCCAGAAATGGAGAGTGGCTAACTCATGTAAAACTAGATAATAGTCAAAAAAGTTATTTTGTGAATCATGAAGAAAAATTATTACTTTCTTTGATTAAGAGTAATTATGAAAGAGTTGTTAAGCTAGACTTTTTTCATAATCCATTTTTTTATCTTGAGCTGTTTAAATGTATTTTTAAAGAGCATGAAAATTCTAACTGGATGCTACAGTTTTCAAACTTTAAGGGGTGTTATAAAAGAGTATCTTTTTGCAACCTTTGCGTGAAAGATAGTCTTTTTTCATATGGTTTCGGGTATTTTAAAGAAGATTGGACCAATGGGGGGGGATGTAAAGTTCATAATGTTCCTATCTATTATCTACCAGTTGCATCCGTTCGGAAAACAATTAGCTCAATAAGAGAAGTGCTATTAGGAGGAATTCCTAGTGTTGCGGTTCAATATTCTGTTACAGATGTTAGTAGAGAAAAGAGCTTTCAGAGTGGCATATTTCAGAAGCCTATTTCACCTTGTTTGTTTCGACTAATACATCGAAAACTGTGTCGTATTATTAAGCATTACTGCTTCAATCGAGGCCTGTATGAAGAGCACCTTGAGCGAGGAATGTATTCTGCATATAAAAAATTATTCGATGCATCAGGAGCTTATATTAAAGCTGATGCAATAGTAATTGAAGACATTATCAATAAACTGCTAAAGCTAAAGTATTCTCCTATTATGGAGGTTCTTGATAGCTTATATGAAGAGCTTGAGGTTTTTAATGGTGTTGAGCAAAGTTTCTCATGCTCAGAATTGATGCTAGTCCCGAAAGTAAGAGCTTGTCTAACTTGTACTCATTCGAACAAATATTGTGGCCTATCGCACAACATTGCAATGTTTACTTCTGTTCATAAATATAAGAAAAACATCAAAAACTACTGTGATATAGCGCAGAAAAATTCTACAGCATGGTATCTAGAAGAGGCAAATCTGTTGTCTTCTGGCGAATATAGTGTTGTTGATAACTTTTGGAACTTAAAAGAAAGTTCATATTATTATGATCTGCACAGCCTTTAAGTTTTCACTTTGATTGCTGATTATAAAGACCCTTCTATAAATCTAATTTAGTTATTTGTTTTTAGCCCCCAGGACTCGAGTTTTTCTTCAAGGTAATCAAAACCAATAGTCGGATAGTTCATTATACTTGAGGGAACACCACGATTTTTAAGTCTTTTCTTGAGATTTGTAAGTTTGGAGGCTAATTCATTCAGCTCTCTTTGTAAGTGGGCTGCTGGAATCAAATCATCAAGGCTTGCGGCTATCGCAGGGAAGTTATAATTTCCACCAAGCTCAAGTCCTTTTGTCCACGTTGTGCTCCTATACACCCCGTCAGGGTCGGCCTTCATGGGGGCAAAATCGTAGATTGGAGCAAGATGAATAAAGTGGGCGCCGCGCAGAAATGATGTATTTCGTCCGTGATTATCGGAATTTCCAAAGGCTATATTTAATAAGTCTCTTTTCACCCATTCAGCTACGAACTCTTTAACATCAAATTGGAACCCTTTTTGAGTCACTAGATGACTGCTTTGAATTTTTTGGATCAACATTCTTATGGTCAAGCCATGATCTAACAATGAACCTGGAGACACTTCCAACATTGAGTACACTGACTCGACAGCTAATTTCTCAATTTTTCCGCGATTATTTGAAATGTCGAATCGCGGTAACCATAGAGATGGGTATTTTGGACCTTCAATTAATTTCATTTTTTCTATCTGTATAGTTTCGAAACCCATCGAGTTGAGTTCATGATAATAGTGATATTCAGCTCTTAAAATATCTGAATCGATAGCTGATTGTCGTCCCCTCGGAAACTTGACCAAGTAAGGCTGGCTGAAAGGTCTTAGTTCAGAAGGAGGTTCATCAAGCCAAACTTTTTGGTCACATAAGTTTAATAATAGTTTAGGTGCTTCTCCCCCTGCCCCTGTAGCCATTGCCACAGTTGCTCCTTCAGCTTGAGCATAGCTTAAGAATGTACATCCTTTACTAACCAGGTCTTCTTGCGAGAAAGTAATTTCTTTAGTAGCTGAATGATAGTGAGAGGATTCTTTTATTCTTAAATTTCCAATTGGGTTTAATCCGTAATCGCGAAGTAATATGTAAGATTGTTCATAACTAAAAATTTTCGATAAGCCGAGATGCCCCATCCAGAATCGTCGACTGGATCCTGAAGGCGTTATATCATCGAGGAACCTTAACCATGTTGGGGAATCTTTGCGGTCAAAGAAAAATGAAACTGGATAATTTAAAGAGGCTGAGTGATATCCATCGAAATCAATAAAGTCCAATGTGTAGTCATTAATGTATAGAAGTGTGGTGACTTTGTAATAAGAATCGCCGTTATCATTAAAGACTATTTCTGCTGCATCAAGCCATCTTTCGTTGACATAAGTCTGTAGTGTTAATTTATTAGGCATACCTACTGAGCTCAGTTGTTGGAAAACCTTTGGATTTTCCCGGATATTCATTTCTAGAGTTAGCTACTTTTCTCATAAGCCTTGCTACATTTGGCTTGTTTTTGATGATCCGTTTAGTGATCCAAAAATTAAAAGTCAGTAGCTCACCTTGTAACTGTCAACTATCTTATTTCATTGATATTGTTGATAAACTTGCGAATGGCAAGTGAGGGAGTGGGGTTTTGAGGCCATGATTGGTAAGTTGAGGCTTACCTTTTCTTACTGATAGGGGAGCACAATAGCATGGTTTTTATGTGGTTTTTGGGTACTTACTTAAAGTTGCTTGAGGATAATCGCTCTATAGTGAAGTGGCCGATTATCAGGGAAGTTATTTTTGAATTGAAGTGGGCTCCGTTGACTGAGTACCAAGGTTAGCCTTTTGGCGTAGAAATGCCGTTTTGAACCGTTACGTCATTGGTATAAGCAGGTTTATTAGAGCAAAACTGAGCAATGCAATTCAGCTTAAAATTAGCTGTATGGTAAGGATAAGGCATGGTTACGCAACCATCGAAACGCACTGGTCTATGTTAAAAAGTTACTGATGCCATTGTAAGTGATCATACTGAATCGAGAGAAAGCAATTAAATAGCTTTCTATTAATATTATTATAAAGAAGAAATACAATCATAATCTTCATACTCATAGAAAATGATTGGATCTCTAGCAAAGTCAATGATAACAGAGTCGTCGCCAAACTTATCTTTGCAACCTTTTACTCTAAGGTAGTCCCACTCTTTATGTCCTTCATCATCACCTCTGTCTGTTCTAAAAATATTTGACTCTGTCACTTTTAAAGTAGAAATGATCCTTTCAGCCGTTACCTTCCTTGGGTGGCTGTGATCATGACCGGCGGAAAAAACAACATAGCTAGGAGATACTGCTTTTAAAAAACAATTGGATGTAGCATTATCAGCTCCATGATGAGGAGCTATTAAAATAAGAGATTCTAAATTTGATTTTTTTTGACTAATAAACTCTCAGTGTGTAAACAATCTCTATTTTCTCCGCGTGTATTTCTTCCTATAATGTCACCGGGTAATAAAACAGACTTCCCATCTAACGTTACTTTAACTACTATGCTTATAGCATTTCTTCTTTCGGCCTCCGCAAGTTTAGTTTCATCCCAGTTTGAACGTCCATAGATAAAATCAATAGAAAAATCACCAATTTTTATAGTGTCAGGAAGCTTTTTATCGTTAGCTATATTGTGAACAATGCCTCCTGATATTAGCATGTTGTTAATTGCAGCTTGGGTTTTTCTCCATGTCTTTATTCTATTTCTTTCATATCCTGTATGCACTAACCTTTTTATTTTAAATGACTTCTCTATTTCATAAGTATTTCCGATATGATCTGAGTCTGAATGGCTAAGTATAATTAAATCTATAGTATTTGAATTAATTAAAGCTTTTGTTTGAACTACGCATTCAGAGTTTCTCCAGTTACCAGTATCGTAAATAAAGTATTTAGAGTTTTTTTGATCGACCCCAATGATGCAAAGGCCTGCGCCAACGTCCACAATTTTTATATATTGAGAAGCTAGTAAGTCTGTTGAAAATAAGAGAAGAAAAAATAAAAATGATTGTTTCAATTTAGCATTTTTCCTGTTCTTTATCTTCATCACCCGATTTGTTACTAGTCTTTGCATCTTCAATCATCTCATGAAATGAGGATAAGTATTCATTGCGAGGTGACTCTTCAGAGCTATCTGCTGTAATATCTGGTTTTATTAGAGTTTCCTCTGTTGGTTTGTTCTCCATGTTTAGTTGTTTGATTGCTGTTTCTAACACCTTATAGCCAACTAAAGTATAGATAAGAAGCCCAGCTTGTAACTTCTGGGTGTCTTCATACTCCTTTTTCATCTCGCTACTGGTTTCACTTATAACAAGACTTTCGACTTCCTTATAAAGGTTGTCAATTTCTTCTTTCGGAACATTTTGCATTACCTGAACACAGAAAGGTATAACTTGGACTTTAATCTGTTTTAGAGAGACGTCTTTTAGTATTTCAGTAATATTTCTTGCTCTTTTAGCTGCTTGATGTCTGTCGACTTGTCTATCAACTATAAAAATCAGCTTTTTTATAATTACACTTAAACCAATATCGATCTGATTATTCTCACTTCCTAGTGTTAAGAATGAGGATCTCATTATTAAGAAGCTGCTAATTGATGCAAGTAGAATGTCACTAGCTTTTTGTGCTGTCTCATTTAAATAATCAGGCACAGTTACATTCAATGAAAATGTTATGATTAGGTAGTAACCGACGCAACAAATAAAACCATTAACAAGAATATAGAAAAAACCAGGCATGCTGCTTATTGCATCGAATGGCTCGTCTTTATATCGAGAACCTAATTCTATACTACTAAAAATACTACCTAATAAAAGTACGCAAATGTAACTGTTTAGTGTGTCATTATATAGTGCAGGTATATAACCCAAAGCTAAAACAAGGATAAGGAAAAGAAGGTAAATTAGAGTCGAATACCCTTTAGATGTATTTATGACATTTCGCATTTTATTTACCAATTATTTTTAACTTGACTATTTGCCAGATTGTTTAACCCTGATGTAGTGATTTTTATATATAACTCATCATTTTCATCAATCTCTATGATAATAAACAAATCTTGTTTCAACCTAGAGATCAATTTCGCTAACGCGCTGTATGTTATTTGCATTTCATCTTTAAGTTTTGAAATGGATATCGTTCTTGAAGTATCGTACCCATTACTTTTTGCGATGAGGAGAAGTAATTTTAATGACAAATCATCATATAGCTGTTGAGTTGATTTTTCACTTGCACTCCTTAATGATGATGGTGTTACGTTTTTGTTGTTCATTTTGTTACCTACACTTTTTAGACAGCTAAGTCAATATTAACATCACTATCGATATTAAGTTCTATTGGTGTTAACAATGGATATTTATTGGTTACTGACTCATAAAAATTATAATCATTGAGTTTTTCTATTTCAATTGTAACAACCAGGGAGTAATTTAAGGGAGACTTTGAGTCATAATTATGTCCATCAGCTCTCTCCGAAAAGCGGATGTCAAAAACCGGCTGAGAAAGTGTTTTTGCCATCATTCGCTGAGAAACTTTAAAACAAGTTTCCCACCTGTGATGATCTTCCCGCAATGCCTGTTCACTTTTATAAATGTTGTTACATGAAAAAAATGTCTTTGGCTTTGGTTGATTTGAATTTGGCTGTAAACGCTCCAAATGAGGCTTGAATGTTACGCTCACTCCAGTTTTTGAGTAGCTTACAGGGTTTCTGATATCAACTTCTGAGTAAAAACAGAGAGTTGATGTTACTACCACTTTAGTATTTGGCGGTAAGTCTTCTGTAAATGGGATCGCGGCACGTACCCCACTCTTTTTCTTTAAAGAACCTTGATAAACAAAGGTAACTTTATTCTTAGAGCAATATAAATGATCATAAATATTGCTTGGTACACATCCCCAGCCAACATCCCTTAGAGAAAAACTAGAGTTTGCAGAATTAACTAGAAGAGCTCGTAATGTCGCGATGTTGAACTTCTTGTTTGTATATTTATCCAGTAAAGCCGCTTGCCGAGTTATTAACGCAGCTGAAAAGCTCGTACCGTGCACATTTATATAGCCGGGGCCATCAAGACGTTTAAGCAATAATTGTTCATCATTTGCCGTTCCACCGAAATGCAAAAGATCAGGCTTTACAAATCCTGGTTTTCTTCCTGGTCCAATACAGCTATATGATGCTCTTTTCCAGTCTTTTAAACGTGAGTTTGCAGAGCCTACCCCTATCCCATTTAACATATCTGCAGGTGGCTGAATTCGCGCATATTTAGCCCCAAGGCTATCAAGGCATTCACCATCATTTCCTCCTGCGATGATAAATAAAGTCTCACCACTTTCGGCCAATTTATCAAGTACAGATGTCCAAAGATTTGGTTCATCATCAGGTATAGGAATAGAAGGACCTAGACAAATGTTGACGATTCGATACTTTTTGTGGCGGAGGACATGTTGAATTCTTTCGAGCACAACGTATAGGTTTGACGAGAGAGCATCATCTTCTGCTGAAATAACATTATAATGGTCTACATTTACAATATCTTTGTTTTGCTCTAACGAACCTTGATCTCCATAAGAGATTGCAGAGGTAACATTCGCGCCATGGTTAGTATATTTCGGATCATCGATTTTACTATTCGTTAAATCAAAGTATCGAATATTTTGCAGGGAAGGATTTAAAGATTTAGGTAGTCCTCCATCAAACACTGCTACTTCAGCAGGCTCTACTTCCATTTGCAGGGAATTTGGTACAGGGGAAGTTTCTTGAAATATACCATCATGGTGTAACGGAGTAGCGTTTTCAACTGGAAAAATTTTAATTATAGGTGCATTTCTAACGACTCTTACAAATGAGAACTTTGCTAGTTCGTGAACGAGATTTCCAGAGATGCTAACAAATATAAAGGTAAGCCCATCGATGCTTTTGCCATTAATACTATCAATATCACCACCAATATTGGTGATGTAGTACTCGAAGGTTTTATATATATTTGTCTCTAGAGATTCTGAATATAGGACGACTTCGTAGGTTGATCTTTGATCACTATCTATATCTATCGCTGTTGGATCAAACTTTTCATCTGCATCATATATAGAAAAAGATTCTACCTTTGAAAAGTCCTCAATTACTTCATAGGATAATTCACTTAGGCTAAGTTGTTCTAGCATCCGATTATAGTCAGAGATTTTTCCGGCTATGAAAAGTTGACTGGAAAGGATTTCGTCTGATTTTTTTTGTGCTTTCGTTACCCGAACATTCGGGCGAATCGATACTTCTTTACTTCCTAAATATTCTAAGCCGAAGTGTTTAAGTAGGTTTGTAGGAAAATAAGACTTTGCTAAATAACTAGGGTGCAAAGTTAACTTGGTAACAAGTTTTTCTTCTGGTAATGTCGAAGGCTTTATATTTCTTGAAGATCGTACTATCTGATCCACAAACCCGCCAGCTCTATATACGGCATCTCTAGAGGAGTAAGGTTTTATTTTTGGAGATGGGCGACTTTTCTTTGGGTCGTTAGTCGCAGAATATATTTCTGCTTTTGTTAAAATAGGATACATATTTAAACATCCATGTTTTCATTAATATATTTAATTAGGGTTGGTCTTGATAAGTTTGCTCTTTTCGCCGCCTCTCTGTGAGAATGTCCGCTTTTTATTAAAGCTTTACCAATTTTTTTTCTATCGAGTATATTCATACTTTTCATGTCTTCTGCGATAGTGTTTAGTAGTTCATCAATCACATTAGTGTTATTTAAGACAGCAAGTTTTTGTACTCTTTTGATTCTATGAAGAATATCACTAAAATTCATTCCTTTAAACAAGAAGCTAAACTCTGTAAGAGGAGTGTCAACAGCTAGACTATTCACGTACTTTAGTACAGCCTTATCACTCGGTTTACCAAAAGATAACTTTTTTTCAAACCGTCTCCACACTGCAGGATCTAATAGTTCTGAGTGATTTGTCGCGGCAATAATCAAAGAGGAGTCTGATTGATGATCTAAAGCTTGGAGTAATACAGTGACAAGTCTCTTTAACTCTCCTACATCACTGGCATCATCACGCTTTTTAGCGATAGCATCAAACTCATCAAGCAAAAGAATACACTTCTTATCCGAGATATATTGAAATACTTCTTTTATGTTATTGCCCGTTTTTCCTAGGTGACTATTCATTACTGATGCTAGATCTAGAATATAAAGAGGCAAACCTAAAGACTGTGCAATCCATTTTGCTGAGTAAGTCTTCCCTACGCCAGGCGGACCTTCAAATAGGACTGTTTTTATTGGGTTAAGCCCATTTAAGGTTAGTTTTTCAGAAGAACGGTGCTCTTTAATAATTTCTTGTATTTCATTTTCTATATTTGACTCGAAAACTGACTTTTCAAACACAATGAAATCCGTAGCTTTTATTAACATATGGGGTTTTGTAACGCCATATGTGCTTTCGGAAGTTAATTTGTGAGGATTGAGAACAGTATGTTCCCTTATTGGCTTAGACGCTGCTAGTTTTCTTAGCTCCTGTGCCAATGTTGGTGATTCATTTTCAATTTGAGAAGAAATTACTCTTATTAAAACTGAAAGATCATGTTTTCTACCTGAAAATCCGGCCTCTATGACTTTTTTTAGAAGTTCTTCTGTAATGGATATATGCTTTTCCACATTTACACTCAAATTGGACAGTAATTTGGTATAGATTATAGTTAATTGATGCTCATTAGTCTCTAATTTTTACCACGCAAGGTTTATGTTTAACAAAAACAGTGGCTTATGGTTTTGCGTCATGGTTCATATCGTTATGTGTTGCGGCTTACCAATGAGATACTGAAGTGTATCTAAATATGATTCGCGATAATGTGAAATTATCAGCCGCAGTCCTGTTAGATAAAAGTTAATCAGTTCAGTGATTATTGATTGTTACTCCCGTTAAACAGGTACTAAAACAAACAACACCGATCTATCCAATTAGACACAGAATTTTTATCTATTAGTTTGTTGTGTACAAACTAATGTTCCGATACACATTATTCAGACATAAAATTTGCCCGTAATGGTGTTTTCTACTATGCTTTTCCAGATAAATACATCGGAATGAGTTATGTCGCGCGGACGAAAACTTGAGTCTTTACAAGACTATAAAAGATCCTTGAGAAATAAATATGGAATAGGAGAAGGCCCAGATTATAAGCCATGGCTTAGAATTCAAGATGTAAAATCTCACGGAACTAGATCGTCAATTTTTGGGAGAAAGTCTCAGAGATTGCATCACATGATGTCTTCAATAGAGAGTGAGTTATTTTATTTAGCTGAGTTCTCAGACAGTGTGATAGATATAAGAGAGCAGTTTCCTATCTTGCCACTTAACTATACGCAAAAAGTGGCAAGCATGTTGGGTGTGAAACATCCAATACACCCCAAAACGAAAGAACCTATCATAATGACAACCGATCAGTTGCTTACAACTGAATTTCGCCAAGGTACGTTATATCACGCCATTTCAGTTAAGCCTGAAAGCGAATCAGGTAATCAGCGTGTACTCGAAAAAATTGATATTGAACGAGTTTGTTGGCAACTGTTGGGGGTTAAATTTAGTTATTTTACTGGTAATGAGCTGACTAAAGTCCAGAGTAGTAATCTTAGTTGGGCAACAAGTCCTTTCCGTGAAAACCCCATCTTTTTTGCTGATGAACAGGTTGATAGTGCGCTAGCTATAATTGAGGTTGGTCAATTCTTCCTTGAAGACTTATGCAATCAATTCATATCAATGAATATCGCCTCACATGATGATGCTCTATTGCTTATTCGTTACCTAATAGCGGACAAGTTTATTGATGTGGATTTATCATCAAAGATCACAGAAGTGGGGATATTAGATATCACATCTATAGCTATGTCTGCGAGAGGTGTTATGAATGGAGCTTCCTAGAAACAGTGTGTGGGAGTTACACGACTCCGATTTAGCCGAAGACGGTTTATATCGAATTTTGGAGCTAATGCACGATGTTGAGTCAGTAGTTCTTTTCCCTCTAAATCAGACATCAAGAAGTGTTCGTCCTCTTGCTTTATCGATAGATGCATTTATAGAGAATGTAAAAAGCCTGAAAGCGAAGAAGTCAGAGTTTAACCTACCTAGCTTTCTTTTAGTCGCAGAGGAAAATATCCCAGAAGAACATATTGTTCGAAGAGATAAAAACTATGCATTAATTGAAGGTATTGCTTTTGATAGAGCTTTTGTTTTTGATTATGCAACGAAAAAACGTGTACCACATCTTGCTGACTATGCGAGGGCGATGGAAATCGACCGAAAAGTCTTGGCTAGGTTACTCACTCAATATTGGCGTTATGGTCAGGATAAAAGCGCGCTTCTTCCAGCATTTTCCCTAAGTGGTGGTTTGGGAAAGGAGAGGAAAGCAACAGGCAACCCATTAGGCTCTCCTAAGCAACCAAGAACGGTAGCGGTAGAAAGGGCTGCAAAATACGTTATTTCAGATATAGATAAAAGTAAATTTAAGAAAGCACTGAAAAAATATTATTTAAAAAAGACCTGCCTGACGTTATCAAAAACGTACAAAAATATGCTCGTTGATAGCTATGCCGATGAGGTTCGCATTGCTCATTCATGTGGGAGACCTCCTTCAGTCCCAACACTTAAGCAATTTAGTTATTGGGCAAAAAAACTATTTACTAAAGAAGAGATGGTTAAGGGGAGAACGACCGAAAATGATCATCTGAGAAATAAAAGAGGTTTATTAGGAAGTGTTATTCAAGATAGTTACTTGCCTGGAACTCACTTTGAGATAGATGCAACAGTAGCCGATGTTCACATCGTTTCCGAACTAGGTTCTCAGCATTTATTGGGTAGGCCAACGATTTACATTGTGATCGATAGAGCGAGCCGGATGATTGTTGGCATGCACGTATCTCTTTATCATGCATCATGGCGTGCCGCGAGACAGGTGTAGTGGCATAGTGAATTTGGACACCAAGATGTAAGGGGTATAATCCCCATCTAAACACAAGGTGAACAAATGACCCGTAAATCAAA
>NZ_JAKILT010000068.1 GCF_023283535.1 Shewanella sairae | reverse complement strand
CTAAGGTGTCACGAATGAGCGTGTTAAGGTGTTTGCTGTCGGTCTGGTTAGTTGCTAAAACTTGCGTTTGGCTACGCTCCTCGTTGCTCAGTGCTGCGTACTTCAAAGCAATATCTTGTTGCCTTGGGGCTTTTTCCGCTTCGTGAATGAGGACAGCGGTATTGCTCGGTTTAGCGTTTTTCCATTCAGTGCTATACACATTGCCCTTTTGCAGCGTATCCACGGCATGACCTGCCTTAAAGCCTTTACTGGCCGCTGTGTGATTAAGAAAAATCAGTTTACTGCCGTCAGCTTTGGCTTTTTGCATCAGGGCACGGGTATCGTCTACGCCTAGCTTATTGGCATGTTCAACCACTAATACCGTGTCTTTGTTGTTCTTGGCGGGTGGGGTATTAAGCAAGCCTTGTACGGTCGTGACATGCTCTTGTTTGACCGCATTTTTTACCCATTCCATGACAGAGAACGATTGACGCTTAACCGTCCTGGTTAATTGCTGTTTGTCTTTCACCGACTGCGCGACAAATACCATGTTGCGGCCTGATTGAGTGCCAACGTGTAGCAAGGCTTCACTAAGCTGTTTACTGGCTCCTGTTAGGTTAACCACGTTAACGGCTTTCTTGCTGGCAAATAAATCACTCACGACTTCACGGCTTTGCTCATTCAACTTTAAATCGCTCATACTTTTATCATTAGCCTTTACGCTAATGTTTTTCATGCGGCCTTGGGTGTCATTAATGAGATTTTGCTCATTCTCGATTAATGTCTTGCTTGTGAGGTGCGTCTTTTGGTCGTTAAGCGGAATAAGGTCTTGTTGCTCGATTTTGTCATCAAGCAAGGTTTTTAAGTCGATGATGCTGTGATGTTTGCCATAAGAAAATTCACCTGCCGCAAGGGTTAAGACCTTTTCATAACCTAATGCGTTTTGGGTATTGCTCAGGTGAGCAATGCTCTTGTCTAATGCCGCTTTAGCGGTTTCGGGTATGGGCTGCACAATGGGGGCGGGCTTGTCGTATGACTTTGTAACGAAATCAAGACCGTTAAAACCAAGGTCGCTGTTTTTCTTTGTCCATTCCTGTTGTAGTGATTGTTCTGGGGTGTAAGCTTTGGGTTTACGGGTTAACTGCGCGGCATAGTCCCGTGATTTACTAGAATCAATGCCTAGCGCTTTTGTATGGTCTAGGAGTTGATGCCTACGGGTTGAGTTTGCATCTATGACCTCTTGCGGAATACCGTCTACGTCTATCTGGCCGTTACCCATGGATTTAATGGAATAGCCCATCTTTTCTAGCTTAGCGCCAAAGTCACTATGTAAAATCATGCCATAGTATTTTTGGTTAGCCAGGATGCGCTCATAGGTTCCGTTAAGCTCATTACCTTGCTGGTAAAAGCTAGAGGCAAGGTTTTTGAGGTTATCGTTTTTGTCATACGTCATGTTGGCCATGAGCGAATGTATGTGTAGTTGCGGTTCTTCTGCGCGGCTGGTTTTATGCTGCACCATACCAAACAGTAAATTACCGTTATTTTCATAACTGGCTTGGTGAGTGGTTTTATCGGTAGTGCGATATTGGGCGGTATCTTTTTCTATCTCGGATAATGCGACTTTTACCGACTCCGTAAAGGCTTCGGTAATGCGGGTATCACCGTAGACGAGCGCTAGAATACTTGCGCCCTTGGGGGCTGAAAAGGTTAAGTCATACCCTTTACGGCGTTGTTCACTATGAGCGCCTTGGGTTTTGATGTTATCGAGTTCACCATTAAGCACCGCTTGCAGTTTTTCTTCGGTAATGGCCTTGCCCAATATGCCCTCTTTCTCGGCAATGCCCCCGAACCACTGCGTGTTACCGTCAGTCACTAGGGTTTCTGCAAGGTAATATTTGGCATTGGTATCTATGGCGTGTTCAGACGTTAATAGTCCTTGCTCAGACGTTGATAACTCTTGTTCTATTGGGAGGATTTCAGCATCAGGTAGGTGTAAGTGTTTTTCTTCGGCCAAGTAATATTGGCTCGCGTCAGATGCACTGGCGCGAATAGGTGACAGTGATAGCATGATAGCGACTCTGTATAGATTTAGTATTGAGAATGTGAGGGTGTTGAACAATCCGTAGGGGGGGATTGTTCAACTAGAAAAGCGTTGGTGAAGCCGTGGGTGACACGTTAAATCATGGGGTAGGAATGGATTAACGCAACTCACTCATTTGGTTAATTTCAGCTTGCGAAAAGCCTAATGTCTTGAGGTCATTAATGTATTCAATCTCACGCATTCGTAATCGAATGAGCTTGCCGTTCTTAGTCCCTTTACGGGGTGACGTGTGTGGGTAAAAACGCAAAATTTCGTTAAATTCAACCATGACGTACTCCGATATCAATTAACTTAACACTGTATTTTTACTCGGCGTAACCTTTACCGTTACGCCTTGTTTGATTTTTCCTAGAGGGTTCCTCCTAGAAGTCTGGGTATGAAAGTATTTCAATCTTTTCGCTAATTATTATTCTGTTTGCTCTCATTGATAGTGCTTATCAAGCGTTAATCCGAGCTACTTTTTGAGCATAAGCAGCAATGGTTATTAGAGGTGCCGTAGACAAGAAAATAAACTTGGTTATATCAAAGAAATCACTCAAATTATCTATTGGTGAAATTAGCCACAAACCTCCAAAACACAGTAGAGAATATAACAAAGACGCAGCGGCCACCTGTGTCAAAATTCTTGACTGATTACGGCAAAAAACGAAAGTACTGAGGATGATCGCTAGAGGTACCAGCGGCAGGAACTCTTGAAATGAGTTTGCAAAAAAGATAACCGAAGTAATAAAAGATAAAATTCCAGACAGCACTACTTTCTTCCAGCTAAATGCGAAGCCGACAAATTGACAAAATATATCTGTTACATTGTTGCTTGTATTGTGAAGTGCTTCATTTGCAACTCTTTCTTCCGCTGAGCAAAATAACCAGGGTGACCATACACTCGACTTTTCAACACTTATTAAAACATAATTATAAAATTTCTTTTGCTTGTTAAAGTTGATGCTCTTGCTATTCAATCGCGCTTTTTTTCTATATTTAACGTTATCAGATGTATCCAAAACCATGACGGTAAAACTGACACCACCTAATTCACTTTTTGCCTTCAACGCTTCTTGCAGGGCAATGGCATAGGGTTCCAGCTCGCTTCGCTCAATCCCTATCCCCCCATTTTTGGCAACTAGAACTATATTTGCCATCACCTTATTCCCTATGGGGGTAAATTTAACTAGCACCCTTGAGGCAAGCGTTCCGAGCCCTCTTAAAGCGGGCAAACAAATAACACTAGGTGCCCAAACGACATCACCGTCATCATCATTGACAACCTCATAAGTAAATTTTTCACCTACCGCAACATACTGCTTGAAATGTTCAATTTCTGCGTCTCTAGCGCCCCGCACCGTAGAATAATAATCTTCTTCAGTAACGCTAGTTGATAGTTTTATTTCCCAAAATTCAGCCTCAGGCCAATCGAGATCATCAACATCAAGAAGTAGCTTATATCCTTGCTCAATCAATAGTCTATAGTCTAGATTGCGTTTAAATTGATTAATACTTTCCATAATATGTCATTACCTTTTATTACTGACTTTGCCATCATACAGTCTGCTTGCTTTCATGGGGTCTGTCTCACAATCTTATTAATCTTTAATGTTGGACACTAGGCCGTTTTGATCGAACTCTACCGCGAACCTATTCCACCGATTAGACCAATACATCCACGAGTCACTTTTTAATGACGGTGTTTTGTGTTCAGGTGGATAACCAATTGCCAATATCACCCCGTCTTTACTCATGCCGACTAATGCCTCGCCGCGATTGATCCCCTCTTTATCAATGGCACTTAATGGCTTTACATTTTCGTAGTCACAAGTCGTACCAAAATACTTGTTTAAGTAGGCGGGAAAATCAGGTGACGAACCGTGTTTGATTAGCGTGTATACCCGATTATCTGCGAGATCTTTAAAGGTAAGGACTTTACCGTTGAAATCTTGAATGGAAACAGGGGAGCATAAAGGAATAAGCCCCTCTTGCTGGTAGTTAACTGAGTACATGCGGTTATTTCCCGTATCAGGGTGCAAGTTAACTAACGTATAAACAGGTTTATTGGTTTGTTGTAAATTAATCCCTGTTGAAGATTCAACAAGAGGTGGGCTTGAACAGGCTGATAGTAAGCCAAGCAGCGCAATACAAATTGCGGTAGTTTTTATTTTTTTCATCAGTTTAATTAACTCTATTGTGGCCGCTAAATTGATTCATTTTTACACCTTAATTTTCAGGTTGTATAGATAATAATGAAGCGGTGATGTCTATTACATAGAGGGCATATTATCGTCACTAATTTGCTGATCATGCATATCATGCAGTGAGCTTTCAGCGTCAGGCGTAGCGAGTTGTGCCCGCAGTTCTTGTGCTTCGATTTGTTTTTGCTTCTCTACATCGTATTCGTCTTGTTGATTGGTTTTCTCAACACTGGATTGCATACGCTTTTCTTCCGCTTGCTGAGACTTTTCATCACCCTCAAATTGCGACTTATGGATAGCCAGTAATCGATTGCGATCTTCGGTCGGGAGTGAAGACAATGCACCTAACTGATAATGAGCGAGTAGGGCATCGACTTTCTTCATAGCTTCGCTGCTTTCGTAATCTCTAAAGACAAAACCCTTAGCGACTTGTGGCAGTTGGTCAAATTTAAGATCGAGTCGGGTTACTGGATAGTTACCTGCAACACGTAACCAGCAAGAAAGATCATCAAGCAACATGATCTCTGATGCGCTTACCGTTGGCCTTGTGATAGTTTGATGCCCTAACGAAATACCATCACGCACCGAATTAGCACCGTAGCTGTATTGCTCCTTTGAGACTTCTAGCTCTTGTTCGCCTAAGTCTTCACTGGATTTCTTCGCCATAGGAGCAGACGGGTTACGGTAGTAAAAGCGCGAGTTCAGCAAGTCATACATTTCATCGGCGGCGTGTTGGCCGTATGTTTTAACCAACTGTGCGTAGGACTGGATCCCCAACAAGAAACAGCCGCCATGCTTTCGTACTTCGGCTAATACGTTAGGCAGTTCAGGGAGCTTATGAATACTTGGCGCTTCATCCATGATCACCCAAATACGGCGATTAGGATTTTCAGATAAACCGAGAATAGATGTTGACGCGATAGACAGCCACATAGAGATCAACGGCCTTAAAGAGGCGTGTTGCTCTGCATTTGAGGTTAAGAATAAAAAGCCTTTCTCGTCATCATCCAGTACCCAATCACGAATGGAGAACCGCTTGCGTGGATTGCCCTCTGAGTCGGGTTTATCTAAGCCCTCTAAGAATCGTAATGACTTAATGTAAGCGGCCAATACTGATTTGATTGAGATTGCGGTTTTTTGGATTTTGTCTGATACCAAACTGGCGGATTCTGTACCGTCTAAGTATTCGGTTAAGGTTTCAAGTTGCGAGGTTAAGATCAGCTCTAGCAAGCGCTCAGTGGTACAAGGTTTGCCGTCACTTTGCATCTTGTAAGCGGTAGAAGCAAAAATAGTACGGGCTGATTGTACCCAAAATGGATCACCATCGCCGTGTTCAGGAATAAGTGCCATTGCGTGATTTTCAAAATCCGTGGCTCTGTTAGCATCGCACCATAAATCCCAGTATGCTGACCGTTCATCAAAAGGGTTTAAAATCGTGTCCTGGCTTTCATCATAAAAGCGCGATACGAAAGTACAGCCTTTATCGTAAACAATCGCTTTGTCACCCCTAGCTCTTATCCATTGCAGTAACTTACGAATAGCAACGGATTTACCCGCGCCCGTTGTTCCACTGAATAACAAATGTCGTACTTCAAAATCTTGTGTCAGTAATTGCAGACCATCAATTTTAAAGTCACTGGCGTTTTTGTCTCTGATTAACTCTTTGGATAGGAGGCTTGGCTCTACAACTCTAACCCCACGTACTAAGCAATCTTCTGTTTGTTCAGCCCCCTTTTTATTAAAGAACTTCATAATGATCGTGGTGATAATCGTGACCACAATAAAGCCAAACAAGAAGCCTATTTGTAAGATCCACATGAACTTATCGTTAGCATCATTGAGTAGCTTACTTTCTTTTAAGATGCCTATGGTTTCGGTAAAAGGTTCACCTTGCCAGGTTAATGTCACTTCCCTTGTGTCGGGATGAATTTTACTGATTGACCATACTTTCCAGTGGTATTGCGTGGCCTTTAAGGTTTCGGCGTCTATGAAGCTGTAAATCGCTAATCCCGCGATGATCGCGATAGCGAGAAAATACCAATGGAAAATCGCACCAATGACCTGAAAGTACATGCGGATATTGTGAAAGATGATCTGGCCGCCACGAGTAAAATTACTGGTACGGGCTTTAGGCCGCTTATTTAAACGATCTTGCATGGTTAGTTCCTCTAATCTTAAAAGGCGTACTTAATGTTGTACTTGTTAGTGTAGTGGCGTAATATGTACTTATAAAAGTACGTGTTGAGGTGTTTATGAGTATTTATAGCTTTACGGAAGCGAGACAAAACTTAAAATCGGTATGTGAACGCGCGATCAACGATTGCGATCATGTGGTGATCCATCGTAGAGATGCAGAAAACGTTGTTATGTTGTCTGAGGCTGAATTTAATAGCTGGAAAGAAACCTTGTATTTGTTGACTAACCCCATCAACGCAAAGCGATTATTTGAGTCTATTGAACAAGTGAACAAAGGGCAGTTGCAAGAGCGTGAGTTATTGGACTGATGAATATACTTTTTTCAGATCACGCTTGGGCTGATTACCTTTATTGGCAACAGCAAGACAAAAAGACTTTGAAGCGGATTAATAAGTTAATCCAGGACTGCACAAGAACTCCATTTGAGGGCATTGGTAAACCAGAGCGATTAAAGGAAAATCTATCGGGTTATTGGTCTAGGCGGATCACCGATGAACACCGTCTAGTGTACAAAGCGACTCAGGATACATTAACCATCGTTGCATTGCGTTTTCACTATATCTAGATTGTGGTTAATGGTTATACAGCGTAAAATAACGTCATGTTATGAAAGAGAAAACACCATGAATACGTCAATGAGTTTGACTTCAAAAATCGACCTGTTACGGTCAAAGGGATTATCTGATCAAGAGATTGACCAGTTACTATCTACAGCACCTAGTGCCGCGCCTGTGGTTGCGCCTCAATCACAATCAGAGTCATTACCAGAATCACTCAAAACCTTTGCGCCATTGTTTGCGGATAAGCCCGCTGAGCAATGGAATGAGCAGGTTGAAGATGTATTGAGTAAGGATAAAAAATTCGGACAGTTATTTGCAGCCTCAATTTTAATCTTTGTATCGACTTGGATTGCCACAATGTTTTTTGGTTTATTCTATAAGTACGGACTGGCAATTATGTTTTGTAGCATCTTTACTCTTTTCACATACTTTTTCGCTGAGTATGTTATTAATGGTTGGTACTACAATAAATTACGATTTTTCTTTAAAAAGACAGACTCTAGCGTAACTCAACAATCCTATAAAATGCCTCCATCATCACGATTAACTCCGTGGATCATCTGGATAGCTGGATTGTTCAGTTTACTGTTTATGATTGCTGGCATTAACGATAACCAAGGGCTTAAAGATCCCTCATGGTTGCCTACATTGTTAGGGGTTGTCTTTATTATCTCTGCTGCCAGTGGCTTTTTATATTACGTCAATAAACCCGTTGATGAATAATCGGTTGATACCATTAAAGGGCTGCATCATGCAGCCCTTTTTTATTGCGCTAAATTAAGGTAATTCACCTTTTTTCACTTGCTTCGTTATTTCATCTATTTTCTCCTTTGGAGTCATAGAATGTGGCGCGTATTCTTCACTGCCCGTTAACGCTTTTTGTTGATAAGTGTCCTTTACCATATCGGCTACCTCCTCATTTGCGCGGCGAGTAGGTTCTTGTGCAGCCGTACTGCGCATATCTACGCGAGTCGCGCCTTGATTTAACATGGAATCGTCACGCTGATTTGTATAGTTATTTTCATCATAATAACTCCCTTTCAATGCTTGATTACCCTGTGCGGCTTGCTGATGTTGAGTGTTTAGCTGTTCGCCTCCTTGGTTTAAGTGCTGATTACCTGCATCACTTAATTGCAAATCCCTGTTTGACGGGGTAACACTTTCCCCTGTAATAGGGGATTGATAATCTGCGAACTTCTGCGCGGTAAATTCTGTAAACATTTGCTCCCTTGCTTCTCTTGCCATCTGCGTTGTGCCTGTCATGATCATATCCACGCTTCCAGGTTCCTTGCGCTCCACAAACTTCTGAAACTCAGGGATAAGATTGTGGCCAAGTGATAATGTGCCGCTTTCCGAATCTATCAGCGCTTGTGAATATGCTTTTTCGCGTGAGCTACTATCCTCAACGGCGGCGGTTAAGTCTTTAGTTTCACGTAGGCTATTAGACACGCTACTTAACGCTTGTTGGTTAGCGCTGTTTAGCTCACTAGTGTTGGTATTAGCGCTGTACTGCTCTAAATCTCCCATAAGCTTATTAAACTGTAGTTGTTTCGAGTCAGCGTTACGTTCAGTTTCGCTTCTTGTATCATCGGTAGAGGATCCATCAGTCCACGTTTGTTTTATGCCTCCACCTACTTTCAATGTTGCGTCTGCCTTTGCTTTAGCAACACCTATGTTCTTTTCACCTGTTGAAAGGGTCCCAGAAACATGAAAATCTCCCCCAATGTATCCATCAAGCATAGATTTATACGTATCAGTCTTGCTTTGCCCTGTCTGCCTCGCTTGTTCTTCGATAAGTGAATCCATTTGCGAGAATGTATTACTCACGCTGGCGTTAACACTGTCTTGCGTACCTGAGCCGTAACTGGTGTTCTTACCCGCCGTTTCTGACGCAGACACTAACGTATCAGCGGTGTTATTTACGCTCCTTGATAACGCTCTACGTTCACTTTCAACTTCCCGTTGGGTTTCGCCAAGGTTGCGTTGTAACGATCGCGATTGCGCTTCACTGTTGTTCATATCAAAGTGAGTTTTGGATATTGCGCCTTGGTTGTTATACGTATTGCCGTTAGGGAAATAGGTCGTTGTACTACCATCTGGCCGCTGTAATGTTGCTCCGTACTGGCTTGCACTCCACGTTTCATCAAGCTTGTTGCTCATGCTGTTGTTCATTTGGGAGGTGTGAGCTTGCATGTTCGCAAAATTCACATCACCCGTAGACGCATTGGCCGCCGATGATGCTTGTGCATTCACGCCCGCCATAAAGCGGTTTGCCATACTGCCCGCTAGCGCATTACCACCTTTGAGTACTGCGCCCGCTAAAAACGGCACCATTGCCATTAACCAACCCGCAATCGCTGTAAACTTCACATGCATGGCTTGCACTGCATTTTCATTAGCGAGTGTGATTTGTGGCGTTGCTTGGCTCATATCTGCCCCCGCATGTTGGAGTGAGTAAGTCATTATCATGTTGATAAAGGCAAACAGCACAGGCCAAGTGGATAGGTAGAAGAAACTCGTGACATAGCCTTTCAAGACAGGAAAGGTCATGCCAGGAATAAACGCCGCCAAGAACACAAAAATGGACGTACACATAATCAAAATGATTAAGGTGCTGTGAATGAGTGGCAACCAATCCGCCGCAGTGAGTCCCACTGAATACATGGAAGACGTAGAGCGGGTTTCTGCTAGCGATTTAGAGTAGTTCATTGCCGCAGCCGTAGCGTTATTGCTGGCTGCACCGTCCATGAGTCCTGCTCTTACAGCATTAACGGCCATGTTTTGCTTGAGTACTTCTGCGCCTCCTGTATGAATGTTATGAAAGGTTGCCGCGCTATTACCGATAGCGTTTTGCAGTGCGGTTGCCTCTTTCACCACACCGTTTACGCCTTGGGTGCTGATAAGGGCTAATGCACCTTGGGTTTCATCCTCAAACTTCTTAGCAAGTTTGGGGAGGGCGTCCTTACAGGTGATTAAGTCGTTTTCCATCGCAATGCGTCTGAGTGGTGACGGCTTGTTACTGGCGAGGAACGTCAGTATGTCACCGCTGTTGGCAAGTTGCTCCCATGTGTATTTTTTATTCACGATGATATCTGGCCGAATACAATTACTGATGTAATGACTCCACTCGCTTTTTAACTCAGGGTCTTGAATACCTACAGAGGTTGAAAGCTTCCAGATGGTTGAACCAAACAACATGCCTGATTTTGAGTAACCGTAGTCATTCGGGAGCCTGAAAATATCATCCACAATTTCCGCCATACCATGCATAAAGGTTGTGCCGTAACTGGCAGGTAGTGCTACCCCTATCGGTACGTTTGCCACATAGTAGTTGCCTAACGGCTTGCTGTTATCAAAGATATGCACCCCGACCTTTGGTGTGAGCAGAAGCGTAGGAATAAGTAAGTAGGTGGCTAACCAGCCTAAGATATTGTTGTGGTCGCGTGTCATAAAGAAACGGGCGGCGGTCATCATTAGGCCAATCATGCCGACAATTTTCACCAGGTTAACGTTATCGTTACTGTTGAAGTAAGTCGCAATGGCTTGCAGCGCCATTTTTGCGGTATCCCCACCTGATACTAGGTAGATTTCCATTGTACTCATTAACGGTTGTCTCCACGGTTAAATAGCAGGTTTGAACGGCCTGTTGCCGAAAAGCGTCCCTCGATGCGCTGCTCCATATTGCGCATGGATTGCACTAAGGCTTCTTCGGCTTCCAATGTTTGCAAGGCTCCCATGCGTAACCCGTTTAATTGTTCGCTAGCGCGCTCAATCACGAGATAGAGCGTGTCTATATCGGTTTTGTCATGGCCTGTACTGGTGATTGACGCTTGTACAATGGTTAGGGCGTTTTGCAAGTAATCGGTGATTAAGTCCGTTGCGATAAGGTTTGCGTAAGCGGTGATATTGGGTTCTTGCACCGCTTCAAGTGAGGTAGACATCATGCGCAGTACTGGCAGTGATACCGCCTCTAAAAAGGCTTGCTGGTTTGCGTCAAGCGTTTGGTCGGCTTTGAATCGAGCAACAATACCTCTTAATATGGTTTCAACCTTGGCACGTAATGCGCTGGTAGCTGAAAAGGTTAGGTCTTGTTTGGTCGGAGCGAGACATTTATCTTTGCCTCTATCATCACATCGATAGGCTTTAATCTTGCCGCCCGCAAGCATGACATTGATAATGTTATTGTCGGTGGTGATTAATGACGGGAAGCGTTTTGCGTCCCCGTTGTTGTCATAAATCAATGTGCCAGACAATGACATAAAGAACTCGGCCAGTTGTGGGTCGCTGGCTAAGAAGTTATTGCGCATGATGGAATACCAGATGATATTGCGGTTTTCTTTCACCAAGTCCTTGAGGTCGGCATTGCCTTTGGCGTTGTCGAGTTGTTTATCGACTTCTCCTTCGTCTCCGCACTCATTTTTTGCTGCTGCCCAATCCGCAAACTGATTGTTTTGGGTTCCCATCGTGGCGCAGATATATTGTTTGTTGCCGACATCGGCAAAGCCCGCGAGTGCCGATACACCAACTTGCGCGGCTTCACAGGAGTTAACCGATAGGGCGTTAATCTCTTGCGCAATGGCCTCTAGTCTGTCTTTGATGTTTTTTACTTGAGGTGCCCACGTTTGCAGGGCTAAATCCACCGCAAAGGGGATAGCTCCCGCAATGATGTTTTTACCCATCGCGACAAGTTGGTCGCTGTTAATGTGACTGAATCCCCCCGCGAACATATCGATGCCGCCACAACCTGCACTGATACTCGGTAGTGAGATATTCATAATCTGCGTATCTCTTACGGGTGTTCTGATATACGCACTGCCGCCTGTGTAATAACTAGCGGATTGTGATTTATAGGCGTGAGCATTGGAAATGTTCGCGTTGTAGTTCAGACCATTAAAAAAATTGTTGAGGTCTTGGTTAACGTCAGCGTGCGCTGTAGCGCAAAGGGTAGATAGGCATACGGCTAGGAGTGTTTTTTTCATGGCTGCTCACCGTTAAGTATTGCTTGTAAGTGGGGATAGGTCATTGCCCCTTGGTAGGTGGTGTACAGCACATCAAGCGGTACATTGCCTAAGCTCAGTGGTACATGCTTGCGGTTATTGACGTTAACCAGGAACAAGGCTGGGTAGATAATGTCTTGTTGGTTTGGGAAAAAGTCTTGCAAGATGTCAGGTGTGGCCACAATGGGTTTAGTGTACTGCGCGAGTCCTTGGCCTGTTGTTGAGAACGGGTACACCATTAAACCTGTGCTTTGGCTAAACTGCTGCAATGTGGGGCTAAAGGCTTTGCAGTATTGGCACGTAGGGCTGAATAGATAGGCAAGGGCGTATTCTGCTTGTTTGGGATAATCAGCACTGCGCGCTGTCTCATGCTGTTGCAGCGCCTTTGTTTCTACGATGGCATTAAATTGCTGTTTTGCGGTGGTTGCATGAGCGTGACCCATGAGTAAAAGCCCCAAAATGAGGGGCAGTAATATTGTTTTCATGTGGAGCCTTACTTATTTGTGAGGGCTAAAAGTCGGGGGCGTAGTCAGTGGCTACATTTAAGAAACGGCCGAGTAATTCATCTTGGGATATGAACCCGTAGGCAAGCGGCTTAATCTCATTGGTTTTTGGATTGACCAGGATTAATGCGGGGACACTTAGTACGTTGAGTTTGCCGTCATTGTTACGGGTGCTGTTGAGCGTGGTTAACAGCTCCCCGTCCATACTTAACCCTAGCAAGCCAATACCGTATTGGTCGGCAAAGGCTTGTACCGAGGGGGCTAATTGCGCGTCTAATGGTGACTTGCCGTTATACATAAAGAATAAACCGTAGCCTTGCTCTGCCATTGTCACGACCGCTTGCTCTTTGGCTTTAACGGTCATGGCGTTATGGGTTTTTCTGGCTAAGGATTCAGTTGGGTATTTGGTGCGGTATGACAGCTCAGGGTCAACCAATAGCGCTTTTTTCCACGCCATACCAAAGTCTGTAGTTTTTCCATCAATGAAACGGCTAATCTTCATAAAGGTAATCACGTTATCAACACTTGGGTTTATCATGGCTTCGTTTTGCGCCTCAGCCATGTATCGGTGAAACCATTCCATTTGCTCCGTGGCCGTCATGTTGCGCGTTGTCGGTTCGGGTGTTTGCGTCATGGTCATGGTGGGCTGTGGCGGTGGTGTGGGTTGCGCTTGGGGTTGTTGTGGCGTGCGTGGTTCGTTGTACCAGCGCCACCCTTGGGCAGTCTCTGCGCTCACGGTTTGGGTGAGCAGCAGTAGCGGTAATATGAAATACTTGAGCATGGGTTTACCTGCTTATTGGTCTTGGTATTTATCCTTGATACGGTCGGTAATTTCGTCCATATCAGGCAGTGCTAAGCCAGCGTCTAAATCTTCGTAGAAGTCGCTAAAATCCACTTGGCTAAAATCAATGAATTGCAGTTGCTCAGGGGTAATGCCTGTGCAGTTCGGGTGCTTGGCACTACCGAATCCCACATCTAATTGAACACGCCCTTGCTCTTGAATGATGCGCGCCATTTTGCTGTCAAACTGGCAGTAGCCTTTCTTTTTACGAATGCAGACGCCTAATACCTTTTCAGCGCAGTACTCCCCTAAGTCAATGGTTAAGCCTTTCTCTTTGGCTTCCATTAACCCTTTTTCTTCGCTGCTACAGTCGGTTAACCCAATGTCGTTACCCCAGCCATCATCACTACAGCAATCAGACAGTCCCACGGGCTTTTTACTGCACGATGCGGGTTTGCCTGTGAAAATCTGTAACGTGTCGGCATCAAAGCTTTCTGCTGCCTCTGCCGCACCGGCTAATCCCGATACCGCAGTTGAGAAGTTAGGGTTTTCTTCCCCCTCGCCCACGTAACAATCTCCATCAAGGCAAAATGACTTTTCACCGCACACCAATGTGTTGTCATAACACTCTTGCACATCACATTGCAGGTTGACGTTTTCAATCACGCAAACGCCCTCAACTTCCACTTTGCAAGTTTGATTGAGTTCTTTGCATTCAAAACTAAAATCAGGCGGGTTTAACATGGGGAGGCAAGTATCATCAGCAATACAGACAGCGGGGCGCTCTCGCCGCCAACAATCTTCATGTACGAGCATTCCGTTAATTTCTCTTATCCCTCCCTCCTCTGTACACGTCCAAGCACCTAGTGCCATGTCATTACAATCACGCGGCTTGGGAGGGCATCGCATTTCCCACCCCATATCTTGTTGGTAGCGCGTCCAGTCCAGTGTTATTGCTTGACGTGGTGCGTTGATAGTCAAGCTGTCTGCGCGTTCTTCGCGGTACGTGATTAATAATTCGGGCGCTGTCCATGTTTCCCCTATGGCAATTTGCATGGCGGGGAAAGTGAACTCACAGACGTAGAAATTGTTGTTCCCACGACACCGTTTCATGTTCGTGGGTGATAGCGGGGTGGTTTTATTCGCAACCGTGAGGCTGAACTTGCCGTTACGCCAGCCCTCAGCTTTGATTTCGGGTAAGTGGATAATGCGAAGCACATCGTTTATACCGCCTGCACTGTTCGCTCGCATACTGATGTTTAATGTAGTGCGAGGTTGAACGGAATATGAGGGGGTCGTGGTTTGCTCACGAACATATAATTGACCAGGGACAGGAATGTGATAGCAGGTTGCGGGCTCGCCCGTTGGGCGTGAACATTGTCTAGGCTGCTCTACCATGTCGCACACTTTGCCTTTCTCGCAGTCGTGGTACTTTGTCGATATGCCGTGGCTGATTTCATATGATTCATCCATGTAACCTTGTGCGCGGCGATATGCGGGGTCGTTTAAATCAAGTACGTGTGCGGGGCGATTGTTGAAGCTATCTTGTAAATTGGCGGCGTTGTCGTCAGTGTGTAGTTCGAGCTGGCCGTCTAATATCATATCCTTGTCATTGCCGAAGTACTTGGATTGTTCAGGGTTGGCAATGGCTCTTTTACATGCCTCATCTTTGCAGTAATCATTAACATCAAAGTTTGTGACGTTGGGGTTAGCCAAGCTTTGAGTCACCATGCTCTTTGCTTCATCTACCGTGTTGTAGTAATGCGTTCCTTGGTTAGCAAGGGCGGTAATTGGAAATAGCAGTAATGCGCTAGCGAGTAGCGACTTGTTTAGCAATGGCATGGTGAGTACCCTCTCGTTGTAAAATATCTAAGGCGTCATAGACGGAAATATTGCCGTAAAGCACATCAAAATCATCAGGGTGACAAGGTGGTTTGCCTCTGCATTTATCCTCATTGATAACCACAAAGGCAGGTACACGGGTGATATCAAACTGCTTGAACCAAACGGGGTTAATCTCAACACCGCCCATAATAGGCTCGCCGTCTTTGGGGGTGATTAAGGTTTGTACTTTGGTTGCCGTTTGCGCGAAGTCGTTTTGCCACAACCCCCTAATCACCACGGGGATATTGAAATCAGCAGCTTGCGTGAGTAACTGCCGCAATGAATTATCAGGCATTCCCAAGGACGCAAATATCATCACGCCCGATGCGTCAGCTTTGGGATTCTTGGCTTGCCTCTCGATGCCCTCCATCGCTTTTCGTTGCAGGTTTTGCGATAAGGTTTGCCACTGTTTGGATTGTTCGTGCAGTTGCTCAGTGGATAGCGCAGGTTTGGCTACGTTGTTTTGAAGCTGCTGTAATTGCTTGAGTTCGTCCGTAGACCAGCCGCTAGCGCTAAGCGAAAAAGGCAAAGCCGTAAGCAGCGCCATACAGTACAGAGTATGTCGTTTCATAAATTTCTCGGTTTGAATTGAAAGGGTAACGCTAGGGTGGAAAGGTTTTTTGTTAGTATTACTGTGTTATTTGATTGCCCTCGTTGCTTTTATGTATTTCAGTATTTCCTTTTGGTATGGCGTCAGTATTGAAAATGAAAACCATGCTGAAATAAAATTAATAAACACGTTGATATTTTTGATGTCATTATCACCCGCATTATTTATTGTTTGCTTCTGGTATGAACTCGGGAGCTTTTTAAACTTCTTATTGGTTATCCCCTTGTTGTTATTAGCGAAATGGATATATCGCGTAGTTTAACAATTATAGCGGGGTGGTTTTCGGCAAAAAAGAGTACTTGAGTGTAGCAATACAATAGAGATATTGAATATATTGATGCTAACCATTGAAGCGAGATTTCCTCGGTCAATAAATGGGTAAATCCCATGCCGTAGATGAACAATAATAAAAAACAACAAGACAAAAGCACTGAACAGATAAGTATTGTCAACCACATGAACCAGAAATATGTTTGTTGCCATGGTTTGCAGTACCAATCAAAAAGTATGTTAATCGGTGCTGCAATAAACAAAATACCTAGAGTGGTTGTTGCCAGTAGTCCTATGTTTAGAATTAGCACTCCATTTACATAAAAACAAAAAGCGATAATTAACAGGTGAAATAAAATCCCTACTTTGGGAATTAAATTATTTTGCATGTGTATTTCCTGAATATGAACCAAGTAGGAAAAGTTTGTATTACAGCAGACGGAAAAGATAGAGAATGAATCACACATACTTTGTAAGTTGATGCACTGCTCGGTATTGCTGGGTGGCTGGACGTAAAACGACCTTTACTTAGCTATTTGGTGACAGGCTTAATCGTTGACGTTGCCGTCTTGAGCTGTAACGGACTGAGATTACTTGCCTGTACAGCGTTTTCGCTCTGAACGTGGATTAACTTTGTGCGGCATAACGTGGCTAGGTTGGTGAACGTCACAACCAGCAATAGCGTGATTTGGAATGCGGTCTCAATCCATGCCGTGACGGCCGTATCAGCTATCATATAAACGCCGTAAGTATCGGTAAGTAGCGCTACTTGCTCAGGGTTAAAATAGAGTGGCGAGAGCAGCATTAAGACAAACAGCTTAAAGAACAGATTGAAGTGCATAATAGCGCCCTCAACGGTCAGTGTGATGATTGCTAGAAGAAACTCTTTGATATTGGCTAGCATGGCTTAATCCTTTTTAACGGCATAACGTGACAACTTGTTACATATGCCAACATCGACAATAAAAAGTTTGGTATTTGGGGGGGGGGAGTGACGTTGCCATTTCCTGTGTAAAAAAGGACATGCCTATACGCGCATATCCCTTAAGGGCTATGTTGTAGTTTTCATCTCGACAATTAGTGTCAGACATAGGGAACGTGTGGTTTGTCATGGCTTAATCCTTTTTTAATTAGCTTCTGGGACTGTGATGGGTTTGATGAAGCGCTGTTTAAACCACACCATCAGCAATAATTGACACATAGCGGCAATTTCAAAATAAAAGTACGATGACTCACCAAGCGTTAAACAGAAAACTACCCCTGCTATAGAAGTATTGAGTGTTGCTAAGGCGTAGGCAGCGAGTAAGTGATTAGTCTTTACATGGCTATATAGCGTTAGCTTGTTTTCTGGGGTTGGTGTTTGTGAATACCCAATCATTTCGCGGTTGAAACGCTCCTCTGTAGCTAAGATTTGAGCAGGGGATAGTTGGGTTAATTTCTCTTTTGTAGATAAAAGGAGTTGGATACATGCCCCTATAACAACTAAAAGGCTAATTACTGCAACGATTTCTGTTAACGTTTTATTGGTACTGTAAGCCTCGCTGGTTATTATCGGGTTTAATAAGGTATGAAATAAACCAAGCACTAAAATGCTAATGCATGAATACATTAATCCATTAGTGATGTTGTCGCTTTGCAATAAGAGTAATTTTTGTTTCGGCCTCAATAAAAGAGGAGTAATCATTAATGCTAAACCTAGCGTTGAAAGGTTTACAGTTAATGAAGTCGCTCCAAAATTCATGTTGAAAAATAACGCAGCAATTAAATCAATTAGTGCTACCAATATTAGCGTGGTAAAGACAAGGTGATTTTTAAGGATGTTCATAGGTAAGCCTTGGTTTGTTAAATGGTTAGTTTTAACTCTTTTGTCGATTTGGTCGAGTAATGTAGCGTTAGGGCGGCAGTTATTAACGAGGACAACCAACCAATGATTAATAACGTTTCAGTTATATAGTCGTATTGAGTGAGAACTGCGGCCAGCGTTAATGTGTCACTAAACAGCAAGTTGTAAACCGTCATAATGATAATGACGGTTGCGCCAATTAATGAGTAAATAAATCCCGCCGATTTTAATGCTTCAATCATCAAGGCACGATTTTGTAGCTGCTTTGTTTTCACGTTAGAAATAAGCGGAATAAAGAACAATCCATAGATAGATATGATTAATAGCGTTAATTCAGCATTTAGAGCGAAAGCTAATAATGGTGTAAAGGCAAATATGGCGAGCAAGCCCCATTGGGGCTTGCTTCGGAAGGGAATCTTTTGCATGTGTATTCCTGAGTTTTAAATAAGTCGGTAGAATTAAATAAAGCAAGGTTGTTAGAGCAACCTTGCTTTCAATCGCAGAAATGTATCTGCATTATTTTAATAATAGGATTTTAAGTTATGACTGTTATGTAATTTGCTTTATGTGTTCTCCTTGCGTTGTTAATTAATTTACTGTTATGTAGTGTGTTCTTGATTTATAAGGGCGTGAATATCGCAGTGACTATCCCTATTACATTGACGTCCTTTACTCGTTGTTTGGGATAAACAGCGTTATCACCAAATACGACATATTCATTTTCTGTATGCTGCCATTGCAAGCGTCTAGCTATATTGCCTTGAGGTGCAGCAATGACATACAGACCATCGTTAAAAATACTGCCTTTTGGTAGGGATAGTTTTTCATATTCGATTTGTGTGCCCTTTTGGATTTTTGGACTCATAACATCATCTTTAATAATTAGGCGGCATGACTTTTCATTTGTCGGTTCTACTTCATCACCGAATAGTAACCAACGAACTGAGAATCCCGTAGTATCAGCAATGGCAGCTAAGCGAATAATATCGGGATAAGTGCGTTGTACTGCGTATGCTCTAATCGAGTCGATACTGATGTTGGCTTCTTTTGATATCGCGCTATACGTTTTGGTTTTTAAAGCTATTTTTAACCTGTGGAATAAGTTAGTTAGCTGTTGGTTTTTTAAGTGTAACTCACCATTATTTGGCGTTTTAGGCATAATATTTTTCTTAGGTTAAAGAGTTAAGCATGGTATGTGCATCGAAGCGCTAAATTGGAAGCAACAGTTGGTTAACGTAAGCAATGATCTTGGGGTTGGAATTAATCTCATGTAGATAGCGTGTGTTATCGCAAGATAATTTGTATTGTTGATCATTAAGTTTGTAGATCCGCCTAACCGTTAATTCATTTCCTTGTTCAACGACATATAACCCATCATTGATAAAGCGAGTTAAATATGTGACAGCTAATTGTGAGTGTATTGGGATCGTTGGACACATGGTGTCATCTGGCATCACGCATAATCTCGGCATAACGGAACATTCTTGCTCTAGAGCTAGTCGCTCTATAGCGAGTTGCACCGTTAGCGGGAAGCTGGAAACGTGGTATTCAAATGTCACGCCTTGCACATTTGAGCGTTGGCGCTTTTTCCAGTTAGCGATAGAAGCGTGTTTATAAATACCGCTTAATGAAGTGGGAAGTCCTCCTACTCCTAGAAGCTCAGTGGCTGAAAACCATGTGTTAATCGTCATTTTTGGTGATTGCTTTTGATTTGTGTCAACGTATTCGGTTGTTTGAGTGGTCATAATGAACCCTCTGTACGAAAATTAAACATGAATGTGTGAGGTGGTAAACATGGCAGCAATAATCGATGCAATTAATACGGCGCAGGTTTGGCCGCTTCTGCTTCTTTTAGTTGGATGTGTGGTGCTAAAACAACGCGGTTGGCTATAAATAGAGCTTGGTGATGTCAAGCCTTATTGTATTGGCGCGAGTGCAGCTATGACTTTCGCCAATATGAATAAGTCTTTTACATAGTCCGTTGGGTAATGTGGGTTGTCACATAACACTGCATATACTTGTTGGCTTTCAAGCCACTGAACACGCCGAAGTTCAGGAACTTTATTTATACTGAGTAAATAAAGCCCGCCGCCATCAAACATAGGTGGATAAGTAATTGCTACTTGCATCCCTTTTTGTACAGTTGGAGCCATTGCATCGTCTTTTATCGTCCAAATCATCGGTAATGTTGTTATAGCACCTCGCTTTATATCGCGGTTGCGTAAAATGAGTTGTGCAGATTCAGGTAAGCTCGAAATGTGATACTCAAACGCAGCGCCTCTTTTTCCTGAATGTTGCCGCGAGATCCAATGCTCATTTTTTGCTTTAGTGCTGAAACTACTGCGGTGCTGAGGAAGACCGCCTACGCCGCATAATTCATCGGCAGTAAACCATTCTTTGATTAATTCAGTCATTTAAACATTGCTCATTACAGGGAGGACGATAGTTATCCTCCCTTGGTAAAAAGGTGTTATAAGAAAACACAGTTACGTTTACGCCACTTCACAAACCCGAAATTATCCCCCGTTACAGGGTTATCATGGCCTGATTCCCAAATGGCGGTAGCTGTGCCATAGGGGTAACAGTTATTGGCGTCAGCTTCGACATTGGAGAGCTGATAACGGTATCGAGACTTGGGTAATATGGGCATCGGGTGTTGATAGCAAATTGCGCCGTCAGTCCCTAAGCTTTCCCACACAATCCCTTGGCGATGCAGCTTGTAGTTAAGCCGTTCGCCGATAAGCGTTGCGGCCTGAATAGGTGTGTCACGATAGGAGGTGTTGCCTGTCAGCGGGTAGGCGCTACCTTGAGAACCCATACACCAAAAAAGCGCGTCTAGTGGAAGTGCGCGGCCTGTCGTGGTGATCACCGATTCCCCAACACAAGCAAGTTGTGCGATTGGATTACCAAACAGCGCGGCTTCGGGGTTTAAGATAAAACTCAATTCGTCATCGTCCCAAAAGGGATCAAACTCAGTTAAGTAAGCCACATCAAAGTTATCAAGCGCCATGCAAGCAACTGATTGTAAAATTTGCAGCCAGTAAATCATGGGGTACTTGTACCAATGCGCATGATAGAACGCGCCGTTACTGTTTTCCCCTATGCGGCTAGTGCTTTGTCCTGCAACGTTCATCGGATTGGTTGAGCCTAGCTCTATTCCCATGTTCACCATGCAGTAGGGGACACGGGTTACATCTACCATTGCGTAGGGTTCCCAATAACCAATATTGACGCCAACTTGCATGAAGATTGGGGGCGGTTTGGGACAAAAAGAGATTGGCATGGTTGGGTTGGTGGTATCGGGGTATTTCGAGCTGATTATCGGGACTTTGCCTATCGTTAAGGGGAATAAGCAATCCCAGCAAAGGCCGCTAATGGGATTGACAAACTCCCCTGTACAAGCGGCGGTATCTGCCAGTGT
>NZ_JAKILT010000067.1 GCF_023283535.1 Shewanella sairae | reverse complement strand
GTTACTTCCTGTACAAACCCTCTCCTATGCCATCCATGGCATTCGAGGATTCATAAATAGAGAGTTACTTCCTGTACAAACCCTCTCCTATACCATCCATGGCATTCGAGGATTTATAAATAGATAGTTACTTCCTGTACAAACCCTCTCCTATGCCATCCATGGCATTCGAGGATTCATAAATAGAGAGTTACTTCCTGTACAAACCCTCTCCTATGCCATCCATGGCATTCGAGGACTCATAAATAGATAGTTACTTCCTGTACAAACCCTCTCCTATGCCATCCATGGCATTCGAGGACTCATAAATATAGAGAGTTACTTCCTGTACAAAAAAGCCCCGCAATGCGAGGCTTTTAAATTGGTCGAGCATTTAACTACTCTTTAGCTAAAACCGATTAGAAACGGTAAGTCGCTTGAACACCCACTAGGATGATGTTACCGCTTACCTGGCCTTCAAAAGTACCGCCAAACTGAGCAGAATCATGATCATGCTCATGGATTGGCGACTCATCAGCAAAGATGTAAGTTGCACCGAAATCAAAATCTAGGTTATCGCTATACTGGTAGCCGTAACCCACACTCAACCATAGACGATCAACTTCCGGAATCGTGGTGGTGCGGTTAGCATCAGAAACCGCGGCTTGGTCATAAGCAACACCGGTTCTTAGCGTCGATTTTTGCGATAGCTGGTAAGTTGCACCTACTGCAAAACGGTAATTGTCTTCCCAGTTTTCCTGCTTAACTAGAATTGGATCCGCTGAAATTTCAGGGATCATCGCTTCTAGCTTTTCAAATGAACTCCAATCAGTCCAGTTAACACTTGCATGAATAGCAAGCTTATCTGTCAGTTGGTGGAAGCTGGCAATTTCCGCTGTCGCAGGTAATGCTAACTCCATAGAGCCATCATAATGGCTAGAAGGTGCTTTGCCTTGCATAATCATTGCAACGTCAAAGCCTAAACCTCTAGCTTCACCTTCAAGGTTTTGCTCAACTTCTGAACGGTAGTTGAAACCAATACGGTTATTGGCGTTAATCTGCCAAGCACCGCCTAACTGCCAGCCCCAAGAGATATCATCGCCTTCCATGTACTTAAGGGTTTTACCTTGAAAAGGACCCGTTGAAGTTGGTGCTTGTGCACCAAAGCTGCCTTCACCCAGCACTAAACGTACACCAGCACCAATGCTGAATTGCTCGTTAATACGGTAAGCCACATTTGGATTAACTTCGATAGCGGTAATAGCTGCTTCGTTACCAAACTGAGTACCTAGGAAGTCATCATCTAACTCTGTAGCCATACCAAAGTTACTACCTAGGGCTAAACCTAAGTACCACTGCTCATTTAACTGGTGTGATACGTAGAAGTTAGGCACTACAGCATCACCAGCAATATCTTTAGCCGATGAAGGAATGCTTGTATCGCCCAATGTCACTGAACCATCAACATCAATGTTTGGCATAACAAGAATGGCACCCGTAGTCACTTGTGTGCCTTCAAGATAAGTCAACATTGCAGGATTACGGAATTGCGCTGCAGCATTGTCTGCCATGGCAGCTTCACCAGCGTATGCGCGCCCTAAACCTGTTGCAGAGTATTCAGCTAATTGAAAACCTGCAGCCTGAACCTGTGTAACTGTCCCCAAAAGTGCTGTACTCACAGCAAGTGTAATTAAACGCTTATTCATGTGTAATCTCTAATTATGTTAACAAAAAAGTAGAGTATTAACTCCATTTTCTAATGGCGGCGATTCTACAACTGCAGAATATCTTTACAAGTACTTTATAAAAAACAGCATAAAACACTATTAAAATAAGCGTAGTTCAGATAAATAATGGTTGAGTTCACACTTTTAAACAGGGAGGGCATACACACTAAAGCGATCAGCGTCGCTGAAAGGTAAACAATAAAACAGGCGAAAACATAGAATATAGATAAAAAACAACAACAAAAATGATGAAAAACACAAAAACACTTGTGCACTAAAATTTGTCATGATTTATAGCATAAATCACTACCTTTATTTATAGAGGCTGTAAGCAAACAGGTGACAGCAAAATAAAAATAATTAAAACAATGACTAAACTTATTTAGCACCCCCTAAATAAAACAAAACCATTTAGAGAAATATCTAAATGGCTTGGTCAATACTCATGACTGGTACGGGTGTACGCTGATGTTAATACACCAAATTAGCCCACCTTACCCTCTCCATGTAGGTATATTGACTTCATACTTAGCAATTGTATCTGCATGTGACAAAGTCAAACCAATAGCATCGAGGCCATTAAGCAGGTTATGCCTAGCTGAAGGAGCGATTTCAAATGAAAACTCTGAACCAGAGGGTGATGTCACTATAAGCGCCTCAAGATCAACACAGATCTCCGCCCCTTCACTTGCTTCGACTTCAGCCATCAATTGCTTCACTTCAGCATCGGTCAACTTAACCGGTAACAAGCCGTTATTAATCGAATTGCCATAGAAGATATCAGCGAAGGTTGGCGCAATAATGACTTTAAAACCAAAGTCAGCGAGTGCCCAAGGCGCATGCTCACGACTGGAACCACAGCCAAAGTTCTCTTGCGAGACAAGAATAGACGCACCTTTATAGCGTGGCTTATTCAAATTAAAAGCAGGGTTTGGCTGATCACCCGCGTCATCTAAATAACGCCAATCATGAAAAAGGTGCACACCAAAGCCATCACGGGTAACTTTAGACAAAAATTGCTTAGGAATAATTTGGTCGGTATCGACGTTAGCACTATCTAAGATAACGGCAACACCAGTGTGTGAGATAAATGGTTGCATGCTGCTCTCCTAGTAAGGTTTACGAATATCGACAAAATGCCCAGCCACAGCTGCTGCTGCTGCCATTGCAGGACTGACCAAATGAGTGCGACTACCACGCCCTTGTCGGCCTTCAAAGTTACGGTTGCTGGTCGATGCGCAGCGATCACCCGCCTCCAACTTGTCATCATTCATGGCTAAACACATAGAGCAACCTGGTAAGCGCCACTCAAAGCCCGCTTCCAAGAACACTTTATCTAACCCCTCCGCTTCAGCCTGCTCTTTTACTAGACCAGAACCCGGCACTACAATCGCTTTTACACCATCGGCGACCTTACGGCCTTTAGCATGCTCAGCTGCCGCGCGTAGATCTTCAATACGTGAATTGGTACAAGAACCAATAAACACCTTATTAATACTGACATCAGTCATTAATGTGCCAGCAGCTAAATCAACGTACTGCAATGCATTTTCAATGCTGGTTTTCACTGTTGAATTAGTTGCATCTGCAGGATTTGGCACTAATTGGTCAATCGCAACGACTTGACCAGGGTTGGTCCCCCAAGTTAACTGGGGTGCAATATCTTTGGCATCCAATACAACTTCAGCGTCAAACACTGCGCCATCATCGGTTTTCAATAACTGCCATGCAGCAAGCGCTTGCTGCCAATCCGCGCCCTTTGGCGCAAACTCTCGGCCTTTAAGATATTCAGCAGTGGTTGCGTCTGGTGCGATCATGCCCGCTTTCGCGCCCATTTCAATTGCCATATTACACACGGTCATTCGGCCTTCCATCGACAAAGCTTCAATCGCTTCACCACAGAACTCAACTACATAACCTGTGCCGCCATCCATACCAATCTTGCCGATAATAGCCAAAACAATATCTTTGGCAGTGATACCACTCGCCACATTGCCACGCACTTCTATCTTCATCGTCTTAGCTTTTAGCTGACGCAAAGTCTGGGTTGCCATGACATGTTCAACTTCAGAGGTACCAATACCAAACGCAAGCGCACCAAATGCTCCATGGGTCGCAGTGTGCGAGTCACCACACACAATCACAGTGCCCGGCAAGGTAATGCCCAACTCAGGTCCCATCACATGCACAATGCCTTGGTTTTTATGATGAATATCATAAAGACGTACTCCAAACTCCTTGCAGTTTTGCTCAAGAGTCTCAACCTGAATACGTGCCATTGGACTTAGCGCATCTAAGCTGGCGCTAATCGTCGACGTATTATGATCCATAGTGGCGAAGGTTTTTTCTGGCGCATGCAATTTACGCCCCGCCACTTTTAAGCCACTAAATGCCTGAGGTGACGTCACCTCATGCACTAAATGTCTATCAACATAGATAATTGGCGCTTCGCCTTCACCTGCCACAACAATATGGCTGTCCCAGACTTTTTCATATAAAGTTTTAGCCATGATTACGCCCCTTCTCGGATCAACTGCGCAATGTAGTCACCCATTTCACTGGTTGATTTTGCCTTATGGCGCTCATCGCTCGAAAGCAATTCACCCGTTAAATAACCATCACTTAATGCTTGGCCAACGGCTTTTTCAATCGCAGCTGCGGCAGCGTCTTGTTTAAGGCTATGACGTAGCAATAAAGCAGCTGAAAGGATTTGCGCCACAGGGTTTGCAATACCTTGGCCTGCAATATCAGGTGCACTGCCTCCTGCGGGCTCATACAAACCAAAGCCAGAGCTATTCATACTGATTGAAGACAATAAGCCCATAGAGCCTGTTAGCATGGCGATTTCATCTGAGATGATGTCGCCAAATAAGTTAGAGCACAGCATAACGTCAAACTCATCTGGACGACGCAATAGCTGCATAGTCGCATTGTCGATATAGATATGTTCTAGTTCAACATCAGGGAAGTCTTTAGCAACATCTTCTACTACTTCACGCCAAAGCACAGAGCAAGCAAGTACGTTAGCTTTATCAACTGAAGTGACTTTCTTACGACGACCTTGAGCCGTTTCAAAAGCAATTTTCGCGATACGACGGATCTCTTTGCGGCTATAACGCATGGTATCGAAGGCTTCTTCGTTTTCGCCTTCACCTTGGCGACCTTTTGGTTTACCAAAGTAAATACCGCTGGTTAGCTCACGCACACAAAGCACATCAAAACCACGGGATGAGATATCACTGCGTAGTGGCGACATATGCTCAAGCCCAGCATGCAACTTAGCCGGACGCATATTACAGAAAAGCTCAAAGTGACCACGAAGCGGCAATAAGGCACCACGCTCTGGCTGATCATTTGGCGCTAGATGCTCCCATTTTGGACCACCCACAGAACCAAATAAAATCGCATCTGATGCTTCACAACCTTTTAGGGTTGCTTCAGGAAGTGGGCAACCATGATTATCAATTGCCGCACCACCAACATCGTATTCACTATATTCGATAGAAAGTGCAAAGCGCTCTTCGGTTGCCTTTAGCACTTTGCGCGCTTCAGCCATCACTTCTGGCCCAATACCATCTCCTGCCAGTACTGCAATCTGATAACTCATACTTCAGCTAACTCCTGTAATTGATTCTTAAATTTGTTCGTTAATCTTTAAACTTGCCGACACACAATCAGCGGTTACACACCGCCTAGCGCTTGTTTTGTTTGTTGGATGCGCTGTTTACAATCAGCCACTTTGTCTGCGCGCCATGTTAGGTTCATGACATGGATTAATGCCTTGGCCGATGCCTCAACAACATCCGTAGCTAAACCCACACCATGGAAATTCTGCTCGCGGTATTTAGCGGTAATGTCCACTTGGCCAAGTGCGTTTTGACCTTCGCCTTTAGCACTTAGCTGATAGCTAGTAATATTGGTTTCGCAACCAGTTGCACGTGCCACTGCTTTATAGGCCGCATCAACCGGGCCATTCCCGGTAGCCGCTTCGGTTACGATATCGCCATTCACAGCAACTTTAACCGTGGCGGTAGCACTCCCTTCAGTTGAGTCAGAGTGCACCACAAGTTGCTGCAGCTTATAATGATCATCAGTTTCAGCCTGCGCTTCCATAAAGGCAAGTGCCTCTAAATCGTAATCAAATACCTGACCTTTTTTATCCGCTAGCGCTAAAAACTCTTCGTAAAGCACATCCATATCGTAATCGTGCTCACCATAACCTAGCTCTGTCATACGGTGCTTAATCACATGGCGACCTGAACGAGATGTCATGTTCAAGTTATTACGATTTAGGCCAATACTTTCTGGGGTCATGATCTCGTAAGTATTTTGCGCTTTAAGCATGCCGTCTTGATGGATACCAGAAGAGTGAGTAAACGCATTGGCGCCCACAATGGCTTTATTAGCTTGCACTGGCATATTACAAAGTTGGCTGACTAAGTTTGATGTACGGTGGATCTCTTTAGCATTAATGCCGGTTTCTAGCCCTAACTCACCTTTGCGTGTCGATAAGATCATCGCGATCTCTTCTAGTGAACAGTTACCCGCGCGCTCACCAATACCGTTAACAGTGCATTCAATCTGACGGGCACCGTGCTGCACAGCAGTAATAGAGTTCGCGACAGACAAGCCTAAATCATCGTGACAGTGCACAGAGATCACCGCTTGATCGATATTCGGTACACGGTTAAACAAGGTTTGAATAATGCCGCCAAACTCACTTGGCACCGTATAACCCACAGTGTCGGGAATATTAATAGTGCGCGCACCAGCCTTAATCGCTTCTTCTACCATGCGACACAAGTTATCAATCGGTGTGCGACCAGCGTCTTCACATGAGAACTCCACATCATCAGTAAAGCGACGAGCATACTTAACTGCGCCAACAGCCATCTCTAGCACTTGATCAAATGAGCGCTTAAGCTTGCTTTCAACGTGAATCGTTGAGGTTGAAATAAAGGTGTGAATTCGAAACTGATCCGCCACAGACATCGCCTGCGCCGCAGCATCGATATCTTTTTCTAAAGCTCTTGATAACGCACACACTCGGCTGTTTTTAACGGTTCGAGCAATTGTCTGTACCGACTCAAAGTCCCCCGGAGACGACACAGGAAACCCCACTTCCATCACATCTACACCTAAACGCTCTAACGCGAGTGCAATTTGAAGTTTTTCCTTAACCGTTAAACTAGCTGCTAGTGCTTGTTCACCATCACGCAGTGTGGTGTCAAATATAATTACTCGGTTAGACATCTATCTTCTCCATCGAACATCATTGTTCAGTTATGCGATCACGTTGCTATTTAGGTCATGTTAGATACAAAAAACCCCGCGGTTATGGCGGGGTCTATTAATGCTGGCTTTCAAGCGTATAGCACTAAGTCCTCCGCGCAGTTTCTGCGAGAATGAGAATAAGGAGTCCTAGTAATGCGCCATTGCTTTTGTTCATTTTTATGCACCATAAATAAATAACCATTCCCACCCAGCTGAATAGGAACGGTTAATTTTTAACGTGCGCAAGCTTATATGTCAACCATGAATTCGCTTGTTTTAGCTATTTTCAGAGTAATTATCGCTCAATAAAGGGAACAAAAAGAGATATTATGGCGCATATATAGTCACTACCACTTTAAAATGGCAACAGGTATGAGATATGGATAACCTATCGCAATATTCTCTCGCCACAGGCTTTTTTATGCATATTTTATTTTAATTCGTTATAATGCCACTTCAGTTAGATAATGTAGTGGATAAGGATCCCCTCTGAAGCGTTTTAAAATGGACTTTCGTATCATAGCAGCCAGTTTTTTACTGTGGTTTTCGCCTGCCCATTCGTTAACGCAGGATCAATTTGAACAGCTTAATACTGCTGTTTTTCAATATCCCAGTAATACTCTCGACGAAATTCATCAAATTGAACAAAATATTGAAACCCACGCTAACCCTAGGGTATTACAATTACGCCTAAATGCACTTAAGTGCGAAAGTTACTTACAGTTAGGTGAAAACACCGCAGCCATTAATCTAGCAAGGCTCAATGAAGCCAAAGCTAAACAGCTGGAACTCGATGAGGCTCGTCCCTACTTTCTTAACTGTATGGCACGTGCATATGTTAACTTCGGTAAATATCAACAAGCGCTGCCGCTAATTCATTCAGCGATAAATATGTCGCGTCGGCTCGAACAGCCGCAAGCACTAATCAATAGTTTATGGCTCAGAAGTCAATTAGATGCCAACGTGTTACATGGCAACACCGCCATTGAAGATCTGCGCTTGGCGCTTGATTTATACCCTCAAGTGCAACAACAAAAACGCCAATGGTTACTCACACCGCTCCCCTATTTAAATACTGCAATGGCAAAATTACTGGCGAATGAAGGCGAAGCGAAAGCTGCAAAAGAGTATTTAAACAAAGCCCTAGACGATAAGTTTGCAGAAGGAAAGATAAGCTTAAATCTATTGATTCAAGCCGCTAACTTAGCGCAAATGACTAACCAATTAACCCTTCGGGATGAATATATTCAAGGAGCAAGAAGCCTGCTAGCTGAACTAGGCAGCCCGTTTGAACTTGCCGTAGCCTATAAAAGAATTGCTTATATTGATTTTAGTGGTGGTAAATACAGTAGCGCAGAACAACTACTTCATTTGAGCCTTAATACTTTTAGAAAACAATCAAATGCTACTGAAACCATAAGCGCATTAAGGCTGCTAGGCAGAGTTAACCTTGCCCAAGGGCAACAAGCGCAAGGTCTTAAGCAAATCAACGAATCAATTGATATTGCTAAACAAAAAGAAAGTTATACCGATCTAAAGCTAAGTTATGCCGTCTTAGCGGATTACTTCGCCCTGCAACAGGACTTTGCTTTAGCTTATGACTATCAGCTAAAACGCTACCAGGCTGCTGAAAACGACACCTCATTTATCCAAAATATTTGGCTTTCTCACTTGAAATCAGACTTAAGCCGCCAAAAACAAATTTCGAATAAGCAACAAACCAACCATGCGGCAGTCACGCCGGGGCAGCTATTGCCTAGTTCGCTTTTCCCTATTGCTTTTATTGTTTCAAGCTTAATTATCTTTATAGGCTGGTATAACAGGCAGTCATCGAAAAAAGCCACAGCCCAAAAAGATCAGCTGCCTATTAAGCCCAACGCAACAGGCAAGCAAAAGCTCGAAGATATGCTCGCAGTCAGTAAGCATGCTAATTATCCACTGACCTTATTGGTACTCGACCCCAGTGAAATATTAAGCACTGACTTACCAATTATGATTGAGCAATTAAAGGGGAAACTTAGAGAACAAGACTTACTTTTTTTACAATCTGAACAGCAATTACTCATTATGTTGGCTCACACTACAGAAGCGGGAGCTGCGAATGTGATCGAGCAATTAACCAGTATTGTGGCTGTTTGGCAAAACCACAATAAGGTCAACATCGGCCTTGCGACCATGCAACAGTTTGATAATTTACAGTCGATGATTAAACGCGCTAATGTCAGTCAGCTAAGAAAGCTTAAGCCTCTTAGCCCCAACAAAAATTAGTTTTCCGCGAGGTACTCGGAGATCTCATCTAAGAATTCACCGCCAAAGCGTTCAAGCTTGCGCTCACCCACACCGTTTACTGCTAGCATCTCACCTGGGCTGGTAGGCAAAATGGCTGCCATCTCCGCTAGCGTTGCATCGTTAAATACCAAGTAAGGCGGTACATCTAACTCTTCAGCAAGCGTGCGGCGCAGCAGTTTAAGCCTTGCAAATAACTTACGGTCGTAGTTAAGCGGTGCACGTGAATTGTTGCTGCGGCGCTTAGTGGTTTGAATCACGATTCTAGGCTCAGCAAGCAACAACTCGACTTCACCTTTCAGCACCGCTCGTGCCGACGGGTTAAGCGTAACAGACGAGCCGCGAGTGATATCTTGGTTCGCTAAACCTAAGTGAATGAGCTGCCTTATAACACTGAGCCAATGCTCGTGACTTTTCTCTTTGCCAATACCCCAGGTCGATAATTTATCGTGTCCACGTTCTATCACAGTCGCAGACTTAGAGCCACGTAGCACTTCAATCAAGTGATTAATGCCAAAACGTTGACCGATACGGTAGACACAAGACAACACCTTTTGCGCATCCTGAATACCGTTGTATTTCTTTGGTGGATCTAAGCAAATATCGCAGTTTCCACAAGCTTGCTGCGCGGGTTCGTCAAAGTAGTGCAATAATACTTGGCGACGACAGGTTTGCGCCTCGGCAAAGGCAGCCATGGTATTAAGCTTATGAAATTCTACTTGCTGCTGTGGACCCGGCTCTGACTGCTCAATCAAGTGACGCACTCGACCAATATCGGCAGGATCAAACAGCATTAAGGCTTCAGAATCTAAACCGTCGCGGCCTGCGCGACCGGTTTCTTGATAATAAGCTTCAACACTTTTAGGGATGTCATAGTGCACCACGTAGCGCACGTTAGACTTATTAATGCCCATACCAAATGCGACCGTTGCAACCACAATATCGAGCTGATCTTTTAAAAACCTGTCTTGAACGTCTGCACGCTCTTCTTGGGTTTTACCCGCATGGTAAGCTTCAGCTTGATGGCCTTGCAGACGCAAACGCTCAGCGACCTCATCCACTCGGCGACGACTACTGCAGTACACAATGCCACTCGTGCCATTTTGCGCATCAACAAACTGACGCAACTGATTAGCCGCATTAAGCTTTTCAGCCACTGTATAGCGAATGTTAGGTCTATCAAAGCTCGTTAGCAGTGAATGGGGGGTAATGGTCAGTCGCTCGCAAATATCGGCACGAGTGGCTTTATCTGCGGTAGCAGTTAACGCCATAATCGGCACTTGCGGGAACTGTTGACGCAATCGGCCTAATGCCGCGTATTCAGGTCTAAAGTCATGGCCCCACTGTGAGATGCAGTGCGCTTCATCAATCGCAAACAGCGACACGTTCAGTTCATGTAATCTATCGATAAAGCTGGCTTGCAGTAATCGCTCTGGCGACACATACAGCAGCTTTAACTCGCCATAACGCATCTTTTGCAGCACTTGCAGGCTTTCTTCTCGCGGTTGCGATGAGTTTAAGTAAGCTGCTGAGACACCGGTTTGAATCAAGCTATCAACCTGATCTTTCATCAAGGAGATAAGCGGCGACACCACCACTGTAAGGCCAGGCATTAGCAAAGCAGGTAACTGATAACACAGGCTCTTACCGCCACCTGTCGGCATGATCACTAAGCAGTCTTGTCCTGCACAGATCTGTTCAATTACCTCCTGCTGCCCCTCTCTAAATGTACGGTAACCAAATACCGACTGAAGGGTGGAAGATAACTGATCGACCGGATTATCGAGCGCCGCCTGATCCATAGTGAACCTGTGTTAAAAATAAGGCTGACTATTCTAATGTAGGCGAGCGGCATTGTCTCTCTCGATTGTCGCTAGTGGATAAAATTTAAGCTTGCTTAGCAGTAACTATTAACGATAGGTTAAATACTCTAATAAGATCACTAATCGGCAAAAGGAAGCGAGATGAGCCAGCTTATTCAGCAAGAAACCCTGCGTAGAGTCGCTGAGATTTTTGACCAACATGTACCGTTTCATAATTTACTGGGTATGGATATCAAGCGCTATGATATGAGTGGCGTCGAGATAGAAGTGCAGATGAAACCTGAGCTAATCGGTAATATTCATCAGCAAATTTTGCATGGCGGCGTTACCGCCACTGTGCTAGATGTCGTTGGCGGACTCACTGCTTTCTCTGGGCTGGTTGCCAGCCGTGACGATTGGAGTTTAGAGGAGCTAGAGCAACGCATTAAAACCCTAGGCACGATCGATTTGCGCGTAGATTATCTAAGACCTGGCCGCGGTGAGATATTCACTGGCACAGGCACTGTGATAAGAGCAGGTAACCGCGTATCGGTTTCAAGAATGGAGCTACATAACGAAAAAGGCGACCATATTGCCTTTGGCACTGGTACTTACATGGTTGGCTAATCATTACCGACAAAAGCCTGTGTAAAGCAGGCAAAGAGAGTCAGTTATTTGCCAATAAACTCTGTACCGAACAGTTGATAATATAGGCTGTAAAAGTGGCAGCAAAAGTTTCCTCGGCGTCACTTTTAAATAACAGCAGACTGTTTCACTAAAATAGCTTGCTGACTTGAGTCTGATTGACGGCAAGACTACAATTCGCAATTACCTTTCTATTTAGCACATTCCAATGCAAGAAATTGAATACCGCAAAGGCATACTGTACGCCGTTTGCGCCTATACCCTTTGGGGGTTTGCCCCAATTTATTTTAAGTTACTCGACAATGTTCCAGCGGCTGAGATTTTACTGCATCGAGTCATTTGGTCATTTTTCTTTGTGACGATTTTAATCGCACTGTTTGGCGGCTTTGCTCGTTTACGCCACTTGCTTAAACAACCAAAACAACTTGCCGTGTTGTGCGTGACCTCGGTGCTCATTGCCGGTAACTGGTTACTGTTTATTTGGGCTGTAAATAACGACCATATGCTGGATGCCAGCTTAGGTTATTTTATTAACCCGCTAGTGAACGTCAGTCTCGCGATGATATTTCTAGGCGAACGCCTACGTAAATTGCAGTGGGCAGCAGTCGCCTTGGCGGCAACCGGGGTGATGATCCAGCTGATCTCTTTTGGCTCAATCCCATTAGTGTCGCTCGGTCTTGCTTGTTCATTCGCTTTTTACGGTTTACTGCGTAAAAAGGTCAATGTCGATGCAAAAACAGGCCTGTTAGTTGAAACAGCCATTTTACTACCTGTTGCATTGGTTTACTTATTCACTAACGCAGGAGATTCATTAACTCACTTATTGGCTAATGATCTGCAGCATAACTTGTTATTAATTGCTGCCGGTATCGTTACCACTGTGCCGTTGTTGTGTTTTGCCTCGGCTGCAGTAAGAATTCCGTTTTCAATGCTGGGTTTCTTCCAATACATTGGCCCAAGTATCATGTTTATTCTGGCTATTGCGCTGTTTAATGAACCCTTTGATGCAGAAAAAGGCATTACCTTTGCGTTTATCTGGGCGGCATTATTCCTATTTACTTTGGATATGCTTTATAAGCGTAAAGCGAAAAAGTAGCACTGCGATATAACTAATACCAATCAGTATAAGAATTTGATCAGCTCAGAACGATTTTTGGCAAACTAATTCAAGGCGAATAGCTGTAATAATGGTTATTCCCTTATAAATCTATTCAACGCAGAAGTAGGCAGCCAAAAACGTTCCAGACTGGCGAGTTTTAGCGATTCTGATGCTGTGTTAACGAACTTGAACGTAGAACAACTATGCTCTTCGCTCGTTGCCTTGCCTCAAAACCGCTAAACTCTCGCTGAGCGACTAAATGTTTATACTGATTGGTATAAAAAGCGAACCTTATGGTTCGCTTTTTTGTTTGCGATTAAAGGGCGTTTCGTGTCAACGTCTCAGGGTTCTGTAGACTCAAAATCAATGGGTAATTGCGCTTTGTCGGAATAGAGACAATGTTGTCGGTATTGGTTGTCGCCACAAAAGCCTTTTGCTCATTGGCTAACCTAAACCAACCTAATTGAAACCCCGGCATGCCAATACCGTTAGCTCTTAAATTAGGTTTTAATTCTGGGCTTTTACCCCAATCGACACGGATAATGTCATCCAAATCGATTTCAGTTAAAGGTATGCTAAAACCATAAAAAGGCACGTCTAAGGTCAAGCTATCAGCACTAATCACCAACTTGGAATCATTCACTTTATAGAACATCCAACTAAAGGCCAGTACCATAGGCAGCAATACACCAATGCTAACGGCCTTGCTCACTTTGGGCATATTCTTGCAGTAGATGAATACACCCAATCCAATCAAAATAGCCAACAGTGCTACAAAGCTCCAATGGCCAGTAGAGGTAAGTGGTGCTAGCGGATAAACCTGAGACATAAGCGAACCTAATAACGACTGTTGTCAGCATTGTTACACACCGACATAAACTGTCAAACTCCAACTTAGGCTGTATCCAAGTTTGCTTTACAAATCCAAGGCTAAAATCTTAGATTTACGTTGGTAGTTATACAGCTGCTTTTTCTTCTCAGGTAATTCATCGACCTCAACCATATTAAAACCATGTTCTAAGAACCAATGAATGCTGCGAGTCGTTAACGCAAATAAACGTGAATAACCCCGTACCCGAGCCTGACCAATAATATTTTGCAGCAGTAAACTGCCCCTGTCGGCATCGCGATATTCTGGGTGCACCACCAAACAAGCAAACTCGCCGGCGTTATCCTCTTCAAACGGATAAAACGCGGCGCAACCAATCACTAAATCGTCACGCTCAATCAGCATAAACTGTTCGATTTCCATCTCTAGCTGTTCACGAGAGCGTCTGACTAGAATGCCTTTTTGCTCCAACGGACGGATCAAATCTAGGATGCCACCTATGTCTCTAATCGATGCTCTACGCAAACGCTCCGCACTCTCGGTAACAATCTGGGTGCCAATACCATCGCGCGAGAACAGCTCCTGCAGCAGCGCACCGTCATCGAGGTAACTAACAAAGTGACAACGGCTGACCCCATTGCGACATGCATCGATACTGGCCTGCAAAAATGCTTTAGTACCAACACAAAACGGAGCGACCTCAGGTAAATCATTTAATATCTTCTGCGCATCTGTTGGCATTAGCTCTGCAAGTACTTGCCCGGTGCTATCCAAAATACCTTTCTGCGAGCTAAAACCTATCATTTTATCGGCTTTAAGCTTTATCGCAATTTGGGTAGCCACTTCTTCCGCAGTCAAATTAAAGCTCTCACCGGTTACTGACGCAGCTACAGGCCCCAGTAATACAATGCCGCTATTATCTAGCTGACGCTTTAAGCCTTGGCTATCAATTCGACGTACCTTGCCTGTCAGGCAGTAATCAACGCCATCCTCTACTCCTAGAGGTTGGGCGATAACAAAATTACCGCTGACCACATTGATTTGTGCGCCTTGCATTGGCGTGTTGCTTAAGCTCATTGATAATCGTGCTGTAATATCGAGATGCAGGCCACCTACCACTTGTTTAATCACTCGCAGAGACTCTTCTTCAGTGATCCTCACACCATTGTAATATTCGGCAGGCAAACTGTTATCTGCTAACGCTTGGTCAATTTGAGGTCTAGCGCCATGGACCAAGACAATTTTGATCCCTAGGCTATGCAGCAAAGCGATGTCGTTAATGATCGAGCGGAACTGTTGCTGCGCGAGCGCTTCACCGCCAAGCATAACAACAAAAGTCTTGCCTCTATGGGCATTCACATAGGAAGCAGAATGACGAAATCCATCAACAAGTTCAGTGGTTCGCACGTTAACATCACCTTTAAAATAGATAGAAAAATCCCTAAAGCGCCATACTCGATGACGAGCTCAGTTATAGCTAAAGATGATAGTGCATTTAAATTCATTTTAAAAGCATTTATTTTCACAAACAGCTTTGACCAATATACAGATTAAGCGATATAAAACCTTAGCAAATAACATTATAACTAGATTTTCATCCCACGAATAAATCCATTCAAACCAACACGTAGAAGAAATTACTGATGATACCTGTAGGTTATCTTGATTAGGTGCCGGTGCCATTCATCCAATAAACACTTGTGAATGATTAATCAAAATTAAGCGAATTAGTTGACCTGAAAGTCTGGTATCACGATGTTAGACGATGGGACGGGTGACAAATTTAGATTGGAACGCGAGGGGAAATAGTCGTTGCAGACAAATTTTAGACAAAAAAAAGCCTCTATAAATAGAGGCTTTTTCCAAGATGCTTAAACAAGTAATTACTTGATTTTAGCTTCTTTGTACATAACGTGCTGACGAACAACTGGATCAAATTTCTTGATTTCCATTTTTTCAGGCATGTTACGTTTGTTTTTTTCAGTCGTGTAGAAGTGACCAGTGTTAGCGCTAGAAACTAGCTTGATCTTCTCACGATTACCTTTAGCTTTAGCCATGGTTTATTACACCTTCTCGCCGCGGGCACGAAGTTCAGCAATAACAACTTCAATACCTTTCTTATCGATGATACGCATACCTTTAGTAGATATACGTAGCTGTACGAAACGCTTCTCGTCTTCTAACCAGAAACGGTGGTTCTGTAGGTTAGGTAAAAAACGACGACGCGTAGCATTCTTCGCGTGCGAACGGTTGTTACCAACCATTGGTCGCTTGCCAGTTACTTGGCATACTCTTGACATGTCAATCTCTCCAAAACAATATTTAACGCTCGAGCATTAATGCACCTCGAACACGGCCGTCGCCTGAGGCACACAACAGAGGGCGCATTTTATACAGGATCTAAAATCAAAGATCAAGGGATAGATTAATCAATCCATCCCCTTTCAGCGAAAGAAACTATCTCTCGATCCCCTACAACCATGTGATCCAGTAAGGAAACATCAATAGTTTGTAGGGCTTGTTTCAATCGCTCAGTAATTCGTCTATCGGCTGTACTTGGCTCTGCAATCCCTGAAGGATGATTGTGACACACGATCACAGCCGCAGCCTTTTTTTCAAGCACCAGGCTCACCACTTCTCGTGGATAAACTGATGCTGAATTTATAGTACCCCTAAATAACTCAACGAATTGAATTACCCGATGTTGGCTATCTAATAATAAAATAGCGAACACTTCATAGGCACGATCAGACAATTGTCTCATTAAATAGTCCCGAGTTAAATCAGGATCAGACAAAATTTTGCCTCTTTTTAGATTTTCTTGCGAAATTCGTGCACCTAATTCCACTGCGGCCTGCATTTGAGCAAATTTTACCGGCCCAATTCCATCTAATCGACAAACTTGTGCCTGAGAAGCGCTAAGCAGACTTCTAAGACCACCAAACTCATTTATCATCACCTTTGCCAGCTCAACAGCACTTAAGCCTTTTAACCCAACCCTAAGCAGCACAGCCAATAATTCAGCATCGGATAATTGTTTTACGCCACAAGCTAATAATTTTTCTCGCGGTGCCTCGCCCTCAGGCCAATCCTTTATCGCCATCACAACCTCCCTGTTGTTCTATGATGTTTGAGTATGGTCTAGATTTTTGGAAGTTGTTCATCACCATTTTGCGGTTTGTGATATCTTAGGCCGCAACATTTGCAGCGTGATGAAACATTTATCGCCAAAGTGATTATGGAAAAGTTAAGTATGGGTCTTACTAACAAAAAAGTACTACTCGGAATTGGTGGCGGCATTGCCGCATACAAGTCAGCCGACCTAGTGCGTAAGTTAAAAGAACGCGGCGCAGACGTCCGTGTTGTTATGAGTCAAAGTGCGCAGGAATTTATTACTCCGCTAACTTTGCAGGCGCTTTCAGGTTATCCGGTTGCCACCGACTTACTTGATCCAACAGCCGAAGCATCAATGGGCCATATTGAGCTTGCTCGCTGGGCAGACTTAGTCATTATTGCCCCTGCGACAGCTAACCTAATTGCCCGCGTTAATGCAGGCATGGCAGATGAGCTAATCACTACCACCTGCTTAGCAACCGAAGCACCTGTAGTACTTTGCCCTGCAATGAACCAGCAGATGTATCGCAACGCCGCCACTCAAGCTAACTTAAAGCAAGTAAGCGAGCGTGGCTTACACATTTGGGGGCCAGATTCAGGCTCACAAGCTTGTGGTGAAGTCGGTCCTGGCAGAATGCTAGAACCTGTAGCAATTGCAGAAAAAGCGGTTGAATTTTTTGGCCCTAAACTGCTGCAAGGCATGTCGGTATTGCTAACGGCAGGCCCTACACGTGAAGCCATTGATCCTGTGCGTTATATCTCTAATCACAGCTCTGGAAAAATGGGTTTTGCCTTAGCCAAAGCCGCAGCAGACATGGGCGCTAAAGTGACTCTAGTTGCCGGTCCCGTTAATCTGCCAACGCCAAATGGCGTCAGCCGCGTTAACGTTGAGTCAGCCCAGCAGATGCTAGACGCGGTTATGCCGCAGGTTGAGCAACACCAAATTTTCATTGGCTGCGCCGCCGTCGCCGATTATCGAATCGCCGAAGTCGCAGAAAGTAAAATTAAAAAATCAGCAGAGCAGATGCAACTTGCGCTAGTTCGAAATCCTGATATCTTAGCCAGCGTTGCCAGCCATGCTAACCGACCGTTTACGGTTGGATTTGCTGCTGAAACCAATGACGTAGAGCAATATGCTCGTGGTAAGTTAAGCCGTAAAAAGCTCGACATGATCGCCGCTAACGACGTATCAAATACCAATATTGGCTTTAACAGCGACTCAAATGCATTAACTGTATTTTGGAGTGATGGCAGCACTGAGTTACCCGCTGTGGACAAACAAACATTAGCCAAGCAATTGCTCACTCTAATAGCGAATAAAATAACAAAATAATGAAAACACCAATCGAATTAAAGATCCTCGATTCACGGATCGGTACCGAATTTCCGCTACCAGCATACGCCACACCTGGTAGTGCGGGTATGGATCTTCGCGCCATTACTGATACCCAATTGACCATTGCACCTGGTGAAACTGTGCTAATTCCAACAGGAATAGCTATTCACGTTGCCGATCCAAGTCTAGCGGCGATTATTCTGCCGCGCTCAGGCCTTGGTCATAAGCATGGCATCGTATTAGGTAACTTAGTGGGACTTATCGATTCGGACTATCAAGGTCCGTTAATGGTGTCTTGCTGGAACCGCGGCAGCGAGCCATTCACCATTGAAATTGGTGACAGACTCGCACAGTTGGTGTTTGTTCCCGTAGTGCAAGCCGAGTTTAAGCTGGTCGACGAGTTCGACCAGTCTGATCGCGGCGCAGGTGGATTTGGCCACTCAGGAACCAAATAACGATTACTGCGACATTCGCATAATCATTTTTAATGGATAGCACGGAGCTTCGTTTCCTTGCCGTCTCGCTCAGTAGTAATCGAGTGAAGGACAGATAAATGGCTGCAAGCCCAAAAATAAACCGTCGTGAGCATATCCTACAGTGCTTAGCGACTATGCTAGAAACAAGCCCAGGACAACGCATCACTACCGCCAAATTGGCCGCACAAGTGGGCGTATCAGAAGCAGCACTTTACCGTCACTTCCCAAGTAAAGCCCGCATGTTTGAAGGGCTGATTGAGTTTATCGAAGAGTCGTTATTGTCGCGTATCAATTTAATCATGGATGAAGAAAAAGACACCATGAAACGCTGTCAGTTATTACTGCAGTTATTGTTGGTATTTGCCGAAAGAAACCCAGGTATTTCACGCGTATTAAACGGCGATGCACTGCTAGGTGAAAACGAGCGACTACGTAGCCGTATTAGCCAGCTATTTGCCAAGATTGAAACTCATCTAAAGCAAATTCTGCGTGAGAAAAGTCTGCGCGAAGGCAAAGCCTTTAACCTAGATGAAGCCGTACTCGCTAACTTGTTGCTTGCTGTAGCCGAAGGCCGTATCGCTCAATTTGTACGTAGCGAATTTAAACTTAAGCCAACTAAGCACTTTAATGAGCAGTGGGAATTTATCCAGCAGCAACTGCTACAAAGCTAAGTTAATCTGAGTTAATCCAAGCACGCTATAGAAAAGGCAGCATGTTAAATATGCTGCCTTTTTTGTATCTCACTATTGTTCAACTGCAACTTTTAGTTTACTTTTCTCGCAAGCACGCGCTAACACTTAACATTTGTTTCCACAAGGAAGTTGTATGAAACTCGTCAAAATCATTGGCCTAGTAGTACTTACTTGGCTCAGCTTTAATGCATCTGCAAAAACAGATGATACCGCCAATCTCTTCAGCCGCTCGGCCGAATTTTCTCAAGTAAAAATATCACCTGCTGGTGACTATTTGAGTGCCATTACCAGTAAAGACGGCAAGAATATGCTGATGATTTTAGATGCTGCGACCAAAAAAGCTGTTCACATGGTTTTTTTCGATGGCAATGCTCAAGTCGGTCACTACGAGTGGGTCAATGATGAACGCGTAGTACTGCAAAAAGAATACCTGAAAGGCTGGAGCGATCACCCGCTTTACTACGGTGAACTTATGGCGGTAAACGCTGATGGTTCAAAAGTCGCTTATCTGTTTGGTTATCAAGGTGGACAGCAAACAGGCTCAAATATTAAGAGAAATACAGCAATTCGTGCCACTGCATATATTTTGGATCCTATGCCAGAAGATGATCGTTATATGCTAGTACAAGCGCTACCTTGGGGTGGTGGTGGAGCAAACATAGTCGAAAATACTCAGAAAGTTTATCGCGTAAATGTATATAACGGAAAACGAAAAAAAGTGGCCGGCGCGCCAATCCCTTATGCCAACTTTCTGACCGACCATGACGGCAAGGTACGTTTTGTCAGTGGTACTCGTGATTACGTTAATACCCACCTTTACTACAGAGAAGATAATGAATGGGTTAATACCGATAACTTAAATCTCAATTTAGACGCAATGAGCCCGATTGCATTTGGTGATGATAAAAATAGTGTTTATGTAACCGCAAACGAGTCAGGTAAGCCTTCTGGTGTTTATCTGATCAATATTAAAACTGGCGACAAAAAACTGATCAGCCAAGATAAAGTTGTTGATCCTAGTAATGTTTGGATAAATCAAACCACTAAAAAGTTATATGCGGTTGAGTATGAAAATGGCTACCCTGAATATGAGTTTGTGGCGCCTAAAGACCCATCAGCAACTTACATCAAGCAATTATTAAGCGCACTACCTGGGTACCAAATTCATTTAGTGAGTCAAACCACAGACGCTAAAATAATGATTATTAAAGCTTTTAACGATAAAACTCCTGGTAAGTATTACCTTTTCAATACAGAGAAATTGAACCTAGAGTTTTTAGTGTCTAAAAAGAGTTGGATTGAGCCTGAGAAAATGGCTGAAATAAAACCGATAGAGTTCACCAGCAGAGATGGCGTCACAATCTATGGCTACCTAACCCTCCCCCACGGTCTTGAAGCTAAAAATCTACCTCTTGTTGTTAATCCACACGGCGGCCCACATGGTCCGAGAGATTGGTGGGGCTTTGACTCGCAAAATCAGATGATTGCTAGCCAAGGCGCGGCAGTGCTACAGGTTAACTTTAGAGGCTCTGGAGGCTACGGTACAGCCTTTGAAAATGCAGGACACCAAAAATGGGGCACAAAAATCCAGTACGACATTATTGACGCGACTAAATACGTTATCGAGGAAGGGATTATCGATAAAAACCGCATCTGTATTGTCGGTGGCAGCTTTGGCGGCTACTCCGCGATTCAAAGTGCGACTATAGAACCTGACCTGTTTAAATGCGCCATTGGTTTTGCTGGTGTTTATGACCTAGAACTCATGTTTGATGAGGGCGATGTACAACAGCGCCGTGCAGGTAAACGCTATCTACAAAGGGTGCTAGGTGAAGATGAAGCCGTACTTAAAGCCATGTCACCCACACACAATGTTGGTAAGCTAAAAGCAAATATCATGCTGGTGCATGGTGGTGAAGATGAACGTGCGCCAATCGAACAATTCGAAGCGTTAGAGGATGCGCTCAATAAGCAAAAGTATCCGTTTAAAAAGCTGGTAATGGACGATGAGGGACATGGCTTCTATGACGATGCTCATAGGGCTAAGTATTACAATGAAATGCTCAGTTTCCTAGAAACCAACCTTAAGCTGTAATCCCCAAAATATAAAAACCGACTAATTTAGTCGGTTTTTCTTATCCTCATTGCGGTTTTCGGTGTATATTTACAGCAAATAGCGGTATCCTCCCGTCCTCTCTAAATACAATGCAGATAATTACCAGTCTGCCTGTTCATTTTTAAGAGATCACCAAGTCTCTCAATGAGGCTGACGGCCCTAGTACACAGGATACGAATATCACCACTCATTTTTTATGGTGGAGGAGGAACTTATGACATCAAAAGAAGCAATCCTCAGTGAATCTGCTCAAATCGTAAAGTCTGCACTTATCGAGCGCGGTCTTGAAACGCCAATGCTACCTAATGAGCTAAGCGCTGAAGTGCGTAAAGACAAGATTGAACACCATATGCGTGAGATCTTGACCTTAATGTCACTGGACTTGAGCGACGATAGCTTAGCGGACACTCCGCGCCGTATCGCCAAAATGTATGTCGATGAAATATTCTCAGGCTTAGACTACGCCAATTTCCCTAAGATCACCGTCATCGAAAACAAGATGGGCTTTGATGAAATGGTTAAGGTTAACGACATCAGCTTAACCAGTACTTGTGAACATCACTTAGTGACTATCGATGGTGTAGCAACCGTGGCTTACTTGCCAAGCAAGAGCATAATCGGATTATCTAAGATTAACCGTATCGTGCGTTTCTTTGCCCAGCGACCTCAGGTGCAAGAACGTCTGACTCAGCAGGTTTTAGTGGCGCTACAGGCGCTATTAGGCACTCAAGACGTGGCAGTGAAGATGGACGCGGTGCATTACTGCGTAAAATCACGTGGCGTAATGGACTCGACCAGCTCAACCACCACCACTGCACTTGGCGGCAAATTTAAGTCAAACCCAGCGACCAGAGCTGAATTTCTTAGCAACTAAGAGTTTAGTAACTAGAGGAGCTAGGTTCTAGCTCTTAAAAGCTTAAAGCCCCCAAAAACAAAAACGCTGCGTTATAAACGCAGCGTTTTTTCGTTTCAGGTAAGCAATAAAAGGCAAAAATGAGAATAACTGACGGCATAAATGCCGACCTACACACACTTACTTTAAGTAGGTTGGGCTTTAGCCCATCAGCATTGACGACAAAATCAAAATAACAGACGGCATAAATGCCGACCTACACACGCTTGCTTTACGTAGGTTGGGCTTTAGCCCATCAGCATTTATGACAAAATCAAAATAACTGACGG
>NZ_JAKILT010000066.1 GCF_023283535.1 Shewanella sairae | reverse complement strand
AATTTTTTGATTACTTCGTGAGAAGTAATTTCGAATAACTTAATCTCTGTGAGTGTCCACACAGATTTGCTTGTCATATTGTTAAAGAGCGTACCACTTCTATCAAGGCCCAATCCGTTAGGAGAAGCCTTTCAAAATGGCGCCTTAGACGCTTAGGTCGTTTGGCTAAGGAGGCGTATTCTACACTTCCTAGTGTCGACGTCAAGCGCTTATTTTAAGAAGTTTTTCAAGCGATGATTATTTGTTCACTCTCGTGTAAACAACCATCATTCGAAGCTCTTAAAGCGATTGTCACCTGAGGTTAACTTCCGTAGAAATTAATCTTTCTAACACCGCTGCAAGTCCCGTTCTATCTAAGCTTTCGTTTAGCTAGTTGGCCTGCTGTGCCGTGTCAGTGGATGCGAATTATAGGGATATCTCAGAGTAGCGCAAGGGCCATTTCCAATAAAATTAGCTTTTCCAAATCAAACGAATAGTTATTGCACAACATGTGCTTTTTAACAGCGAAATGGTCTGTTTAACGTAGGAGTCGCTGGTTATATAAGTCCACCCTGTCAATAAGAGCTACATATAGCAAAACAAAAATGCCTCATAACTGAGTTATGAGGCATTACGTTTTACAGCTTAACTTGCACACTAGCTCTGACTAGCTAAATAGCCAGGCACATCGGCAATTGAATATAAAACAACTGTGGCAGCAGCGATAGCATCATCAGTCACTGTCTTGCCGGTTCTAACTAAAATACGAGTTGGTACACCAGCAGCTTCAGCCGCTAACATATCATCGCGTTTGTCACCGACCATTACAGATTGAGATAAATCGATTTTCAAAAATTGCGCTGCTGAGTTAAGCATACCTGGTTTTGGCTTACGGCAATCACAATCAATTTTGTATTCACCAATGCCTTTTTCAGCATGATGCGGACAATAATAGATCCCATCAAGCTCTACACCTTTGTCTACAAAGTTCCAATCCATCCACTCTGTCAGTGAATGGAATTGATCTTCGCTATACATTCCTCGAGCAATTCCAGACTGGTTAGTCACGACAGCAAGCATATAACCCATCTCTTTTAGAGATGCACAGGCATCAAACACACCATCTATATATTCAAAATCATCAACCTGATGTACATAGCCGTGGTCTTGATTAATAACGCCATCTCTGTCTAAAAATACCGCTCGATTCACAATACATTCTCTCTAATATGCAATAGCTATTATTATTTCACTCATTGCAACAAAATGCACCGTGAACTTGCTATAAAACGATGAATATCGTGTAATGGATAAAATATACAACCCTTATAGTCTGAGTTGTAACTGATTTATTTATCGCTAGGAATAATAAGATGTCTAATATCTATCATCAAAGACGCTCTGAACTGCTTGAGCAGTTACCAAATAACAGTTTAGTCATCGTTGCAGGCTATCAGCAGAAAGTACGTAGCAAAAACATCAAATACCATTTTAGACAAGATAATGACTTTCTCTACTTAACAGGGTTCGACGAACCCGATGCTATCGCAATACTGGTTGAGGGCGATGTAAACCAATACCTTTTATTTTGTCGACCTAAAGATCCCGCGCAGGAAGTAAGTTTTGGTGCCCGAGCTGGTATTGAAGGGGCTGTAGCAATTCATGGTGCTGATAAAGGCTATACCGTTGCCGAGTTCGAACAGACCTTAGCGCTACTTCTACAACAGATAAACACACTATATATAAGTGATGAACTTGGAAGATTTTCATCACAACTCATTAGCTGGGTAAACCATCAAAGACATCATTGCTCGTTTGATACGCCTAAGCGCTTCACTTCAATAAAGCCTTTAGCTGAAGTGTTACACAGCAAGCGTGTAGTAAAGTCTAGGGACGAACTCGCTAAAATCCGTTCAGCGGTTTATGCATCTACAGCTGGACATAAGGCTGTTATGCAAGCTTGTAAACCCGGAATTAATGAACGAGAACTCTCATCACTATTTGATTTCACTATCGCCAAACATGGCTGTAACGATGTCGCCTACCCAAGTATTGTCGCCGGTGGTAATAATGCCTGTTGTTTGCACTATGAGGAAAACTGCTGTGAATTAGTTAATGGTCAGATGCTACTCATCGATGCAGGCGGTGAATTTGAGCATTATGCGGCTGACATTACTCGCAGTTACCCGGTAAATGGGCTTTTCTCTGCGGAGCAAAAAGCCATTTATCAATTAGTGCTTAAAGCACTCGATCAAGCTATCGAAAAAGTCTGCCCAGGCACAGCTTGGAACTCACTCTATGAGACTTGCATGCAAGTTATGGCTGAAGGGCTTAAAGAACTCGGCCTTTTAACCGGTTCAATAGAGCAAATCATGGCAAATGAGTCTTACAAACGCTTTACCGTCCATAAGACTGGTCATTGGTTAGGAATGGATGTCCATGATGTAGGCCCTTATCACGACAATGAAGGTAAATGGCGGACATTAGAAGCCAACATGGTATTTACTATTGAGCCAGGGATTTATATTCCTCTCGATGCTCTCGATGTTCCCCAGGCTTATCGTGGTATGGGGATCCGCATTGAGGACGATATTTTAGTCACACACAATGGATATGAAAACCTATCCGTTGATGTACCAAGAAGCATAGAAGAGATCGAAGCGTTTATGGCAAAATAGGATTAATTTAACAAAATCAAGGATGATAAATATGAACACGCTACAAAAGCTAATTATTGGCGAAAGCACGGTAGTAATCGCCTTTCTGCTCTATATTGGTTCATATTGGCATAGTGCTTTGCACTTTATTATTACCATCGTTTTATATAATGCGCTGAAATCAACAAAAACAACTTAGCGTTCAATCGCTAATATAAATAGCTTAACGAAGCTACTCAAATCTAGAGTCAGCTTAATCCAAAAATAAGGGACGTAAATAACGTCCCTTACTCTTCATTCGAAAAAAATTACTCAGAAAGTACTGGTTTAATTGTTTCTTTAAACCAATCCGTTAATAAATCCACCTCGTAGGGAAAAGGATCGTTACCTATAGGCTGAATACCGCTTAGATAGCCAATATCTCGTAGCTTTTCTGAGCCAGTTTTTAAAACCGTATTATTCTCGCTTAATGTATAATCAAAGGTTATTTTTGGCGGATAAATGTCTTCTAATATACGTATATCATGTGGCGTAGCGCCAAAAGTAGGTTGCACATCACCCGCTAAATCCACATTGGTAACAACTAGCTCAAGCTTTTGATTCGGAGATAAGTGTTTATTTGCCACTTTACCTAGCTCTTCGGTTAGTTCACTAAACAGATATTGTTGATACTTACTTTGCACACCTAAGGTCGCTTCAACATCGGTATAATCTGCTGGGTTATTCCAAGCAATAAATACTTGCCCGTCTTCAGTAATAATCGTTTCTGCGGGCAAAGACCCCTGTTGTTTAGCACAGCCGTTAAGCATCATAGCAATACAAATTATGCTTAATGTAGATAAGTATTTCATTTTAGCTCCAAAATAATTCGTTACTTGGCTATTAGTTACTCCATTACTTATAACTCATAACTGCATTTTTGCGAACTTTTTAACAATTATTCAAATCTTTCAATTCTGTAAGGACTCAGGTCAAGATCTGTTCGCACACCTTTTACTTCTTGAGCTAAAAGCTTCGCTGTAATAGCTGACCAAGTAAGACCTAAGTGTTGATGACCGAATGAGAAAAACACGTTCGATTGTTTTTGACTGCGTCCCAATACCGGCAAGCTATCCGGCATAGAAGGTCTAAAACCCATCCAACGTACACCGTCCTCAACAGTTGCATCAGCAAACAACCCTGGCAATAAGGCTTTGCCATGTGGAAATAAACAATTTGCTCGCGCTTCTATTAATGGTGCTTTTAAACCGCCAAACTCAACGGTTCCCGCTAATCGAGTTCCATCAAGCATTGGCGTGATGATGAACTTGCGGTTATAGGACGCAACCGGACGTGATAGGTGGCTTTTTTGCGGCATCATCAAATGATAGCCACGCTCAGTTTCTAAAGGCACTGAATAACCTAATTGCTTAGCAAGTGGCTTAGACCAAGCACCTGATGCAATGACTAAGCGCTCTGTATTGACACAGTTACCTGACAGCATATCTAATTGAATACAAGAAGTCGTTGAGGCTGTATTCACCTTCAATACTTCTTCTGTTACCAACGTACCACCTAACGCCTTAAATTTTTTCTCGAACGCTTGGCATAAACGATAAGGATCAACTGTATGACCTACCTGGGAAAAATACAAACCATGGGTAATGTTATTGGTCAATGATGGCTCTAAAGCTCTTACTTGATCCCCATTAAACAGTTGTACCTCAACCCCTGCATCACGATAGGCAAGAAATTCCTTTTGCACCTCATCAATGGATGTACCTTCAAATACCAATAAACTGCCATTCATTACCAGTAAGTCTTCACAATCACAAAATTTAACCAGAGATTGCATAGCTGCTATTGAACCTTGATTCAACGTCTTAATTGCACGGGAATTTTTAGCTCTACGTGAGGGCAACATATTGAACAAGAAACGCATAAACCAAGGTAAAGCTTTAAAAAAGTATTGTGGCTGAATACGAAAGGGTCCTAAAGGGTCCATCAACATACCAGGCAGCTTAGGCAACATGCTCACATCAGCTAAAGGAAACACTTGCTCTGTGGCAAAATGCCCCGCATTACCTTTAGATGCCCCCGCCCCAGCCCCCTCTTTGTCGATTAATGTGACACTAAATCCTTCGCGTTGTAGCTCTATCGCTGACGCAAGACCAACAATACCGGCACCAATAATAGTGATCTCCCCACGGTACTTTTGCTGGTCAGTGCCCGCGTTATTTTGACTTGATGTCTGCTTAAAAACTTGCCCCTGATTAGCACTGTTCATCTTTTATCCCCCGTACTACTTTTTGTTTTACCTATATACACATGAATTAAATCTATGCAGGAAGACCGCCATTTAGCTGCTTATTTACAGCTAAAGTGTCTTAACGCAAAATAAACCCTTGCTGAAATACATCATCAGGATCAACAAAAAATTGGTGCTGACCTGTGATATAGGAACGACCAGATACCTTAGGGATCACTGCATGTTTACCATGAAATTCAGTCCTTGCTTGAGCAGTAACAATCATGCGTCCATCAACAATGCTCTCAATCATCAAAGGTTGGTTTAAACCAACTTCACCTTTAGCATGTAATAACGCGATACGACCAGAAACTCCGGTGCCTGTTGGTGAACGATCGACTTCGCCATCAGCAAAGATACAAACATGACGAGAATGGGCTTCAGGGTGAGTCACTTTTTTAGAGGTAAACATCGTCCCGTATAAAAAACCTAAGTCCTGCTCTAATGGGTGAACTAAAGAATGTGAGGCTACAATGGCCTGCTTGATACGGCGGCCTAAGTCAATCAACTGCGCAACATTATCAGTTGCGCAACGAATACCATGAGCATCTGCATCCACATAGGCGTAATAAGCGCCGCCAAAACCTATGTCATACGTGACTTCTCCAAAACCTGCCACATTCACAGTGCAATCGAGAGCATCGGCCCACGAGTCGACATTTTCAAAGCTAGCAGTGATTTTTCCTGCCGCATCTCGATCTGCTTGCGCGGTAATAAGCCCTGCGGGGGAATCGATTTTTATCACACGTGGCACATTATCTAATGCGATAGTACCTGTTTCACACATGACTTTAACCAAGGCCAAAATACCGTGACCACACATACTGCTATAGCCTTCATTGTGTAAAAACAACACACCGAAATCTGCAGATTCACTGACAGGATCAGTGATTAGTGCACCATACATATCTGCATGTCCTCTAGGCTCATGCATCAAGATCTTGCGATATTCATCGAGATTCTGTTGCACATATTGGCGCTTTTCTAAAATGGTTGCGCCTTTAATGTCTGGATAACCAGAAACAATAATTCGTAACGGCTCCCCTTCAGTGTGCGCATCTATGGTAGTGAAGCCCTTAAAGTTATCGGTTAATGCTCTATTTATTGTGATCGAGTGCATATTTTTATTGCTCAAAAGTTAATTCTTGGATATTGTATACAATAATTACAGCGGATTTAGTAGCTTTATTTCAAATATCGCTAAGTACGTTTTAGCGATATTTGATGTCAGCAGTCCGTATATAACTCTCCTACATAGCAGTAAATTGAGGCTTAATATGAACGTAAATTGGCAAGGTGTTTTTCCAGCAATCTCGACACAGTTTAACGAAGACGGCTCTATCAACTACGAATCAAATGCTCGTATGTTGGAAGATTTGATCAGAGATGGTATCGACGGGATTATTGCGTTAGGCACAATCGGCGAGAATGCTTCTCTTAGCGCAGGAGAAAAGCGCGAGTTTATCAAGCATACTGTTAACACGGTCAAAGGTCGCATTCTAGTGCTTTCAGGTTGTACAGAGAACACAGCAGAAGCTGCTTCTCTTTATGCCCAAGACGTTGAAAAATTAGGTGTGGACGGTCTAATGCTGCTTCCGGCTATGGTTTATCGTGGCACTGATCGTGAAGTCGTCACTCATTACCAAACCGTCGCTCGTTCAACTAAATTGCCTATTATGATTTATAACAATCCCGTTAGCTATGGGGTGGATATCAACCTTGAAATGACAGCTATTCTTGCCGAAGAAGAAAACATTGTCGCTATCAAGGAGTCAACAACTGATACACGTCGCCTAACTGAACTGCAAAGCCGCTTTGGTGATCGCTTTAATATTCTTTGTGGCGTGGATGATATTGCGCTAGAAAGCTTATTCTTAGGTGCTACAGGTTGGATTTCTGGTCTAACCAACGTGTTCCCACGTGAATCAGTTACGCTATATAAGCTTGCACGCGCAGGCCGAATAGAAGAAGCCCGTGAAATTTATCGCTGGTTTATGCCGTTACTCCGTTTAGACACCATCCCTACATTAGTTCAATGCATCAAATTTGCAGAGCAAATTGTTGGTCGCGGTAGCGAAAATGTACGCCTACCGCGCATGACGCTTATCGGCGAAGAACGTGCTTACGTTGAAAAAGTCATTGCTGACGCACTAGAGACTCGCATCAATCTAGATAAATACAACATAGATTAAACAGTCAATCCCCCTTCCAAGTTAGCCGTTCAATCAACATTAAACGGCTAACTCTTACTAACTAAAACAATAAACCATGGAGTGGATTTAATGCTTAAAGGCACTTTTTTTTGCGTTGACGCCCATACCTGCGGTAATCCTGTCAGGTTGGTGACCAGTGGTCACCCTAACCTGCTTGGCCAAACCATGAGTGAAAAGCGCCAACATTTTCTTCGCGAATATGATTGGGTACGTAAGGCACTGATGTTTGAGCCACGCGGACATGACATGATGTCAGGTGCATTTCTCTACCCCCCTTGCGCTGATAACGCCGACGCATCAATTCTATTTATCGAAACGAGTGGCTGTTTACCTATGTGTGGTCACGGCACGATTGGCACTATCACCGCGGCAATTGAGTCAGGTTTACTTACTGCCAAAATTCCGGGAAAACTCATCATTGATGTTCCCGCAGGTCAAATCAATATCGAATACCAGCAAACCGGTGAAAAAGTAGATTGGGTGAAGATTTACAACGTTGCCGCCTATCTTGCTCATCAAGATAAAATTCTCGATATTCCTGGACTTGGGGTGTTAAAAGTCGATGTCTCCTATGGTGGTAATTACTATGTGATTGTCGATCCACAAGAAAACTTTCCCGGGCTACGCCATTGGAGTGCTGGTGACATCTTAAAGTGGAGCCCTATCGTTAGAAAAGCAGCGCAAGAGAAGCTAAGTTGTGTTCACCCTCACGACCCAACAGTGAGTGGTATTAGTCACGTACTTTGGACCGGCGACACCTTGAGTGACGGCTCTAACGGTGCCAACGCCGTTTTCTATGGCGATAAAGCGATTGACCGCTCACCGTGTGGCACAGGTACCAGCGCACGCATGGCTCAGCTGTACACCAAAGGGTTGCTCAAGGTCGGCGATGAATACACTCACGAAAGTATTATCGGCAGCCAATTTGTCGGCTGTATTGAAGCAGAAACCACTGTAGGCGAACACCAAGCCATTGTGCCAAGTATTAAAGGCTGGGCACGAATTATAGGCAAAAATGCCATAACCGTTGACGATGCCGACCCCTATGCATACGGATTCCAAGTTGTTTAACCAGAAAATTTCTAATGAGCGTTAAAACTCAGGAGCAAACATGACAGATTTAAATAAAGTGATCATCTCTGGCCAACATTTTATCAATGGCGCCTGGAGCAATGAAGCAACAGACTTTAGCAGCACTAATCCAATCAGTAATGAGCCTTTAGCCTACCGTTTTGCCAATGCTAGCAAAACCAATGTTGAGGATGCTGTCGCTGCGGCGAAACAAGCTTTTATGCAGTATCGTAGCTTCGCTCCTGCTCGCCGTGCAGAGTTTCTAGAAGCCATAGCAGACGAAATACAAGCTGACATCGAGGCCATCACCCAAACCGCTCATTTAGAAACTGGTTTACCTATGGCTCGACTGCAAGGTGAAACTGGCCGCACGTGTGGACAATTAAGATTATTTGCGGGCAACCTGAGAAACCCAATCGATACTCGCTATGTAGACTTGGCCAATGCAGAAAGACAACCACTGCCAAAACCAGATACAAGATTAACCACCTTACCTCTGGGTCCAGTTGCCGTGTTTGGCGCATCTAATTTCCCGTTAGCATTTTCAACCGCTGGCGGCGATACTGCATCAGCACTGGCGGCCGGTTGCGCTATTGTTGTAAAAGGTCATCCTGCACATGCAGCAACGAGTGAATTAGTGACCCGTGCAATTGCACGCGCCACAGAAAAATGCGATATGCCAAACGGTGTATTTAACTTGGTGCAAGGCTTCGCACCTGATGTCTCAACTCAACTGGTAACTGCACCTGCAATCAAGGCAGTTGGTTTTACCGGCTCGCTTAAAGTCGGCCGAATTTTATCTGACCTTTGTGCCGCTCGAGCTGAGCCCATTCCCTTCTATGGCGAGTTGGGCTCGACTAACCCGCAGTTCATCTTGGCAAACATCCTCGAAGAGCAGGCCGAAAGCTTAGCAACAACCCAAGTGCAATCGATGTTAATGGGTCACGGCCAATTCTGTACCAGTCCAGGTGTGATCGTTGCCGTAAAGGGCGCAGCGCTAAATCGTTACCAAGCGACACTTGCGCAAGATGTTGCCAGCCAAGGTGCCGCCAATATGTTAACAGCAGGCATTGCCAGCACTTATCAAACGCAAATCGATACACTACTGAGCAATCCAAAAGTTGAACTCATTGCGCAAGGTGAATCATCACCAGCAAACCACTTTACTCGCCCAGTAGCACTGAAAGTCTCTGCCACTGACTTTATTAATTCAGTAGAGGTTCAGCAGGAAGTCTTTGGACCATGCGCAATACTTGTAGAGTGTGATGACAAAGCCCAAATGCAATTAATTGCAGAACAGCTAGAAGGTCAGCTAACCGCGTCAATTCATGGTTTAGACAATGAGTTTGCAGATAATCATGCTCTCATTGAAGCCATAGCGTTCAATGTTGGACGTCTCATTTTCAACCAAATGCCAACCGGTGTCGAAGTATGTCACTCCATGAATCATGGTGGTCCATACCCTGCAAGTACCGATAGCCGAACAACTTCTGTAGGTTCTGCAGCAATGGCGAGATTTGAACGACCAATATGCTATCAAAACATGCCAAAGTCATTGTTGCCCCTGCGAGTGAACGAAGGGGAAGCAGGCGTTATCACCTTCTAAATCAGAAAAGCAGTTAATCGTTAATCGGGGATAATTGACGGGCTCAATTATCCCCGTTGAAATGCTAGTTATCATCGTTTTGTATAATGAGTGTTTTTTCATATTGAGTTTAATCTGTATCAAATAATCACAATCCAACTTATCCGAAATGTAAAATTCGGCTTAACGGTAAATGAAGGAGTAAGCTGATTCAAAACCACATTCGAAGACGTCAGCACAAACAAATTCATTGCTTTATATAGTAGAGATAAACCACGAAATGCCCACTGCCTTTGCTACACCAAGAGCACGAAGCAAAGCCTAAAATGACTTTTCTTCGTGCCCCGTGAAGTCGATTCTTATCTTCAAAATTAAATCTTTTTCAAGAACCAGCTTCAGCTAACGGCATTACGGTATTACGGCTTTACGGCTTTACGGCTTTACGGCTTTACGGCTTTACGGCTTTACGGCTTTACGGCTTTACGGCTTAGTGGTGCATGTAAATGCTATTGCAGCAAGTCTTACTTTGGCGACAACAAAACCCAGGCGTCTTGCCAGGCTACACCCACTCCAGGTTCATAAGCCCAGGCAGCTCCAGCACACCAAGCAGTATATGGGAAAGGCTTACATTGATAAGTCTCTCCAGCATTGCTCACTCGCTCACCTGCACTGTAAGCATAACCTGCCTGATAAGGCCCTTCACCATCTGGAGGCGTGCCTCCAATTCCTTTAACTAACAATTGGTGACTCACACTTGCATTTAAGCCAGCATCATCAATCACTTCAAGTGAAACGGATATCGTTTCACTTGAAATGAACGTTGGCAGAATAATATCAATCGATACCGCATCTACGACGGTCGTGCTTGCCCCGGCAGGTAAACGCCATAAGTAACGAAGTGGTAACCCTTCAGGATCGCTTGATTTAGCTGCAGACAAAGAAACAAGCGCCCCACTATCTCCCACTGTTACACCTTCAATGTGCGCTGTAGGAACTTGGTTAACTGGATCCGTTGGTGTTCCCGTATCATCAATCACAATCTCGGGAAAAAAATACTTAAGACAGCGAGCATAATCACCAGGCTTAAATGCACTGTAGCTTGTCTGATAGCCCACCAACTTACAGGCATAACTTTTCCCACCATTAGGATTGCCTGCTATATAGGACCAATCTTGCTCCCAATAGATCAACATTGCTCCCGCCCCTTGATTATCAAAAGGTCTCATATTCTTACAGCCTAATACCTCAGTATTTTCAACAGGAACACCTAAATACTGTGCATGAGCTTGATAATAGGCTATCCGGTTTAACGATTGCGGTTTCTCACTGCCTGCACCGCACTCGATGCCGCCGTTAATAATATGAGTTGTTATGCCAAACCCTGCTGATAGTCCCTGCTGCATATCCCTTGTATTAGGCTGCCAAGTCCCATCAATAACATGCAACATTGACGGTTTCGGTGGTTGAGGATAGGTAAAGAAAAATACCGCACTAGCCAAATTTAACCAAGTATCAGCAACCATCTCAGGACGGTTCAACAATGTCGTCACAGTGCCAAACATCGCATCTGAAAATGGGCCGTAGTTATAATTGTAGGAAAGTTGCTTAGCCCCGCGACCAAAATAGCTTTTGTAACTGCCATCGCCAAACGTACCACAGGGCCAAACTTGACCTTGCCAAGTCTCTGGGCTGCACTCCATATTGTAGCCATCTCGTTTGCTCTCATCCCAGCCAACTTCACGAACCCAATGAAGGCCTTGTCGCCACTCTGGTTCTGTCATCCACTTGTCATGAGCCCCTGTCTCTTGGGCAAAATGAGCAAACATGGTTGCTAATGATTGACGACAGATGGCTTCAGCATCTCTATTATCAGCGTAGTCGCCACATAATGCAGGAAACTTAGCCGCTGCCTGCAGCAATCCTTGATAAGTATATTCCGCAGCGCGTACAGGGAATAGAAACTCAAATTGCGCCTCACTCAATACTGATTCGAGACGTTTCACATTATTAGGGTTATTCTGATGTAACGGAGTTATGCTATCAACAATGTTATTATCTCTAGTCGCAATAGATGACTTTACAGCTACCATCAGCGGAAAGTCAGTCAATGCGGCCTCTTTGGCGTCGATCTCTGCTTGAGTTAAATTTACGGGCTCAATTGCCTGTACTGACAATGAAATACTGACTAACGATGCCATTATAAGCATGGTTAAAGACTTTTTATTCATAGAAATATCTCTCACCAAATAGACCAGACCCGATTTGACATTCGTAAATTTACATTAGTGGCACACTCTTAAGTGCGATCTATTCAGTCGTTTTAAATTTGGAGAAATGAGGGAGGATAAGCTCCCTCTCATGAAAACACTATTCTTGTAAACAGTGAAAACTAAGGCTTACCAATTGCAGTTTCAATTCATGAAAACTTAATTGCCACCTAGCTTCCTCCAAACAGAGGCGACACCAGGCTCTTCACCTTTTGTCCACCACTTAGCCTGCCACGTGCTACCATTATGTGTTGTTTGTTCACCACCGTTATAAGCAACATCGGCATTCCAGCCCATTTCAATGTCACTTTGTAAAGCCCAAGGCTCTGCAGTCACTGTAGGTTCATTGCCTTTAGTCCAATATTTTGCTTTCCAGACTAAACAGTTATGGCTTACGGTCTCACCGCCATTGTAGGTTGCTGTATTATCCCAAGAAGGATGATTAGCCGAATCAGGGTCACTTAAATCGCACCCCCCCGTTGAGGATGCTTTAACGGTTAATACGGTTTGAGCCGACGCATCAAACGCACCATCTGTCACTAATACACTTAAGTTATAGTGCGTATTTTCTGTTACGGTAGGCGCAGTAACTAGAAGCGTCTGACTAGACTGTCCTGTCGCCATTAGCCCAGCAGGTACTGTCCAGCTATAGCTTAAACTATCGCCATCGGCATCGCTGGCAGTGGCAGTGATACTAACTTGTTGGCCAGAATCGACGCTAACCGTCGCGTCAAGTGAAACTTTTGGCGGCCGATTAGCTTGCTCTGGCATGTTAGTGACCGATGTGCTAGCCATAGCAGACAACCCTTCAGGATCTGTTACCGTCAACGAGAAACCATAAACGACTTCGGCACTGGTAGCATCTAGTCTGATTTGAGCTTGAGCTATACCTGCATTCACAATTGTCACAGCGGGTCCAGAAGTTTGTTCCCATGCATAAGTCAGCAACTCTCCCTCCGGATCCCGAGATAAACCGCCATCGAGTACTACATCACTTGGTCCGGTCACATTCTGAGCTGACCCCGCGTTGGCAACAGGCGCTTTATTTGCTGGAGGGGTACTCCCCTCTCCATGCCCTAGTCCTTCATGCATGGCATTAAGGATGTCGCCATTATCTGCATCAATCTCCCATGCAAACAGACCACCGAGCTGATTGGCTATAACATATTGGCCTTTAGCGATAACTGATCGTGCATTATCAAAGGTGATCAGATCACCGGTTGATGGTTTAAAAACATATGGCGCCTCAGCCACTCCATCATATTCATACTGCCACTCACCTGACATGTACTCATTCACTATTTGACGATAGTCGACCACACCATCTTCCCAAGTGCCTTTGACTTTACCCGTTGCTGTACCCGTAAATGGATTTCCACCTTGATATCCACTCACTCCAGTCCAGCCTCGGCCATACATAGCAGCACCTATGACAATTTTATCGGGCGTCACACCTTGCGCTAACAAGGCGTTCACACCAATTTGAGTGGTATTCTTGGTTTCAGGCTTCCAACTAGCAGCATAAAGCGCAGTCTGGTGATTTAAGTCAGTATTTGACCACCCACCATAGAAGTCGTAACTCATTAAAAATATGTTGTCCATGTATTGTTGCGCATCTTGGTAATCCACCATGGCTATCTTATCAGCGCCGGCACTAATGGCTGAAGTTAGCTCATAGGTTTTACCGGTTTCAGCGCTGAGTTGATCAAGCATTGCGCGCAGGTCTTTCATCAGGAGCACATAGGTGGCACCATCAGTCTGCGGATTACCTAAGTTAGGGTTCGCGCCATTACCGCCGGGGAACTCCCAATCAATATCAACCCCGTCAAAGAACTTCCAAGTCTGTAAAAACTCTTTTACCGATGCAACGAAACGAGCACGCTTGACGTCATCATCGAGAAAATAGAAAGGATCAGAAAGTGTCCAGCCCCCCACAGATGGTAGGATCTTTAAATCAGGCTGGGCTTGCTTAAGTGCCATCAACTGACCAAAGTTACCTTTATAAGGATCGGAATGCTCACTAACGCCGTTTTGTGGCATCTGCACTGCAGCCCATGGATCATGAATAGCCACTTTAAAATCTTCACGCCCGCTGCAAGCTCGCTGCAATGCCTGGAAGCTACCTTCAATCTCTTTTAAGCTATCATTAATCCCATCACCACCACAAATGGGGGTAAAACCGTAAAGGATATGAGTCAAGTTTTTGCTTGGCATCTTATCAACTGGAAACTTACGACCATAAACGCCCCACTCGACAAAATAACTCCCTACGACTTTGCCAGTCTTATTCGCATACGGCTTATTGTTCTCACCAAATTGAGTATCTAGCGGTAATAAATGGCTACCGTCAGTATCAGCAACGAGAATCTCTTTGCTGTCACTTAAAGTACAATCTCCGGCATTACATAGTGCCACTTGCATCTGGTACCTACCACCTTGGCTGATATTGAATGTAGCAGTACCAGAGGTTGTTGACGCCCCGGACCAGACCTCAACACCGTCAAGTAATACCTTGGCTGTGTCACCAAGTTCACCGCTCCATAGGTTCCAAGTTACCGAGACTTCAGCGGCATCTTTAATTGTTACCAGTTGGTTATAAGCTGTGGCAGCTTGGTTGACTTCGATGATAGAAAACTTAGTTTCGCCCCAGCCGATAGTAGGCTTACCTGGCGTTGTAGCGTAAGAAAGTGTCGAAATCGTGCTTGCAACGACAAGCGCCGACAGAGAGAGTTTAGTGTTAATCATAGAGTGTCCTTATTGCTTTTATTTTAGAAAATAATCAATAAGGCAAGCAAAGTGTGAACAGGAGAAAACCCGCTCTTAATACCATGAGCACATAAGACATGAACCTTTCGGTCAAGCACCACACGAAGAAACTTCCTGTAACATCCCCGCTATCATAGGAACAATACAGTTTTGAGGAGCTGAACCTCTCAAAACAATTCCCTTAGACCGGAAGCTTTGCGTCCCAACCTTTCAGTTAGTTTGCCTTTATACATCTGTAAGTTACTGCACAGTGATGACAGCGCTGTCACCACCAATCATTAGGATAAACTTAATTAAGTAAAGTATGCAACATAATAATCCATAAACAACCAACATTATGATTATTAACACCTTAAAATAGTTGTTTATAGTATAACCCGCCAAAATAACCGTATAACGGGTTGTTTACTCGATATTAAGACGCGATCATACCAGCCATAAGAATTCGGCGAGTTCAGCAGTACTTAGCAAAATGAGTCCACCAATCTCATGTCTAAACCAATGACTATTGACGCAATATTCAGCGTTCAAAAAACAGACAAAAACCTAAGACTCTAAATAAATCAATCTGTCGACATCAATTTGCTACCAACGAATGAAAACTAAAGCAACTGTTACCCTTCCATTGTTTTGACATAAGCGGTACCCTAGGGAAGATAGAAGTGTATAAATAACAAAAAAATATCGGGAAATATGAGCAAAACAACACCAATCGTCCATAAAACTCGCACACAAATTGTGGTTGAAGTGCTTAGAGAAAAGATCCTTTCCGGTGAAATAGCCGCAGGTCAACCTTTACGCCAGAGTGCTTTAGCAGACGAATTAAATGTTAGCCGAATCCCAGTAAGGGAAGCATTGGTGCAACTTGAAGCGGAAGGCTTAGTTAAGTTTGAAGCCCATAAAGGTGCAACTGCAACACTACTGTCAGTTGAACATGTCACCGAATTATTTGATTTACGAGCATTGATTGAAGGTGATTTACTAGCTAAGGCTATCCCCAACCTGACAGAAGAAGATCTCACTCAAGCAGAAAGCTTACTCCAAGATATGGAAGCCGCTTTCCAAGACGAGGAACAGGTTGAAAATTGGAGCGGATTAAATTCACAGTTCCATACTTGTCTATACAGCCCAGCAAATCGACCGCATACACTTGAAGTTGTTCAAGGTTTAAATACAAGTTGTGATCGTTATATTCGCTTACAGCTATTTTTAGCCAGCGGAGTGCCTAAAGCGCAGCAAGATCACCGTGAACTGCTGGAATATTGTAAAAATAAAGAGATTGAAAAAGCTGTGGCACTTTTACGCGCCCATATCCTACATGCAGCTGAAGCAATCCGCATATTAGTGAGCCAACAAGACGACTAGCTCAGTGTTTGACTAGCATAAATTCTACTAAGCTTAACTTATTACAGATCCCGTAAGGCAGAGCTCAGGTTCTGCCTTTTAAATTTATAGAGAATACCTAAATGCAGTACGCCACTATTACGGGTTGGGGAAAGTGTGTTCCGCCAGCCACGTTAACAAATCATGATTTAGCCACATTTATTGAAACTTCTGATGAGTGGATTAAGCCACGCACAGGGATCAGTCAGCGTCATATTAGCCATGTAGATACCTCTGAGTTAGCTTCTGTTGCAGCTAAAAGAGCCCTAGCCGCAGCGGGTATTGATGGCAGCGAACTGGATATGATTATTCTAGCAACCGCTACACCAGATACGCTAATTCCAAACATTGCATCAACGGTACAAGCCAACGTTGGTGCGACATGTGCAGCATTTGATATCAATGCAGCATGTAGCGGTTTTTTATATGGTTTAGGCTTAGGCAGCTCACAAATCAAAAGTGGTCAGTGCAAAAAAGTACTGGTTATTGGTGCAGAACGTCTTTCATTCTTCTTAGATTGGTCACGCCGAGACACAGCTGTTTTATTCGGTGACGGTGCAGGTGCTGTTGTACTTGAAGCAACTGAAGAAGCTATTGGTGTATTAGGCTATGAGCTAAATAACGACCCAGATGGCCGCGATATTCTGAAAGCAGGCTTTGGTACTGCGATGGACCGTTTTGAAGCATCTTCATTAGATTTTTATATCGAATTTAATGGTCAAGAGATCTTTAAACGTGCGATTGCTGGCATGGGTAAGTTAAGCACTAAAGTCATTGAAAAGTGCGGTATCGATAAAGAAGAAATCGACTGGGTTATCCCACATCAGGCTAACGAGCGAATTATTGATACGCTAATTAGTCGCATGAAGATCCCGAAAGAAAAAGCAGTGGTTAACATCGCTAACTACGGTAATACTTCAGCGGCAACCATCCCTATTGCAATTTGTGATGCGCTTGAGCAAGGAAAAATTCAGCCAAACCAAACGATCTTATCGTGTGCATTTGGTGCTGGCCTAACATCTGCTGCTGCATTAATTAAATGGGGTGACCGCGTTACACCGATTAACACTAGCGATGCAGAATTGCCGCCATGTGATAAAACCGGTATTGAACTGGTAGCCAAAGCAGTAAAACATTTCTGCGGCTAGTAAATTGATAACGACTCAGCTCTTAAAAGCACCAATTTAATTGGTGCTTTTTTATGCCTTGCTTATACCAATCAGTATAAACATTTAGCCACTCAGCGAGAGTTTAGCGGTTTTGAGGCAAGGTCATTAAGTGCTCCTGCTTTAATGACATTCGCTGCATCCATACAGCTCGCAACGAATGAAGAGCATAGTTGAACTAGGTTCAAGTTCCCTCTTTGCTTATTAAGAGTCACAGCATCAGAATCGCTAAAACTCGCCATTCTGGAACGTTTTTGGCTGCCTACTTCTGCGTTGAATATCTTTATAAGGGAATAACCATTATTACAGCTATTCGCCTTGAATTAGTTTGCCAAAAATCGTTCTGAGCTGATCAAATTCTTATACTGATTGGTATTACTGTAAATGCTAGCACAATTCATCCCAATAAACGGCTTCACCAAAATAGCTGCCGATTTTATTATTTAGCTGACCAAAACTTTGTACAGTACAGTCTTCACCACTGATACAACGCCATACAAAACGATGACAATTATTATCAAATAAGTCGTAGTCTCGGTAGCTGAAGATTGCTTGTTGCGCCTGATAAAATGCCTTTGCCGCGATTAATGGCTGATGATTATGATTGCAAGCTTGATAAATACGGCTACCACTGCGCCCTGCTAAAAAACGCTCCGCGGATACAGCCCTAACAAGTCCACTGCCGTGAAGCTCCACCAAGGTATTGTCGCCAATCCAAATACCAGTATGCTCAATCACTCCAAAAACAAAGCAACATACGATGCCACCAGCTTCAGGTTTCACTCGCCTATCACCTGTTTGCCATAAACTTGGAGCAAGCTCTGCGGACTGACCATCAACATGCTTTTTTGTCGCTTTTCCCAATTGACGTTTTAGCGCAACCTCCTTTTGCTTTTCTTTCTCTTCAATCACAATCGCAGCACCAATCGCAGCAGCGCCTAACCAGATAAGCGGTAATGCCATATGTCCTCCTCCAATGAAACTATCGCTACACTAAAATAATCAACAATATAATCTGCATCCTTGCACTCAATCATTAACATATAGAAGATGTAGTCTGGGTTGAATAGTAAAAATGTAAGCAAAGTTCTAGCAATGACAGATTCTAAAGTCAGCCATTAAGGTTATACACAAGAAATATGAGCAGAAAAAACAATCATAATAATTTAGCTAACACATTGAATAATTGCTATTAATACACTACTTTAAATAGTGGTAAGTAGATAAGGAGTGAGACATGAAAGGGATTATTTTTGCGGAGTTTTTAGAGCTTGTTGAAGACACTTTTGGCTTAGAAACTTGCCAAAAAATGCTTGATGAAAACCAAAATGATGGTGTCTATACCAGCGTTGGCACCTACGATCATAAAGACCTCGTCAAATTGATTGTGACCTTAAGTAAACTCACTGGAGTATCAGCAGAAGACTTACAACAGGTCTACGGTAAGTCAATCTTCAAAACGCTTTATAACAGCATGCCAGGGCTCGAAGGCAAAGCAGACTCAACCTTTTCTTTTATTAATAGCGTTGAAGAATACATCCATATTGAAGTTAAAAAACTATATTCTAACGCCAACCCTCCTACGTTTAAATTTGTCAGCGCCAACGAAACGCAGCTTATCATGGATTACGTTTCCGCTCGTTGTATGTCTCATGTTTGTCTGGGTCTTATTCAAGGCTGTGCAGACCATTTTAATGAGACCATAGATATAAAGATGGATCCAATTTCAGAGGATCACTCTGAGGTTCGTTTTACGATCAAAACTGTTTAGCCATACAAGATTGAGTAATATTTATGCCTAACCAAGATATCAATCAATTGACAGAAAAGGTCAACTTACTCACACGAAAGATTGAGCGCGAAAAAGCCGCTAAAAAAGCGGCGGAAAAGCTGCTCGAAGAAAAAAGTCGTGAGCTTTATATTGCCAAGCAACTTGTGGAGGACTCTTTAATTAATATTAAAGAGAAATCAGAACAGGATATCGCCCTACTACAGTTTAAAACCTATCTTGAGTCTATCTTACTAGATTATAACCAGTTATTTTTACAAAAGCCTATTTCAAATATTTTGCTGCAACGCCTATTGGATGATCTTATTGGCGTAGATGAAGTTAAAGCCAGTAAAATTCGATTTAAATCTCTGGATAATAGTGGCAAATTTAGATCTTTTTATGCTGGCGATAAATCCCTGATAAAAAGCGACAGCAGCATCTCATCGCCCCTTTTTTGGAGTAATGAACACCGCCAAATAAAAATTATCATTAACTCTGAAGATGTGATTCTGGGCAGCTTAACCTTAGTCATTGACTCCCCAATATCTTGGCAGCATACCATTGAAAAACAATTACTTTTGTTTTGCGATATGATTAGCGCAGCCCATAACCGCCAAGAGCTACTTGCTCGCACAATTGAAGAGAAACAACGGGCAGAAAGCTCAGAGCAATCAACCCGTGATTTCGTCGCAATGATAAACCATGAGCTTAGAACGCCACTAAATGGCTTACTTGGTTCTGCAGAGTTGATGAGTGACACTGAACTTTCATCACATCAACAGCAGCTATTAAGCACCATGCATCAATCAGGTGAGTTACTGCGGGTAATCATCAATGATTTGCTTGATTTAAGTAAAATGAGTGCAGGCATGCTGCAAATTATAGAGATTGATTTCTCCCCAAGAAAGCTCTGCAATATGATCTATGACATTTTCAAGCTACGTACCGAAGAATTTGGGCTTGAGTTTATTTTTAACTATCAAGAAAACATTCCTAAAAGGCTAATGGGCGATCCTGACCGTATAAAACAATTACTCGTTAACCTTATTGGTAATTCAATTAAATTTACAGAAGCTGGCAAGATTAGTGTTGATATCGAATGGAAGAATAACCAATTTTGTTTTTCTGTTGCCGACACGGGCTGCGGTATTCCCCAAGATAAACTCGACACCTTATTTGACCCATTCACCCAGGTAAATAATTCAAGTAACCGTGCTTTCGAAGGCACAGGCTTAGGCCTTGCTATCTGCAAACACTTGATTGATGAAATGCACGGCGAAATGAGCTTAGTGTCTGAGTTAGGCTCCGGTACTCAGTTCGACATTAGCCTGCCACTGAAACAAGTTAACAACCTAAAAGTGCAAGTTGATATTGCTGATGCTAATTTTCCTATCGACAAGTTATCAGTGCTTGTCGTTGAAGACAGCACTGTCAATCAAGTACTGATAGAGATGATTCTCGCTAAATTTAAAATTAAACCGTCCATTGCAAACAATGGACTAGAGGCCATTGAATACTTGGACAAAAATCAGGTTGACATTGTTTTTATGGATTGCAGAATGCCGGTTATAGATGGTTTCGAAGCAACCCAAAAACTTCGTGATAGCGGCTATAAAAAGCCCATTATCGCCTTGACCGCGAGTACGACATCAACAGAGACTGAGCAATGTTATAGCTGTGGAATGGATGAGATAGTCAATAAGCCATATCAGAAAGATGACATCAGAAACGCATTAATGAAGTGGGGAAGAATCATCGAGCTTAATGAGTCAAGCCAAAACTCTAACCTCAGCATGCCTCAGTAAGCGTTGAAATGCACTTAGTTTAAGAGCTCACTTAGCGTTAGCTGATCATCCCCTGCAATATGTGCAATTTGAGCAAGTAATAACTCACCACACGCTAACGCATCAACGGTTGCATTATGGGCCGCGTATACGGGTAGACCGTAACGTCTGCGGCATGCGTCAAGTCTTAACGTCCCCTCTTTTAATACGTCATGCTGCCGTAGTAAGCGTTTTCTTTCTAATGCCATGGTGTCGATTGCCATAAACTGTATAGCATGTCCGTATGTGCGGTGACTCAAGACTTTCAAAAAACTGAGATCGAGTGGCGCATGATGCGCTACAAGTAGATGTCCTTTAGTTTGCGTTAAAAACCACTCAATGGCTTCTTCCGGGCTAACCGCTTGGGCTAACTGACCATCAACTATGCCGTGGATTGTCGCGCTATCACCAACACTGCCATCAATACTGACCAAAATTTCTTTAGCCGCTGCGACCTCAAGCAAACCATTGCAAATAGGGATAAGACCAATACTTAGAATTTGATCTGATTGACTGTTTAATCCAGTCATTTCCAGATCCACTACCATTAATGGCACCTGCAATAACGGCTTGCTAACCTGCTCGGCTAAAGCGCGATAATAATCACAAATTATGTCATTTTTACATAGCAAAGCTTTAATTTGTAATCGAGACTTAAAATACAGATTCTTCAATATCTTTCTCTTTATTCGTTATCTAATAACTACGCATCATTTTAAGCTTTAATCCAACCTGACCATCATGAACCACTTTAAAAGCATCTCTTAATTGATGCCTGACTAACGATGATAACTCCTGAGGCATTAAGTAGTTGGAAATAGGTAACGATTGAGTATATTGCAGCCCTTGGTTAGACAACCGCATATGTGCGATAAACTCATGGGCATCGGCTAAGTTAAGTGCATCTTTGCGATTAAGTATGTTTTGCTCCATTAAAGCTCGTATACGTTTAGCCGTATTAACCTCTTTAATCCCTGCAGATAAAGCATAAACTCGGGCAATATCATTAATTAATGCATTACCTTTGTGTTTTAGGTCGATACCTTTCACTTCAGTGCCATCACGTTCCAACACAAACTTTCTAAAAAAGCCAAGGGGCGGCGCACTCGTTAAGGCGTTTCCGGTAAAGGCTGCCAAGAAAATATCGTTGCCTTTGGTCTGACTCAGCACCGAATCTTGCAAACTATCAAAGAGTGACTGTGGTCCATAAACACTGCGCATATCAAAGAAAATACTCGCGTGCATAAGCGCCTTGGGCTCCGGGGTACGCACCCAATTATCAAACACTTGCTGCCATTTATCTAATGACATTCGCCATTTTGGGTTCTGCGCCATAATGTCGCCTGGGCAATACACATAGCCACATTCATCCAACCCTTTACACACTGCGTGGGATAATGCGTCAAAGTAACCTTTTGCGGCTTCGTCTGGCTCATGGGCTAACAACAAACCGTTATCTTGATCTGAACATGCAGCTTGGTCTTGCCGCCCTTGAGAACCAAATGCTAACCAGCAAAAAGCCATCGGTGGCTTACCGAGAATTTGCTGATTCAATACAATCAAACGTCTTGTTAGTGCATCGGTAACTGAGGTTAAGACTCTACCGATTTCTTCCGCTCTCGCATCTGCACTAATTAAGTTCTGCAGTAATAAAGGGATCTGCTTACTGACTTGGATAAGACTTTGTAGATTTTGCTGACGCTCGATCTCACCTATAAGCAATAAAGGCTGTGAACTTTGGCCTCTAAGTATATCCGTACTTGTGACGACTCCCGCTGCAATACCATTATCAACAACAGGTAGATGATTAATGCTATGCTCACTCATTAATAACATCGCCTCAAATACCAAAGAGTTCGACTCAATCGATACTGGACTTGGTGTCATAGCTTGATGCACGGGTAAACGGCCATCTAAGTTTTCAGCCAAAACACGATTACGTAAATCTCGATCGGTTAATATGCCAACAAGCTTATGATTATCTAACACCAACACCGAAGATACTCGTGCACTGCGCATCAGCCGACATGCTTTAGCGACGCTGGACTTCATATCGATAATAAGCGGGTCGCTTGACATTAATGTCGTCACTCGACTCGTAGTGGTTAAATCTTTTGCTTTGAACCGCCCTTGGTGGCGTAACCTTTTAGCGAAGGCTTTATTAAAAAACCGATCGAACTCTCGACTTTCTCGCCTTAAAAAATCAAAGATTTCTGGCGGTAAATGGTAAACAAGACCGTCTTCTAAAATGGCAACTCGTGTACTGGCCTCTTCACCAGACAATAGTGATGGAAAGCCGAAGTAATCGCCCTCACCTAATCTATCGAGTAATTCGCCACTTTTATCACGGACTTCAAATGCGCCACTTCGTACAATATAGAGCTGAGGATTATCAGGATCGAGAGGCACAAAACCAGACGCTTTACTATAATAGCCTATTGTTAGAGCGTGGCAGCATCGGGGCAATGTCTGTTCATCTAAAGAGTCAAACGGTACTCTGCCTTGAAAAAACTGCACAATAGGCTGTATCTCGCTAGCATCCATGGTCTAGTCCTCAGTTAACTATTTAATTAAAACTATACCTTGCTTATGCCACTTAGCTCTATTCGACTAAAGCACAGTCAGCCAAACGTAAAAAAGAGCGCCTAAGCGCTCTTTTTATCATGTTACCCAATTACCCTAGTGTTCATGTGCACTACCTGAGCCTTTAGGGAAACGAATTGACTCAACCATTTCAACCACATCGTCTGGTACTGCAGTAGTCACTTTGCTTACACCAAATGCAACAGCGAAGTTAATTAGCATACCAAACAAACCAATACCTTCAGGAGACACTCCAAATAACCAGTTATCGGCAGTGTTCGCTGCTGGGTTAACAAACTTAAAGTAAACAATATATGAAGCTGTAAACAACAAGCCAATTACCATGCCTGAAATCGCGCCCTCTTTATTCATGGTTTTCGAGAAAATACCCATGATAATTGCTGGGAACAACGATGACGCGGCTAAACCAAAAGCAATTGCAACAACGGCTGCCACAAATCCTGGAGGGTTAATACCAAAATAACCTGCCATAACAATCCCGGCTGCTGCCGCAATACGCGCATACATCAACTCTTTTTTGTCAGAGATATCAGGCATAAAGTTTTTCTTCAGCAAATCATGAGACACTGAGGTTGAAATAACTAGTAGCAAGCCCGCTGAAGTTGATAACGCAGCGGCAAGACCACCTGCAGCAACAAGCGCAATAACCCAAGCTGGTAAATTAGCAATTTCAGGGGTAGCAAGTACGATAATATCTCGGTCAATCTTCATTTCGCTTTCTGGACCATTAGCGTAATAAATTTTACCGTCTTCGTTCTTATCATCCCACTTGATTAGACCTGTTTTTTCCCAGTTCTTAATCCACTCAGGTGCTGTTTCATAAGCTACACCCTTTGCTTCTGGACCATTAATGGTTTCAATCATATTGACTCGAGAAAAAGCGGCTAGAGCAGGAATCGTCGTAAACATGATAGCAATAAACACTAGTGTCCAACCCGCAGAAACACGTGCATCTTTTACTTTAGGAACAGTGAAGAAACGCACAATAACATGCGGCAGACCCGCAGTACCAAACATCAACGCACCAGTGATAAAGAATATATCAATCGTACTTTTAGAACCTTCGGTATACTGAGCAAAGCCTAAATCTTTAGATAAGCCATCGAGTTTATCAAGCAAAAACTCACCAGTACCATTACCTGCAGCATCGACTAATTCAGCACCGAAGCCAATTTGCGGTAAAATGTGCCCCGTCATCATCACAGAGATAAAAATAGCTGGCACCATAAAAGCAAAAATAAGCACACAGTATTGTGCAACTTGAGTATAGGTAATACTGTAGTGGCATAGTGAATTTGGACACCAAGATGTAAGGGGTATAATCCCCATCTAAACACAAGGTGAACAAATGACCCGTAAATCAAAA
>NZ_JAKILT010000065.1 GCF_023283535.1 Shewanella sairae | reverse complement strand
AGCTCCCTTGTGTTACCGCTCGACTTGCATGTGTTAGGCCTGCCGCCAGCGTTCAATCTGAGCCATGATCAAACTCTTCAATTAAAGTTTTTTTGTTCGACTACGTCGAACGGCTCAACGAATTCTGTGATTTGTTTCCACTTTAAAAAGTGAAATCAAACTTTTTCATATTGCTATGAACACTCATTCATTAAGTAATTTTTTGATTGTCTCGTGAGAGACAATTTCGAATAACTTAATCTCTGTGAGTGTCCACACAGATTTGCTTGTCATATTGTTAAAGAGCGTGAAGTCGTCTTTCAGACTTCGCCTTAGACGCTTAGGTCGTTTGGCTGAGGAGGCGTATTCTACACTTCCTAGTGTCGGCGTCAAGCGCTTATTTTAAGAAGTTTTTCAAGCGATGATTCTTTGTTCACTCTCGTGTAAACAACCATCATTCGAAGCTCTTAAAGCGATTGTCACCTGAGGTTAATTTCCGTAGAAGTTAATCTCTCTAACGTTGCTGCAAGCCCCGTTCTATCTAGCGTTTACGCTGGGTAGGTGGCCTGCTTTGCCGTGTCAGTGGATGCGCATTATAGGGAGTTTTGATCTGAGTGCAAGCGCTTTTTGAAAGAAAAAAGACGTTTTTTCAAAAAGATATTATAAGCACACCATACCCACTAAATACCCCCAGAGTTATCCACAAAAAGCTCTTTGACTGCAGTTTTAATGCTCAACAAACTGTTAAGGCTTATTTGCATAACCTCATTAATCTTGGCTGCCAAGCTTCAATGCGTTTCATATATAGAGAAACTTATACCGCCCCTCGTTAATATCCTCTAGCTTTACCCCCAAATTATAAAAACTATTGGGTTTTATAATTGGTGAAAGCGGCTGGGGTATCAAACGCCATCCACTATCTATATAAAGGCGCTTTTACAGATAATAAAAAGGGTGACTCAATGAGTCACCCTTTTATCAATACCTCGGTACTAATAGCCTAACTAGAATCCTCTAGCTTAACTTACCATGACATTGCTTATACTTCTTACCAGAGCCACATGGACATGGATCGTTACGACCAACTTTTTCACCTTCGCGAACTGTTGGTTGAGTTGCCGCTAATGCAGCACTCTCTTCTGCGCCAACGATAGCTTCAGCTTCTGCATGTTGATAATCACGACGGATCTTGGCATCTTCTTGACGACGACGCTCTTCCATCTCTTCAACATCAGATTGTGCTTGCACTTGTACTTTAGATAGTACACTAATCACATCATGCTTTAATGACTCAAGCATTTGCTGGAACAGCTCGAATGATTCACGCTTGTATTCTTGCTTTGGATTCTTCTGCGCATAACCACGTAAGTGGATACCTTGACGCAAGTGGTCCATCGCTGAAAGGTGCTCTTTCCATAAACCGTCTAGTGTTTGTAGCATTACCGCTTTTTCGAATTGACGCAGTACTTGCTCGCCTACCATCTCTTCTTTAGCTTTATAAGCATTAACCCAAGTTTCAACGATACGCTCGCGTAATGTCTCTTCATGCAGGTCATCTTCTTTATCTAGCCACTCTTGGATAGGAAGATTCATTGCATATTCTTGCTGTAAACGCTTCTCTAGACCTTCAACATCCCAAAGCTCTTCCACAGACTGACGCGGAATATATTGGTCAACTAAACCATTTACTACGTCTTCTTGAATGTTGGTAATCGTATCTTGAATGCTATCCGCGTCCATTAACTCGTTACGCTGTGCGTAAACCACTTGGCGCTGATCATTGGCTACATCATCAAACTCTAGCAGTTGCTTACGAATATCAAAGTTACGCGCTTCAACTTTACGTTGTGCGTTTTCAATAGCACGTGATACCCATGGATGCTCAATCGCTTCACCTTGTTCCATACCTAGCTTCTTCATCATTGAAGAAACACGATCTGAAGCGAAGATACGCATTAAGCTATCTTCCATAGATAGATAGAAACGAGATGAACCTGAGTCACCTTGACGACCAGAACGACCACGTAGCTGGTTATCGATACGACGAGATTCGTGACGTTCAGTACCCAGAATGTGCAAACCACCGGCTTCCACAACTTCATCATGACGAATTTTCCAGTTAGCCTTGATCTTAGCTTTTTGCTCGTCAGTTGGATTTGTTAACGCTTCGATTTCCATGTTCCAGTTACCGCCTAACACGATATCCGTACCACGACCCGCCATGTTAGTAGCAACAGTTACCGCACCAGTACGACCGGCTTGTGCAACAATATCAGCTTCTCGTTCATGGAACTTAGCGTTCAAGATCTCATGCGGGATCTTTTCTTTCTTTAATAAGCTGTGCAGTAGTTCTGACTGTTCAATAGAAACTGTACCAACCAATACTGGCTGGCCACGCTCACGACAACCAACGATATCTTTGATGATAGCGGCATACTTTTCATCAGCAGTAAGATAAACCAGATCCGCATGGTCTTTACGAACCATTGGGCGGTTTGTCGGAACAACAACTGTATCTAGACCATAGATGTGTTGGAATTCAAATGCTTCAGTGTCAGCAGTACCCGTCATACCGGCAAGCTTTTGGTATTGACGGAAGAAGTTCTGGAAAGTGATTGATGCTAATGTTTGGTTTTCATTTTGAATATGAACCCCTTCTTTAGCTTCTACCGCTTGATGTAAACCTTCAGACCAACGACGACCAGGCATTGTACGGCCTGTGTGCTCATCAACAATAACCACTTCGTTGTCTTGAACAATATAGTCGACATCTTTTTCAAATAAAGTGTGCGCACGAAGTGCAGCGTTCACATGGTGAAGTAACGAGATATTAGCTGCTGAGTATAATGAATCGCCTTCAGCTAGCATGCCACGCTCAGTCAATAGAACTTCAACCTTTTCTTGGCCGCGTTCAGTCATATGAACTTGCTTTGACTTCTCATCAACTGAGTAATCGCCTTCACCCACATACTCTTCAGTATCTTCTTTATCTTGTGCGATAAGATTTGGGATTAAGGTATTAATCTTGATATATAGCTCTGAGCTATCTTCTGCAGCACCAGAGATAATTAGCGGCGTACGCGCTTCATCGATTAGAATCGAATCGACTTCATCGATTAGAGCATAATGAAGTGGACGCTGTACACGTTCAGCAGGCGAGAACGCCATGTTATCGCGTAGGTAATCGAAACCAAATTCGTTGTTAGTACCGTAGGTAATATCTGCATCATAGGCAGCTTTCTTTTCTACTTGGCCTAGGCCAGCAACGTTAATACCAACTGTTAAGCCCAAGAATTCAAAAAGAGGACGGTTATTTTCAGCATCACGACCAGCTAGGTAATCGTTCACGGTAATTACGTGTACGCCTTTGCCTGTTAAACCATTTAAATAAGCAGGCAGAGTTGCCGTTAAGGTTTTACCTTCACCAGTACGCATTTCTGCAATACGGTTACTGTCGAGGATCATACCACCAATCATTTGCACATCGAAGTGACGCATTTCAAAGACACGCTTTGATGCTTCACGAACCGTAGCAAATGCTTCTGGTAATACACCGTCTAATGATTCACCACCGTCTAAACGCTCGCGGAAGTGGGCTGTTTTTGCTTTTAATTCTTCATCCGTTAATTTCTCGTACTCAGCTTCAAGTGCGTTAATTTTATTAACCACTTTACCAAATGCTTTAAGTGTACGATCGTTACGACTACCAAATACTTTTGTCAGTAATTTACCAAACATCTGAACCACTTCTATGTTGTTGGCCAAGTCCCTTTGAGAGCCTGAAAGCCTATTTTACGATTAACCTGCCTTGCGGTAGACATACTTTTGCGGATCGATCTGCTGTCCACCACGCAACACTTCATAGTGTACATGAGGCCCGGTTGAGCGCCCAGTACTTCCCATCACAGCGATTTTCTCGCCTTTAGCGACCACATCGCCCACATTTACTGACAAAGCTTTATTATGACCATAGCGTGTACTTAGACCATTTCCATGATCGATTTCGACTAGATTACCATAACCAAACATCTTGTCCGCCCATGTAACCACGCCACCTGCAGTCGCGATTACATCGACGCCCTCTTTTCCCGCAAAGTCGATGCCTTTGTGCATCGTGCGTTTGCCGTTAAAAGGATCATTTCGTAAACCATAGGGCGAGGATAACCAACCTTTCTGTATTGGTCGCCCAGATATATAACGTTCTTCATCTATATGGAGATTAGATGCTACAGTTTCAAGTAGTGATAACTGAACATTATTATTATCTATTCGAGATACCAACTCATCCATATCGGCAATGAGCTGATCAAGTTCAATGCGGGAGCCTAAATCACTGGCACCACCGACACCGACTTCTGAAGAGAAATCAAATTGATCTTCTAGTTGATTATTGAGAGCAACTTGCTGACCCAGCGCTTCTACGCGTGTGAGTTTAGCTTGCATGCGAGCAACATGGGCTACCAACATTGAAAGCTGAGTCTCAGTCGCATTTTTAAGTGCGATTAACTCCTCTTTTTGTTGTTCACGAGCAGTGCGCTCGTTATCGACCTTTGTTTGCTGCTGTATTAGTTGCTTAGCATGATGCTGATAAAGGCCTGTACTTGCTGCAATGAGCAGTATCGGCAATAGCAGCCAACGCTTTCCTGGTTGCCAGCGTGTGGCACCATTTCGACCTTGAATAAAAACTGTTACACTCATAGCCTAATTAAGCCATTTTATTATCATATGAAAAAGCCCCCTCAGGATCTCAGTCAGTTACTGCATCAGCAAGGCACTATGCCCAATTTAGCTGAAAAAGCAGAGCTGTTATTGCACCTAGATCATTACGTGAAACAAGTGCTGACTGGTCCAGTGACAGAGCAACTAAAGGTTGCCAATTTACGCCAAGGGATCTTGGTAATTGAAACAACCACGGCTGCTTGGGCGGCAAGAATTAACTTCCAAAAACCCAAAATACTACAATTGCTACAAGCCGAAACGCTACCCATGCTTACCGCAATCGAGGTTAAAGTCAACCCAAGCTTGTTAATGTATGAAACAAAACCCAAAGCGGCTCACAACCTGATTAGTGAAAATGCCGCCGCTCACATTGAAGCATTAGCTGAACATACAGAAGGGACATTAGCGGTAAAACTAAAACGGCTGGCTGCATTAGCCAGCCGTTCAAGGCAATCTTAATTCGCGATTAAGCGAATACTGCACCCGCAGGTACTGAGAAGCTGACTGGAGCATCAGCTTCTTTTTCAAAGCTCACGATTTCCCATGCATCTTGCTGTGCGAGCATGGCACGTACCAACTGATTGTTTAGTGCGTGCCCTGTTTTATATGCGCAGAACTCACCAACAATGGCGTGACCCGCAACATACAAATCACCAAAAGCATCAAGGATCTTGTGCTTAACGAACTCGTCCTCATAACGCAGGCCATCGGGGTTGAGGACGCGATATTCGTCAAGTACAACAGCATTTTCCATGCTGCCGCCTAGTGCAAGATTATTGGCTCTTAGGTACTCGATATCTCGCATAAAACCAAAGGTTCTTGCGCGGCTGATATCTTTAACAAAAGCTGATGATGAAAAATCCATAACCATATGCTGTTGACTACGCGCGATCTCTGGGTGGTTAAAGTCGATTGCAAAATCAACTCTGAAACCTTTAAAAGGTTTCAACTCTGCCCACTTATCACCGTCTTCAACACGAATAGGTTTAGTGATTTTGATATATTTCTTTGCTGCGCGCTGTTCTTCAATACCTACTGATTGCAGTAGGAATACAAACGGACTCGCACTGCCATCCATAATTGGAATTTCAGGCGCGTCAACTTCGATAACTGCGTTATCAATACCTAATCCGGCTAGCGCTGCAAATAGATGCTCAATTGTTGAGATACGAACACCATCGTCATTAACCAAAGCAGTACACATTGTTGTTTCACGTACTTGATCGGCAACAGCTGGAATTTCAACTGCTGGTGACAAGTCGGTACGAACAAGCTTAATGCCGGTATTAACTGGTGCGGGTTTAATGATCAACGTCACCTTGTTGCCGGAATGCAATCCAACACCAGTAGTCTTAACCATTTCTTTGACAGTTCTTTGAAAAATCATGTATTTACCCGTTTATCATCTCAACATAAAGAGCATTAACTACACACTTTTTGGCCGTGTGTAGGCTATGCTGGTCGGATATCTTAGCATATCTTTGCAAATTAACCAAAATTCACTCAGCTTTTAGACAACATTATAGTATTGCCTTATACCCATTAACTCTTTATTAACACTTAGTTAATCAGCTTGCTTACGCAAAAATGCTGGAATATCCAAGTAGTCTAGTTCGTTCTTCTTCTCGCTCACAGGTGTTGCCACTTGTGGTTGAGCTGCGGTAGCTGTATTGCCATGCGACATCGTTGGCGCAATAGCATCTTCTGCCGCAAAGCTCTCTTGACGAGGCTCAGCAGGAACAATTGGTTCTGGGCGTGGAGCTGGCTTTGATACTAACTGGATATCAGGCTTTTTCTCAGCGCCGATGCCTGTAGCAACAACTGTTACACGTAGCTCGTCAGACATTTCAGGGTCAATTACCGCACCCACAACAACAGTCGCGTTATCAGAAGCGTAAGCCTTAACGTGGTTACCCACGGTTTCGAACTCTTCGATGCTCATATCCATACCCGCTGTAATGTTCACAAGTACGCCGCGAGCACCAGCTAAATCGATATCTTCAAGTAATGGACTGGCCACAGCAGCTTCAGCCGCTTCTTCTGCACGATCTTCACCGCTTGCAACACCGGTACCCATCATGGCATTACCCATTTCAGACATAACGGTTTTCACGTCAGCGAAATCGACGTTGATTAGACCTGGGCGAGTAATTAGCTCTGCGATACCCTGCACGGCACCAAGCAATACGTTATTAGCAGCAGCAAAGGCATCCAATAAAGAGGTGCCACGACCTAGTACTTTAAGTAGCTTTTCGTTTGGAATCGTAATTAACGAATCCACATGCTTAGCAAGCTGCTCAATACCTTGGTCCGCGTAAGTCATACGCTTTTTGCCTTCGAATGGGAAAGGCTTAGTAACTACTGCAACTGTTAAAATGCCTTCTTCACGCGCAATCTCAGCAACAACAGGTGCTGCACCGGTACCCGTACCGCCGCCCATACCTGCAGCGATAAAGATCATGTCAGAACCTTTAATCGCGTTACGAATATTTTCTCTGTCTTCTTCAGCCGCTAAACGACCAATTTCAGGGTTTGCGCCAGCGCCCAAACCTTTAGTTACGTCACGACCTAATTGAATTGTGGTTGATGCAGCAGACTTACGCAGCGCTTGTGCGTCAGTATTTGTTGCTACAAACTCAACACCTTCGATGTTGTGTTTAACCATATGCTCGACAGCGTTACCACCGCCGCCACCGACACCGATGACCTTAATCACCGCCTCGTCTGAATGACTATCCATGATCTCAAACATGGTCTTTTCTCCGTTATGCCTGCGTTATTAACTAAAACTCGCCTTTAAACCAACTTTGGACCCGATTCCAAAGACTGGTGACCCCTTGTCGCTCAGGACGTTCGAACTGACGTTCAATCACTCTGCGCGCACCATAGTGAAGCAACCCAACTCCTGTAGAGTAAATAGGTTGATCCACATATTCATGTAAACCTTTAACTGGTAGCGGCTGTGCCATTCTTACTGGCATGCCAAATGTCGCTTCTGCGATATCGACAGCACCTTCAATTGACGCTGTACCACCTGTGATGACAATACCTGCCGCCACTTGATCTTCTAAGCCGCTGTCATGCAGTTGCTTTAAGATCAATTCAAATAACTCTTGGTATCTTGGCTCAACCACTTCTGCAAGCGTATGGCGTGACATACTGCGAGAGGGGCGCCCACCAACCGAAGGTACCTCAATGCTGTCTTCACGGCTCACCATTGAGCTACGAGCACTCGCGTGCTGTACTTTTATTTGTTCTGCATGTGACAAAGGCGTACGGAATATCTTAGCGATATCATTCGTCACCTGATTACCTGCAACGGGTACTACAGCGCAATGACGCAATGCACCATTGGTATACACTGCAATATCGGTTGTGCCACCGCCCATATCGACCAAGCAAACACCTAAGTCTTTTTCATCATCAGTTAGCACTGAGTCTGCCGATGCGATTGCAGAAAACACTAGGTCATCAACTTTCAAACCACAGCGCTCAACACTCTTAGTAATATTCTTCGCCATATCATTAGCACAAGTAACGATATGGACTTTCGCTTCCATACGCATACCAGACATACCAATTGGGCTCTTAATCCCGTCTTGTACATCAATGGCATATTCTTGTGGCAACACATGCAGAATACGACGCTCTGTCGGTATTTTTACCGAGCGAGCGGTATGAATAACGTTATCAACGTCTTCTTGAGTCACTTCTTCGTCGTTAATCGACACCATGCCATTTTCATTCTGGCATTCGATATGTTTACCCGAAATGCTCAGGTATACAGAAGAGACTTGGCAATCTGCCATAAGCTCAGCTTGATCTAACGCTCTTTGCACACTGCGCACGATAGAGTCGAGGTCATTAACGCCGCCTTTATCCATGCCTCGTGAAGGATGGTTTCCAAGACCAACAATACTGATCTCACCGTCAGGCAACACTTCACCAATGATCACAGCGACTTTTGATGTCCCTATGTCCAATCCCACGATCAGATTTCTATCTAGATTCTTGGTCATTAATTAACGGCTCTCTTTTGTGCATCATCCCAACCTACGGCCAAACCTGTGTCGTAGCGCAAATCCACGATCGCTACCGGTTTATCTTGCTTTGCAAGTTGCGGGTAGACGTGAATAAATCTTTGTATCCTTGCCATCTTGTCTTCTCGGCCAAGCTCTAGCTTTATGCCATTATTGAGCTCAGCATGCCAAGCATGTCTTGGACTTAAACTTAAACTTTGTAAGTTAAAGCCATTAATTCTTAATAGTTCGCCTAGCTGCTGATAAGTCGTTAGTACCGACTTACCTTGCTCTTCAGGTCCGGTGAGGTAAGGTAAATTAGGTATACCTTCTTTTACTGGGGCATCAAATACCTCACCGTAAATATTGAGCCAAGCATCACCATTCCAATGTGCAACTGGCTTTTGTTCAACCAAATATATCTTTAACTTGGCTGGCCACTCTCGGCGCACCGAGGCTTGGTAAACCCAAGGTAGCGCTTCTAGGGCATCCTGCACTTGGTTAACGTCCGCAGAAAAAAAGCTCCGCTGCATCAAATCCTGCAACGCTAATTGGATCTCTTTGTCTTCGGTGTATAACCGTTCTCCTTTCACTGCTACCGTTTCGATTGGCAGGGCATCAGCATTATTCAGTAACGAATCAAGCTTCATTGCAGCCATAATAAAGCCAAGCAACACTAAAAAGAGAAACACAACTCCAAAACACAAATACCAATCAGCCCGCAAAACCAGAGCTCGAATACGCTGACTTTTTTCGCGCCAAGACACCTTAGGCTTCCTTTTGCAACCGCAAACGCGGAAAATCGGCCATTATATAGCCCTTATCCCAAGCGTCAAAATTTGATGAGTAAATTAAGCTAATTGGCTCTAAATTACACATTTTTTTCATCAGTTATGCTGCTAAAGCCGAGATTTGAATCGGCTAACGTGCGTGAGATAACACCGATATTACCCGCGCCCTGCGTCAGCAATAGATCACCGTCTTGCAAAATTTCAGGCAACAGGGTTTCAAGTTGTTCACTACTGGCTACAAATACCGGTTCAACTTGACCGCGCACTCGAATCGAACGGCATAATGCTCGGCTATCAGCACCAGGTATAGGCGCTTCACCAGCGGAATACACATCAAGCATGAGTAAACAGTCAACTTGTGACAGCACCTCAACGAAGTCTTCGTATAAATCGCGAGTACGACTATAACGATGTGGCTGATATATCATCACTAAGCGGCGCTCAGGCCAGCCTAGTCTCGCCGCTTTAATCGTGGCAGCAACTTCGCTCGGATGATGACCATAGTCATCGACTAACTTGATTTCGCCTTTAGACGTACTGAACTCACCGATCTGCTGAAAACGGCGACCAATTCCTTGGAACTCAGCTAACGCCTTAATAATCGCTTCATCTGCAATTTCATCTTCAGTCGCCACAGCAATAGCAGCCAATGAGTTAAGTACGTTATGTTCGCCAGGTAAATTAACCGACAACTGCAAATCATCCATACCTGCACGACGCACAGTAAACTCACAGCTATAGCCTGTCTGCTTGAAATCCAATGCACGAACATCGGCATCTTCACTAAACCCATAAGTCACCACGCGGCGGCCAATTCGTGGGATCAACTCACGTACAATAGGGTCATCAATACAAACAACCGCCACACCATAGAAAGGCAGGTTATGTAAGAAATCAACAAAGGTCGTCTTAAGCTTCTCTAGATCGCCTTCATAGGTATCCATATGATCAGCTTCAATATTGGTCACCACGCTTACCATAGGCTGCAGGTGCAAGAAGCTCGCATCGCTCTCATCTGCTTCAGCAATAAGGTAACGGCTATGACCTAAACGTGCGTTAGTCCCTGCGCTGTTTAGCAATCCACCAATCACAAATGTTGGATCGCGATCTGCTTCGCCATATACACTGGCAATTAAACTGGTTGTTGTGGTTTTGCCGTGAGTACCTGCAACGGCGACACCGTGACGGTAGCGCATCAACTCGGCAAGCATCTCTGCACGACGAACGATCGGAATGCGTAACTCTTTAGCTGCAACTAACTCAGGGTTACCTGCACTAATGGCAGTAGAGACCACGACCACATCAACATCTTTAACTTGGCTAGCGTCATGCCCAAGGTAAATAGTTGCTCCTAACTGGGCCAATCTGTCAGTGACTGGGCTAGTAGCGATGTCAGAACCACTCAACTTGTAGCCTTCATTCACCAATACTTCGGCGATACCGCCCATACCCGCACCACCTATTCCAACGAAATAGATGTGTTTTACCCTGCGCATTTCAGGGATCATCGATCTTAGCTGTGAATGCTTTTCTGCTTTGTTACTCATTTCAACCCTTCTCAGCTAATCGGATACAGACATTTGCTACACGCTCTGTCGCATCTAAAATTGCTACGTCTCGAGCGCGTTGGCCCATATTACATAATTCTTGTTTGTCCGATGCCAGCATAGACAACTTAGTCATTAATTTGCTGGTATCCGCTATCGGTTGCGGGATCAAAAATGCAGCTCCAGCGTTAACTAACACTTTGGCATTTTTGGTTTGATGATCATCAACCGCATGTGGAAATGGCACCAGCAAACTAGGCAAACCAACAGCAGCAAGCTCAGATACCGTTAACGCACCTGAACGACAAACCACCACATCAGCCCAACGATAGGCTGCTTCCATATCGTCAATAAACTCGGCAACACTGACACTGCCATCTTGTCCTAAGCGTTGATACTCAGCTTTAACCCCGGCAAGATTATCGCGACCAACTTGATGCCAAACCGTCATTGAGTGAGTCTTGCTCACTCCTTCTAAGACACTTGGCATCACATCATTAAAAATCTTGGCGCCTAAGCTACCACCGACAACGAGTACTTTTAGTGATTCATCATCGCAACATGCTTCACGCTTTTCACCCAGAGCAATCAGCTCTTTACGAATAGGGTTGCCAACGGTTTGCGCTTTAACGTCAGTAAAGGTGCCTTCAAAGGCACAAAGCACTTGCGATGCAATGCGTGATAATAACTTGTTGGTCATGCCGGGAATGGCATTTTGTTCATGTAGCACTAATGGAATACCACACAATTTTGCCGCCACGCCACCAGGACCACTCGCGAAACCGCCCATCCCCATCACTACATCAGGTTTAAAGCTTTTAATCACTGCTCGCGCTTGCATGATTGAACGTAAAATCTTAAACGGCGCCGCCAATTTGCGCATCACGCCATTGCCACGTACACCTTTAATGTCAATAAAATCGATATCAAAACCATGTTGTGGAACCAAGCGTGCTTCCATTCTTTCTGCTGTGCCTAACCAGCGCACTTTCCAGCCCTGCTGACTCAAATACTTGGCAACCGCCAACGCAGGAAATACATGGCCACCTGTTCCGCCAGCCATAATTAAGATGCGTTTTTCTTCAGCTTGGTTAGTCATTAATTCACTCATTGTTTACTTGCTCGACCTTCTACGGCCTGAATCACACTTAAACGTCTTTCATAATCTATACGGATCAACAACATGACTGCTGCCGTCATAACCCACAAACTACTGCCACCATAACTAATAAACGGCAGTGTTAATCCTTTTGTTGGCAACATGCCAATACTGGCGCCAACGTTAACGACAGTCTGGAAACAGATCCAGATCCCGATGCCGTAAGCAAGATACCCTTCAAAAGCGCGGTCAAGTGCTAAACACATGTTGCCCAGTTTTATCGCTCTTAGTGCTAAAAACAGCAACACAGCTAATACCGCAATAATGCCAATAAAACCGAGTTCTTCACCTATCACCGCAAAGATAAAGTCGGTATGCGCTTCAGGCAGGTATTCTAACTTCTGAATACTGTTACCTAAGCCTTGACCAAACCAGTCACCGCGGCCGTAAGCCATTAACGATTGAGTCAGCTGATAACCACTACCAAATGGGTCTTGCCATGGGTCTAGAAACGATGTGACTCGGCGCATTCGGTATGGCTCTAGCAGTACCAATGCAACGAACAACAGCACACCCATTAAAATCAATGCAAAAAAGTCTTTAAGACGCGAGCCTGCTAAAAACAACAATCCGACAGTCACAACAAACAGTACGACTACTGTGCCTAAATCCGGTTGCATCAAAATCAAGCCTGCGTACAAGCCCAACACACCGATAGGCTTATAAAAGCCCAATGCATTCTCTCTAATCTCTTGGTGTCGGCGCACCAAATATCCGGCCATATAGATGGTAAAAGCAAACTTAGCTACCTCTGCAACCTGAATACGGATCGGACCAACCGACAGCCAACGTGTGGCACCATTTACCGAAGTACCTACCAGCAATACAGCAAGCAGCATTAGCCCAACAACAATAAGAAGCAATGGACTAAAACGCTGCCAGACGCTCACTTCTATTTGCAACACTATTGCGGCAATTAACACGCAACCAACCAGATAAGCACCGTGTCGCCACACAAAATGAAACGGATTACCGGTTAACGTTTGCGCCTCAGGCATCGACGCTGACATCACCATCACAAAACCAAAGCCTATTAAGGTCAACACTGCAAATAACAGGGTTCTGTCGTACAGCAGCTGGCTCGGCGTCAAACTATCGGTAAACAAGTTAGGCAATGGCAATTTAAAATCACCACCGACCAAGTTAGATAGCTTCTCTTTAATGCTCATTTAACGCTTCAACCAGACCACGGAACTCATCTCCGCGCGCCATATAGTTAGGGTACATATCTAAACTGGCACAAGCTGGCGATAAGATAACAATATCACCTGCGGTCGCAATCTCCTGCGCCGCAGCAACGGCCTCTGCCATCGTGGTGACTTTTATCGAATCAGGCTTTAACGCTGCGATTTTGTCACCATCTCGACCTAACGTTATCAGCTGGCTCACTTTTTCTAATACGGGTTTTAGGCTGCTCAAATCTGCGCCTTTACTGTCACCACCTGCGATAAGGATTAACTCACCAAGGTGGTCATTCAAACCATCAATAGCCGCAACTGTTGCGCCAACATTTGTCGCTTTCGAGTCGTTGATATAAGTCACGCCATCAACATCGGCAACGGTCTCACAGCGGTGAGATAAGCCTGAAAAGGCTTTGGCAACTTGTATCTGATATTCTCGCTTAATACCTACCGCAGTTGTTAGCGCCATGGCCGCCAATACGTTGGCATGGTTATGACTGCCCACTAACGCCACATCACTTACAGGCATAATATGACTGTCGCCCTGCACTAACATCCCCGATGAAATACCCCAAGCATCAACTTCAGGCATATCTAAGCCAAAACTGTTTTGGTTAGCCGGATGGTTAGGGAAGGTTAGCGGATCTTCACGATTAAACAGCACCATCTTGGTCTGATCATATAGCTTGAGCTTTGCCTGACGATAAGACTCTAAATCGCTATAGCGATCCATATGGTCTTCACTGATATTCAGGCAAGTCGCGACAGTGCAGCACAAGCTATGGGTTGTTTCTAACTGAAAGCTAGATAGCTCGAGAATATATAAGTCTTTTGGCGCTAACAATAAGTCCAAAGCAGGCACACCGATGTTGCCGCCAACGGCATAAGAACAAGCGCTAGCCTCGGCAATTTCGCCAACCAAGGTGGTCACAGTCGTTTTGCCGTTAGAGCCGGTAATACCGATGACTTTGGCATCGGTTTTACTGACTTCTCTAGCAAACAGCTCGACATCACCAATCACCTCGATCCCCATATCAAAGGCAACTCGTACCTCAGGGGTTTCACAAGCAATGCCTGGACTAATCACAATTTGCTCTGCTTGCACTAGGTATCGGCAATCAAAGCCGCCAGCAATTAATTCAACTTGAGGAAACTCAGTCGCTAACGTATCAGCCCCCGGGGGCTGAGTACGGCTGTCCATCACTAAGGGAGTGATGCCTTGCGCACACAGGTAACGCACAACGGATAATCCCGTAGCACCTAAACCTAAAACGATGTGTGAATATTGCTGCGCCATATAAGACCTATCTCAATCTCAGTTATTTTAGTTCTATCGATTATCTAAGCTTCAATGTTGCTAGGCCTAACAGCACTAAGAACAATGAAATAATCCAAAAACGTACAATTACACGTGGTTCAGGCCAGCCTTTCAACTCATAGTGATGATGAATAGGTGCCATACGGAAGATACGCTGACCGCGTAGTTTGTATGAGCCCACTTGTAGGATCACTGACACGGTTTCCATAACAAAAACACCACCCATGATCACTAACAAGATCTCTTGACGAACCAATACCGCAATTGCGCCTAATGCTGCGCCAAGTGCTAGCGAGCCAACATCGCCCATAAAAACTTGCGCTGGGTAAGTGTTAAACCATAAGAAGCCAAGACCGGCACCAACAATCGCCGTACAGACAATCACTAACTCCCCGGCCCCCGGTAAGTATGGTAGGTGCAAATAGTTTGCAAATTGCACATGGCCAGAAAGGTAAGCAATTAACGCAAATGCTGCTGCCACCATCACAGTCGGCATAATAGCTAAACCATCAAGGCCGTCGGTTAAGTTAACCGCGTTACTTGAACCAACAATAGTGAAGTAAACGAGTACGATAAAGAAACCACCAAGCTGCGGCATAATATCTTTAAAGAAAGGTACTACAAGTTGGGTTTCGCCCGGACTTGCCGCCGACGCATACAGATACACAGCTATGGTTAATGCTGCTGCAGATTGCCAAAAGTACTTCCAGCGGGCAATCAAGCCTTTAGTGTCTTTGCGAACCACCTTACGGTAGTCATCAATAAAGCCGATAAGACCAAAACTACCGAGTACAAATAGCACTACCCATACATAGCGGCTGCCAAGATCGCCCCAAAGTAATACGCTGATAAACACACCTGCAAGGATCAGCAAGCCGCCCATAGTAGGCGTACCACGCTTACTAAGGTGCGATTCTGGTCCATCATTACGCACCACTTGACCAATCTGCATTAACTGCAAACGTGCAATCATCTTCGGCCCTAACCAAAGACTTAATATCATTGCCGTCATCAAACCTAAAATAGCTCGAAACGTCACATACGAAAATACGTTAAACCCGCTGTAAAATTGGGTTAAATACTCAGCCAGGTAAACCAGCATTAAACAAACTCCCCGCGACCAAAGGCCATTGTTAAAGCTTCAACTACACGTTCCATTCTCGCGCTGCGAGAACCTTTCACTAGTACGGTGATTTCAGTAGATGATTCATTAATATAGTGAATCAAACCAGCAACTAAATCCTCGATACCTTGATAGTGTTTAGAACCAAAAGCATGACTTGCACCAGCGCTTAGCGGGCCGACACAAAATAACGCATTAACGCCTTTTGTCTTAGCCAATTGCCCAAGCTCACAATGCAAAAGGGCGGCATTGTCGCCTAATTCGCCCAAATCGCCCAGTATTAAACAGCGATTTCCTTTAATTTCTTGAAGCCAGTCAATTGCAGCGCCTACAGAGGCGGGATTTGCATTGTAGCTATCATCAATCACTGTGACTCGACCAAGCTGGCTCGGTAGCATACGTCCTTTTACAGGTTGTAACTTGCTAAGTCCTTGGCATATCTCAGTTAAAGACAGACCCAGTGCTAGACACATGCTTGTTGCAGCCAGCGCATTCGACACCTGATGGCGCCCGGCCAACGGCAACTCAACGCTAAGTACTTCAGCTGCGTAACAAAGACTAAAGGCATAACGCCCATAGGCATCAGCGCTCAGTTCCGTCGCAAACACATCTAGATCTCGCGACGCTTCGCTTTTAACACCAAAACATAACTGCTTAACGTGACTAGAAGCCTGCAGCATGGTGTCAGCAAATGCATCATCAGCGTTAATAACCGCAGTACCACCAACACTTATATGATTAAAGATCTCAGACTTAGCTTTGGCTACGCCCTCTAAAGAGCCGAACCCTTCTAAGTGCGCCGACGCCACGTTATTAACCATGGCAACACTAGGCTTAACTAAACTCGACGTGTAATCAATTTCACCAGCATGGTTTGCGCCAAGTTCAAACACACCAAACTCATCACCAGTCTGTAGCCTTAACAAGGTTAATGGCACACCAATTTCATTATTGAAATTACCTGCGGTATAAAGCACTTGATGGTGCTGCGATAAGATAGTCGCAATCATCTCTTTAACGCTGGTTTTACCGTTGGAGCCTGTTAATGCAATACAAGTAGGTGCGATTTGCTCACGCACAAAAGCCCCTATTTCACCCATTGCCTTTTGGCTATTCTCAACGACAATTTGGCTCGCCTCGATTGACAGCTCGCGTTCTACCAATAATGCATTGGCTCCCGCATCAACGGCTGCTTGGGCAAAAGTATGGCCATCAAAGTTTTCGCCTTTTAACGCCACAAATAAAGTTTGATTGTTAACAGCTCGGCTGTCGCTTGAAACGCTATCAACGTACAAGTCATTGCCAACCAAGCGGCCATTAAGTCGCTTAGCAAGCTGGGCTAACGAAACGCTAATCATAAGGCGCCCTCAGCAATCGCTTTGGTAAAGGCTCTTTCGTCGTAATTCAATTTTTCACCATTTACTTCTTGGTAGGTTTCATGACCTTTACCGGCCAATAGCACCATATCTCCAGCCTTAGCTTGTGCAACGATTTCTTTAATCGCTAACTGACGATCAATTTGAGTCAAAGCAGCTTGTGGCTGATCTAGCCCAACCAAAATGTCATCAATAATGGCTTGAGGATCTTCACTGCGGCAATTATCGCTAGTCACCATCACTTTATCAGCAAATTGCTCAGCACTAGCCGCCATCATAGGACGCTTACCTTTGTCTCTATCACCGCCACAGCCAAACAGACACCATAGTGTGCCACGGCAATGTACTCGTAGTGCTTTTAATGCTTGCTCAATAGCATCTGGGGTATGGGCATAGTCAACGACTAAGGTAACGCCATTGGTAGTGGTAAAACGTTCCATTCGGCCCGCTACAGGTACTAGCTGACTCGCTAAAGCCACTAGCGCATGCATATCCTCACCAAGGAGGTAAAGTGCACCAAGGGCTGCAACTAGGTTAGCTAGGTTAAAATCACCAAGTAATGGCGACGTTAGCTGAGCTTCACCTTGCGGCCAGACTAAAGTACAAGACACGCCAGCATCATGAAACTGGCAATCTTTGGTATAGAGCGCTGCGTGAACATCACCTTTTACGCTGTAACCTAATAGCTTGTCTGACGCCAATTCTGCCAACCATTCACGGCCAACAGCATCGTCACAATTAATTAAACCTGCGCGTAAGCTCGCGAATTGGAAAAGGCGCTTTTTAGCCGCGCCATAAGCGTCCATCGTATGATGATAATCGAGGTGGTCACGACTTAAATTCGTAAATACCGCAACATCAAACGGCACAGCCTCAACACGCCCTTGAACAAGACCGTGGCTCGAAACCTCCATTGCGCAGGTTTGTGCACCAACACGCTCAAAATCTTGCAGTTGTTTAATCAGGGTGATTGGATCGGCTGTAGTATTGCCACTATCAACCAACTGACCCCATAGGCCATTACCTAAAGTCCCCATTACTGCAGTTTGCTTGTTCTGCAGTAACTGTAATTGTGCCACTAACTGAGTCACAGAGGTTTTACCATTGGTGCCAGTAACACCAATGATCTGTGGTCGCGCCGCCGTTAATGGGTAAGCTTGTGCTGCTAATGCAGAAATCTGACGATTTAACTGGAAAAACATCACCTGCAAACCTACTTCAGTGACAAGTTTACCGTGCTCGTCAGGAGAATCGGTATGGACTAAAGCAGCGACTGCACCACGCTCAAAGGCTGCAGCTAAAAATTGACGGCCATCGGCTTGATAACCTGGAATAGCGACAAAAAGGTCGCCCGCTTGCACTGCTCGGCTGTCGAGCGTGAGCGCTTGGAAGCTCTCGGCTCCCGAATAATGAAACCACGGTGCCAACAGATCGCGTAATAGCATCATTCGACACTCCTAGAATTAGCAGCTAAGCGAACTTTTTCTCGCTTAGAAATAGGTTCAACATTAAGCATTTGTAAGGCACCTGACATCACTGCGGCAAAAACTGGCGCAGCAATATCGCCACCATAATAGCGATCGCCTTTCGGCTCGTTAACAACGACTGCAATCGCCAACTGTGGGTTATGTACCGGGGCAACACCGGCAAATAACGCAACATAATCCTCACCATAACCACCGGCTACCGCTTTACGCGCTGTACCGGTTTTACCGGCTACGGGGTAGCCTTCAATATGTGCTTTTAATGCTGTGCCACCTTTTTCAGTCACGCCCACCAGCATTTCCATGACACTTTGCGCCACTTCTGGTGACAAAACTTGTGTCCCTTCAGGTTTTTGTTTGAGCTTTAAAATTGAAACCGGATAAAGCACACCTTTATTGCCTAAAATTGAATACATTCTGGCGAGCTGTAATGGTGTAGCCATTAAGCCATAACCAAAAGACAAAGTAGCTCGTTCAAACTCAGACCAACGGCGACGGTCGTGAATAAGCCCGGCACTTTCACCTTCTAAATTAATCCCTGAATAATTACCTAAGCCCATAGTTTGGTAGGCACCAAGCAGTTCCTGAACCGGCATAGACAGTGCAATTTTAGTCATACCGATATTACTCGAATGCACCAAAATGCCACTTAACGACAAATCACCGTAGTTACGACCATCGCGGACTATCTTGCCCCCGATACGCATTCGTCCTGGGTGAGTTTTAATAATGTCATCAACCTTAATGGTGCCAGCTTCAAGTGCTGCTGCCACCACAAATGGTTTAATGGTTGAGCCTGGTTCGTATGAATCGGTCAACGCACGATTACGCATACGGTAGCTTTGCAGATTTTCACGAGAGTTGGGGTTATAAGACGGCGTATTCGCCATCGCCAGAACTTCACCGGTATGTACATCAAGCACTACAATTGATCCAGATGTTGCTTGGTTAACCTCAGTTGCCTTTTTCAGCTCCCGGTACGCTAACTGTTGAATACGTTGATCAATACTCAACACTAAATCATTGGGGCTTTCGCCCTCTTGCACCATATCAAGGCGCTCAACCACGTGCCCGTCGCGAGACTTGCGCACTTTCTGCTTACTTGGAGTACCCGTCAGCCAGTCGTTATAAGTATTTTCAATCCCTTCAATACCTTTATCATCGATATTGGTAATACCGACTAGCTGCGCTGAAATTTCACCTGTTGGGTAATAACGGCGAGACTCAGGCTTAAGGTAAATCCCAGGTAATTTAAGCTGCTTAATATAATCTGCTACTGCGGGAGTCACTTGACGCTTTAAATAGGTAAATCGTTTGCGTGGGTTAGACTGCACTCGCTTTAAAATATCTTCTTTTGGCTCATGTAACACATCCGCCAATGCTTGCCAGCGACGCATATCTGCAAAGCCATTTTTATCGTGCACCACTTTTGGGTCGGCATATACCGCTTTTACTGGCACGCTCACTGCCAACATCTCACCGTTGCGGTCAGTAATCAATCCACGCTGCACTTCTCGACTAGTCGTTCTCAAAGTACGCATATCACTTTGGTGGCGTAACATTTCCGGCTCGACTAATTGAATATAAGCAGCTCGGCCAACAAGACTGGTAAACATTAGGCAAACAAATGCCACAACGACGTAGAGACGCCATTGGATTAGCTGTGGTTTTTGTTTACGTTTAGCCTGTTTACTCATGGCACTCTTACGACGACCTCATCTTTTGGTAGCGGACGATTCATATTAAGCTCTTTAGTCGCTATCCGGGTTATCCGGCTATGTTCTGAACGGGACTGCTCTTCTAACAGTAAATTTCGCCATTCAATATCTAGCCGGTCTCTTTCTTGTAACAACTGGTCCCACTGGCTGGTATATTTACGCCCTTCATGGCTGGTATATACCACCGCAATCGCATTCAACATGACTAACAACGCCAGTAACACCATCCACTTGTTAGCCCAAAGGTCTTGCAACACGATGCGAGTCAAATTTAATTGCGACTTACTCACTGAAACCTCTAGTTCGCTTCAATATCGTAAGGTAGACGCTCGCCAATGCGTAATACTGAGCTACGCGCTCTAGCGTTACGTTCAATCTCTTCAGCTGAAGGCTTAATCGCTTTGCCGATACCTTTCAGCTTGCGTGATTTATTAATCTCAGCTTCGGTAATAGGTAAGCCATGTGGCACACTTTCACCTTGACTATTACGACGGATAAAACGTTTAACCATGCGGTCTTCTAGCGAGTGAAAGCTAATGACTGATAAGCGACCCTCTGGTGCCAATACTGTTAGCGCGCCTTCAAGTGCTTGATCAATTTGCTCTAACTCGCTATTGATATAAATGCGAATGGCTTGGAATACACGAGTCGCAGGATGCTTATTACGCTCTTTGTTTTTAGTAATGCGCGCGATAAGCTCAGCAAGCTCAGTCGTGCGTAAAAACGGCGCTTTCTCACGGTCGGCAGCAATACAACGGGCAATATGACGTGCATTCTTTTCTTCACCGTAGGTCTTAAATACCCACGCCATATCTTCAATTTCGGCACGAGCAATCCACTGCGCCGCAGTTTGACCTTGAGAGTTATCCATACGCATATCTAATGGACCATCTCTTAAGAAACTAAAGCCACGCTCAGCATCGTCTAGTTGTGGAGATGACACACCAAAATCTAATAGCACACCATCAATCTTGCCTTTTAAGCCTAGATCTTCAACGTAGTCAGCTAATTGGCCAAATCCACCATGGACAATTTGAAAGCGACTATCGTCTTTAAACTGTTCTGCTGCCGCAATGGCTTGCGGATCACGGTCAATCGCAATTAAGCGTCCATTAGGACCGAGTTGCTCAAGCACTTTGCGAGAGTGACCACCACGGCCAAATGTGCCATCGATATAGATGCCATCTGGTCTTATGTTTAAGCCTGCTACCGTTTCCGTTAACAGTACTGATAGGTGTTCAAATTCTTGTGTCATGGTTGTCTTCTACTTTTAAGTATCACTCGTTAAAGTGAAAAATCCGCTAAGCGTTCGTTAGCAGCCAAGTCTTCATTAAGAATCGCCAAGCGACTCTGCTCAATCTGTTGTTGCCATGTCGCTTCGTCCCACAGCTCAAACTTATTGAGCTGACCAACTAGCATTGCCCGTTTGTCTAAATTGGCATATTGGCGTAATGGTGGAGGTAACAGCATGCGGCCATTACCATCCAATTCACACTCATGGGCATAGCCGAGCAACAATCGCTTGATTGCCCTTTCGGTAGGCTGAGTATCGGAAAGTAAGGCAAGTTTAGCTGCAACGGTTTCCCATTCTTGGATGGGGTACAGCAATAAACAAGAGGATTGAATATCTACAGTGACGACGAGTTGACTATTATGGCGGGCACTCAGCAGCTCACGGTATCGCTTTGGTATGGCGATCCGTCCCTTGGTATCAAGATTAATAGCGCTTGCCCCAGAAAACACCTTATTGTCATCCCTGTTGTTCTATAAATTACCCACAAATATCCACATTTCCCCACAACAGTTAAGTTTAGGGATAGAACGCAAGGCTTGTCAAGGAAAGCCTCTTATTTAAAATCCAGTAACCAAGCGGGTTAGCAGCTAATTATTAGAAAATGATTAAAGGGGATTTATGTGGGAAATGACAAGCTGAAAAACATGAAAAAGCTGTAAAAACAGACACAAAATTGAGTCAAAGCGTCGCTCATCTAGGCATAAAGTAGATATCTAGCCCAAAAAGGCCAAACAAAAACAGTCGTTAGAAAGCGCTATTACCAAATTATTGGGTAATTTAGCCCCGCCCAATACCTAAAGTATTAAGCATATTTAATCTAAACAATCGCAATCGATAATTTAGCAAGTACTAACCAATCTGTTTAGATAAACCTAAATAAGGTTAAAGTTTAATCAGCAATAGCCGATAACTTAAATAGTTCCATTGCACTAAGAGGTTATGATGCTAAGTCTTGATAGTTTATATGCAATGCTTGCAAAACCAATACAAGCACAAGTAAAAACCAAAAATAAGGTGAAGCGACTTGAATCGAGTGCAGCAATGACTGCCGATAGTCATGAAGACCCACAATCACAGCTTCCGCCTCACTTAGAAAGACGAAGTGGTCCAGAGGATCGACGTAAGCAGCAACAAATCGCTTTTAAACTCGACCCAAGACTAGAAAGAAGAAAAGGGTCGAGAAGAGATAAGAAACTAGCTATTACTGAGGCAGAAAACCCAAAGACAGTAGCCGAGGAAGAAGACGGTGCAATCCACACTCGAATCGATATTGATGTTTAAACAAGTTTTAGCGGGTTCTTGCAACCGCTTGCTGCCAGCCCATATATAAACTATCGCGTTTTTGCGCAGAAATCTGTGGCACAAAACTACGCTCCACCCCAGCCTTGAGCTTTAGCTCATCGGTAGATTGCCAAAAGCCTACCGCAAGCCCAGCTAAAAATGCCGCCCCCATTGCTGTAGTTTCCGTCAGTTCAGGACGCTGAACTTCGACATTGGTAATATCAGCTTGAAATTGCATTAAAAAATCATTGGCAACCGCGCCACCATCAACTTTGATCTGTTTAAGCTCGACAGCACTGTCTTTAGACATTGCATCGAGCAGATCCCGGCTTTGGTAAGCTATCGCCTCTAGTGCCGCACGAATAATATGGTTACGGTTAGCGCCGCGAGTTAAACCGACCAATGCCCCTCTGGCATCAGGGTCCCAATATGGTGCACCTAAGCCAACAAACGCAGGAATAAGGTAAACCCCATTGGTGTCTGCCACTTTTTTAGCAAAGTATTCGGTATCTTGCGCATCGCGAATTAAACCTAACTCGTCCCTCAGCCATTGTACCGTCGCGCCGCCCATAAACACTGAGCCTTCTAACGCATAGTTGACCTCGCCATTAGCGCCAATGGCGATAGTGGTTAATAAGCCATGCTTAGATTGCACCGCTTCAAGCCCTGTGTTCATCAGTAAGAAACAGCCTGTACCATAGGTATTTTTAGCCATTCCCTCTTCAATGCAAAGCTGGCCAAACAGCGCGGCTTGCTGGTCACCCGCCATACCTGCAATTGCGATATTACTGCCTTCACCAGCAATTCGAGTATGACCATACACTGCTGAGGAGGGCTTAACCTCTGGTAAGATTGAACGCGGAATACCTAAAGCCTGCAATAACTTGTCATCCCACTCTTGGGTATGAATGTTAAACAGCATGGTACGAGACGCGTTAGTTGGATCCGTTACGTGGGCCTTACCTTCTGTAAGCTTCCACACTAACCAAGTGTCAATAGTGCCAAATAGCAGCTCACCTTTGTCGGCACGTTCACGCACGCCTTCAACATTATCTAAAATCCATTTGATTTTAGTGCCTGAAAAATAGGGGTCGAGTACTAAACCTGTAGTTTGCTTAACATAATCTTCAAACCCAGCGTCTTTGAGCTCATCACAAATATCTTTACTACGACGGCACTGCCACACAATGGCATTGTAAACAGGTTTACCGGTTGCTTTATCCCAAATAACCGTAGTTTCACGTTGATTGGTAATGCCAATAGCCGCGACATCTTCACTGTGAATATCGGCGCGGGCTAATACCTCAATTAATGTCGAGCTTTGCGATGCCCATATCTCCATCGCATCATGCTCAACCCAACCTGGCTTAGGGTAGATCTGGCTAAACTCTCGCTGGGAACTCGCCACCATTTCCGTGTTATTGCCAAATACAATCGCGCGTGAGCTCGTTGTCCCTTGATCTAATGCAATGATGTATTTCTTTGCCACTAATATTTTCCTTATTGACGCATTTCTTTTAGTAGCCCAATTTCAGGCTCCACAAGATCAGAGACGGCAGCTTCTTTCCACGTTGCTTCATCGCAAGCATGAGCAGGGTAATACCAAACCGCATTAATTTTATCGCCATTTAACTGGTATACACCAAGACTACATTGGCTGCTTTTCTCACCATCATGGCTCCAGGTTACCTCTTCAACAGTGCTCACGTAATTAGCCGATACGATAATCTGTCGTAACGTGGCTTTGGCATCATTAAGGTTAGCAAAGTAGTCGCTCATTGCTGCTGCAAGCTCATTTCTAGTGGAGGTTTCAGTATCCATTTTGCCACCAGCTAGATTAAACCAATGCACGTTCTCGGTTGTGTGTTGCAGCAGTTGCTCGACACTATGATTGTTAAAGCCAGCTATAAACTGCTTTACCACCTTTACAGGTTTAGGCTCGTTAACAAAATTAGATGCCGCTTCTGCTGGATCTACCGCGCTATTTGCCAATGAGCTAAAACTAAAACACGCTGCACTAAGCGCAAATAACCAAATTTTGGGTTTCATGGTGAACCTCTTTTTTAGTTCGATATTTATAAAGTATTAAATGCAAGCACTACCTGTTAAGGATAACCGCCTAGCATTGTTTATCTTTTTTACCATGAAATATGACTAATCGTAATCACCTTAACGCGATAGCTATCATTAACAGCTGCAAACCCCTCTCCTATACCATCCATGGCATTCGAGGATTTATAAATAGATAGTTACTTCCTGTAAAAACCCTCTCCTATGCCATCCATGGCATTCGAGGATTTATAAATAGATAATTACTTCCTGTACAAACCCTCTCCTATGCCGTCCATGGCATTCGAGGATTCATAAATAGAGAGTTACTTCCTGTACAAACCCTCTCCTATGCCATCCATGGCATTCGAGGATTCATAAATAGAGAGTTACTTCCTGTACAAACCCTCTCCTA
>NZ_JAKILT010000064.1 GCF_023283535.1 Shewanella sairae | reverse complement strand
TCTCTAACACCGCTGCAAGTCCCGTTCTATCTAAGCTTTCGTTTAGCTAGTTGGCCTGCTGTGCCGTGTCAGTGGATGCGCATTATAGGGATATCTCAGAGTAGCGCAAGGGTTGTTTTCAATAAAATTAGCTTTTTCGAATCAAGCGAATAGTTATCAAACGATACGTACAAAAAAGGGGCTAAAAGCCCCTTTTTTAGCTATCAATGCTGCTATCTCTAGTCAGCTTGGTCACTTGCCTGCTCTATTTGAGCAGTTTGAGCAAGGAAACCTTTTATAAGTGTTACCGCTTTATCGTCATCCCAATCTACAAAGGTACGAACAAAAGCAATTAACTCACCTTCTCTATTAAGAATGAAAGTTGCTGGGATAGTATCTAACGGGAATACCTGACCCAGCTTTTGCTCTTTATCATAATAAGTATTGAAATCTTCCATACCTAATGACTTTAGGAATGGCTCTACCTGCTTATTACCTTCTAGATCGATAGATACTGGCAATACTTCAAACTCATCCGATCCGATCTTAGCAGAGAAGCGACTGATCGCTGGCAACTCTCTTACACATGGAGGACACCAAGTGGCCCACATGTTTACCATGATCACTTTGCCTTTATATTGGCTAAAGTCTACAGCACCACCTTTACTATCTTTAAAGGGCACTGCTTCGATCGGGAATGGCTTTGGAAGAACACTAATAAGATCGACACTAGACTGAACTTGTGTCTTTTCTTGCTTTTCCATTCCTGGATAAGCTTGCGCGCCACCAGCAAACAACATAGTTGCTGCAATCAGGCCCACTAAAGTTGATCTCATTTTGCGTCTCTCTTTAAAAGACGATCCAATTCTTGCTGATCTTCATTACTCAGATCTTGGTTATTCGCCTCAGCAATACGCTGTTTACGAATAAAGAAGAAACCAATAACACCACCAAATAGCAATAACGCGAATGGTCCTAACCAAAGAACGTAAGTCTTTGCTTCCATTCTTGGCTTATATAGAACGAACTCACCGTAGCGGCTCGTCATAAATTCAACAATTTCGTTATCAGCCTTACCTTCATCGACCATCTGGTACACTTCAAGACGTAAGTCTTGAGCAACTGGAGAGTTAGAATCAATTAAGTTTTGGTTCTGACATTGTGGACAACGTAGAGAGTGAGCTAGCTCTAGCGCACGCTTTTGGTTATCAACTGACTTAAACTGATAAGTATCTACTGGTGTCGCATTAGCAAAAAATGCCATGCTTATTAGTAAAACTGCTGCAGTGAAGCCTTTAATTAGCGAATGAATCATGATGCACCGTCCTTAGCTGCTTCAGCTTGTAGCTGTTGCACCATTGGATAAAGGGTTTCTTTCCATACATTACGATCGATAGGACCCGCATAACGGTAACGAATGACCCCTTTATGATCGACAAGGAAGCTTTCTGGCGCGCCATAAACCCCTAAATCTAAACCAAGACGTCCGTCATGATCGAAAATATTGATCGCGTAAGGGTTACCTTCGCGACTCAACTCTCGGATCGCCAACGCTCGTTCATCACGATAGTTAATACCATAAATCGGTAAAATATCTTTACGCGCTAGTGTCATTAGGAATGGATGCTCATACTTACATGAAGGACACCAAGTCGCCCACACGTTAAGTAAACCAACCTTACCTTTCAGTGTTTCATTAGTCACGGTATCCCCTGACTCCAACACTTCTAACTGGAAAGCCGGGATCGGCTTTCCTTCTAACGCTGAATCGAGTTTTTGAGGGTTAAGGAAGAGTCCCTTATAAAGGAACACTCCCATACCTAAAAACACGACAAGTGGAATAAATAATACTAGCTTTTTCATACTGAGCTATTCCAATTAAGCCGTTGCTAACTTACTAGTCGCTTTCTTTACAGTGCTTACAGCTTTAGCGCGGTAACGCTTGTCTGAAGCAGCGAAGAAGCCACCAACCATCATGAAAATAGAACCGAACCAAATCCAGCGAACGAAAGGCTTGTAGTTAATACGTACAGCATATTCTGTACGACTAATTGGGTCGCCCATTGTTACGTAAAGGTCTCGGAATAGACCCCAATCGATACCCGCTTCAGTCATGTCCATTGTGCGAACATTGTACTGACGACGATCAGGTCTTAGTAAGGTAACATAATCATCGCCTTGGTAAACTTCGATTTGACCTTGCTGTGCAGTGTAGTTAGGACCTACTACGTTTTTAGTTTCAACATAGTTAAAGGTATAACCTGCTAGCTCATGAGAGATACCTGGGCCCATACGGACACTCTTCTCTAATGAGTAGTTAGACACCATAGTGGCACCCACTACTGAAACTGCGATACCTAAGTGAGCGATGATCATGCCTAATTGGCTACGACCCAAACGCGTCATATCGACAGTGCCTTCTTTAGTCTTAACGATGTTGTAAGCTGCACGGAATGTCATCAAGGTGACCCATACAGCTGTTGCGATACCACATACAACCCAAACGTTAAACTCACCACCAGCTAAGAAAGGAGCAGCTAAACCAACAACTGCAGCAATTACTGCTGGAACAATAATCTGGCGCTTAAGCTCGCCGGCTTTAGATTTCTTCCAGCGAATGATAGGACCAATACCCATGAAGCAAAATAGCACCAATACAATTGGTACAAATACTGCGTTGAAGTATGGAGGTCCTACAGAAATCTTACCCATGCCTAAAGCATCGATTAGAAGTGGGTATAAAGTACCTAGCAATACTGTGCCACACGCAACTGTTAGTAACAGGTTACATACTAGCAGCATAGTTTCTTTCGATTTAAGCTCAAAACGAGCTGGACTACTCATCTCACTCGCTCTAAAGGCGAACAAGGTTAGAGAGCCACCAATCGCCAGACCCAGTAGCAATAGAATAAACATACCACGGCTAGGATCTGCCGCGAATGAATGCACAGATGTTAGTACACCTGAACGTACGATAAAGGTACCTAACAAACTTAGTGAAAATGCGAAGATTGATAGTAATACTGTCCAGTTACGGAAAGCGCCACGCTTCTCTGTAACAATCAGAGAGTGAACAAGTGCAGTACCGATCAACCAAGGCATAAATGAAGCGTTTTCAACTGGATCCCAGAACCACCAGCCGCCCCAGCCTAATTCGTAATACGCCCACCAAGAACCTAATGAGATACCACCAGTTAGGAATACCCAAGCAGCCAATGTCCAAGGACGGCTCCAACGGGCCCATGCAGAGTCAAGACGGCCGCTCATCAATGCTGCGATAGCAAATGCAAAGCTAACAGAGAAACCTACATAACCTAGGTAAAGCATTGGAGGGTGGAAAATCAAACCAACGTCTTGCAACATTGGGTTAAGATCTCGGCCTTCCATAGGAACAGGAAATAGACGCTCGAAAGGACTTGAGGTAAGCACCATGAATAAAGTGAAGCCGATTAGAATCATCGCCAATACTGCAAGAACTCGTGCAGTAAAGACTTCTTCTAATCCCTTACTAAATAGTGCTACCGCTGCTGCCCAAGCTGCAAGTGAGAACACCCAAAACAGCAAAGAACCTTCGTGACCACCCCATACAGCAGCAATCTTAAAAAAGATTGGCAATTCTGAGTTGGAGTGATGTGCGACATAAGCAACAGAGAAGTCATCAACGGCAAAGCTATAGCCTAACGCGACAACAGATAAGAAAATAAAGAAGAACATACCGTAACTAAGTGGCCAAGCATAGCGCACTAGGTATTGGTCTTTACGAGCTACACCTACTAAAGGGACGATGGCTAACAGCATGGCAAAAGCCAGGCCGATAATCAGCGAAAAGTGTCCTAATTCTGGGATCATGGGTTTTCCTCAGTCCTAAATCATGCATGATTAAGCGTTCACTTAATCATTACATACGTGTTTGCAGTTAACACTACTAAAAGGTACAAATTTTAGCTCAGTTTAGTATTTGCTATTGTTAATGTCTGCCTATTTCGTACAAATATGGGTGACTTGTCGCATTCTTCACCTATCTTATTAACAAACACACATAAACAAATGCACGTCACATTTCGCTAAAAACTGAGCAAATTTGGCGAAATTTTAAAGTCTGACTGACAAAGTTCCCGTAAGTTTCAAGAAAATTTACAAATAGAATCAATCTGTGAACAAGTACTCAACTATGACCTTTTAAGGTTATATTACTGTTCAATGAATAATCTTTACGTATAATCTAATCCCTAGTTCAGCGGTGAATCCGCTTTTTCGCAAACGAAAGTGAAATAGACATAATGACCACATTCTGGATTTTAATAGCCTCATTTCTGTTGGTCAGCCTAGCGCTGATTTGGGTCCCACACTTCCGCCAGCAGCGTATGCTCAGAGCTGAAGAAGCGGGTGTTCGTAAAGATACCAACCTTGAATTATTCAATGAACGTCTCTCTGTTTTAGAGAAAGAACTACAGGAAGATCTACTTGATCAACCTGAATTCGACGCTCTAAAGAAAGAGCTTGAGATCAGCTTACTTCAAGATATGAAGCAAGGTGACGACGAATCGCTTGTTAATAAGCTTAAACCTAAGAGCATAATGTGGCCATCAGTTATGTCTGTAGTTGTTATTGGTATTTGTGGTTATATGTACTCAACCTTGGGTGCTTATAAAAACCTAGACCAACCAATGACAGTAAACGACCCACATGCAGGACAAACCACAGAGCAAATCATGTCTCAGCGTGTTGCTATGATGGAGTCTCAAGCGCAAGCTGAGCCAGAAAATAGCCAACTATGGTTTAGCTTAGGTCACGCATACATTTCTGCTAATCGTTATGATGATGCGATTAAAGCATTTGATAAGACGATGGATTTGGTGGGTGTTCATGCTGAGCTATTAGGCCCTAAAGCCACAGCACTTTATTACCGCTCAAATCAACAGATGACACCAGCAGTGCAAGCACTAGTTGAACAAGCCCTAGCATTAGATGCTGAAGACCCATCAACCTTATTGCTTGTGGGTATGGATGCTTTCTTTACCGCTGATTATCCAAAAGCAATTGATGCTTGGCAATTGATCCTGGATAGCGATCGCACTGACGTAGACCGCGGCGCAATCATGAATGCTATTGAAAGCGCGAAAATGCGATTAGGTTCTGATGGTGCAATGCCAAATGATGATGCACATAAAGACGTTAAGCCTAAGGCAGCAGCTAAGACTGTTACTGTAGAAGTTTCAATTTCACCAGAACTACAAGCTAAAGTCGCAAGCACTGACATGCTGTTCATTTTCGCTCGTTCAACTGAAGGCCCTAAAGTACCTTTAGCAGCTACGAAAATTTCAGCACAATCACTCCCTGTTACGATAACCTTAGATGACAGCACCAACATGGGTGGCAACGTTAAGCTAAGTGATGCAGATTCTGTTGAAGTTATTGCGATCTTATCTAAGCACGGTAGCGTGAGAGCACAAACTGGCGATATTCAAGGTACGCTAGCGATGGTTAAAGTGGGTGATACTGGGCAGCTTGTACTAGATACTCAAGTACAGTAATTCCCTCTCCCCATTAAAAAGCCGGCTTTAGCCGGCTTTTTTATACCTCGAATAAACGTTCTATCGTGCTTTAGCACTCAAATATCCCACGATTTCAGTTAACTAAGTTGTTTTCTCAACAAATAAAGCAAGCTAGAGCAACCCAAAGGTCGGTATAGATTATTCTCGTATAGATAATTATCGGAACAAACGGTTGAGGGACTGTAACTTTAAAATCGATACTGGCTGCAGCTTTTCTTCATGACCATGCTAGGTAATTAATACCAATCAGTATAAACATTTGGTCGCTTAGCAAGAATTTAGCGGCTTTGAGGCAAGGACATTAAGTGCTCCTCGGTAACTATTCCTGCGTTACTCTAGCTCCTATATCCATATAGTCGTGCTTTAATGACATTCACCACGCCTGATGTCTTATGTATGTCTGTAACATGCAAGACCATGTGGTTTACAACAAGTGAAGAGCATAGTTATTCTGCGGTTAAGCGCCCTCTTTATTTATTAAGAGTCACAGCATCAGGACCGCTAAAAACGCTCTGAGTAGCTCAATTTCTTGTGCTGATTGTTATAAGACGTAAACGCCTTCGCATACTTCATAGCTAACTAAGCCAAATGACTGTAGCAATCGAGTTATCTTCCAGAATTGTAACCTGAACGTGAATGTTAGGCACAAAAAAACCGACCTAAGTCGGTTTTTAAACACTCGCCAAAATAATAAATTACTTAGACATGTACTCGATTGCGTTTTTGTAATCGTCGTCAGAACAATCTGTACACATACCACCTGGTGGCATAGCGTTTAGGCCTGACTTAACAGAAGATACTAGCGCGTCCATACCTTTACCTAGACGTGGTTCCCACGCAGCAGCATCATGTGATTTTGGCGCACCGGCAACACCCATGCTATGACATACTTGGCATGCCTTGTCATATACTGCTTTACCATCTTGGGCAAATGCGTTTGTAGACAGAGTCAAAGCTGCAGCTGCAGTCAGTACTAACAATTTTTTCATCTTATACGTTCCTAATGCAAATTCTAACAAAGCTCTCGCTGCCCTTTTATGTTTGGCAGACTTATTCTTATAGCGGCTCTAGGTTACTACAAAGTTCAACAAATCACATCTTTTTGTGATATTAATCGCGATAAAGGCCGTTTCACAAGACATAGTTCGCAAAAACGTTAATATATTAGCAAATGTTTAAAAAGTTCATAGAAAATACATAATATTCGAACTACATCAAATTGCTGACACTTAGCAACAAGCAAGACTAAACGCTTGAAAGTGTATGTGTTAGTATCTCTTGTGTTTTCATACAGCTTGATATAGAGGGCTCAGTGGTAAAAGAATCAAAAGCAACAACACTGGTATCAGCTAATAACTTAACTTGCATAAGGGAAGAACGCATTTTATTTGATGAACTTAGCTTCGATATAACCGAAGGTGAGATTGTTCAAATTGAAGGCCCTAATGGTGCAGGTAAAACAAGTCTTTTGCGGATTATCGCTGGTTTATCTCGCCCCTATGCAGGGCAAATCAACTTCAAAGGTGAAGACATTAATCGCTGTCGCGACGAGTACAATGACGAATTGTTGTACCTAGGACACCTTGCAGGTGTTAAAAGCGAGTTAACAGCAGAAGAAAATCTTAACTTCAATTTAAGGATCAGCGGGTATGATGATTTCGATGCTCGAGAGATCCTAGCAAAAGTCAATCTCTCAGGTTTCGAAGAAGCCCTCGCTGGACACCTATCAGCAGGCCAGCACCGACGAACAGCTCTAGCTAGGCTCTGGCACACTAACTGTAAGATATGGTTGTTAGATGAGCCGTTTACGGCTATCGACAAGAAAGGCGTAGAAGAACTTGAACACCTGTTTTTAGCCCATGCAAAACGCGGCGGTTGCGTAATATTAACCACACACCAAGATATGGGTGTGATTGGCGATGATATTTTACGTAAAATACGTCTCGACTATCGCTTTGTATAAGGTTTGGCAATGAACAAAGGCATCAGTTATACCAAAGCATTTAGCACACTGCTAAAGCGTGACTTACAAATTGCAGTCCGCCATCGCGGCGATATTTTTAACCCACTACTTTTTTTCGTTTTAGTAGTGACGCTATTCCCTCTGGGGATAGGCCCTGAGCCACAAGTATTAACACGCGTTGCACCTGGAATTATCTGGGTAGCTGCGCTGCTAGCATCCATGCTATCACTTGAACGTTTATTTAAAGCTGATTACGCCGATGGTAGCTTAGAGCAAATGTTGTTAAGTCCTCAGCCTTTGCCTCTAATGGTATTGGCTAAAGTGTTAGCACACTGGATATTAACAGGCGTACCTTTGATATTAGTCGCGCCATTACTTGCAGTTCTGTTGCACTTAGAAGGCAATAGTTACGGGGCACTAATTGCTACACTAGCTTTAGGAACGCCTGTGTTAAGTCTACTTGGCGCGATAGGTGTTGCACTAACAGTTGGATTACGTAAAGGTGGGGTATTGTTAAGCCTGTTAATTCTACCTTTGTATATCCCTGTACTAATTTTTGCTACCAGCGCGATTGACGCTGCTGGTATGAATTTACCTTATGATGGTCAGCTTGCGATTATAGGCGCAATGTTGGTCGGTTCATTAACGTTAGCACCATTTGCAATTGGTGCATCCTTACGAGTGAGTACTAACTAAAATGTGGAAATGGTTACATTCATACGCGGATCCTGAACGCGCCTACAAACTCTCAGGCACCCTGCTCCCTTGGTTTGCAATGTTAGCAGTATCTATGATTGGTATTGGTACTGTTTGGGGCTTAGTGTTTGCTCCTACCGATTATCAGCAAGGTGACAGTTACCGTATCATCTTTATCCACGTGCCTGCAGCTTCAATGTCTATGGCAGCTTACATGGCAATGGCTACATCGTCTTTTATTGGATTAGTTTGGCAAATTAAGTCTGCCGACTGGGCTGCAGCTGCGATTGCGCCAATTGGAGCCGTAATTACCTTTATCGCACTTATTACCGGCGCCACTTGGGGTAAACCTATGTGGGGAACATGGTGGGTTTGGGATGCACGCTTAACATCTGAACTGGTGCTACTATTCTTATACCTGGGTGTTATCTCTCTTTATGCTTCTTTTGAAGACAAAGTACTAGCAGCGAGAGCTGCAGGTATCCTAGCTATCGTTGGTGTAATTAATATTCCTATTATTAAGTACTCTGTAGATTGGTGGAGCTCACTACATCAGCCATCAACAATTAAGATCACTGAAGAGTCTTCAATGCCTACGGAAATGTTATATCCGCTATTAATTAACATCATGGGCTTCGGTGTAATGATTGGCGCGATTACATTAGTGAGATTTAGATCAGAAATTTTGGCACGAAATGGCATGCGTCCATGGGTTCGTGAACTTGCTAAAGCAGAAGGGGTCAAATAATGCAGTTCGACTCAATTAGTGAATTTATCAATATGGGCGGCTACGCATTCTATGTATGGCTTGCTTACGGTGTAACTTTTTTCTCGCTAGGCACATTAGTGATCCTAAGCGTTAGACAGAAACGTAAGGTGTTAGTAGAGATCGCGAAAAAGATGCAACGCGAAGAACGCCTCAAAGAAACTCGGAGTAATAAATAGTGAATCCAAGACGAAAAAAACGCCTTACCCTTGCTGTAGCCTTAATTGGTGGTGTAGCAGCTATCGCTTCTTTGCTTCTATACGCTTTGAATTCGAATTTAAACCTGTTCTTTACCCCTACAGAAATTGTACAAGGTAAAAAAGACACTGGTGTCATGCCTGAAATCGGCCAACGTATTCGTGTTGGTGGTATGGTAACAGTAGGTTCTATGGTTCGCGATCCAGATAGCTTGCATGTTGAGTTCGCCATACATGACGCAGCAGGCGGTGAGATCATCGTAACTTATGACGATCTACTGCCAGATCTATTCCGTGAAGGACAAGGTATCGTAGCCCAAGGCGTTTTATCTAAGCCAGGCGTGTTAGAAGCAACTGAAGTACTTGCAAAGCATGATGAAAACTACATGCCACCAGAAGTTGCTGAAGCTATGGGCCAGTCTCATGAAAAGCTAGATTATAACCAAGAGCAAAAATCATCTGGCTATTAAGCTAGACTGAATAACCTTTTAATCAAAAGCCCTCATTAAGAGGGCTTTTTACTATCCACAGCTTTTACCAAGCCTAACGCTTAAATATCTCGTCCAAAGACTAATGAACTAACACATCTGTAAGATAGCCCTCTCAACGCTTACAAGCGGCGTTGCAGCGAAATTGTTTACCCAGAATACGTATGCTCATCTACCCCCTCACAAGGGCAACCTGACCGCCCGGGAACACAAATAAGTTCGTCTATTAATAACCAATAAGTAATAGCACTTGCATTGGTAATTTAATCGATTCAGAAGCACTCAAGCTTTCAATTCAAGGCGTATGAACGACAAATGGTTACTCCCTTCTGAGGCCATGCAAAGCAGAAGTGGAATGCTTGGGCGCTTCTCTCTGGGTGACTGATGTTTAAAGAAAATGGCAAAGCACTGCATGCTGCGCCAGAAACTCTCGATATACGACTAAAAGGACTTAGGAGGAAGGGCGAGCAGGATCCCAGAGCCGAGAATAACTATTAGCTTCAAGTTCCCAGCTTGCCTTCAGTGCTTTGAGTTCCCATTGAATGAACAGATTATTAATGCAATTGGTATAAGTACAGGCTAGCTAATAGCGACCGTCGACATTGTTTAGTAGAGTTATCCCAAACAATCAACTGTTTGCCCAAGTATGATTGCACCTAAATGATAAATAACATTCCCTATTTGCATACGCAAAGCCTCTAGATGGCCAAAACTACTAGTCAGGAGAATAAGTATTTATTCAGACAAGCGAGGTGACAGCCTTACCTTCAACAATCACCAAACTTAGGAGCATTTGCTCCCGCCCCATCAGAGAACTCTCTGTTGCATCTCCAAGCCATTTTACTTTCCTACACTCATAATGGCTCTATAGCAGTACAAACTGCTAGAGACATCCGGTACATTTGCAATGGCAAAGGATCACAGTTTACACAGGACTTTAAAATATACGTTCGCGAACGCATTTTCTAATACCCATATTCAGAAAAAAGAAAGTTATTGCTTCGGGGCAGTAAAGGACTAAAGAAGCGAAGAACCGTATTACAAGAAGTGGTTAGTTTTATCTGCTTACAAACATTAACCAAGTACTCCCTCCAAGAAAGAAAAAGTAATATTAAGATTGGACTAGAGATTCTGTGTCGTGATGATTAATACCAATTAGTACAAGAATTTGGCCTACTCAGATCGCTTTTGGCAAACTAATTCAAGGCGAATAACTGACAGAATGGTCGCTCCCTTTTGAACTTATTCAACGCAGAAATAGGCAGCCAAAAACGCTCCAGAATGGCGACCAAATGTTTATACTGATTGGTATAAAAAAACACAGCGCTATAAAACTCAGTTGAAGTTAAAGAGCACTTTAATAAATGACAAGCATAAAAAAGGCCGAACATATGTTCGGCCTTTTATAACTAAGACTTATTTACTCTGCAGTGTCTTCAACAGCTTCAGCTGCTTCAGGACGACCTACTAGTTCAATATACGCCATAGGCGCTTTGTCACCAGTACGTAGACCGCACTTAAGAATACGGGTATATCCACCAGGACGTTCCTGGAAACGTGGACCCAATTCAGTAAATAACTTACCTACGACTTCAGCGTCGCGAGTACGAGCAAATGCCAAACGGCGGTTTGCAACGCTATCACTCTTAGCAAGTGTTATTAGAGGTTCAACTACGCGACGCAGTTCTTTCGCTTTAGCTACAGTAGTTTTGATCACTTCGTGACGAACTATTGAGCAAGCCATGTTACGGAACATAGCTTGGCGATGACTGCTGTTACGGTTTAGTTGACGACCACTCTTACGATGGCGCATGACCTAATCCTTATTACCTATATCTGTACTAATCTGGACTTAAAGGTCGTCTGCTAAACTAGCTGGAGGCCAGTTTTCCAGACGCATACCTAACGACAGTCCGCGAGACGCTAACACATCCTTAATTTCAGTAAGAGATTTCTTACCTAAGTTAGGAGTCTTAAGCAACTCAACTTCAGTGCGTTGTACCAGATCGCCGATGTAATGAATCGCTTCAGCCTTCAAACAGTTGGCTGAACGTACAGTTAGCTCTAAATCGTCGACAGGACGCAACAATATCGGATCGAACTCCGGTTTCTCTTCTACTGGTGCAGTCTCAGTCACATCACGTAACTCAACAAACGCATCTAGCTGTTCAGCTAGAATTGTCGCAGAACGACGGATAGCTTCCTCAGGATCAATAGTACCGTTAGTGGTCATATCGATAACGAGTTTGTCTAAGTCTGTACGCTGTTCAACACGAGCAGCTTCTACATTGTATGCAATGCGAGCAACTGGTGAGAACGAAGAATCAACCAACAAACGGCCGATAGGGCGATCATCGTCTTCGGTTTGTGCACGGGCAGAAGCCGGTACATAACCACGACCACGCTCTACGCGGATACGCATGCTGACGTCATTATTACCTGTCAAGTGACAGATAACATGGTCAGGATTCATGATAGTAACATCACCATCATGCGTGATATCTGCTGCAGTAACAGGGCCTGCGCCTGACTTACTTAGCGTAAGCATAGCTTCGTCTTTCCCTTCGATAACTACTGCTAAACCTTTAAGGTTTAATAGTATCTCAAGGATATCCTCTTGCACGCCTTCCTTGCTACTGTATTCATGCAGTACACCATCGATCTCTACTTCGGTAACCGCGCAGCCTGGCATAGACGACAATAGGATACGACGCAACGCGTTACCTAGAGTATGACCAAAACCACGCTCTAGCGGCTCCAGTGTAACCTTGGCACGTGTTGGATTAACCTGCTCGATATCAACGAGACGCGGTTTAAGAAATTCTGTAACAGAACCCTGCATTGTGTCCTCTCTTTTGTTTTAACTTTACTTAGAGTAAAGTTCGACGATCAGCTGTTCGTTAATTTCCGCAGACAAATCACTACGCTCAGGAACACGCTTGAAAGCACCTTCCATCTTAGTGTTGTCAACTTCAACCCATGTTGGCTTTTCGCGTTGAGCCGACACTTCTAAAGCCGCTTTAATACGAGCTTGAGTGCGAGACTTTTCACGAACGCTCACTACATCATTCGCAGACACTTTGAATGATGGAATGTTAACGACGCTACCATTAACCATAATTGACTTATGGCTAACTAGCTGACGTGATTCAGCGCGTGTTGCACCAAAGCCCATGCGATAAACAACGTTATCTAGACGGGTTTCTAAAAGAGTAAGTAGGTTTTCACCAGTGTTACCTTTAGTACGTGCAGCATCTTTGTAGTAGTTACGGAATTGCTTTTCTAGCACACCATAAATACGACGAACTTTTTGTTTCTCGCGTAGCTGAACGCCATACTCAGACAGACGGGTCTTACGAGCGCCGTGTTGTCCAGGTGCAGTTTCAAGCTTACACTTCGAATCGATTGCTCTCACGCCGCTTTTTAGGAAAAGGTCTGTACCTTCTCTGCGGCTGAGCTTGAGCTTTGGACCCAAGTATCTTGCCATGTTCTTTCTCCAACTATCCTATTTAAAAACGACGAGTTAAACGCGACGTTTCTTAGGAGGACGACAACCATTATGAGGGATAGGCGTCACATCGGTAATGTTAGTAATCTTGTAACCAACCGAGTTTAGTGCACGAATCGCTGATTCGCGTCCTGGACCTGGACCCTTCACAAAAACTTCTAGGTTTTTAACACCGTAGTCCTGAGCAGCAGTACCTGCGCGCTCAGCAGCAACCTGTGCAGCAAATGGGGTAGATTTACGTGAACCACGGAAACCTGAACCACCAGAAGTTGCCCAAGATAGTGCGTTACCTTGACGATCTGTAATGGTAATAATTGTGTTGTTGAAAGACGCATGGATATGCGCCATACCATCAGCAACCTGTTTACGTACACGCTTACGCGGAGAACGTGACGGAACTTTAGCCATTTTGGTTTACCCCGTTACTTTCTAATTGGTTTACGTGGACCTTTACGCGTGCGCGCATTGGTCTTAGTACGTTGCCCACGAAGGGGAAGGCTACGACGATGGCGAAGGCCACGGTAACAACCAAGGTCCATAAGACGCTTGATGTTCATGGAAACTTCACGACGTAAATCACCTTCTACAATGTAGTTGGCAACTTCTTCGCGTAGAGTATCAATTTGAGCTTCGCTCAATTCCTTGATCTTAGCGTCTTCAGCAATTGAAGTAGCCGCGCAAATAGCTTGTGCGCGAGTACGACCGATGCCGTAGATAGCAGTCAATGCAATGACTGTGTGCTTTTGATCAGGAATGTTAATGCCAGCGATACGGGCCACTATGCACTCCTTAAGTTAAAGGTCATCTGTGAAAAGCCCGGTAGGATACTCGACAGACGACAATTTAGCAAATAATATTTTGACCAGCCCGGACTGGGCTGGTCAATTTTGTTTAGCCTTGACGCTGTTTGTGTTTAGGTTCAACACAAATCACACGTACAACGCCACTACGCTTTACGATCTTGCAGTTACGGCAGATCTTCTTCACGGAAGCTCGAACTTTCATTTCATCACTCCGAGATAACTAGCTTAGCGACCAAAGCGATCTAAGTTCGCTTTGTTTACCAAGTTAGCTTTCTTCATTACAGACTCATACTGATGAGACATCATATGGGTCTGAACCTGAGCCATGAAGTCCATGATTACGACTACCATAATTAGTAGTGAAGTACCGCCAAAATAGAACTGTACTTTCCACGCAATTAACATGAACTCCGGAATTAAGCAGATAAAGGTAATATACAACGCGCCTGCTAATGTCAAGCGAGTCATAACTTTATCAATGTAACGCGAAGTCTGTTCTCCAGGACGAATCCCTGGAATAAACGCACCGCTCTTCTTCAAGTTATCAGCTGTTTCGCGAGGGTTAAACACCAACGCAGTATAGAAGAAACAGAAGAAAATAATCGCTGTTGCATATAATAATGAGTACAGCGGTTGTCCTGGTGACACAGCCAGTGAAAAATCACTTAACCATGACATGGACTCATTTTGACCAAACCACTGAGCCAGTGTGCCTGGGAACAAAATGATGCTGGACGCAAAAATAGGCGGGATAACACCAGCCATATTAATCTTAAGTGGTAAATGAGTACTTTGCGCAGCAAACACCTTACGGCCTTGTTGACGCTTAGCATAGTTAACAACGATACGACGTTGTCCACGCTCAACGAATACCACAAAATAAGTGACAGCAAAAACAATTACTGCCAGCAACAACAATACTAGTACATTCAAGTCGCCTCGACGCGCCTGCTCGGCAGTTTCGCCGATAGCAGATGGTAGACCAGCAACAATACCTGCGAAAATAAGAATCGAGATACCGTTACCTATGCCTCGTTCGGTAATCTGTTCACCTAGCCACATTAGGAACATTGTTCCCGTCACTAAGCTTACAACAGCAACAAAGTAGAAACTAAATCCTAGGTTAACTACTAACCCTGGAACTAGATTCGGTAAACCTGTTGCGATACCGATTGCCTGGAATGTACCCAGAACCAATGTGCCGTATCTAGTATACTGACTGATCTTCTTACGTCCAGACTCGCCTTCTTTCTTCAATTCAGCAAGTGCTGGATGCACCACAGTCAACAACTGCATTATAATCGATGCCGAAATATACGGCATGATACCCAATGCAAAAATAGAGGCACGTTCAAGGGCACCACCAGAGAACATGTTAAACATGCCTAGGATGGTCCCCTTTTGCTGATTAAACAGCTCTGCTAATACAGCAGCGTCAATACCAGGAATTGGTACAAACGAACCGGCTCTAAAGACGATAATTGCACCAATCACGAACAGGAGACGGGTTTTCAATTCTGATAAACCGCCTTTCGCGCTTTTTAAATCAAGTCCTGGTTTTGCCATCGACGTATTATTCCTCGATCTTGCCACCGGCAGCTTCAATAGCTGCACGTGCACCTTGGGTTACCTTCAGACCTTTAACGGTCACAGGGCGCTCAATGGTACCTGAAAGAACGATTTTAGCAAACTGTATGTTGCGAGTAACTAGATTCGCATCTTTCAGCGCATTTAGGTCGATAACATCACCGTTAACTTTAGCCAATTCGCTAATGCGAATCTCGGCAGATACCAACGCTTTACGCGAGGTAAAACCAAACTTCGGCAAACGAATCTTAAGTGGCATTTGACCACCTTCGAAACCGACGCGAACGCCGCCACCAGAACGAGACTTCTGGCCTTTGTGACCACGGCCACAAGTTTTACCAGTGCCTGAACCGATACCGCGACCTACACGCTTAGCTGCTGATTTAGCACCTGCAGCAGGTGATAGAGTATTTAGACGCATCTTATACTTCCTCCACCGAAACCATGTAGTAAACCTTGTTAATCATACCGCGAACTGAAGGAGTATCTTCTAGTTCAACAGTGTGATTAATGCGGCGTAGACCTAGACCAGTTAGAGTTGCACGGTGCTTTGGTAAGCGGCCGATTGAACTCTTGGTCTGAGTTACTTTAAGTGTTTTAGTAGCCATGGTGCATTAACCTCGAATTTCAGTAACATTCAGGCCACGCTTAGCTGCGATTTGTGAAGGTGATTTCATATTCACCAACGCATCGACAGTAGCGCGAACGATGTTAATCGGGTTAGTAGAACCGTATGCTTTTGACAGAACGTTCTGAACGCCTGCTACTTCCAATACGGCACGCATTGCGCCACCGGCAATAATACCGGTACCGTCAGAGGCTGGTTGCATGTAAACACGTGAACCAGTGTGACGACCCTTTACAGGGTGGTGCAAAGTACCATTGTTCAATTCAACGTTTACAATGTTACGGCGAGCCTTTTCCATTGCTTTCTGAATTGCTGCTGGTACTTCACGCGCTTTACCATAGCCATAGCCAACTTTACCGTTACCATCACCCACTACTGTTAGTGCAGTGAAGCTAAAGATACGTCCGCCTTTAACTACTTTAGAAACACGATTAACTGCAACTAACTTCTCTTGCAGATCGTCTTTTTGTTGTTGAGCTTCAAATTTAGCCATTTTTCATCATTCCTTAGAACTTGAGGCCAGCTTCACGAGCTGCGTCTGCTAATGCAGCAACGCGACCGTGATACTTGAAGCCGGAACGATCGAATGCAACTACAGCTACGCCTTTTTCGATAGCGCGCTCAGCAACGGTTTTACCCACTACTTTAGCTGCATCTACGTTACCTGTGTACTTTAGCTGCTCGGTTACTGCTTTTTCAGCAGTAGAAGCTGCCGCCAACACTACGTTTTCAGGACTAATTACCTGAGCGTAAGTGTGACGTGGTGTACGATGTACAACCAGACGATTAACGCCCAGCTCTTGGATCTTCTTACGGGCACGTAGAGCGCGGCGTAAGCGAGATGTTTTCTTATCCATATCGTATTACCTTACTTCTTCTTAGCCTCTTTACGGCGTACTTGTTCGTCAGCATAGCGAACACCTTTACCTTTGTAAGGCTCTGGTGGACGGTAACCGCGAATCTCAGCTGCAACCTGTCCGATCAACTGCTTATCAGTACCAGAAAGTACGATTTCAGTTTGTGATGGACATTCAGCTGTTACGCCGTCAGGAAGTTTGTGAACCAAAGGATGTGAGAAACCTAAAGTTAAATCGATATCTTTACCGGCAAGTTTTGCACGGTAACCAACACCAACTAACTGTAGTTTCTTAACAAAACCGTCAGTTACACCAACAACCATGTTGTTGATTAATGCACGAGCTGTACCAGCTTGAGCAGCGGTTTTAGCGCTTTCAACTGGTGAACACTTGATTTCATTGTCTTCAACAACAACAGAAACGTCAGAGTTAATAACTCGAGTCAAACTACCTTTAGTACCTTTTACGGTGATAGTTTGTTCGTTTAAAGTCACTTCTACGCCTGCAGGGATAGCGACTGGTGCTTTTGCGACACGAGACATTGCTAGCTCCTTATGCTACGTAGCAGATAACTTCCCCACCCATGCCATTTTGGCGGGCAGTACGATCAGTCATCAAACCTTTAGAAGTGGACACGATAGCGACACCCAGTCCGCCCATAACCTTTGGTAGTTCGTTTTTACCTTTGTAAATACGAAGACCAGGACGGCTAACGCGCTGGATAGTCTCAACGACTGGCTGACCTTGGAAATACTTTAAAGTGATTTCCAATTCAGGCTTGGCTTCATCTGCTACGGCGTAGTCAGTGATGTAACCTTCTTCTTTAAGCATTTTCGCGATAGCGATTTTAAGCTTAGCAGAAGGCATCTTCACAGATACGTGTTTAGCAGCTTGGCCGTTACGAATACGTGTTAACATATCCGCAATAGGATCTTGCATGCTCATATTAGCTTACTCCGTGACAAGTGCTTACCAGCTGGCCTTGCGTAGGCCAGGAACTTCACCGCGCATAGTTGCTTCACGTAATTTAATACGGCTAAGGCCGAATTTACGTAGGAAACCATGTGGGCGACCAGTTTGACTACAACGATTACGCTGACGCGCTGCGCTAGAGTCACGTGGTAGAGCTTGTAACTTAAGTACTGCATCCCAACGGTCATCATCAGATGTAGTTGGACTGCTAATGATAGCTTTAAGTGCAGCGCGCTTTTCAGCGAACTTAGCTACGAGCTGTGCACGTTTTGCTTCACGTGCTTTCATTGAACTTTTTGCCATTACGCTACCCTTATTTCTTGAATGGGAAGTTAAAGCCTTCGAGCAGAGCTCGGCCTTCTTCGTCATTCTTCGCAGAAGTAGTGATTACAATATCCATACCGCGGATCTTATCGATTTTATCGTATTGGATCTCTGGGAAGATAATCTGCTCACGTACGCCCATCGCATAGTTACCACGGCCGTCGAACGATTTAACGCTCAAACCACGGAAGTCACGAATACGCGGGATCGCGATATCAACTAAACGCTCTAAGAATTCCCACATACGCTCACCGCGCAGTGTAACCTTACAGCCAATTGGGTAGCCTTCACGGATTTTAAAACCAGCAACTGACTTACGAGCTACAGTCACTACTGGCTTTTGACCAGCGATAGCAGTCATGTCACGAAGCGCATGCTCCATAACTTTCTTATCTGCTACTGCTTCGCCAACACCCATATTAAGGGTGATCTTTTCAATCCGAGGGACTTGCATGACACTGGTAAAACCGAACTTTTTAACAAGTTCAGGACTAACAGTCTCTTTGTATTTATCATGCAGTTTCGCCATCGTTTACTCCAAATTACTTAACGAGTTCACTGTTCGACTTAAAGAAACGGACTTTTTTGCCGTCTTCAAATCGGAAACCAACGCGATCAGCTTTGCCAGTGGCAGAGTTGAAAATCGCTACGTTTGATGCTTGTATCGGTGCTTCTTGTTCAACAATACCGCCAGCTACGCCCAATTGTGGGTTTGGCTTTTGGTGTTTTTTAACAAGGTTAATACCTTCTACAATTAATTTACCAGTTGGAAGAACCTGAGAAACCTTACCGCGTTTACCCTGGTCTTTACCTGCTAGTACAATTACTTCGTCTTGACGACGTATTTTAGCTGCCATTTTGAAGCTCCTTACAGTACTTCTGGTGCCAATGACACAATCTTCATAAATTGCTCAGTACGCAATTCACGTGTCACAGGTCCAAAGATACGAGTACCAATCGGTGCAAGGTTTGCGTTAAGCAATACCGCTGCGTTCCGATCGAAGCGAATGACAGAACCGTCTGGACGACGTACGCCTTTCTTAGTACGGACTACCACCGCGTTATATACATCACCTTTCTTCGCTTTACCGCGAGGAATTGCTTCTTTTACAGAAACCTTGATGATGTCGCCGATACCGGCATAACGACGATGAGAGCCACCCAAGACCTTAATACACTGAACTCTACGAGCGCCACTGTTACAGGCGACTTCTAGAGTCGATTGCATTTGGATCATTTTAAGTGCTCCGCTATCGTTACTTACAATCCCACAAAGGGGCTACATTTCACTCAAATTTAGACTTTAATTTAGTCAAATTTGGCGCGCAAGTGTAACACCTAAAAATAGGAATAGATAGTACTAAAAATAAAAACGGCTCCAACTTTAGGAGCCGTTTGCTTAAATACCTAATAAGCTTAGGCTTTTGTTACTACTTCAACCAGAGTCCAAGACTTAGTCTTAGACAGCGGACGGCATTCGCGAATAGTCACGATATCGCCAGCATTACACTGATTTTGTTCGTCATGTGCATGGATCTTAGTAGTACGCTTGATAAACTTACCGTATAAAGGGTGTTTTACCTTACGTTCAATAGCTACAGTGATAGACTTGTCCATCTTGTCGCTAAGTACTCGACCTTGCAAAGTACGGATAGTATCAGACATTATGCACCCGCCTTAGAAGTAATAATGGTCTTTACGCGCGCAATGTTGCGACGCACGATTTTAAGCTGATGAGTTTGAGTCAACTGACCAGTGGCGTGTTGCATACGCAGATTAAACTGCTCACGCAGCAGACCAAGCAGTTCAGCGTTCAATTCTTCAACGCTCTTTTCTGTTAGTTCGCTCGCTTTCATTACATCACCGTCTTAGTTACGAAGGTAGTCTTTAGAGGTAGTTTAGCAGCAGCTAGAGCGAAAGCTTCACGAGCTAACACTTCAGATACACCATTCATCTCATAAAGAACCTTACCTGGTTGAATCTGGCAAACCCAGTATTCAACGTTACCCTTACCTTTACCCATACGCACTTCAAGAGGCTTAGAGGTAATTGGCTTGTCAGGGAATACGCGGATCCAGATCTGACCTTGACGTTTAATGTGACGTGTCATAGCACGACGCGCAGCTTCGATTTGACGAGCAGTTAGACGACCACGTCCAACAGCTTTCAAACCGAATTCACCGAAGCTAACTTCAGTGCCGTTCGCTAGACCACGGTTGCGGCCCTTGAACATTTTGCGAAACTTCATTCTTTTTGGTTGCAGCATTGCCAGCTCTCCTATTTACCGCGAGGCTTACGCTTCGGCTGCTGTTTCGGCTCTTCGTGCTGAGGTAGAACGCCGTCTAGAACTTCACCTTTGAAGACCCAAACTTTAACGCCAATCACACCGTATTGAGTGTGACTCTCAGAAGTAGAATAGTCGATATCAGCACGCAGTGTATGCAAAGGTACACGACCTTCACGATACCACTCTGAACGCGCAATCTCAGCGCCGCCTAGACGGCCACTCACTTCAACTTTGATACCCTTAGCACCAAGACGCATTGCGTTTTGAACTGCGCGCTTCATAGCACGACGGAACATAACACGACGCTCTAGTTGCGAAGCGATGCCATCGGCAACAAGCTTAGCATCTAGCTCTGGCTTACGGATTTCAGCGATGTTGATCTGAGCTGGAATACCAGTCAGCTTTGCAACTGCGTTGCGTAGCTTCTCAACGTCTTCGCCTTTCTTACCAATCACAACACCCGGACGGGCTGTGTGAATAGTAACGCGAACACTCTTAGCTGGACGCTCGATAACAATCTTAGAAACTGATGCTTGCTTAAGTTTCTTTTCAAGAAACTTACGCACTTCCCAGTCACTGCTCAAGTTATTGGCATAGTCTGACTTGTCAGCGTACCAGGTCGAGATCCAAGGCTTAGTGATACCCAGACGGATACCATTAGGATGTACTTTCTGTCCCATTGCTAACTCCTAGCGATCTGACACAACCACAGTAATGTGGCTGGTGCGCTTGATTATACGATCAGCACGGCCTTTGGCACGTGGCATGATACGCTTCATAGTTGGACCTTCATCGATCATAATCGCTCCAACTCTTAGTTCGTCAATGTCAGCACCTTCATTGTGCTCAGCATTAGCGATTGCAGAGTCCAGTACTTTCTTAACAAGTACTGCAGCTTTCTTAGGGCTGAAAGTTAGAATTTCGAGAGCCTTAGCAACAGGCAGTCCACGGATTTGATCTGCAACCAAACGACACTTTTGAGGCGACGTACGGGCAAAACGATGTTTAGCTAAAACTTCCATCTTATGTCTCCCGTATTAACGCTTCTTCGCTTTCTTATCTGCAGCATGGCCGCGATAAGTGCGAGTTGGTGAAAATTCACCAAGCTTGTGGCCGATCATTTCGTCAGTTACGAACACAGGTACGTGCTGACGACCATTATGGACAGCGATGGTCATTCCAATCATGTTAGGAATGATCATAGAGCGGCGAGACCAAGTCTTAATAGGCTTCTTGTCTCCAGCTTCCATCGCTTTCTCTACCTTCTTCAGCAAGTGTAGGTCAATGAATGGACCTTTCTTGAGAGAACGTGGCATGGCGAATCCTCTTACTTTTTATTGCGACGACGTACAATGTACTTGTCGGTGCGTTTATTACTACGAGTCTTGTAACCCTTAGTAGGTTGACCCCATGGAGATACAGGGTGACGGCCACCAGAAGTACGGCCTTCACCACCACCATGTGGGTGATCTACTGGGTTCATTGCAACACCACGAACTGTTGGGCGTACGCCTCTCCAGCGCTTAGCACCTGCTTTACCTAACTGGCGTAGCATGTGCTCGGAATTACCAACTTCACCCAATGTCGCGCGGCAATCAACCGGCACTTTACGCATTTCGCCAGAGCGAAGACGTAGAGTGGCGTATGCGCCGTCACGAGCAATAACTTGTACATAAGCACCAGCTGAACGCGCGATCTGAGCACCTTTACCAGGCTTCATTTCGACTGCGTGCACTACGCTACCCACAGGGATATTACGTAGAGGCATTGCGTTACCGCTCTTGATCTCTGCATCGATACCAGACTGGATCTTATCACCAGCTTGCATGCCTTTAGCGGCAAGGATATAACGACGCTCACCGTCAGCGTAAAGTACCAATGCGATGTTAGCTGTACGGTTTGGATCATATTCCAAACGTTCAACCTTCGCAGGGATACCGTCTTTGTTACGCTTAAAGTCGATTAGACGATAATGTTGCTTATGACCACCACCAACGTGGCGGACAGTGATACGACCAGTATTGTTACGGCCACCACTTTTTGATTTTTTCGCCAACAGGCCTGCAAAAGGTTTACCCTTATGCAAATCGCTGTTCACCACTTTAACTACGTGGCGACGACCTGGAGAGGTTGGCTTACACTTAATAACTGCCATGATAATTCTCCTAATGCTTACTCAGCGCCGCCGACGAAATCGATGTCAGCACCAGCAGCTAAGGTAACATAAGCTTTTTTCCAATCGCTACGACGGCCAGTACGGGCACCGTGACGCTTAGTTTTGCCTTTGTTAACCAAAGTACGAACTGTATCAACTTCAACTTCAAATAGCTGTGCTACTGCAGCTTTAACTTCAGCTTTAGTTGCATCGATAGCTACACGGAATACTACCGTGTTGTTATTTTCTGCATTCACAGTGCTCTTCTCAGAGATGTGTGGTGCAAGAATAACTTTTAGCAAACGTTCTTGGCTTATCATCCCAGCATCTCCTCGATTTGCTTAATAGCTTCAGCAGTAACTAGTACTTTGTTGAAAGCGATTAGACTTACTGGATCAATACCAGCAACGTCACGTACGTCAACTTTGTACAGGTTACGAGCAGCTAAGAACAAGTTCTCGTCAACTTCTGGAGTAACAATCAACACGTCTTCAAGTTGCATTTCGTTTAGTTTAGCTTTCAGCTCTTTAGTTTTAGGAGCTTCAACACCGAACGACTCAACAACGATAAGACGGTCTTGACGTACCAATTCAGAGAAAATGCTTTTCAGCGCTCCGCGGTACATCTTTTTGTTAACTTTTTGGCTATGATCTTGTGTTTTAGCAGCGAAAGTTACGCCACCGCCACGCCAGATTGGGCCTTTAACAGTACCAGCACGTGCACGGCCAGTACCTTTTTGGCGCCAAGGCTTTTTGCCTGAGCCAGTTACTTCTGCGCGAGTCTTTTGAGCACGAGTGCCCTGACGCGCGTTTGCAGCGTAAGCTACAACTACCTGATGAACCAGTGCTTCATTAAAGTCACGGCCAAAGGTAGCTTCGGAAACTTCAAGAGCACTCTGTGCGTCTTTCAATACCAATTCCATTACTATCTCCTCAGACCTTAAGCTTTAACAGCTGGTTTGATGATCAGGTCGCCATTAGTAGCGCCTGGAACTGCACCCTTAACCAAAAGCAGGTTACGTTCAGCATCTACACGAATTACTTCTAGATTCTGTGTCGTAACACGCTCTGCACCCATGTGGCCAGACATTTTCTTACCTTTGAAAACGCGACCAGGTGTTTGGTTTTGACCAATAGAACCGTTAGCTCTATGTGCCAGTGAGTTACCATGTGTTGCATCTTGAGTACGGAAGTTCCAACGCTTAATACCGCCTTGGAAGCCCTTACCTTTTGATTGACCAGTAACATCAACTTTCGCTATGTCAGCGAAGATATCTACATTAAGCTCAGCACCAACTTCGATGCCCTCGCCTTCACCATCTGCCAAACGCATTTCCCATAAACCACGACCGGCTTCAACGCCTGCCTTAGCAAAGTGACCTGCTTCTGGTTTAGTGATGCGATTAGCTTTTTTGGTACCAGTAGTAACTTGAAGTGCACGGTAACCATCTGTATCCAAAGTTCTCACTTGGGTTACACGGTTAGCAGCAATTTCAATTACTGTTACAGGTACCGACGCGCCATCTTCATTGAAGATGCGAGTCATACCTACTTTACGACCGATAAGACCGATAGCCATCTCTCAAACCTCTTCTAACTGGATTTCAATTAACCCAAGCTAATCTGAACGTCAACACCAGCCGCAAGATCTAAACGCATAAGTGCGTCTACAGTCTTTTCAGTCGGCTCTACGATGTCAACAAGACGCTTGTGAGTACGTAGTTCGTACTGATCACGTGCATCTTTATTAACGTGTGGAGAAGTCAAAATGGTATAACGTTCTTTACGCGTTGGTAGTGGAATTGGACCACGAACCTGCGCGCCGGTACGCTTAGCAGTTTCAACGATTTCCGCAGTAGACTGATCAATCAAACGATGATCAAATCCTTTTAGGCGGATACGGATTCTTTGGTTCTGCATTGACCAGAGCTCCTAAAATGTACACAAAAAAATCACCCTCAAGCAACTTTCCTTAGAGGAAAAGCCGAGTGAAATGATTTAGCCGTTCGACTCACAATCGGAGTCGCTGTTTTTTTACGTCAAACCCGAAGGCAGACCAATTAAATCGCCTAATGGTTAAGGCGAGGGGCTATTATACTGATTTCAACGCTGAGATCAAGCCCGTTGTGTGAAATACCGTCAAACAGATGGTTTTCAACAAAGTGGCGTCATTATACACAGTAAGATCGGGAATACTAGCCCTGCCCTTCACTTTTCTTTAGCCATTAAAAAAGGCAGCCTAAGCTGCCTTTTTCAGTATCGAGTTAAGACCCGTTGCTAATTAAGCAACGATCTCAGCTACAACACCAGCACCAACTGTACGGCCACCTTCACGGATTGCGAAGCGTAAACCTTCGTCCATCGCGATTGGGCAGATTAGAGTAACAGTCATAGCTACGTTGTCACCAGGCATTACCATCTCTACGCCCTCTGGCAATTCGATAGTACCGGTTACGTCAGTTGTACGGAAGTAGAACTGTGGACGGTAGCCTTTGAAGAATGGAGTGTGACGTCCACCTTCTTCTTTAGACAGAACATAGATTTCTGACTTGAAAGTAGTGTGTGGAGTGATTGAACCTGGAGCAGCTAGTACTTGGCCACGTTCTACTTCTTCACGCTTGATACCACGTAGAAGAACACCACAGTTCTCGCCAGCACGACCTTCGTCTAGAAGCTTACGGAACATTTCAACACCAGTACAAGTAGACTTAGTTGTATCTTTGATACCAACGATTTCTACTTCTTCACCAACTTTGATGATACCGCGCTCTACACGACCAGTAACAACAGTACCACGACCAGCGATTGAGAAAACATCTTCGATTGGAAGAATGAATGCACCATCGATAGCACGCTCTG
>NZ_JAKILT010000063.1 GCF_023283535.1 Shewanella sairae | reverse complement strand
CACCTTGCGGCACCAGAACCTAAATCTGGCGTGTCTACCAATTCCACCACTCCCGCACTGCATCAAGTTTTACATCTAGATTAAGATGGCGCTTGAATCCGGCGTGTCTAATATCAACATCCACCACTTCAACACTATATCAAGTTTTACATCTAGATTAAGATGACTCTATTTTTCATCCAGAGTAAAGATGGTAGCAATGGCGGGACTTGAACCTGCGACCCCAGCATTATGAGTGCTGTGCTCTAACCAGCTGAGCTACATTGCCATCTTTCTTTTTCATCCCCCTGTCTGGGGAACGGGGCGTATTATGCTTATTCGGCTTAATCAGGTCAACTGCTTTTTTCTGCAAATTTACCGAAACGGCATTGTTCGGCGATAAGTTCACCAAACTGAGCAACAGACACCCAAAAAAGGGCCTTTTCTAAGAGCATTTTAGCGTTTTTTCGCCTTCAACTTACCAACTCTAGTGAATCTTATTAGCCGATAGGCGCTCTCAGCGAACCTTTTTACAACTGAAGCAGTGCTTTTATATCGTATTTAAAATTGCAATCGCGACTTTCTTTGTTAGACGCTCTACCTAAATTAGCCATAACCATCAATATTGTTATCTACGACAATCAAACAGCTTATGATCACTTCAAAACTATTTTTAATCGACAGGCGCCAGTTCTAATCAACTTCAACAGCTGTCATAAAAATACAGCTATATATTGTAGTCAAACTTTAGATACAAAAACGGCGACTATAATTAGTCGCCGTTTGCTATTAACGTTTAGTAAAACTTAAACGTTAAATAGGAAGTGCATGACATCACCGTCTTTAACTGTGTATGTCTTACCTTCTACGCGAAGCTTACCCGCTTCTTTCGCGCCAGCTTCACCTTTATAAGTAATGAAGTCATCGTAAGCCATAACTTGCGCACGAATAAAGCCGCGTTCAAAGTCAGTGTGAATGACACCAGCAGCTTGTGGAGCGCTAGCGCCAACACGAACAGTCCAAGCACGAACTTCTTTAACACCTGCAGTGAAGTAAGTTTGTAGATTTAGTAGCTCGTAACCGGCGCGAATAACACGATCAAGACCCGGCTCTTCTAGACCAAGATCAGCCATGAATTCTTCACGGTCTTCAGCATCCATTTCTGCAAGCTCAGACTCAATCGCAGCACACACAGCAACAACAACTGCATTTTCTTCAGCAGCAAGTGCTTTAACAGTATCTAGATGAGGGTTATTTTCAAAACCATCTTCAGCTACGTTAGCGATGTACATTGTTGGCTTAAGAGTCAGGAAGTTTAAGTAGCCAATTGCAGCTAGCTCTTCTTTACTTAAGTCCATTGAACGTAGCATTTTGCCTTCGTCTAGAACTGGACGCATTTTTTCAAGTACAGCCACTTCAAACTTAGCTTCAGCGTCGCCGCCTTTAGCACGCTTTGCTTGACGAGTGATAGCACGTTCACATGAATCAAGGTCTGCAAGAGCAAGCTCAGTGTTGATGACTTCGATATCACTTGCAGGATCCACTTTATTTGCAACGTGAACAATGTTGTCGTCTTCAAAACAACGCACAACATGACCAATTGCATCAGTCTCACGGATGTTAGCTAGGAATTTGTTACCTAGACCTTCACCTTTAGATGCACCAGCAACAAGACCTGCAATGTCAACAAACTCCATTGTTGTTGCAAGTATACGCTCAGGCTTGACGATTTCAGCTAAAGCATCAAGACGTGAATCCGGAACTGGAACCACACCTGTATTTGGTTCAATAGTACAGAACGGGAAGTTTGACGCTTCGATGCCAGCTTTAGTTAGTGCGTTGAAAAGTGTTGATTTACCAACGTTTGGCAGGCCTACGATGCCGCATTTGAAACCCATATTGTTACCTTTATATCAATGAATGACTTGAAGCAAAGCTCCAAGCACTTGTTTAAGCTTTAAAAGAATGCAGTCTATGCATCGCCTTTGCCATATCTTGGTTGAACAAGATCTCTGTTGAACGAACCGCTTCATCTATTACGGCGTCCATCAGTTCTTGATCGGTTGGGGATGCTTTGCTTAGCACATAGTTGCTCACCTGGTTTTTATCACCTGGATGACCAACGCCAATACGTAAGCGGTAGAAGCCTTTATCATTAGCAAGTTTTGCAATGATATCTTTAAGGCCATTATGACCACCGTGACCACCACCCAACTTAAATTTGGCTACACCCGGTGGCATATCAAGCTCATCGTGTGCAACTAATATCTCTTCTGGCGCGATTCTAAAAAAATTCGCTAATGCGCCAACCGACTTACCACTTAAGTTCATAAAGGTTGTCGGGATTAACAGACGGACATCTTTGCCATGTAAGGTGACTCGCGCCGTCATGCCAAAATATTTAGTATCTAATACTAATGTGGCACCACAGATCCTAGCGAGTTCTTCAACGTACCACGCACCAGCATTATGGCGAGTCCGTTCGTACTGCGCGCCGGGATTTGCAAGCCCGACAATCAGTTTAATATTGCTCATAGCACCCTGTCTGTATTGGCCTAAATTAGGTTTTGTCGTTGCTCAAATAAAGTAACAACAAAATTAAAAACGCGACATTTTAGCATTCAAATAGCCTGCCAACAAATTATACGCAAATATTGCGCAATCTAAATACTTTGTTCAGCGCCGTTTTCCCCATTTACACCACGATAATGACTGATAAAACATATAAAAATTAAGCACAAAAAAACCGGACCCAAGATCCGGCTTATTGAATAGTTAGCTTCATCCGTTCGCGCTTAACTAAAAGCCCATCGCATATTTCAGCACCTGCTTTTTAATCGGCGAATCAATATTAGCTAGTTTTAATGCGCCATTACGCAGAAGTTTAAGTGGTAAAATATCATTACTAAAGCTGGCATAGAAAAGGTCCATCGTTGACATCATGAGTTGATTGTCGCGATAACGGGACTTTTGATATTCTGCCAATACAGGCGTTTGCCACCAGCCTTTGTCGTCTTCTAGGTGTTTAGCAATCGTTGTGACCAAAGCATCAACATCTTTAAAGCCCAAATTAACCCCCTGCCCTGCTAACGGGTTAATCGTGTGCGCCGCATCACCAAGGATCACTAAGTTATTGCGGTAATAGGTTTGTGCATGGCGACGAGTCAGTTTAAAGCTCGCTTTACTGACAACGGTAAAATCACGATCAAGTCGTGTTGGAAAGTGCTTATCAATCTGCGCGGCTAGCGCTTTATTGTTTAACTGAGTTAACTGGGCAATTTTATTGGCTTCATCGTACCAGACTAATGAAGCATTGTTGCCTGGTAAAGGTAATAAAGAACGTGGGCCATTTGGAGTAAATTGCTGCCAAGTCACATCTTGTTCGTCGCAAGCGGTTTCAATATTAATTAGCATGGCAGACTGGGCATAATCCCAACCACTAATGCCAATGTTAGCCCACTGACGCACCATAGAGTTAGCGCCATCAGCACCAACTAATAGCCGTGTATTGAGTACTTCTCCACTATCTAGTGTGACTTTGACTTGCTCATCCGCTTGCATGTGCGTCAGTTGAGTAATTTTCGCTGGGCAAAACAGCTCAATATTGTCCAGTTGCGCCATCCGTTGCCAAAGTGCAAGCTGGATCAGACGGTTTTCGACGATATGCCCTAAATGACTGCAGCCAATTTGGTCACTGTGGAAACGAGTAATGCAATCATCCATTTCCCATGTTTCCAAACCTTTATAGGCTACCTTACGCACGTTTTCTAGGCCAGATAAGGCTCCTAGACGCTCAAGTAAAGCCTCCGAGGCAGCACTAATAGCCGAAACACGTAAATCCAAAGGTTGCTCGTTATCATAAGCTTGTGGCGAAAATGCTTCGACAACTGCAATCTTAAGCCCGAGTTGCGCCAGGCCAATTGCCGTTGCGGCACCAACCATTCCCCCGCCAACTATTAGCGAGTCATATAAGTTGCTTTGAGTATCGGTCTGTTCCACTTTGCTGCGTCTCCTGACAACTAAACTGTTTTTCGCATCTGAGTTTACACTTAAATTGCATTCGCATAATCGCTTTATAAAAGAAAATTCCGACTATTTGATACTGAGCAGATTATCAACTGCAGCACTTTGTAAATTTAACGCGGTTAAGTATGTCGTTTGATGTCAAATAAGTCGCGAACGTGTGCAAATGTGTCTAAAGCGACCTTTCTTCACACCTGCTTACAAACCACAAAAGCAAGATGCAAACCATGCAATACACTCAAGCTGTCAAATAGGGAAACCGAGCAAACATCAAGTGAGGATCTTATGAAAACGCTAACATTAGCAGCATTTCTGATTGCATCAATTACTCCTACCACCAGCTTTGCAGAGCAAGCCTCTGATGACATGGAACATATAAAGGTTACTTACCGAACTCCTTTGGAGTACGCAATCTACCAATATACCACTGACACCTTGCAAGCGTTTAATCAGCAAGTTCGAGTTGAAGCTCAACGACAAGCCAAACTAACCAGTGAACAAATGGCCAAACCCTATATGGTTAATTTAGCCAATAATGCTGCGCAAATAGTCCAAACTAAAGCCACAGTAAAAACAATGACATTGGAGTCAGCAGAATAAAATCACTTTATTAACGGCCAAATGCTAGCCACAGGCTGACTTAGGCGTTAAAATGTCGCGCTATTTTTTCGGTGCTTCTAGAGTGATACAGACTGATGAGTAAAAAACTCCATATTAAAACTTGGGGCTGTCAAATGAATGAGTATGACTCTTCTAAGATGGCTGATCTTCTTGACGAATACGAAGGTTATACCTTAACAGACGTTGCCGAAGAGGCTGACGTACTGCTGCTGAACACTTGTTCTATTCGTGAAAAAGCACAGGAAAAGGTGTTTCATCAGCTAGGACGCTGGAAAACATTAAAAGATAAAAAACCAGGACTGATTATCGGTGTTGGTGGTTGTGTTGCTTCACAAGAAGGCAAAGCAATTAAAGAGCGTGCGCAGTGTGTTGACTTAATCTTTGGTCCACAAACTCTGCACCGTCTGCCAGAAATGATCGACCAGATCAAAGACGGTAAAAAAGCGGTCATCGACGTTAGCTTCCCTGAAATTGAAAAGTTTGACCGCCTACCAGAGCCTCGCGCCGAAGGTCCAAGTGCATTCGTATCAATTATGGAAGGCTGCAGTAAATACTGCTCGTTCTGTGTTGTGCCGTACACTCGTGGTGAAGAAGTCAGCCGTCCACTAGACGATATCATTCTTGAAATCGCCCAGTTGGCAGAGCAAGGCGTACGTGAAGTCAACCTACTAGGTCAAAACGTTAACGCTTACCGCGGTGCTACCCACGATGATGAAATTTGTACCTTTGCGGAACTGTTGCGTTACGTAGCTGCGATTGATGGTATCGACCGCTTACGCTTTACCACCAGCCACCCTATTGAGTTTACTCAAGACATTATCGATGTGTATGAAGATACGCCAGAATTGGTTAGCTTCTTGCACCTACCAGTGCAATCAGGTTCAGATTTAATCCTGACACAAATGAAACGTGGTCACATGGCAATCGAGTATAAGTCGATTATCCGTCGTCTACGTAAAGCCCGCCCTGATATTCTAATCAGCTCTGACTTTATCATTGGTTTCCCTGGTGAATCTAAGCAAGACTTTGCTGATACGATGAAGCTGATTGAAGACATTCAGTTCGACCACAGCTTTAGCTTTATCTACAGTGCACGCCCAGGTACACCTGCGGCCGACTTGCCAGATGACGTTAGCCTAGACGAGAAAAAAGAGCGTCTAGCGATTTTGCAAGATCGCATCACTCAGCAAGCTATGCGCTACAGCCGCCAAATGCTTGGCACTGTACAACGCATTTTAGTTGAAGGCCCATCGGTTAAGAACCCAATGGAGCTTCGCGGCCGTACTGAAAACAGCCGAGTGGTTAACTTTGAAGGCTTACACGAGCATATCGGTAAGTTTGTTGATGTTGAGATTGTTGACGTTTATACCAATTCATTGCGCGGTGTATTTATTCGCGGTGAAAATGAAATGGATTTACGTCGTAACCTGCGTCCATCTGACATCACGGCTAAATACAAGCAAGATGATGACTTAGGTGTCACCCAGTATAAGCCTGCTTAAACGACTTAAGCCACTAAATCGAAACACGCTAAAGGCGGCATCCTGAGATGCCGCTTTTTTCTTCGCTAATGTTTGCTAAAAATACCATTCGCAATTATTGAGTATGGCTCGTAAACTAGCACTATTCGCGTATGCCTAGACCTAGATTAATGGAGTGATTTTTTGTCAAATAAGTTAACCACGCTAAACCTATATTTAGAGCCTGCTGAAACCCGCAGACTTGCGTCGCTTTGTGGCCCATTTGATGACAACATCAAACAGCTAGAACGTCGTATAGGCGTTGAGATAAGCTACCGTGACAATCATTTTCAAATTGTGGGCGCTCCGCGAAACTGCTTAACTGCAAATAATCTATTAAAAGATCTTTATATTGAAACTCAACCGCTAAAAGGCAGTACTCCCGATTTGGAGCCAGATAAGGTGCACATTGCGATTCAAGAAGCCATAGCACTAGATATGGAAGCCCCCCGCGACGAGAGTGAGTTATATATTAAGACAAAGCGTGGGGTCATTAAGCCGCGTAATCCAAATCAAAGTGATTATGTGCGTAATATTGTTAACCACGACATCACTTTTGGTATTGGGCCCGCTGGTACTGGTAAAACCTACCTAGCCGTTGCCGCAGCCGTTGATGCATTAGAGCGTCAAGAAGTACGCCGTATATTACTGACTCGCCCAGCTGTAGAAGCAGGTGAAAAACTTGGATTTTTACCAGGTGACTTAAGTCAAAAAGTCGATCCTTATCTGCGCCCGCTTTACGATGCTTTATTTGAGATGATGGGTTTTGAAAAGGTCGAACGTCTAATTGAACGTAATGTTATTGAAGTCGCGCCACTTGCTTATATGCGCGGTCGTACCTTAAATGACGCCTTTATCATTCTCGATGAGAGCCAAAACACTACGGTTGAACAGATGAAAATGTTCTTAACCCGTATTGGTTTTAACTCACGCGCAGTGATCACCGGCGACATCACCCAAATTGATTTACCTAAGCATCAAAAGTCTGGTCTGCGCCATTCTATTGAAGTCCTTGGCGAAGTGGATGAAATCAGCTTTAACTTCTTCCAAGCTAAAGATGTTGTGCGCCACCCCGTGGTTGCACGAATTGTTGAAGCTTATGAAGCATTCGAGCTAAAATCACAGTCAAGTAAAGGCAATAAAGATAGCCAATACCAATTACAGGAAACAGCTAACCATGAGTGATAATCAGCCGATTATCGATCTTGATGTTCAAATCGCAGTTGAAGGTTTTACACTTCCTTCTACTGCTGAGTTGGAACTTTGGGTAAAAACCGCAATCAGAGATACTATGAGTGAGGCTGAGTTGACGATTCGTATCGTCGAAGTCGAAGAAAGCCAATCTTTAAACAGTACTTATCGTGGCAAAGACAAACCAACTAATGTGTTGTCTTTTCCCTTTGAAGCACCACCGGGCATTGAACTACCTTTATTAGGTGATTTAGTCATATGTGCCGCGGTAGTAGAGCAAGAAGCTATTGATCAAAACAAACCCCTAATCGCACATTGGGCACACATTGTTGTACATGGTTGTCTCCATCTGCTAGGGTATGATCATATTGAAGATGTTGAGGCTGAAGAGATGGAGTCATTAGAGACCCAACTAATTGAAAGCCTTGGTTATATAAATCCTTACAAGGAGCAATAATTGGCTCAACTGAGCCAGGAAAACACTATGAGTGACGATATCCCACCGAGTACTAACGCCCACAAGAAGGGCTGGTTAGATAAAGTAAGTCAGTTGTTCCAGGGCGAACCGAAAAATCGCGAAGACTTAGTAGACGTAATTCACGATGCAGAACTGCGTGAAGTGATTAGCGTAGACACACGCGAAATGATTAAAGGTGTTTTAGAAGTCTCCGATCTACGTGTCCGGGATATTATGATCCCACGCGCACAGATTGTTGCAATCCAAATTGACGACTCAGTAGAAGAAGTTTTATCTACGGTTATCGGTTCGGCACACTCCCGTTTTCCAGTAGTCAATGAAGACAAAGATCATATCGAAGGCATTTTGCTTGCGAAAGACTTGCTTCAGTATGGCTTTAAAAACAATGAAAAGCCGTTTGAGTTACGCCAAGTAATTCGTCCTGCTGTTGTTGTTCCTGAGAGTAAGCGCGTTGATGTATTACTAAAAGAATTCCGTTCTCAGCGTTACCATATGGCAATTGTTGTCGATGAATACGGTGGAGTATCTGGTCTTGTGACCATTGAGGACATTCTTGAAGAAATCGTTGGTGACATCGAAGATGAGTTTGATCACGACTCTGCAGAAGAGACTGAGATTAAACAAGTTGGTAAGCAAGTCTTTATGGTGAAAGCACTCACCGAAATTGACGACTTCAACGAAGCATTCGGTACAGAATTTAGCGACGAAGAATTTGATACTGTCGGTGGTATGGTTTCACATGCGTTTGGGCATTTGCCAGAACGTGACGAGAAAGTCATGATCCAAGATATCGAATTTAAAGTAGTTAGCGCTGATACCCGTCGCTTAATCCAACTACGAGTAAAGTTCCCTGATAACACTCACAGCAATGATGAGACAGTCGCTTAATTACTGACTAACGTTATCACGACCCAATGATGAGGCTGTATGCTGAATAAACTTCGGGCATTAGCCCATCATCCGCGTTCGAAAATGGTGCTGGCCTATGCGGCTGGCGCCACTACAGCGCTCTCTTTTGCCCCCTATTCCATTTGGCCACTGTACCTCATTACAATGGCATTTGTTGTTCACCAAAGTTCCGATTTAACCCCTAGACAAGCTTTTAAGTATTGGCTTAGTTTTGGCTTTGGTTGCTTCTCTGTTGGCATAAGCTGGGTCCATGTCAGCATGGATGTCTACGGTGGTATGCCGCTTATCGCCTCAATGGCATTAATGGCATTGCTTGCATTGTATCTCGCACTTTACCCAGCACTAGCTGGCTACTTATTACAAAAGCTCACCCCAGCAACATCATTACTGCGTAATTTATTAGTGTTCCCTGCCCTTTGGACCATCACAGAATGGTTACGTGGCTGGGTACTCACCGGCTTTCCATGGCTTTGGGCTGGATACAGTCAAACTGAAGGCCCCTTAAAACCAATAGCCTCTATGATAGGCACTTTGGGTTTAAGCTTTATTATCGCCCTGTTAGCTGGCGCCCTGGCCCTACTAGCCGTCAAACGTTGGCATAGTGTTGCGGTAGCGCTACCAGTGTTAGCCGCGCTCACTTTTATCGCACCAATGACCTCACAAGTGCAGCCAAACGGTGAAACGATAAAAGTCGCGTTAGTTCAGGGAAACATTCCCCAAAGTATGAAATGGGAGCCAGACGCGCTATGGCCAACCATGCTCAAGTACATGGATCTTTCTAGGCCTGAAATGCTAGATAGTGACCTTATTATTTGGCCTGAAGCGGCTATTCCAGCACCTGAATATATGGTTCAAGACTTTCTAGATAATGCTAATAGAGCCGCAAACTTAAACAACACTGCAATTATTACCGGCATTATTAGCCATCGCGCTAATGATTTTTACAATTCGCTTATCGTGCTTGGAAATTACAATCACAAACAACAATCTGAAGCAGATTATTTAGGTAATGGTAGTAATGAATTTAAAAAGCACCATCTACTGCCTATTGGTGAGTTTGTGCCGCTAGAGTCACTGCTGCGCCCATTGGCACCGTTCTTTAATTTACCTATGTCATCCTTTGCCCGTGGTGACTTTATTCAACCTAATCTTAATGCCGTAGGCCACCAGATATCACCCGCTATCTGCTATGAAATCGCTTTTCCTGAGCAGCTGCGCGCCAATATGAATGACAATACCGACCTGTTAATGACAGTGTCTAATGACGCTTGGTTCGGTACCTCGAATGGTCCATTGCAGCATATGGAAATAGCGCAAATGCGCTCAGTAGAGTTAGGTCGCCCATTAGTGCGCGCCACCAATAACGGCGTAACTGCGGTTGTTGATGAGCAAGGCAATATCACTGACAAGCTACCGCAATTTGAGGCTGGTGTATTAGTCTCTAACGTTAAGCTAATGAAAGGTCACACAGTATTTAGTACTTTCGGGCAATGGCCGATTCTGCTCTTGAGCTTTATGATTGCGGCGCTTGCAATTATAAGGAAGAAGTTGTGCAGCTAACTGGAAAGCAAAAAGGTTTCACTTTAATAGAATTAGTCGTGGTGATTATTATCCTTGGCATTTTAGCGGTAACGGCAGCACCAAGATTTATGGGGCTGTCAACAGAAGCCAAAACTGAGGTAATCGGCCAAATTGAAGCCAGTGCAAAAACCGCTAATCAGTTAGTTTACTCCAAGACGCAAATGCCTAGTTTAAACAAACAGATACAAGGTAGAATAACCGACATCGATATCAATGGTGACGGTGAGTTTAACACCCGATTAATATACGGTTATCTAGATAACGAAGATCTCGAAGAGTGGTTAGAGCTCGATGATATCTTTGTTTCTGAAGAGCAAGGCCGCGGCGACTTATATATTGGATATGATGATAACCACGACGGCAAAGTTAGCGATGATCTTTGTTACTTTAAGTACACCCAAGCCGCAGCGCTAGGCAGCACCCCTCAATATTCAACAAGTAGCGACGGCTGTTAAGCTGACAGCTATCGCTAGTATCTTAAAGACTCACCGACGTTGAGTAAGTGAGTCTTTACCTATGGCGCTAATGGCTCTCTAGTAAACTCGTTGTTATCGCATTCAGTGCAGTCAGATAAAACCCCTGGAAACGCCACTTTCGACTCGTGACCACATGCGGTACAAATCATCGTCCCTTGACCAACAATCTCGCCGCTTTCGTAATAACCATGGTGTTTAAAATCTTGTGCTACCTCATGCCACTCAACTTGACTGCGATCAGTGATTTCACTTAACCAGCGCCATAAAGTGTTCTCAACCGTAATCACTGTTGGGCTATGACTCAAATCGCTGGCATTTTGCTCCTGTAAGAAACTGGCGATGTCACGTTTTAAAAATTGTTCAACTAAAGCCAACTCTTCTTCCTTTGCCTGCTGCTTTATTGCCAAGTATTGTTTACTCGCCTGAACCTGCAGATACAAACTCTTTACAGTCAAAGAGTTATCATCATTATATTGGGTTTTAATGTGCTCAATTAATTCTTCATAAAGCGAAAGTAACGCGCTACTTTGGTCACTCATGGTAAATACTCCTTCAACGAACCTTTTTAATGACTCACTTCTAGTTTATTCTATGTCGATATAACTCGCGCTAATATAGCGCTAGATCAAACAATGGGCGGCATGGCCGGAAATAGATTGATGCAAGAGCAATATACTCCTTCAGAAATTGAAGCTAAAGTGCAGCAGCACTGGCAAGACACAAAAACATTCGAAGTTACCGAAGACGAAAGCAAAGAAAAGTACTATTGCCTTTCTATGTTCCCGTACCCATCGGGCCGACTGCACATGGGTCACGTACGTAACTACACCATAGGCGATGTTGTGTCTCGTTACCAACGTCTGCAAGGTAAAAACGTGCTTCAACCAATCGGTTGGGACTCTTTCGGCCTGCCTGCTGAAAACGCAGCTATTAAAAATAGCACCGCGCCTGCACCTTGGACATACGAAAATATCGATTACATGAAGAACCAGCTAAAAATGCTTGGTTTCGGTTATGACTGGTCACGTGAAATTGCTACTTGTACGCCAGAGTACTATCGCTGGGAACAGTGGTTCTTCACTAAGCTTTATGAAAAAGGCCTAGTGTACAAGAAGACCTCTTCAGTTAACTGGTGTCCAAACGATGAAACAGTTTTGGCGAACGAGCAGGTTATCGACGGTTGCTGCTGGCGCTGTGACACAACAGTTGAGCAAAAAGAGATCCCACAGTGGTTTATCAAAATCACTGAGTACGCCGAAGAGCTACTAAACGATATCGACACGTTAGAAGAGTGGCCTGAGCAAGTTAAGACCATGCAGCGTAACTGGATTGGTCGTAGCGAAGGTATCGAGATGACGTTCCAGGTTGCTGATAGCGATCAGAGCTTTGACATCTATACCACTCGTCCTGACACAGTAATGGGTGTAACTTATGTTGCTATCGCTGCGGCTCACCCATTAGCAGAGCAAGCGGCAGCAAATAACCCAGCTCTTGTTGAGTTCATTGAAGAGTGCAAAAACGCTGACACTACTGAAGCCGCTATGGCTGCAATGGAAAAGAAAGGTGTTGCTACCGGTCTTAATGCTATCCACCCAATCACCGGCAAAGAAGTGCCAATCTGGGTAGGTAACTTTGTACTGATGAACTACGGTACAGGCGCAGTAATGTCTGTTCCAGCTCACGATCAACGCGACTACGAGTTCGCAAAGAAATACGGTCTAAACATCGAAGCAGTTGTTAAGCCAGTAGATGGCGAAGTCGACATTAGCGAAGAAGCTTACACTGAAAAAGGTGTGCTATTTAACTCGGCAGAGTTTGACGGCCTTGATTTCCAAGCCGCGTTTGACGCAATCGATGCCAAGCTAACAGCAGAAGGCAAAGGTAAGCGCCAAGTGAACTTCCGTCTACGCGACTGGGGTGTTTCTCGTCAGCGTTACTGGGGTGCACCAATTCCAATGGTCACTTTGGCTGATGGCACTGTGATGCCAACACCAGAAGATCAACTACCTGTCATCTTGCCTGAAGATGTGGTCATGGATGGTATCCAAAGCCCAATCAAAGCAGATAAAGAGTGGGCTAAGACCACTGTTGACGGCCAAGAAGCATTCCGCGAAACCGATACCTTTGATACCTTTATGGAATCATCTTGGTACTATGCACGCTACTGTAGCCCGCATGCCGAGGAAATGCTTGATCCAGCTAAAGCGAACTACTGGTTACCAGTCGATCAATACATTGGTGGTATCGAGCATGCTTGTATGCACCTATTGTACTTCCGTTTCTTCCACAAGTTACTGCGCGATACAGGCTTAGTGAACTCTAACGAGCCAGCTAAACGTCTACTAACTCAAGGTATGGTACTTGCTGATGCTTACTACTATAACAACGAGAAAGGCGCACGCGTATGGGTTGCTCCATCTGATGTCACAGTACTAGAAACTGATGACAAAGGCCGTACCGTTAAAGCGGTAGACAGCGAAGGTCATGAACTGGTTTACACCGGCATGAGCAAGATGTCCAAGTCTAAAAACAACGGTATCGACCCGCAAGAGATGGTTGATAAATACGGCGCAGATACTGTACGTCTATTTATGATGTTCGCAGCACCGCCAGAGCTAACGCTTGAGTGGCAAGAATCAAGTGTTGAAGGCGCACACCGCTTTATTAAGCGTTTGTGGAAAACAGCACATGACCATATTGCAACAGGCCCAACAGCTGAGCTTGATGTAAAATCACTAAACGCAGCGCAAAAAGAGCTACGTCGTGAATTACACAAGACAATTGCTAAAGTGGGTGATGATATTGAGCGTCGTCAGATGTTCAACACCGCGATTGCATCAATCATGGAGTTGATGAACCGTCTACAAAAAGCACCTGCAGAAACAGACCAAGATAAAGCACTAATGCAAGAAGCATTAAACGCTGTTATTCGTCTGCTTTACCCAATCATTCCGCACACTAGCTTTGTATTGTGGAACGAGCTTGGTAACCAAGGTGCAATTGAAGACGTACTGTGGCCAGAAGTTGACGAATCTGCATTGGTTGAAGACAGCAAGCTAATCATCGTTCAAGTGAACGGTAAACTGCGCGCTAAGATCACCGTTGCGGCAGATGCTAGCAAAGAAGAAGTTGAAGCTGCGGGCATGGCTGAAGAAGGTGTGGTTAAACACACTGAAGGCAAAACTGTTCGCAAAGTTATCTACGTACCGGGCAAATTGCTCAATATCGTGGCTAACTAATCCTTCGAAAACAAGGAAAATAAATCAAAGCTTATGCTAATCAAACGCATACTTTTAGCAACCTTGGCACTGAGCGTATTGCTCAGCGCCGGTTGCGGCTTTAGATTACAAGGCAGCTACTCGATTCCTGAGCAGCTGCAAACCTTGAGTCTAAGCAGTCAAGATGAATACAGCGAGTTAACACGCTTAGTGCGTGAAAGACTTCGTTTAAATAGTATTGCTGTCGTTGCCGCAAACGATGATATTCCCGCACTACGGATTATCAATGACTCTCTGGATCGCTCTACGCTGTCAATTTACCCAACAGGTAATGTGGCAGAATATGAACTTATCTATCAAGTGAGCTTTGCCGTGCAGCTACCACAAGCTGAGTCTCAGCGTTTTGATGTGGCTATTCACCGTGATTACCTTGATGATCCGCGTACTGCATTAGCTAAAAGCCGAGAAATGGAGCTTTTGCTAAAAGAAATGCGTATTCAAGCTGCAGACAGAATTATTCAAACTCTGGCTTCTACAGAGGTTAATTGATGCGGGTCTACCCAGATCAGCTAGCACGTCAACTTGCTCCCTTACCTCAGTGTTGCCTCATTTTTGGTGATGACCCGTGGTTATGTGAGCAAAGCCGTGCAGCAGTCCAAAATGAAGCAAGACGTCAAGGCTTTGAAGAGCGGATCCAACTAATTCAAGAAACTGGCTTTAGTTGGAACGACCTTTATGAGCAGTGGCAGGCAATGAGTTTATTCTCAAGCCGCCGCATTATTGAGTTAACGCTTCCCCAAGCCAAGCCAGGGACTGATGGCAGCGCCATGCTGCAAACATTAATGCAAATGGATAACCCAGATGTATTACTGATCTTAACTGGTCCCAAACTGGCTGCAGAACAAACCAAAAGTAAATGGTTTAAGAGTCTAGATACTAAAGGCATTTACGTGCCTTGCACCACACCAGAAGGCAGCCAATTTCAACGTTGGTTAGATGGCAGAATTCAGCATTATGGTTTGTCATTGGCTCGTGATCCCCGTGAAATGCTATTTGCACTTTACGAAGGTAACTTATTGGCAGCTGACCAAGCATTGCAACTATTGCAATTACTCAGTCCAAATGACCCCATTAGTTGCGAGCAACTAGAACAGTACTTTGAAGATCAATCTCGTTTCAGCGTGTTTCAGCTGACCGATGCCATGCTCAATAACCAACAAGACAAGGCACAACATATTCTTTCACAACTTAAGAGTGAAGGAGTAGCCATGCCAATTATCTTATGGTCGTTATTTAAAGAGCTCGCGGTATTACTGCAGTTAAAAACGGCATTGAATAATCGACAATCATTGCAAAGTCTTTGGAGCAAGCTGCGTATATGGGACAAACGTAAACCCATTTACCAAAATGCACTTAACCGTCTTGAGCTACAGCATATTGAAACCTTACTAGCAGGTGCCTCTGCCATTGAGCTCAAGCTAAAACAGCAAGGTATCGAAGATTGGACAGGCTTTAGTCATTTAAGCATATTGTTTGATCCACGCGCTCATCAAAAACTTGCTCATATCGTCTTAGACCAATGAAGATAGGTATTTTAGGCGGTACATTCGATCCGATTCACTTTGGTCATATCCGTCCGGCGCAAGAGATAAAGCAACAGCTACAACTCGATGAGGTTTGGCTTATGCCAAACCACATCCCACCTCATAAACAAGGCACTCATGTTACTACGCAAGATAGGTTGGCGATGGCTGAGCTTGTCTGTAATGAGTTACCTGGCTTTGTCTTGTGTGATATCGAAGCCAAACGTGATACGCCATCCTATACTGTGCAAACACTAAGCCAGCTCAGGCAGCTGTACCCCGAGCATCAGTTTTATTTCATCATGGGGATGGACTCATTTTTAAGCCTAAATAAGTGGTATCAGTGGCAACAACTATTTGGTCTGTGCCATATCGTGGTATGCAAACGCCCAGGATGGGAGCTTACCGATAACGATCCTATCCATGCCTTATTAAAGATGTATATAGCTCCGCAAAATGGCGCTTCTACCTCACCAGCAGAGGTAGGTAAAATATTTATGCTTAACGTAACAGAAGAGGATATTTCCTCAACAGCGATCCGCCAACAACTGCAACAAGGCGAAATCCCAGTCTCACTTCCCACTACCGTACAGGCTTACATTCAAGATAATCAGCTTTATCTACCTGACACAGCAAGTAATTCACAATAAACCCTACTTAATCGCAGATATTTATAAGTAAGAACTATTAATCTAGATCTGAAATACTGCTATACTATCGCGCTGTCTTAAAATTAATGGGGTACCAGCGTGGAAAGCGCAGAGTTAAAGCAATTTGTAATCGATAAGGTTGAAGACCTTAAAGCAAAAGATATCGTTGTAATGGATATCTCTGAGAAATCAAACATCGCCGACTTTATGGTTGTATGTACAGGTAATTCAAAAACACACGTTAAAGCTATCGCTGAAAACCTTGTGGTTGAAGCAAAGCGTGCAGGCCTACACATTTTAGGTGTTGAAGGTCGTGAAAGCAGCGAGTGGGTTTTAGTTGACCTAGGTGATGTGATCATGCACGTTATGCAAGATCAAACTCGCGATTTCTACCAGCTTGAAAAACTTTGGTCAGAAAAACCAGAGTAATGAAGATTCAGTTAGTCGCAGTTGGAACCCGCATGCCAGACTGGGTTGAAACAGGTTTCAAAGAATACCAGCGCCGCTTTCCTCGCGATATGGCGCTTGAGTTAATTGAAATTCCCGCCGGTAAACGTGGTAAAAATGCCGATATAGCTCGCATTCTTCAAAAAGAGGGCGAGTTAATGTTGGCAGCGATTCCTAAAGGGAATCATATTGTCAGCCTTGACTTACCCGGTAAGAACCTTACGACTCCGCAATTAGCAGAGCAAATGAATAAGTGGCTACTCGATGGTCGCGATGTCAGCTTGTTAATTGGTGGTCCAGAAGGTTTATCGCCCGAATGCAAGCAAGCAGCTGCACAAAGCTGGTGTTTATCAGCCTTAACCCTACCTCATCCTTTGGTACGAGTGATTGTTGCCGAAAGCCTTTATCGTGGCTGGAGCATTAACAATAATCATCCATACCATAGAGAATAATATCGACACCCTATAAAACTAAACAGACCTTAATAGGATTAGGATATGTGCTTGGCACCCTTTTTTAAGCAGGAGAGAATGTAAGTGTCCCCAAGAAAGCGCATAACCATGAACGACCATGCGGCCGAAGCGTCGCTATTTAAAAGTCGTGCTCTGTTTACGTTTTTATGTGTGTTTATCCTGCTAAGTTTATTGCTGGTTAATCTATATAACCTGCAAATCACTTCTTATAAAGATTATGAAACTCGCTCTAATGACAACCGAATTCGTGTGGTTCCTATCGCACCAAGTCGCGGACTCATTTATGATCGCCACGGCCAGCTACTCGCAGAAAACCAGCCATTCTTCTCGCTCGAGATGGTGCCCGAAAAAGTCAAAAACGTGGGCAAAACCTTAGACGAGTTAAGCCAAGTTATCAATTTGTCAGCCGATGAAAAAGAAAATGTCCTTGATGCACTCAAGTATCATCGCCGTTTTAAGCCTCTGACAATTAAAAACAAACTAACCGAAGAGCAAGTTGCCGAATTCAGCGTCAACCAACATCGATTCCCAGGGATCTCGGTTGATGCAGGCCTTAAGCGCCATTATCCATACAACGGCTTAATGACCCATGCGCTGGGTTATGTGGGTAAAATTAATAGCCGCGATCAGGACTCTTTAATACGTAATAACCTTTGGGCAAATTACGCTGCAACCAAAGATATTGGTAAACAAGGCATCGAGAAGTTTTACGAAAGCATGCTGCTCGGAAAACCGGGGCATCTAGAAGAAGAGGTCAATAACCGCGGCCGAACCATTCGTATTTTAAAGTCTGAATCGCCAACTCCAGGTCAAGATATCTATCTAACCTTAGATTTAAAATTGCAGAAAAAAGCGATGGAACTGCTTAATGGCCGTCGTGGCTCTATTGTGGCAATCGACCCTCGTGATGGCGGTATTTTAGCGCTTGTTTCAAGCCCTACTTACGATCCTAACCAGTTTGTACATGGCATTAGCAGCAAGGCCTATAGTGAACTTTTAAACTCAAGATCAAAACCGTTAATCAATCGTGCGACTCAAGGGCAATACGCGCCAGCATCGACGGTTAAGCCACATTTGGCATTACTGGGTCTTGAAAATAAAACCGTTACCAGTAAAACCCGTATATGGGACCCAGGGTTCTGGCAGATCCCAGGCGTTGAACGTAAGTATCGAGACTGGAAACGCTGGGGCCATGGCTGGGTAGATGTAAACAGCGCTATTGTCAGCTCTTGTGATACCTACTTTTACGACTTAGCTTACAAAACCGGAGTCGATGCCATTGCTAACTTTATGCAACCATTTGGATTTGGTGAGCGTACTGGCGTTGATATTTTTGAAGAGTCGGCAGGCATTATGCCGTCCAAAGACTGGAAGCGCCTGCGCTACAATCAGCCTTGGTATATCGGTGACACTATTTCTGTAGGTATTGGTCAAGGATATTGGACCACCACGCCACTACAATTGGCCAATGCTACAGCTATTTTGGCAAATAACGGTCGCCGCTTTGTGCCGCACTTTCTAAAGTCGATTCAAGATCAAACAGCAAAAATCGATACGCCGCCTGATGAGCTGCCGCCAATCGTACTCAAAAACCCAAAGAACTGGGACATCATTAACGAAGCCATGCGTGATACCGCACATAAGTCTCGCTTTACCGATGCACGTTATACAGCGGCAATGAAAACAGGTACCGCACAGGTATTTAGCGTGGCACAAGATGAAGAATACGATGCAGAAAACATCGATGAACGTCTGCGCGATAACGCGCTAATCATCGCTTATGCCCCCTATGAAAATCCTAAGATTGTTCTCGCTGTAGTCCTTGAGAATGCCGGTTGGGGTGGCGTTAACGCAGGTCCGGTTGCTCGTGCTTTGCTTGACGAGTATTTGTTAAGAGATTCATGGAATAAATCAGAATGAGTGCACACAATAGCCGACCAAACATCTGGCAGCGACTCCACATAGACTTGCCACTGCTGCTTGGTCTTTTGGCATTGATGGCCTTTGGCCTGGTGGTGATCTACTCTGCTGGCGGCGAAGACTTAGCGCTAATGGATAGGCAATTATTTCGTATGGGTCTGTCGCTAGTGGTGATGTTTGCAGTTGCGCAAATTAATCCTGAAGTGCTTAGGCGCTGGGCATTCCCTATCTATATCACCGGTATTATCTTACTGATTGGGGTGCACTTCTTTGGTGAAATTAACAAAGGGGCACAGCGCTGGTTAAACCTTGGCTTTATGGAGTTTCAGCCATCAGAGTTAATGAAGCTCGCCTTCCCTATTACGATGGCGTGGTACATCAGTAAGTTCCCACTACCACCGAAAAAGCGTTACCTTGCGGGCGCAGGGGTGATATTACTGGTGCCAACTATCTTAATCGCCAAACAACCTGATTTAGGCACCTCAATCCTCGTTGCAGCGTCTGGCATTTTTGTGCTGTTCTTGTCAGGAATGAGCTGGCGTATTGTGGGGAGTTTTATTGGTAGCGTGCTTGCCATGTTACCCGTGCTGTGGTTTTTCTTAATGCATGATTACCAGCGCACGCGCGTACTCACCTTGCTCGACCCTGAAAAAGATCCTCTCGGTGCGGGCTACCATATTATTCAATCTAAGATAGCCATTGGTTCAGGCGGACTATTTGGTAAAGGCTGGCTGCAAGGTACTCAATCGCAACTGGAGTTTTTACCCGAGCGTCATACTGACTTTATCTTTGCCGTTATCGGTGAGGAGTTTGGTTTAATCGGTGCTTTACTATTGCTGGCTCTATACCTTTATATTATCGGTCGCGGCTTAGTGATTGCCTCACGGGCACAAACCAGTTTTGCACGCTTATTAGCCGGTAGTATTACTTTAACCTTCTTCGTTTATATTTTTGTGAATATCGGTATGGTTTCAGGCCTGTTACCTGTAGTAGGTGTGCCGCTGCCATTAATCAGTTATGGTGGTACATCAATGCTGACACTCATGGTAGGTTTTGGCATTTTAATGAGCATTCATACCCATAGACGCTTTATCGATAGGTAGCGGTTGCTATCTAATTAGGATTTTTTATTGGTAGCATTATGGTGCATTCGAGTAACCTAACCATAATGCTTACCATCACTAAGGATTGCGAGTTAATGACCCTTTTTAAACGTATTTTTGCACCTTTAGCGCTAACACTTCTTTCTTGCTCTGCGACCGCAGCGCCAACGGCTTCCGACGTAGAAAAACTAAAAGCCGAATTCATCCAAACGCAAGCTGAAAAAGGCTTTGATGCTAAAGAAACCGCAAGCTTTATTGCAAACGCCGAGTACAACCAAGCGGTTATCGATGCGATGACTAAGCCTTGGGAAGCTAAGCCTTGGCACCAATATTACCCGATATTTCTGACCGAAAAGCGTCTAGAAAAAGGCTTAGCCTTCTGGAACGAACATGCTGATACTATAGCTAAAGCCTCAAAAGAGTTTAATGTTGATCCACAAATCATCGTTGCGATTATCGGTATCGAAACTTATTACGGCGGCTACATGGGCAACTACCCAGTAAAGGACGCCTTGTATACCTTAGGCTTTCATTATCCTCCGCGAGCAACATTCTTTCGCAGCGAGTTTGGTAACTTACAATCGTTAGTCAAAGAAGAGCAACTTGAGCTAAATAGCCTTAAAGGCTCATACGCTGGCGCAATGGGTTTTGGTCAATTTATTCCTTCTAGTTACCGCCATTATGCAGTCGACTTCGATAACGACGGCCGCCGCGATCTATTAAATAGCACCACTGATGCAATCGGCAGTGTAGCTAATTACTTTCATCAACATGGTTGGCAAAAAGATCAGCCCGTCACACTACAATTAACCTTGAATAAAGATTTACCTGATACCCTAAAAATTTGGTCAGGTGAAAAACTGCATTATAAGGTAGCCGATATTTTATCGCCTGATATCGCACTAGCTCAATCAATGGATCTTGATGTTTCACAGCCCGCGCTAGTGGTTAAGCTTGAGCAAGTCGATCATGACGAGTATTGGCTAGGCCTTAAAAACTTTTATGTAATCACTCGTTATAACCGCAGCCCTCTCTATGCCATGGCGGTTTATCAGTTTAGCCAGGAATTAAAGAAAGCTTATGCTGCGCAGTAACACTCTTATCGCTTTAATGCTCACCACCACTTTAGCGGCTTGCTCTAGTGGTAGCCGCTATGACATTGACCAAGACAAGGCGCCAACTTCTGCGCCTGATGTCACTAAGGTTGAAGATGCTCACCCTAAATACGAGCCATACAGTCGCGGTGGAAATAAAAGCACCTACACGGTATTAGGCAAAAGCTATAAAGTCATGCCGTCAGGTGAAGGCTATGCCGAAAAAGGCATTGCTTCTTGGTATGGTGCTAAGTTTCATGGTCATCTAACCTCAAATGGTGAAACCTATGACATGTATTCTATGTCAGCAGCCCATAAAACTTTGCCACTACCAAGCTATGTAAAAGTCACCAACCTTAAAAATGACAAAACCGTTATTGTTCGAGTCAATGACCGCGGCCCGTTTCATGAAGACCGAGTGATCGATCTGTCATACGCTGCAGCACACCGGCTCGACATGTTAAAAACCGGCACAGCTAATGTCAGCTTAGAAGTCATCTATATTGCCAATCCTGAATCAGCAGCATTAGCCGAACTCAAGGGCACTGAACTGCACTTTATTCAAGTTGTAGCTTCTTCAAATAAAGCCAGGGTAGAAAGCTTAGCTAAAAGTTTAGAGCAAAAATATAAAGTAAAAACGCGAGTACAAAGTGCCAATAACTTGTACCGCTTACAATTAGGCCCAATAGGCCAGCAACAGTTAGCAACTAAACTGACGGAAACCCTAAAACAAGAAGGTTACCCAAATAGTTATCTGCTGACTGAATGAACCAAGATTAATGAACCAACGCTGAATTCCATTGTCGACTAATGTTATACTCGCGGAATTACACTTTCTTCATACCAAACTATTAAGACGTGCATTATTAATATGAATTTACTGAACAAACCATTGAAAACGCTTTTGCTCGCGAGCTCTGTCGCCGCATTGTCAGCACAAGCCGCCCCAGTCGTCACCCCTAATGCACCAACTGTAGCAGCCAAAGCTTACGTGCTAATGGACTACAACACCGGACAAATCATTGCTGAAGAAAATGCTTACGAGAGCTTAAACCCAGCAAGCTTGACCAAAATGATGACAAGTTATGTTATCGGTCATGAAATCAAAGTCGGTAATATCTCGCCAAGTGACGAAGTGACTATCAGTAAAAATGCATGGTCAAAGAACTTCCCTGACTCATCAAAAATGTTCATTGAAGTCGGTAAAACGGTATCGGTTGAAGAGTTAAATAAAGGCATTATCATCCAATCAGGTAACGATGCTTGTGTTGCTATGGCAGAACATATTGCAGGCACTGAAGATGGCTTCGTTGATTTAATGAACTCATGGGCAAAGCAGCTAAACATGCAAGATAGCTACTTCGAAAACAGCCATGGTTTAGATTCTGATAATCACAAAACCACCGCTTACGACATGGCTATTCTAGGCGCTGCGATCATTCGTGACGTACCTGAAGAATATGCAGTCTACAAAGAGAAGTCGTTTACCTATAACGGTATTAAACAATATAACCGTAATGGCCTACTTTGGGATAAAAGCTTAAACGTTGATGGCATTAAAACAGGCCACACATCTGGTGCAGGCTTTAACCTAGTGACTTCAGCAACTAAAGATGGCATGCGCCTAATTTCAGTTGTAATGGGCACTAAGAGCGAAGCGGCACGTAAAGCTGAAAGTAAAAAACTGCTTAACTATGGTTTCCGCTTCTTTGAAACGGTTACTCCATATTCAGCTGGCGACACTTTCGTTACTCAAAAAATCTGGTACGGCGATCGCGAAACAATTGACCTAGGTGTAGTGACAGATACACCAATCACCATCAGCCGCGGCCAAGCTAAAAATCTTCAAGCAAACTTTGAACTAACCAAAGAGCTGAAAGCACCAATTGCTAAAGGCGAAACTGTTGGCCGTATCTATTTCCAGTTAAACGGTAAAGATATCGCTCAGTTCCCTCTTGTTACGCTTCAAGAAGTGAATGAAGGCAGCTGGTTCAGCCAGTTAATGGATTACTTCAAGCAGATGTTTGCCGGCTGGTTTAGTTAATCAAAGCAAACTGATGATAAAGCCACCGCTAGGTGGCTTTTTGCATTTTAAGCGCTTCATATCAATAAGCCTCAGCAAAATTATCAAAAAGTTTTAGCTTATTTTGAACCTCTCTCCACAAATAACCTGTTATTACAAAACTAAAAATCGTCACCAATTAACCCGCTTTCTCTATACTAATAAGGATCAAATATTTATTTGACTTGGTATTAGGTATAATCGTCACCATATTATGTGTTATTGAAACCTTCGAGAGCGAAAAAAATGTTAGATACAAAATTTGATGAATTAATGGAATTCCCAGCATCATTCCCATTTAAAGTTGTTGGTGATGCCAGTGATACATTAGAAGACCGTGTTGTGGCTGTAGCACAAAGCCTAGCACCAGGTGACTACGCGCCATCAACTAAAGCATCGAGCAAAGGCACTTATTATTCAGTGACCATTCGTATCACAGTAACTAGCAAAGATCATATCGAGCAGCTTTACACTCAACTTGCTGCAATTGAAGGCGTAAAGCGCGTACTGTAAATATTACTCATTACTGATAAATGTGATCTAGATTACATTTATCATTTTGACGCGTATAATAGGCCGCACAAATATTTGAGGGGAGAGGTTGCCCTTGTACGACAACGCTTTGCATATTCGCCATTTAGGCAAGCAAGATTACGAATCAGTATGGCACGCCATGCAAAACTATACTGATAACCGTGATGAAAACAGTCAAGATGAGATCTGGATTGTTGAACATAATCCAGTATTTACACAAGGCCAAGCAGGCAAGAGTGAGCACATCCTAAACCCAGGTGATATACCTGTCATTCAGGTTGATAGAGGCGGTCAAGTGACTTACCACGGACCAGGACAACTTGTTGTCTACCCTCTCCTCGATATTAAGCGTCTAAAAGTCGGTGTACGTCAGCTCGTCACCCACATTGAACAATGTATCGTCAATATGCTCGCGCGTTATCAGGTTGAGGCTTATGCCAAAGCTGATGCCCCAGGTGTGTATGTTGATGAGCGAAAAATAGCATCCTTGGGTCTTAGGATCCGTAAAGGGTGCTCTTTCCATGGATTGGCCCTCAATGTCGATATGGATATGGCGCCATTCCAGCGTATTAACCCATGTGGTTACGCTGGTATGGAAATGATCCAATGCAAACAGCTCGGTGGACCACAAACTGTCGAAGAAGCAGGTCTGCAACTGATTGAAACCCTCAGCCAAGAACTCGGTTTAGAAAAGCTAGTTCACCACCAAGGATTACCAGAGTCATATGAATAGGCCTGAAAGATTACAACCTGGCGTAAAACTTAGAGACGCAGACAAGGTTTCACGCATCCCTGTAAAAGTGGTGCCATCTGAACGCGACACCATGTTAAGAAAACCTGACTGGCTTCGTGTTAAGCTGCCGGCTTCAAATCAGCGTATTACTGAGATCAAGCAAGCACTGCGTAAAAATGGCTTACACTCAGTATGTGAAGAGGCTTCATGCCCTAACCTGTCTGAGTGTTTTAACCACGGTACCGCGACATTTATGATTTTGGGTGCCATTTGTACCCGTCGCTGCCCATTCTGTGACGTAGCCCATGGCCGTCCATTAAAGCCTGATGCTAAAGAGCCTAAAAAACTGGCGCAAACCATTAAAGACATGAAGCTAAAGTACGTTGTTATCACATCTGTTGACCGTGATGACTTACGTGACGGCGGTGCTCAACATTTTGCTGATTGTATCCGTGAAATACGTTTGCTTAACCCAGAGATTAAGATTGAAACTTTGGTACCTGATTTCCGCGGTCGTATCGATGCAGCCCTTGAAATCTTAGCGACTGAGCCACCTGATGTGTTTAATCACAATCTAGAGACTGCGCCAATGCATTACCGCAAGGCGCGTCCTGGTGCTAATTATCAATGGTCACTTGATCTATTGAAGAAATTTAAAGACCGCCACCCAAATATTCCAACCAAATCTGGTTTGATGATGGGTCTAGGCGAAAGCAATGAAGAGATTGCACAAGTACTTCGTGACTTACGTGCTCATAATGTTGAAATGCTTACTTTAGGTCAGTACCTACAGCCGTCTAAGTTCCACTTACCTGTTGAGCGTTATGTATCGCCAGCTGAGTTTGATGAACTAAAAGAACTCGCTGAAAGCATCGGCTTTACCCATGCAGCTTGTGGTCCATTAGTTCGTTCTAGCTACCATGCAGATCTTCAAGCACAAGGTAAAGAAGTTAAGTAACCAGCATTGAACATTTAAAACAAAAATAGCGCCCTTTGGCGCTATTTTTATATCAGCTTCTCAATCAACCCGCCGGTTGACAATTTAGAGTGGTAACTGCATCAATATCGCATCTTCGCTGCCAGTGTCGGTCTTATAATAGCCTTTACGTACACCTGTTGTTTCAAAGCCTAACGCCGCATATAAAGCCCTAGCAGTGGTACCAGATTGCCTCACCTCTAACAGTAATACCTCAGCACCTTTAGCTGTGGCCGCTGCGATAACTCTGCTTAACAAGACTTTACCAAGTCCTTTTCCCTGACAAGCAGGATCAACGCAAATATCCATCAAGGTCGCATCTTCAAATATTTGATGCAAAATCGCGAAGCCACAAAGCGTGTCATTCTCAATTACGCCAAAGCTAGTGTATAGGTGACCAAAACAGCTTCTAATAGTTGCCTCACTCATTGGGTGAGTGTGCGCTCTCGCAGCAACAGCAGCCATTTGCAAAGACATGTTATCATCGAGCAATACAAGTGACATTAACTACCCTTTCTAAGCATATAAGCCTGCATATTAGCCCACAGCGCTTTTTTAGCTTCAACGTTAGTTTCTAGCTCATTAATTGGCGCCGAAATTAACCTATCCTCGCTTTCTACGCCCTGCTTACCACGCATATCCCAAATAACCTTGGCAGCTGGCTCTGCACGGGCTGCGAAACGACAATGCTCAATATCAACACCGATAAAACTAAGTACCGTGGTAAATAATTGACTATCAACTTCTTTTAGGCGCAAAGGATTAACTAGTATGGTCATAATATCAGCCTGAGGAACAGCTTTTTTCCAGCGGGTAATGCCCATGGCATCGAGGTAAGCATTCTTTTCCATGACAACTCAATTAAAGCAGCGATGATGATATAGTAAAAGCATAACAGCTAGTTGCTACAGAGTTAACCTGCATCTACTGATAAGATTCAGTCTACAGCACACTCTTATACCAATTAATATAAGATATTACGGCAAATTGCAGATACGAAAAAGCCGAGCTAATGCTCGGCTTTTTCTGAATTTTGGCAGGGGTGGGGAGATTCGAACTCACAACATCCGGTTTTGGAGACCGGCGCTCTACCAATTGGAGCTACACCCCTGTCG
>NZ_JAKILT010000062.1 GCF_023283535.1 Shewanella sairae | reverse complement strand
CTTTATTCAGGCTCCTAGGTTCATCTGGTGATACAGATGGTCCACTCTATTAAGCGGTGGACAGCGCTTCATACGACCTCATGTCGCACGCTCCATTATCATTTGTATACCTATTTTGATTAAAGGTGCCACTGGCACCTTTTTTTAGTATAAAAATCTCGATAAGGTGTTGTTTAGTTTAAGTATGTTTTTCAATAACTCATGTGCGGTAAATGGTTATTAGCTTTAATAAGAAAGGAATCGATAGGTGAATAATTATAAATCTACGCTAAGGCGTTGGTTTGAAAAACAGCAGATCTCCAGTGAAGGCCTGAAAGCGGCACTGGAGCATGTGCGGCAAGATAACAGTATTTATCCCACATCGGCGCAATGGCTGGCGCTTGTAAATTTAATGCTGACCTGGCTTGCAGGGCTGTTGCTTGGCTCTGGCATTATTTTCTTTGTGGCAGCTAATTGGCAAGAAATGAGTCACTTTAGCCGTTTTGCTCTGGTTCAGAGCTGTTTATTGGCTGCATTAGCGCTATACCTATTTATCCGTAGGCGTGCATTGAGTCGCAGTGACCATGATGGCTTTGGTTACACTGCCGCCAATGCAGTACTGCTGCTTATCTGTTTAATCATTGGCAGCTTGCTGGCACTTGTTGGGGAAACCTATCAAACTGGCGCCGACCCATGGCAACTTTTTGCGCTTTGGGCTGTGTTCATTTTACCGTTAGCCTTGGTAGCTGGCTCAGAGCTACTTTGGTTGCTAGTCGGAATATTAATGAATGTTGCGCTATTACTTTATTTTGATGCGTTTCCGGGTTCTGGTCGGCTGATATTTGGCACTGATAGGGTTATGACGGGCTTATTTACCTTAAACCTGATGCTGCATCTCGCTTGTTTGTTTTTAGGTAGCAAGTTTGAGTCATTATCTATTGCTAGGTGGGTTAATAAGCAACGCTTTAACGCGCCGCTAATGCAACAACTTAGCCTACTGCTGGTGATTGGCGTGACAACTATGCTGGCTATCGAGTCGCTTTTCGACTGGAGTAGCGGCATATGGTTATTGATTTATATAGCCGTTATCAGCGTCAGTTTCTTTGTTTATAACCATCTACTAAATGACATTTTTGCACTTACTTTAGGCGGCTTTAGCTTGGTCGCGGTAGGTAATTGCATGCTTATTCGTGCTGCGCTAGAAGGCGACGATCCTGTTGGCATGTTTTTAGTTTTAGGTGTGTCGATAATCGGTTCAGCTACCATGGTGACACTATGGCTTAAGCAGCGTTACAAAGCCTTTAATGAAGGAGGGCTAATGGATGCTAACTGAACTTTTTAAGGGGCGTTTTAACGCCAATAATCAACAGACTCAGCAAGCACTTTGGTCAGTGGTTTCTGCTCAAGATACAGCTAAAAATGATGCCAGCGAGCAAGCGCTCCCTGAGTTGGGCCTATCTAGTCCTTGGTACATTCAATTTTTACAATCTATTGCTGCTTGGGTTGCTTCTCTTTTTACCTTGGCGTTTACCATCACTTTTTTTGGTTTGTTTTTTGACGATCTCGATACGCCTTTTGCCACATTAGCTGGGGCAAGCTATTGCGTGGTGGCGATAGCGATTTATCGCAGTAATCAGAGCCAACAACTGTTTGTTAATCAGATGGCGTTAGCTTTGAGCCTATGTGGCTTGTTGTCATTAGCTTATGGTTTAAGTGGTTGGTTTGAAATTGATGATGGCATCGCTTGGTACGTCAGCTTTGGCCTAGTGTTATTGCTGCATTGGCTTGTAATTAGCCACTACAGTCATCAACTCATTATGAGTTTCGCCATGATTGGCTGCGCTGTTGCTATATGTTATCAGCTACAGATCCTGGAGTGGGTACCGGCCATGTTCAGCGTGGCGTTTAGCTTGTTGTGGCTCAATCATAATCGCGCCGTTTGGCTATTTGGTCGATTAAGTGCTCTAGGCTATATGCTTGCTGTCTGGCTGGTGTTGGTTCAAATGCCGCTATTGTTGGCCGATGCGTCATGGCTAAATCATAATGACTTGCCAATATTGGCATCATGGTCAAACCCTGTGTCGGTTATGACTACATTAGCGATTAGCCTTTATTTACTGGTCACAATTCTTAAAACGTTGGCAGTCCCCTTAAACAGTAAGCAGGCGATCTTATGTTTTATTGGATCCATATTACTGGCGTTGCTAGCGATCCCTATAACCGGCTTATTAAGCGCAGTGTTAGTGTTGGTCGTTGGCTTTTATATTGGTGAACGCTTGATATTGAGCTTAGGGATAGTGGGGATATTGAGCTTCATTGCTTGGTATTACTATAGTTTGCAACTACCGCTGCTTGATAAATCAATGTGGTTAGTTGGGCTGGGCGTCATATTACTGCTGGTGAAAATCGCCGTGACTAAAATGCTACTTACACCTAAACAAGCAGCTTAGCTTGGCACGGCACGTCAAAAGGAGCTACATGACAACACACACTGCCATTGAGAGCGATGAAAAAGATATGAATGCAAAACACACACAGACCAAACCCCTGTTGCCATTAAGCTGCTATGTGGTGATCGCGAGATTACTGGCTGTGCTTGGCGTAGTTAATTGGGATATTTATCAAAAAGAGCAGCATTTAGCCCAAGGAAAGATTGTGCGTTTAGCGTTAGCGCCAGTTGATCCTCGCTCACTTATGCAAGGGGATTATATGGTGCTCAATTATGAACTCGCCGCACAAGTTAACCCGTTGATCACTGAAGGTGCTAACAATGGCATAATTACGGTTGCCCTTGATAAAAATCAGGTAGCCAGCCTAGTATCAGTCGACGAAGCGAGTGACCAACAGGGAGTAAGTGATAAGCAAGATAATTGGGTTCATATCTGTTATCGGTGGCGTCAACATCGTATTAAGTTTGCCAGTAATGCCTATTTCTTTGAAGAGGGGCAAGCGCAGCGGTATGAGCAGGCCGAATATGGCCAGTTTAGAGTAAACGAGCAGGGCAACTTATTACTAGAAGCGCTGCTCGATAAACAGTTTAATAAGCTGTAATTGTACTTATAGCCAAGCTTGAAGCCCGACAACAAATATTGCCAGTAGGGCACAAAAACTGATCGCGAATGAGGCGCTTCGAGCCGCTTTGAAATTAAAGTAATAACATAGCATATGGCTACAGCGTCCAACTAAATAGATGATAGAGCAGGTATTTAGCCAGCTTGCATCAGCAGCGGACAAGATTGCAAACAGCGTCAATAGTACAAGGATCCCAACGCTTTCATTGCTGTTAGCAAACGCCCGGTTTGCCCTAAACAAAAAATGATTGTGGTTTTGCTCTATATTAAAACCCGGTGTGTGCTTTAGCTTAATGGCGGCTACATCGACAACGGCGAGTTGTAACCAAAACAGTGCGCCGGTTAAGCCTAAAACTAACACCGTAATTAGGTACGGCTCAATAAATTCCATTTATGACATTCCTTTTTTGTTTGGTTAGATTTTAATTGAATCATTGCTGCTTAAATAATCGATATGTACCGCTGGCATATAGGCTGCCAATTACTAAGCAGGTTAATGATGTCACCAACATAAAGGTCATGTTGTTAGCGAGCTCTGCCATGTACGGGGAGTCGGCATACATGACCACTGGGATGGCTAAGAGACCTCTTGATAAAAAGATTAAGCTAATCAGTAGTAAGATAATTTTTGTAAAAGGCAGTTTCCTTATGACATTAGCGGCAGAAAAAGCATATGCGCTCCATGTGGCAAGCACACAAGCGATAACAAAAGTTAATGTGGCCGGATAAAGCGAGCCTTGTTCATCCATTTGCGCCATCTGTTCACCTGCGCCAAAAAAGCGATACCAATCACCGCCACCAACAATAATCGCCAAGTGTATCAATGCTGCTATCGCTGTGAGTGTGCCTGCTATTATTAACGACTTCACAGTGTCTCCCTATTTTATTAATGTGAATATGGGCTGCAGCCTTCATCAACTCAGGCTGCAAATTAGCTTAGACTTAGATGATTTTCAGTACCTCTGCTTTGGTACTGGAAAATTTAAATTGTTTGAGTAGATTTGCGATTTGTTGCTTAGTGGGCTTGTTAGCATAGGGCGCTAAGCTTTCGACTAGGGATAATTTACTCGAGTCATGTTGTAATTTGCTAAGTAGTAAGCTGATGTCATCAAAATTGAAATGGCTTGCGAACTTATCTTGTTGTGAAGTAATAAAATCAATTTTATTACTATCGAGTTTAATGAATTCAAGCTTAAGGGCTAAATAATCAAAATCCGAGATCAGTGCATTGTGGCGGTTATTGGCAGCGCTCGCTGTGGTCGCTTGGTTGGTATCTTGATTGGTCACATGGTGACGAGCAGGCAGAACTGAAGTGCTTGCATCTACTGTTTTTGTCGATTGTTCAGCAACAGTGGCGCACGAGGTGAGCGTAAAGCCGATAATAATGACGATAGTGTGCTTAAACAAAATTGCTCCTTGCTTTTTAGATAACATAACGCCCTGTTATGTATTGGTATAATACTATCTTGCTATCGCCCTGTTAACAGGCAAAAAATAGTTGGTTAAAATTAGCGACGAAGGAGCAAAACCAACTGTTTTTTGTCCTTTTCTAACAGCTTGTTAGCTAACTTTTAATTCTGTACGGTAATTTTTTCAATCTGATTCCCATTGCTATCACTAGTTACAATAATATTATTTCCTTGAGACAAGAATACTGTCTTGAGTTCTTCTTTCGACGAAATGATAATTCTATCCAAGGGCACTTCATCTGTATAATTGAATTTAAATACTTCAACCATACAAGGGTACAAGTTTTTACATTCGTTTGAGGCTAAATCGTGTGTTTTTCTATTTAATGAGGCCCATTTAGGACGCCCATTAAGATAGCGTGTTCTTGGCCAAAAAACAGATATATCCCATTTATTTGAATCAGAACTCCAAGTTTCATTACCTTTTACATAAATAAATGGTCCTTGTAATTCCACACTCTTAACAGTTTTTGTAAATGTTGGGTGTTCGTATTTTGTGCTGCTTCGTTCTATTCGTGTAGTTTGGTCAATAGTCAGTGTTTCGAGGTTGATAATGCTTTTAAGTTTACTTGCTAACCATTCTTCTTCATTTATATGAGAATACCCAACATGGATAACCACCTTGGCATCAGGATCTTTATCAAAGATTTCTTCTTTGATAGTTAGCCCAGCGTTAGTTTCACGCTCATCAATCGTATTTAGCTTGGCTGGTTTATGTTGGTCATATGAAATTATGTTGAAACCTAAGTCTTTTGCTTTAAGTATTAGGTTTGCATATAAAGCTTCACGTGTGTAATACCCAACTTGATTAGTAATAAAGCCTTTATCAATTTGTTCTGATGATGAGCTACTTAGAGCCTCAGCAGCAAAGTAGCGATATCCTTGATCCCACAATCCTGTGAGTAGACGATAAGTTAATACCCTGTGTTGTGCGATATCATGAGCTTCATTGACCATTACAATTTGATGTATTTTAGCCCGTTCCAAAATTTCAACTACTGCGTCTTTTTCTTTATAGCTAGTTAAATCTTCAAAGCTAGAATTTTCTATTTGAGCAGTTTTATCTCTAGCAATTAAGGCTTTTCTATGTGAGCCTGCAAAAGAATACTCAACACTAAGCTCTTGCATAATAATATCTAAAGCGATGGGGTTGTTAGAAAACTCTTTAGCAAAGCCTTCAATGAATGAAATTTTATCAACTAAACTTTTACCTTTTGTTTGTTCTTGTATTTGATTACCTATTTTTACAGCTTCTAAAAGAAATTGTTTGTGATCATGCTCTTCAGAGAAAACTGAACTGGAAGCAAGTAGGCAAAATAGTATTATTTTTTTCAAGTTAAATCCTTTTATTCGAAATTTAATGCTCAATGAAATGGCAAGTTAGCTAACAATCGATGATAAAACGATTGTTAATGCAGTTAAACAATTTATTAGTTGATGCTTATAACCAAATGCTTATAACCAAATGCTTATAACCAAATGTTTATACTGATTGCTATAACGGTAAAGTGAACGTTATAGGTAACTTGGGCAGTAATGCAGTGACGAGTGGGAAATGGTAAAAAGAAAAGGGCGTAGCGGGGGATTACGCCGTTAACAATCGGTTTAACGGCGCATTCGATTGGGTGTTTAACTATTACTTTTTAACCCATTTACCAGATTGGCTTTTAATGTAGTGGCCTTTATTTGTTGCTTTTATGGCTTTTTCTGCTGCCAGTTTAGCGACATCGTTTACCGAAATTCGGTTCTGTTTTGCTATTTTTTCATAGTGAGCTTTGCGCTTAGAATTAACAGAGCTAACAACGGCTTTGGCATCTGCAGAGCTTTTTACTGCGCCTAAATAGCCATTTGCTTGTTCGCCGACTAAACCTTGAGCTTTGGCATCTTGCAAAGAAATAGCAAAGGCATTAAAGCTGAGAATAAGACTCGCAACCAGTATAAGAATTTTTGACTTCATGGGGTTCTCCTTAATGGCTCTGCTTAGAAAAGTTCATCGTTGGCGAGTAGTTGATCTAGCTCTTTATCGACCTTGATCTTGATTTCATGCTCAATTTTCACATTGAGGTTAATCACAATTGGTTTATCTGGTGGCTCAATCTTTACTGTTGGGCTGCAGCCGACGAGGGCATACATTGCTAGCATAATGCTTAATAAAATTTTCGGGCTGTTTACCTTCGAGCCTGATATTTTCAAGCGTTGAGCTATAGAATTTCGTTTTATAGGATCATGCAATGCTTTCATTGGCTTATCCTTTCCTTAAGTGGCTTTCTAAACGGTTTTGTAACAAGGCAATTGATACATGACTCAATGCGCGAACTACAAGCTATTTCACTGCTTTTTCTATCTGATTTTGCAAATTATCACCAATCTGCAAACTCCTAAGTAACTGGATCATATTCTCTTCTTGAGAATAGTTGAAGTGAATCGGTCGTTCAACACCTTGACTGCGGCCTTTAACATTAACTTTCAATGTCGCATCACCTGCAGCTGTCATATCAAAGGTACTTGAAAGCTCTGTATAATCTAAATGTTCTAGCGTTGCAAAGGCAAACTCTAGGTAAGGCTGGCTTTGGCGCATCTGCTCAACTGCTGGGTTATTGCCTATAGCGATCAAGCCGCCAGGTGCGCGCGCGGCAAGCTTACCGCCGCTGACACTGGCTTTGCCTGCTTCTATACTAACGGGCAATACGCCATCAAAAATGCCATCGGCATACACCCCAGTGAGTGGTTGCAGCGCCAGTAGCTCTGCGAGATCTATCTTCTGCAATACAAAATAGGCTGAAGAGGGCTTATTTAAGTTTACTTCAAATTGAGGGATAAGTAGCTGCCCACCGAGTAGATCGCCCTTAGCGGTGAGGTTCACTGAAGCTTGTTTAACCCCGAGGAGCTGTTGGGCTAAAGCTAAATTTTGCTGACTTGATTCAGTTCCTGACTGAGCTTCAGAGTCAGTTAACGGCGCTACTTTCGATTCGCTGCTAAAGGCAACTGCTGCCTCTGCGTTTATATCTGTGATTAATACGCCTGGATTAAAGGCTTTTAACGATAAAGTGACGTTATCACAGTTGAATTGGCTGGCTCGTTTATGTTCTTGATTTTGCTGCCAATTAAACTGGCATTGCGTATCCATATTGCCAGCTTCAAAAGGTAGCAAGTTAATACTGCCCTTAATGTCATTCACTTTTGGGTCAAAGGTTAATGCAAACTGTGTGCTCTTATTTTTGCTCAGCTGGTAATGCATATTTAGTTCTGCATTACCTTGGATTTCAAGTGCATCCGGTAAGCTATCTGTCTGACTGAGAAAACGAAGAATGGGCGCAAATTCACTATTAAACTGCCAATCTCCGACTAATGTAAATGGGCTAAAGTTAGCGGCTGACGTGAGGAGTTGATGTTGGCTGTTAAATAGCAGGTCATTAATTTGCCAAACTTCTTCGCTAGTGAGCTTGCGTTTATTTAAGGCGAGCGATTGCGACAACTCTATGGTATCGAAGTTTAACAGTTTTTGTTTAGTGTGCTTTTTACGTTTAATTGAATTTACCCTATTACCATGAGCATAAGTTGTTTTATCAAGGCTGAGTTGGCTTAAGTTTAAGGTAAATTGATTGCTTAATTGATGGTCTAATATTTGGCTCAATATTGACTTAGGCGGTTTGCCATTCAATAAGCTGGTGGTTAAGTTCAGCGATAGTGGCTCTGACAGTGCTAAATCGGCGTTATTGAGGACAAACTTATAGGTTTCATCTGCAGCTGATATGTTATTTTTTAACGCGAGTTCGCCTGCAAGATTGGTTAATTGGTAGCTCACACTCGGAATTGTTAGGTGAGTACCGCCTTGGCTGTATTGGTAAGTTAATAGTGAATCAATATTGATTTGGGTGTGCCCTATACGGGCTAGTAGCTCGGAATGGCTTTGAGCTTTGGCTTCTTTGGCAAGTAACAGCGGCTGGCTGCTGATACTTATGCCCTGGGTTTGTTGTGTCGACGATGGATTTACGTTAACTGCGTAGCTAAGCTCAGCTTGGTTTTTACTCGCACTGACATCACCACTAAGTTCAAGTAATGCGCCGTCGATTTCAACCTGATAGGGGAGTTCTTGTAACGTTGGCCATAGCTGATTAAGGCTAATAGGCTGTTGATGTTGCGCTTTAAATTGCCAATGGCTAGCGAGGGTAAACTGGTTACTTGCTGGCATGTGATATGACAAAGCATCAAGTGTGAGTTTTGCGTCAATTTTACTGTTTATGATGGCAATATCAATTTCAGGCACTAACAATGAGCTTGTAGCTAATTGATACGTTAATGCTTGGTTGAGGCTTATCAGTAACTGAGGTGCGCTATGACTGTTTAACTTAAGTTCTTGATAGAGATTTAGCAGCGCTGCTTCAAACGGCTTGTCATTAAGCTTATTAATGATTTGAGTTAACTGGCTATCTTGTTTATTAGGCGTTGTCGTTTTAGTTGCAGTTTTTGTCGTAAATGCCACAGGCAGTTTTAAGGGGGCTAACGTCAGCACTGGCTGTGCAATATTGCCATTGATAGCAAACTCAATCGAGTCAGGGGACTTTGCACTTTTAGTTGTTGCTACCAAAGCAACGGGTTGTAGCGTTAGGTCCGCGAAATCCCTAAGCGTAAGGCTAAGTCCATGTAAATGGTGTGTAGATGTTAGCTGCGCAGTTTTGAGGTCAAGTGCGAGCTGTGAGTCTAATGTCGCTTTAAGGATCAAATTTTTATCGTCGAGGGTTTGTACCAAATCATAAAGTGGCGTCAGCAGGCTATGTTGTACCTGCGTTGAGGATTCTTTGTGGCTTTTTCGCAAGAGGGCGCGTTCACTGGCGGCCAACTGACGCGTGAAATCCTGTAATAAGGTTAGATCTATGTTGGATTTAGCTTGCCAGTGTTTGTTATCAAGCTCGGCAGTTAAAGTGAGTAGCCGTTGGTGATTCACATCTATTTGGCTAGATAACTCGCCGGAATTATTCAAACTAAGATCATGAAGGGTTAAAGATAGCGCCGAGTCTTCAATGCCTTTTAGCGTGATATGAGTTTGTTTAACCTTAATATCTGGCAATGCATCAAAGTTAAGGCCGATGGTCCGCCCGGTTTCATTCGGTGCTTTATCTGACAGTATCAATGCGTTTAATGAGAGCTTTACCTGTACGTCTTCAACCGATAACGCCTTTAAATCACTGACATTAAAAGCCCAAGGTTTTGTATTTTTATCAAAGACTAAGTTGAGGTCATTAAGGGTTATATCCGTGTTATCAATGGTGAGTTCAGCGCTTGTTACGTGCCATTGGGTTAAGCTTTGTGGCTTGAAGCTAAGTTGGTGCACTTGAGTGTTATAGGCTGATAAAAACTGATTTGCGACATCGATTGTGACCCTTTCATAATACCTAAGCGCCACAAGCCCGGCGATAGCAACAAGCGCCACTAGGCTGATAAAGGAGATCGTTAAATATCGGGCGGCTTTCTGTCGCCAGCTTTTTGGTACTGCCTGTTGCACTCGCAAGGTTCCATCTGTTTGTGAGCTAAAAATCGCAACCATTATTGGTTTTTAGCGAGCTTGCTGACTTTTAGTATAGTCAGACGATTCTAACACCTTAACTTAATACCTGAATAGATGAACAAGGAGCCTGTTGTTTAGACAAGGTTATGTTTTTAAACAATGACAATCTTGTGAGTTGGCTCAAATAACCGAGTGTTGTTTTTTATATTCGCCGTTACATATTGAACCATTTGTTACTGACTTGCTCAACACTAAGCGGCATGTCGCTGTTCTTTTGGCTAAAGCGTTTTTATTTCACTTAGGAATGCTTTAGCCAGCAGTATTTAACAGAAAAAGAGGTTCACATTGAAAAACTTAGGCTGGTTGTTGATTTTTATTCCCGCGCTTTGCACTTGCTCATTAGTCTTTATGGTCATCTTGCATTATTTTCATATTATCGAAAGCACCGAGATTTTAGTCGGTTTGATGTTTTCATTGCTGGCGTTGAACCTAATCGGATGCGTGGCGATAGGGTTAAAAACCTCAGGTAATCTTCCTTACCTTCTATTTGGTAATCTATTGTTCTTCATAATTTTTGTTTTTTCGATTGCCACAATTAACAGCCATAATTGTGAACATCATGAACAAAAACAGATTAACCAACTAAGTTCACCGATTTTAGGTCAACAGCTTGATTTGGGTTTAAATGCTGAGTGAATAGACTAAAGTTATACAGCAATGAGTATTAAATAACAGGCGAGTAACGCGTTTGTGCTAGCCAGCAATGACAATGCTGGCTAGCACAACAGTAGGGGATTAGGCTTTCCAGCGAATATGTGTGGTTAATGTATGGCTTTCATTTGGCGCTAACACCACTTTATCTTCAAGTACGTTCGACGCTTCTAGGCAAACCATTGTTTGGTAGTCATCGCTATTAAAGCGAGATAAACGTATCGATTTATCAATCCAAGGGTTCCACAGCACTGCACTTGTACTATTTTCACGGCTGACTTCAATAATGCCATCGGGCGTATGCAGCTCTTGCACCGGGCTGAGCTGGGTATAAACCCGATCGGTTTCACGAGTAAATTCGACTTGGTCACTTTCTTGAGCGAAAGGGCCGTTATCAAATTCAATATATTGTGAACCAGCAAAGCCTGTCGCAGTTAATTGGTGGATATCTTTGATGGGAAAGTAAGTATGTAGTGCTTGGGTGAAGCTGATTTCATAATCACAGCGATTGGTGTTGACTAAGCTTACCGATAGCGTATCGCTTAACGTGAATAGTAGTTCTACGTCGGTTTCATGAGGCCAGTATTGTTTATCTTCTTCGCTGACTTTTAGCGTAAATTTTAAATCAACCACTTGGTCACGCATCTTGACTGATTCAAGCGACCAAATTCGGGTACGGGCAAAGCCATGTTGCGGAAAATCTGAATTTTCGTTCATGCCAAACCATGGCCAGCAAACAGGAATGCCACCGCGGATGCCGTTACCTGGCGTGTAGTCATCAGCACTCGATACCCAAAGTAAAGGTTTTTTACCTACAGGTTCAAAGTAATCAATCTGTGCACCTTGCATAAAGATCCTAGCCTTACACAAAGGTGTATTAACATCGACGTATTCTAATCCATTAGCGTGTTTATTGGTGGTGACCGAACCCATTAGGTGTTGTCCTTTCAAAGCGTTATCACGATAGTTGAGCTAGCTTACCCGTTTTTTTTATTTCAGATAAGCATTCTTTTAACCGTATTTGTGGTAATGCTGTTCTGTTGAACAAACAAAGCCTAACAGATATTTTTCGAGTGAATAAAATATAGGCAATTTTTTACCTATTGTTAGTTTGATGCAAATAGCAAAGCACTGCATGTTGCGCCAGAAACTCTCGATATACGACTAAAAGGATTTAGGAGGTTGGTCGAAGCAGGCTGCTACAGCCGAGAGTAACTATTAGCTTCAAGTTCCCTGCTCGCCTTCAGTGCATTGAATTCTCTGTGAATTAACAGGTTATTAATCCAATTGGTATAAGGTCTTTGTTCGAGGTGAGTGGCTTGCGAGTAATTTATTAGGCAAAAGCAAGAAAAATCACAACAGCACCTAAAATAACTGCAGTATCAAGTAACTCAGCCAATATTTATATGCGATTTAAACTGTGTAGTTTTATCATCATAAGTAAGCATTCTGGCGGCAGATATGACTTAACTTTAGTGCTTTAGTATCATATTTTCACTTAATGCTCCCAGTTACTCATCATCAATAGACTGTTCCACTGTCGTAAACCGTGAATATGGTTCGCCATTAATTGGCTACATGTTGTGTATTAGTGTTTGATAAATAATGTGAATTAGAAAACAGTTATAAGATATGACATTATTAACATGATAAAGTGATAACTAAATCATTGTTTTATGTGTAGATTAATGTTGCCGATGCTGTTACCTCCGTGGTTATGTTGTGAGTGAGTTGTCTCTATATTTAGGTTGTTCGGTATAACTTAATCATTATAGGAATAATACCATGAGTAACAAAACTGCATATTTTAGCAGGCGTTATGGTTTAGCTATGCTAATAAGCACGGGGCTGATAAGTCAGTTAGGAATCAATCAGGCACACGGTGCAGATTGCCAAGGGGTCGCACCTTGGTCCGCTGATACCGTATACGCCACAACGACACAAGTCACACAATCAAATGGCCTTTATCAAAATAAGTGGTGGACAACGAATGAGTCTCCATCTGAGGCTGGACGATGGGGAGTTTGGGAAACCTTAGGTCAATGTGATGGCATATCAAATCAACCCCCAGTGGTTAATATTCTTTCTCCTTTAGCCGATGCACGCGTTCTCTTAAATGACTCCGTTATTCTTGATGCTGAGGTGACAGACAGTGATGGTACGTTAACTTCTCAGGTGTGGACGGCTAATGGGGCTGTGGTTACTTCCCCTTGGATTGCTCAAGAGCAGGGTAGTGTGGTTCTGACACTAACCGCTACCGACAATGACGGTGCCATCACAGAGCAGAGCGTATCAGTTATTGTTATTAATGGGCAAAATCAACTTCCTGTCACTTCGATTATTTCGCCTATAAATGACAGCGTTGTCACTTTCGGTGACGATCTTGTTATCTCTGCAACGGCTTCCGATCCCGATGTGGGTGATAGCATCGCTAAGCTTGAATTGCTTGTAGATGGCGTGGTTTCAGGCACAGATCTTACTTCTCCTTATGAGTTCAACTGGATAGCCTCATCGGAAGGGGGTCATACACTACAAACTCGTGCTTTTGATCTACAAAATGACAGCGCTGTCTCTGAGCTGGTAAATATCAATGTTAGCGCTGCTAACCAGTTACCCAGTGTTGTTTTATCTGCACCAAATGCCAACTTTTCTTTACCTATCAATGGTGAGCTCACTATTAGTGCTGATGCCCAAGATGTTGATGGTGAGGTGGTAAGTGTTAGTTTTTACGCAAATGGTCTACTTATTGAAACTGATACAGTAGCGCCGTTTACGGCACTCTACACTGGAATAGAGGCCGGCGATCTCTCTATTACTGCGCAGGCGACAGATAACTTAGGGGCAAATACGTTCTCATCTGCCGTGATGGGTTATGTCGGTGACAGACCCACGAGTCATGAAGTTTGTCGACCAGATGGTTTAGAGGGGGACTCAGTTTATTGTGATATTTATGATGAGCAGGGGCGCGAGAAGATGGGAGCTGATCATGCACGACGTGTGATTGGTTACTTTACCTCTTGGCGAAATGGCACCAATGGTCAACCTAGCTATCTGGTAAATGATATTCCATGGGATAAGATCACTCATATCAACTACGCCTTTGCTCATGTTAATAGTGACAATAAAGTCTCTGTCGGCAATCCAAATAGCGCCGATAATCCTGCAACAGGCATGACATGGTCGGGTGTTGCGGGTGCTGAGATGGATCCTGAATACAGTTATCAGGGCCACTTTAATCTACTTAATAAATACAAGAAGTTACACCCACAAGTGAAAACGCTCATCTCCATTGGTGGTTGGGCAGAGACTGGCGGGTATTTTGATGAGAATGGCGTGAGAGTTGCCAGTGGTGGCTTCTACGAGATGACCAAGACGCAGGCTGGGATAAACACTTTTGCAGATTCTGTGGTGGAGTTCTTACGGACTTATGGCTTCGATGGTGCAGATATCGATTATGAATACGCAACCTCTATGGCTAAGTCGGGTAACCCTGATGATTTTGCTGTTGCAGATCCCCTAAGGGCTACCTTGTTTGGCCAATATTATTTGCTGATGAAAACATTGCGGGAGAAGTTGGATATTGCCAGTAAGCAAGATGGTAAACATTACATGTTAACTGTTGCGGCGCCAGCTTCTGGTTACTTGTTGCGTGGTATGGAAGCGTATCAAATGTCACGCTTTCTCGATTACGTTAACATCATGAGTTATGATCTTCATGGTGCTTGGAATGATTTTGTAGGCCATAATGCTGCGCTTTTTGATACTGGTGAAGATGCCGAATTGGCATTTTGGGATGTGTATTCAACGGCGCAATATGGTGGGATAGGTTACTTAAATACTGACTGGGCTTACCACTACTTCCGTGGTGCCATGCCTGCTGGGCGTATCAACATAGGTTTGCCTTACTATACTCGCGGTTGGCAGGGAGTCACAGGCGGTGTTAATGGTCTATGGGGTAAAGCTGCACTGCCAGATCAAGCAACTTGCCCAGATGGAACGGGTGAAGGTGATAACAACTGTGGCTATGGTGCACAGGGAATAGACAACCTTTGGCATGATCTTGATAAAGCGGGTAATGAGATGTTCGCCGGCTCTAACCCTATGTGGCATGCGAAAAACTTAGAGCAGGGGATTGCTGGTAGTTATCTGCCCGTTTATGGACTAGACCCTGCGAACGATCCTGCCGATCAACTGACGGGAACCTATGAGCGTCATTACGATAATGTGGCTCAATCATCATGGCTCTGGAACCCTGCCAAAAAGGTCTACTTGTCTACTGAAGATGAGCAAGCGATGAACGCTAAGGTTCAGTATGTCGTAGACAAAGGGATCGGTGGTGTGATGTTCTGGGAACTTGCTGGTGATTTTGATTGGTATCCAGAGCGTAACGGTGGTCAAGGTGAGTACTTTATCGGTGAGACAATGACAACCATTGCTTACGACAAATTTGCTGCTGCAACGCCATATGGCAATAAGGTGAGTAACTCTCCAGCCTTGGCTAATACCATAGCGATGAGTGCGAGCTTATCTGGCTATAAAGTGGGTGACAGTAACTACCCAATTACGCCAACTTTGACGATCACTAACAACAGTCAAAGTACCATCCCTGGTGGCGCAGTATTTGAGTTTGATATCTCAACCTCCACCTCATCTCAAATTAGTGATCAATCTGGTATGAATTTGACTGTTATATCTGATGGGTCAAATATGGGAGCCGGTAACGTAGGAGGTTTAGAAAATGACTTTCATCGTGTGCAGTTTACTCTGCCAAGCTACAAATCTATTGCACCAGGTGCCGACTTTGGTGGCACGATTAAGTATTACCTGCCTGTATCTATGCCGTCGAACTTCACTGTTACATTTGATGGGGTCACCTATGACTTTGGTCAAGTTGGTGACACCGTGCCAGATGAATGTGAGCTTGATCCAACAGCGCCAGGTTGTGGAGACACTACACCACCAACATCAGATCTGTGCAGTGCAGCCAATGTGAATCCGGCAACTATTCTTGCATACCCTAATTTTCCTCAAACTGACTGGGCCGGTAACCCAAGTCATGCTATTGGTGGAGATAGGATGAAAGATGAAGCTGCAGTATTTGTTGCACTTTGGTGGACGAATGCCAAACCGAGTGCAGCAAGTGGCGATTGGGATTTTGTCTGCAACATTGATTAACCCTATCTAGATAAGAGAGCGGTATGTGCTGAATATGTCGCTTTAAATGATTTTTGCCTCTTATTACAAGAGGCATCTTCATATTCAATGGGAGTGCAGCACTTCTCCCATTTTATAACAACGAGAAACTTATGAAACAGATAACATTTTTATCCTCCTTACTTGGTGCCTTGCTTATTAGTAGCGTGTTAACTCAGGAGTTGCATGCCCACGGGTATATGGATTCACCTAAAGCTCGTCAACAGTTCTGTGTTGATGATGGTGGCTATTGGTGGCCAGATGATGGATCCGCAATCCCTAACTTGGCTTGTCGGGCGGCCTTTTTAGAGACTGGAACTAAGCAGTTGGTTCAAAACAATGAATTTTCTGAAAATGTGGTTGATTATCACAATCTCGCAGCAGTAAAACAGGCGATTCCAAACGGACAGTTATGCGCGGGTGGCGATAGTGACAAATCCGGCATGGATACGCCTTCTATGCATTGGCAACGAACAGATGTAACTCCTGATAACAATGGACAAGTCTCCATTATATTTGATGCTCACACGCCCCATAACCCGAGTTTCTGGGAGTTTTACCTGTCTGATGAGACCTTTGATGTTGCAAACGAGGTGCTTAGCTGGGAGAAGCTGGATCTAATAACTCAGGTAGCCAATGTTGGAGTCAGTGAGGTCAATGGGAAAAAGGTTTACCAAATAATGATCTCTGTTCCTTTGGATAGAGTGGGGCCCGCAACTCTGTATACCCGTTGGCAGCGTGAAGATGCTGCTGGTGAAGGTTTTTACAACTGCAGTGACATCAACATCATTAATGATTCTCAGCCTCAGGAGTGGGTCGCATTAGAGCAATATATTGCTAATGGGTTAACAGCTAATGAAGGGGATGAGGTTTGGTTTCGTCTCTTTAGTGCACAAGGTGATGAGTTAGTGTTTGATAAGTTGCAGGTGACTTCGGCTAACTTACAGACAGAGTTGTGGGCTCAACAGCTTGCTGAGTCTGTGATGTCACAACATGGTGAATTAGTGCAGGTTGGTGTTAAAGGATCCAGTGGTGAGCTGGTTTACTCTGACGACTTAGCGCGAAATAAAGTCTGGAGCAAGCAGTTAGGCGTTACCTTTAGGATTGATGTAAAGACAATCAGCGAGCCGCCAAATTGCCAGTTAACGCCCTGGAATGTGGCTACTGTTTATAATACTGGTGAGGAGGTCGTGTATGAGTCAATTCGTTATCAAGCACAGTGGTGGACAAAAGGAGATGTGCCATCGAGTTCAGGTGAATGGGGCGTCTGGGAAGAAGTAGGTGATTGTTATTAATTGCTTTTTAATGCGTGGGCGAGGTAAGTAAACTGATCCGCATTACTCATAGTGGTTATGAAAGCCCGTGCTATTTTTTGTAAGGGATAGGTTGATAAGTCGCTAGGATAGCACTTTTTAACGTTTTAGCCTTGCAGCGATTAGCCGGGTTTTCATTTTATGGTGTTCAAACAGGTTCTCTGCTTGTTTGCATCTGCTTGCTAGTTGTCAACTTTTTACGCCTGTATTTATCTCTTTCTTCCCAAAACTGCCCCCTAATTCAGTTTTGGTTCATGGCGATATATGTCGAATGTTATTGTTACAAAAATCATTTAATGAAGGCTGTTGTGCATTGAACATTGATAAGATAGCAAAAAACACTGCTTTTGGATGAAGCAGCGCGCTTTGCAGCTCCTCTGCAAGCAAAACGCACATCTCAATTCGCCGCTTTGTTTACGCGAACCGTTAAAGGCATTGTAACGCACAGAGGTTTTAAAGCGTGTGTAGATACATCCTTGTTTTCGGCGGTCACGGGTATATTTTAGAGTGGGTTATTGGGACGCGAAAACGCGGAGTTTACCTAAGCAAATTGAACTCGCCAGCGAGGAGAACTGCGCATTCGATAATCATGCTTTTTAGTTGTTAGGCGGCTTTTATTACTAAGCACTTTTGATGACTTAGACTGTTAAGAGTGCTGCTAATTATCAATATTTATTTTCAAGTTTTAAATGTTAAAGAGAAAACTCTGCTCAGTACGCCTTTTTAAGGATTGCTGTTAGACATCCTTCCCTTATCTAAGCTAACCTTGGCGCTCCTTACCGATTGTCCTGTCTGGGCAGTACATTTATAAATAAAATTAGCAGCAATAGCTGTATTCATTTAATTAGGATAGACATGCAGTATAAATGGGTACTATTTGACGCTGATGAGACCTTGTTTCACTTTGATGCTTTTCAAGGCTTACAGCTGATGTTTTCACGATTTGACGTAGATTTTAGCCGTCAAGATTTTGCTCACTACCAAAAGGTCAACCAACCACTTTGGGTTGATTACCAAGATGGCAAACTTACGGCGAGCGAGCTTCAAAATATTCGCTTCGAAGAATGGTCGCAAAAACTGACTGTTTCAACTCAAGAACTAAATAGTGGCTTTTTAAGTGCAATGGCTGATATTTGTCAGCTTCTTTCTGGGGCGCAGGAGCTGATTGATGCCTTAACAGGTCGAGTTAACATGGGCATTATTACCAATGGTTTTACTGAATTACAAAATGTACGCCTACAGAAGGTTGGATTAAGTAATCGTTTCTCGCCTTTGGTGATCTCTGAAGAGGTGGGTTTGGCGAAACCTGATGTGGGAATTTTTAACCACGCGCTAAACTTAATGGGTAACCCTGATAAAGCATCGGTATTGATGGTGGGCGATAACCCACATTCTGATATTTTAGGCGGCATAAATGCAGGTATTCATACCTGTTGGCTGAACAGTCAAGGGGATGAGCAGCCACAAGGGATCAAACCTAATTATCAGGTAAGTACCCTGTGTGAACTGCGTCAGATCTTAACTCAGTCATTAACCGTTTAACGATTATTTGAGGCTTTCGCTTATCGGTAGTTAACCTTATCTATCGGTAAGCTAAGCGTGCTTTTCAAAGTGTAATAGCCGGTTATTAGCTGGCATGGGGTAGTCTGTGACTAACTGCATGCTTTGCTTTGCCGCCAGTGCCATAATCCATTCTATATCGCGGATCGCACTCTGCGGGTTTTGCTCAAACAGCCATTTATCAAAATTACGGTTACTCTCGCTTGAGTATCGCCCTTGGTAATTGAATGGACCATATACACAAAACTGTCCTTTGTTGGCCAAATGCTTACCTATCCCCGTAAAAAAGTCTTCCACCATACCTTTAGACATGATGTGCAAAGTATTGGCTGTGAATATCGCATCGATTAGCGGTTTTTCCAGTAATGCTATTGGCCAGTCTTGGCTGACATCTAAGGTCAACGGCGCGCGCAAGTTAGGGCTAGGCTCCTGCGCTAACCAGGCATTAATTCCGGCATGATTAACAGCTTGATCGCTGGTTTGCCATAATAAATGCGGTAGCATTTTTGCAAAAAATACGGCGTGTTGCCCTGTGCCGCTACCGACCTCTAGTACTTGGCTTGATTGGTTAAAGCATTGCTCTAGCACTGCAGCAATAGCGGATTTGTTATTTTCACAAGATTGAGAGTAGGGTAATGAGCTCACAGGCATGATGTTGTTATTGAATGATACTGATTGTTGTACCGTGTCTGTTCACTAAGTTCAATCGCAACGCGGCTTTTTCTATGTTTGAAATAGTCGAATTAGCTTTAGCTACTCCCTTAAAAAGGCGGTAATATCTAGGTTCAATTTTGCAGGATTAAGGCATGGTTTTGGCTATAGAACATAATGAGATGGTTGCGCTACTTAGCGAACTTGAATGCAGAACAAACTTCACGATTAAAAAAGTCACAGAGTACATGCTTCCTAAGTTAAAAGAGCCTTTTTATCTTTACCTTGATGGCAAGCAGCCTCAGCTCGTGATCCGTCCTGCCTACGAAGTATTTAAAACAGATTTTGCTGAGTTAGCCGGAGTTAACCCAAAAAACCAATATTGCCATTACTCTGAAATGACAAGGTTTCCAAAACGGGTGCAAAAGAGTGTTAACGGGATCCATTACGGTTTAGCGTTCAGCTTTGATGATCAAGCAGCGGTTAAAGCATTTATTGAAAAGCTCATTGTCATAAACCAGGGATAATGGCTAACAAAAGAGTAATAAAACGGGGAAACTAGTGACCAAAACTGAGAAGAAAATTGATAACGCGATTCGTATTGCGCTGACCTCAGTATGTAAGTTGGGAAAAGTTGAGATCTCAGGCTTTAAATGGCTGAGCCACCAAGTTAACTTTGCAAAAGTAGATCAAACTTTAATTGTACACTTTATTTTTGATTCACATGACAAAATCAATGAAGCGCGGATTCAAGGTCATATAAGCAAACTGGTGTCTTTTACGGAGCAGCAGTTAATGCTTGAAAATATTGTTCTTGCGAATGCATCAAAACAATGCCGTTTTACGGTGCTATAAAGCTAACGCTAGATAATGACAATAGAGCTCCATTTTGAGTGGCTAGTACCGTATCAGGTACGATATGAGGTCTAAATATTGGATAAGCCAATGGGTTGAAACATTTATTCACCAAATGTATTACCTGCTAGCCACTCAAATTGGTTTATACTATAGCCATGCTACAAATTAGAGTTAACTCTCAGGTAGACTATTGACAAGGAGCCATCAATATATGAAGTCTGATAAGGTCTCGGCAGAAGATACGCTCAATGATACTGATTTTGATGCGTTACTATCTGAGTTGAATCGTAAACGTATACGTTCATGTATTTTCGTTATTGGCATGGTCGTAGGGTTAGTTACGGGGTTTTATGGGGCACGCTGGATTTATCAGTTATGGTTTTGAAGCATATTACTTAAACTTACGGTCTTTTAAAGCAGGTTAGCATGCGTAATAATAAGTACTGTAATAGTCTTATTGTTTGGTAAAATGCAATAGTAAGCTTCTAACGTGATTGTTTTTGATTTTGTAATGTTTTTTGTATTAATCGTCCTAGTGGTTAATTTGAGGTGTAAGTTTTTTTCTTTTGAATGATATTTGTTTTAATGGGTGGGAGTAAGTAATTCGTTAGCTGTTAAGTGTTGGCACTATTGCAGTTAACTAGTTTTTATTTTACGTTAATTGGTTTAGTGATTATTACATGGTGATAAAAGTTGCCCTCCCTTACTGTTAAAAATAAATAGCCGCCAACTTTGAAATAAGTAAGTAACTTTATGTAATTAGTTTAATAAATTAAAATTAACCGATTATATCAGTTATCTTTGTTAAATAAATCAATAATCCCCTTCACCAAGATGCCTAACCTTGTTCTCTAATTAATATCGATCCCAATTGAAGCACAGATCGACTCTCTCACCTTTTAGTCATTCTTATTTGACTTCGCATTTTGCTATGCACCTTGAATAAAATCCCATAAAACAGAACTAGAGTAAAATTAAGCCTTTGATTATTAGTGTTTATTTTTTGTGGTACACCCTATGCATGCAAGCTGAATACTCTATTTTTCAACTTGGTGTGAATGATGAAATTACAACTAATATTCTTTATTTTTGCACAACAATGCCGATACTTTTATCGTCTATTTTCGTTGCCATTATTCATACGAAGCTATATTGGTAAAAACATTCCTATATTTATAAGGATGCGAAAAGCTAATGTAAAAGTTATTAGCTTTATTGTTGTTAATGTTTTCTCTGTTTTTTTTCAACAGGCTTACGCAGAAGAAATTAACACTAAAGTCGTCAAAGAGGCTCTCCTTGAGTCAGAATTAATAGTTATCGACCCTGCAGTTCATGATCCTCATATACTTTACCAAGCCTTAAATTTAAAATTTAAGCAGCATGTAAGTCAAAGTGAACGAATCGAAATCGTTTTTCTCAACCCGGAAGAAGAACCATTAGTACAGATTAACAATTTTATTAAAGATAGAAGTAACCTGTCACAATTATCTATTGTTTCCCATGCTTCTAACGGCGCACTATTTATGTCGGGAAGATGGGTAGATAAAGATTATATTAATCAGCGTTCTGAACTTATGACTGAAATTGGTTCTAGTTTAAACACTGGGGCAGATTTAAAGTTATATGGATGTAATTTGGCTGCTGGTATATCTGGAGCGAAATTTGTCAATCTCGTCGCAAAATTAACCCAATTGGATGTTGCAGCCTCTACTGATACGACAGGAGGAGAGGAGCAAGGGCATAACTGGGAGCTGGAGTACCAAGTCGGAAATATCGAATCTCGTTCGTTATTCTTGGACGCATTACCGACTTCTTATTCTGCTACTTTGAATCATTTTCGATACGGCACAATGGCGGTTGAACCGATAGCGGGTGAAAGTGGCAAGGTTCGACTCAAGGCTCAAATTGGTTATACCTTGAATCATAATATTATGAATAAGTTGGTGAACTCACCTGTAGGCACGGTTAACTGTGACCATGATTACTTAGCGGGTTTCACATGGGGAGACGGTCAAGGACAACCGGGAATTTGCGTGCAATTACTTTCGAAAGACAGCGCAACCAATGACGCGCTAGTAGAAGTTGTAAGCCTAGGAACAAATGGTTACGAGCCGGGCATAGTGCATCAATATCAGACTGATGGTGATTACACCCTTTCCTGGAATTCGTATGCAAGAAGCCCTGCCATGAGTCAAGATGATTCATACTGGCGTGGTGAAGTGACCACGTCAGTTGTAAATGGTGAGGTGACGAACGCATCGCCAGTTACAGCGGTATCGTCTTTAGTTTATGTTCAAGATGATCATCTATTTACCATGAAAATTTCGGGTGTCGATCAAGATGGCGATAAAATTCAGTATCGTTGGGGGGAAAAGCGAGAGTTTTACTCTGGAAATAGCAATGCTGAGGTTGCCAAACCACAAGGAATGCAACTGACATCAGAAGGACTAATTACTTGGGATCTTGCCGCTGATAAAGCTAACGGTGACCTGGTGACTTATACCGATAATGCTAACCCTAGTACAGTAACCAGTAACCGTTGGCAGGCGGCCGTGGTACTGGAGGATCTTGATATTAACGGTGTGGTTAAATCTAAAGCACCATTAGACTTTGTCTTTATTGTCAGTGATCCCAATAATGCCTCTCCAGGGTTTAATCTTGGCCCTGATCTTTCAGGAACACAATATATTCAACTGCACAAAACTACGACATTTACGATAACGGCTGTTGATTTAGATGAAAATGGTGATCCTGATGTGCCTTTCCTCAGTGTATTAAATCCTCCCTCGACAGATCCTGCAGTGTGGAATACCAGTATCATTACTCAAGACCCTGCCACAGGTACAGCGACAATAGAGGTAACCTTCACACCGTCAGAGGACATGCTAGGTAAAGCCTATGCTGTTATCTTTAGCGCGAAAGACAGTAATGGTATTACCTCTGAGGCACCGGTTAATTTAGTCATCGTAAATGAAACGCCCATTGCACAAGATGATGCGGCATTCACTCAACAAGCACAGGCCGTTACTATTGATGTTCTTGCTAATGATTCTGATCCTGACGGCGATCCTCTGACGATTACGCAATATACTGCGCCCAACGGCACTGTGGTACTTAACCAAGATGGCACGATTTCATATACACCAGACCCAACCTTTAGCGGTTTAGAAACATTAACTTATACGATTTCAGATGGTATAGGCTCAGTCGCTAGCGCTAATGTATTGGTAACGGTTAATGGCGTACCTGTTGCGAATGATGATGCATTCACTATTGATGAGGACACGACTTCAGTGCTTAATGTGCTGAGCAATGATTCAGATCCAAATGGTGATCAATTAAACCTAAACGTGACGAGTCCAAATCATGGACAATTGAGTCTTGTTAATCAAACCTTAACTTATTCGCCTAATCCAGAGTTTTTTGGGACTGATAACTTTAGTTATACCATCAGTGATGGTCAAGGTGGTAGTGATACCGCTAATGTTACAGTCACAGTTTCGAGCGTTAATGATGCGCCTGTTGCCAGAGATGATAATGTCAGGGTTAACGAAGACTCAAGCGTTAATTACGCTGTGCTAATCAATGATACAGATCCTGAAAATCATACCTTAAGCGTGAGTGTGGCTCAGCCTATTCATGGTCAAGCTAGTGTTGAAGCTGATGGCAGTATCACTTATGTGCCTAATGCCGACTTCAATGGTAATGATGCCATTACCTATACCATTGATGATGGTTACGGCGGCCAAGATTCGGCAATATTATCTATCACGGTAGAGGGAGTAAATGATGCACCGGTTGCAGTCAATGATAGTGTTAGTCTGGAAGAGGATAGCAGTGCCAGGATTGCTGTTTTAGTCAATGATAGTGATATTGACGGTGATCCCCTTACCGTGGTCGTTCAAGGCAGTGCGAATGGCACTGCATCTGTAACTGCAAAAGGCATGGTGCAATATATCCCCAATGTAAACTTTAATGGTAGTGATTCATTAAATTACACCATTAGTGATGGTAATGGAGGCAGTGCAAGTGCAGTTATCAATTTGGTTGTCACGGGTGTTAATGATGCGCCTGTGGCTGTCGATGATTTGGTGACAGTGGATGAAGATAGCAGTGTGACTGTTGAGGTGTTAGCGAACGATAGCGATGTTGATAATGATGCACTTACTGTGACGGCGCAATCTGCGGCTAATGGTGTGGTGACTATTGAGAAGAGTGGCAGTATTACTTACACCCCTAATAGTGACTTTAATGGCAATGATGTCATCACCTATACCATTGATGATGGTAATGGAGCTCAAGCAACGGCGCAGCTAAGCATTAGCGTTAATGCTATTAATGATAACCCTGTTGCAGTAGACGATTACGTCAGCGTTACAGAGGACTCAGCAGTGACTTTCTCTGTACTGAACAACGATAGTGATGTGGATAATGATGCATTAACTGTCAGCTTACCTAGTGGTCTTCACGGCAGTAGTGTTAATCATAATGACGGCACTATTACCTATACGCCAAATACTAATTTCAATGGTAGCGACAGTATTGAATATAGTGTTAGCGATGGTCATGGAGGCAGTGCTCAAGCGGTGATTTACCTTGACGTGGTCGCGGTGAATGACGCGCCTGTCGCTGAGGATGACGTTATCGCTATGGATGAGGATATCACGAAAAAATTCGAATTAGTGCTTAACGATACAGATGTTGAGTTTGCCCTTAATCCAGCGAGTACCGTAATTGTCGACCAACCTCAGTTTATGAGTGCGAGTGTACAAAATGGTATCGTGACGTTAATTCCGAATGCAGATTTTAACGGCAACGATAGCCTAAGGTATCAGGTATCTGATGCTGAGGGGGCGGTATCTAATATCGCCACCGTAATGATTAATGTAGCGTCAGTCAATGATGCGCCAAGACCGGAACCTGACTTTGCCACGGTTGAAGAAGACATCATGTTAGATATTGCGGTATTAACCAATGATACCGATATCGATGACATGGATGGTGACAACAAAGGGTCGTCGTTAGATCTCAGCTCTGTGTTAGTCGTGCAAACGCCGTTACATGGTCAAATCAGTATTGTTGATGGGGTGGTGAGCTATCTACCTGATAGTAACTATATGGGGCCTGACAGCTTTAGTTACACGGTTGCCGATTTAAGTGGTGCGGTGAGTCAAGCTACGCTAGTGACCTTAAATGTGCAAGGAATCAATGATGCACCTTTCGCAGTATCAGATAGTGGCGTATTAGCGGAGGATGCAAGTGTCACATTGAATGTGGCGGCTAATGATACCGATCTAGACTCAATAATAGACACGGATTCAGTGACAATTTTCAGTGCGCCTTCCCATGGTACAGTGAAAGTTGGGGCGCAAGGAGAGGTCACTTATTATCCTAGTGCTGACTACTTTGGTGATGATAGCTTCAGCTACACCATCAAAGATAGCGAAGGCGCGGTTTCTCAACCAACCAAGGTTGAGCTAACTATTACGGCGATTAATGATGCGCCAAGGCTGAGAAATGATATTGCAGCGCTTGTTGAAGATGGCGTAAACGATATCAACGTGCTGGGTAACGACAGTGATATAGATGGTACGCTTAATATAGCCAGCTTAGTGGTGACTAAAACGCCAGAAAACGGCACGGTATCTGTGTTATCAGGCGGTCTGGTGCGGTACACGCCAAATGATAACTACTATGGCCCAGACAGCTTTAGTTACGCGGTTGAAGATGATCAAGGAGCGAGCAGTGAGGCGCAGGTTCAAATCAGTATTGACAGTATTAATGACGCGCCATTAGTACAAGACGACAGTGCGATGCTAGAAGAAGATAGCACGGTTAGTATCGATATTTTGGCTAATGATACGGACTTAGATGGCGTTATCGATAATAGCAGCGTGGTTATCACGACAGCACCTAGCTTTGGTAGCGTGCAAGTTAATATGGATGGCAGTGTAGTTTACACTCCCAACGCTGACTTTAATGGCGCTGATAGTTTCATTTATCAGGTTAGTGACACTAAAGGCCAGGCTTCAGAGCCTGCCTTGGTGAGTGTGCAAGTCTCTCCAGTTAACGACCTTCCTGAAATAACAGGTAGTTCGCCTGAGGTCTTAACTGAGGGACAAGCTTACATATTTAGTCTAGATAGTTTTGATATTGATGGAGACGCCTTAACCTTTACGGTTACAGGCTTACCTAGTTGGGCTAGCTTTGAACCATTAACAGGGGCGATAACGGGTACCCCTGTATATGATGATGTGGGCAACTATGGTCCTATTGTTATCACTGTTTCCGACGGCCTAGCAGATGTGAGTTTGGATCCATTTTATGTCGATGTTCAAGCACTTGATTCTGATGGTGATGGTATTCCTGACACGATTGAGCTTCAGTTAGGTTTAGATCCATTTGATGGTTCTGACGCGGGTAGCGATGCTGATGGTGATGGTCGCAGTAATCTAGAAGAGTGGTTAGCCGGTAGCGACTTGTATTTGGATGATGTCGAACCAGAGCTGATTATTCCTGCTGACTTGTGGATAGATGCCACAGGATTATTTACTGAGGTAAGTATTGGTCAGGCAGAAGCCTTCGATTATGTGGATAGTGTAAGAACGGTTTGCTGTGAAAACTTAAGTAATTCACTGGCATCGTCACAGCCATTGCTGCAGCCAGGCCACCATAAAGTGCTCTGGATAGCGGTTGATGCTGCAGGAAACATGAGTGAGGAGGAGCAGAATATCTATGTTCGTCCGCTGATCTCATTACCTCAAGATCAAGTCGTGAGTCATGGTAATCGAGTGAAAGTCTCTGTTCATCTTAATGGTGTGTCTCCGGAGTACCCTTTATCGGTTGCTTATCAGGTTTCTGGCAGTGCTATAGAAGGAGAACATCATGATTTAAGTCATGGTGTGGTGGTGTTTGAAGCTGGGCAACAGGAGGCTAGCATCGAGTTCAATACGTTTAATATTGATCAGAATGAAGTGATATTGATTAAGTTAGATGAACAGATGAACTTAGGTGTTAGAAAGGAACACTACGTCACCATCACGTTAGATAACTTACCGCCAGAGGTTCAGCTTAGTTCTCATCAAAATGGTGATATGCGAACTCATTTATCTCAGGTAGATGGTGTTGTGGAAATTCATGCTGAATATAGCGACCCGAATTTAAGTAATAACCACACACTAGATTGGAGTTTAACGGATAGTGAGCTTCAGAGCGTAAGACTGCCTGCTCGAGAAAGTGTGATGACAGAGGCGTCTCAACAGAGTGATGATATATCGCAAGTAGATAAGTGGTTGTTTGACCCTAGTGGGCTAGCTGAAGGGGTATATACCATGAGAGTGAGTGTAACTGATGACGGAGAGCCAAATTTAAGCCACTTTAGTGAGCATAGAGTGAGAGTTTCAAAATCGATACCGACACTTGGTTCTGGCGATACAGATGGTGATGGTATTGCAGATGATGTTGAAGGCTTAGGTGATGCTGATAACGATGGTATTCCATATTACTTAGATAATATCAGTGCAGGTAATGTCTTACCAGAACGCTTAATCAATACTAAATCCTATTTAGTGGAGTGTGAGCCGGGAGTTGCTTGTCGTTTAGGCCGGTATGCTATTTCAGGGAGCTATCTTGGTGCCCAAGTTGCCGAAGAAGATATTCAGGCCAGGCTGCAAGGTATTCATTCTGGTGCGTTTGAAAACGTGGGCGGGGTGTTTAATATCGAAGCGCATGAATTGTCGGAGCATAGCCAATCTCTCGAGATCGTGATCCCGCAACGCAAACCTGTGCCAGAAAATGCAGGTTATCGTCAATTTATTCATGATAAAGGTTGGTTTGAGTTTGAAAGCAATGCTGATAACAAACTAATGTCTGCAGCCGGAAGCGCGGGTTATTGTCCACCGCCGGGGTCTGATCTGTATACCGAAGGACTCAATTCAGGAGATTGGTGTGTACAGTTAGTGATAGAGGATGGCGGTGTAAATGATGGCGACGAAATCGTTAATGGAATGGTGCATGTTACAGGTTGTGTGATTAAGGAAGTGAAACAAGCATCTAACCCTAACTCTAATGTTGAAGTAGAAGTGTTGACAGAGGGGGGAGGCTCATCGGGAGGGGCTATGCCACTTAATATACTATTTATATTATTTATTCTTGGTTTGTTGAGGAATCAAAGAGTCAGAGATTTGCTAGTTAGAAATGCACCTTTCGTAGTGAGGGCTCTAGCTTGCTCATTATTACTAATAATATTGCCACAACAAGCCTTGGCGGAGGGCACTGTCGAAGAGAGTACTCATCGTGGCTGGTTTATCTCAGGGTTTTATGGTGGGACTCAATCTTCAAATAGTAGTGATGATATTAATCAGTCGCTTATGGATCAAGGATTAACGGGTAAAGTTGTTGAACTCGATGACTCCTCAACAAGTTGGAAGTTAGGTGTTGGTTATGCTTTTAATGATAACTGGTTCGCAACGGTCGAATATTTAGATTTAGGCGAGGTGAGTGTCAGAATTAAGGGAGTCACTGATAATCCTACTGAGTTTTATGCTAAAGCGAGCCAACTTTACCCTGAGTCAGTCACAGCCTTTGGAGTTAATATTGGATATCGATACCGTTTTGCTGGAGATTTTAGTGTATTGGCATATGCCGGAGGCCTTCGCTGGCAAGCGGACTATCAATCCTATGATATTGATAACCAGTGGGTTGTAGGGAGTGAAAAAGATGGATTTTCATTCTATGGCGGACTAGGGTTAGAGTATGCATTGACTGAACACTTCAAGCTCTCAGTACAGTGGAATCATGTAGAACTGGATGATTCAAGTCGTGAATTGTTTGGTGCAGGCATTCAATATCAATTTTAGGCTCGCAGCAACAGAGTTAACAATAGGATAACAACGTTAAGGATGATTATTATGAAGAAATTGGTTTCTTTGCTATTGGGTTTATCAGGTGCTTTGTGTTACGGCATAGTCGCAGGGGGGGCCCATGCTAGTGAGGCGGCGGTGATAATTGATAACAGCCAACCTATTAGTTCACAGGTGGAGTTATTAATGAGGAAAAAAGCGGGCACTATGGTTGAAACCTGTGTTGCTATTCCAGCCAAGTACAAAGTGAGTTTTAATTACACTTCACCAGAGGAAACGCTGTTTAGTGTCCATTATCATCAAGATGGCAAGGTATTACTCGCATATGATGAAGATAAGCGCTCTGCATTGACCAGTCAGTTTACGACTAAATTAGACCAGAACTACTGTTTTACATGGGTAAATTCCAAAGGTAAAACAAATGATGGTGTTATTTTATTAGAGTATGAGGCTACGCCAATCTAATGTTAAATCAGGATATGCCGGCTGGTTTAATACGCGAATGTTATAGGGAATACGAGATTGCCTATAACTCGTTTTTCCAGTAAATGTTAGTTGGTGAGTAGATAAAATGAGCACAAAAAAAGCACGATACCCATCGTGCTTTTTTATTTATAGAACTGTCCCGTCCTGAGATAAGTTGACACTTTGGAGACTTATCTATGAAACCCTCAGGTGCAATCCGCAGTAAACGTACACAACGTGACTAC
>NZ_JAKILT010000061.1 GCF_023283535.1 Shewanella sairae | reverse complement strand
TCTGTGATTTGTTTCCACTTTAAAAAGTGAAATCAAACTTTTTTCATATTGCTATGAACACTCATTCATTAAGTAATTTTTTGATTGTCTCACTCTTTACTAGAAAGAAGTAGACAATTTCGAATAACTTAATCTCTGTGAGTGTCCACACAGATTTGCTTGTCATATTGTTAAAGAGCGTGCCATCATTGTCGTTCTTGCGAACCGTTCCAAGTGGCTAGGGGTGCGTATTCTACACTTCCCTTTGTTGGCGTCAAGCGTTTATTTTAAGAAGTTTTTCAAGCGATGATTTCTTAATCACTCTCGTGAAAAGAAGCAAAACCCGAAGCTCTTAAAGCGATTGTCACCTGAGGCTAATTTCCGTAGAAGTTAATCTCTCACCTCTTTGTTAAAAGAGGTACTGATTACGCTGCAAGTCCCGTTCTATCTAGCGTTTACGACTATTTCTAATCTCTAGCGTTAGTCTAGTTGGCCTGCTGTGCCGTGTCAGTGGATGCGCATTATAGGGATGTGAGGTGAAAGCGCAAGGGGCTTTTTCAAGAAATCGATAACAACAGTACTGAATGTTGTTTAATCCCGCACATTGCGGGTAAATCGCACCATAACAACAATAAACTTGGTGATTAATTGCAAATTGACTCAGTCATTACTAGGTTAGTTACCTGCAATAATGCTCTTAAACCTTCTATTACGGCGTACTTATGCCGGTTCAAACGCTAACACTAATCATTAATTGCCAAATTTAGTCGATAATATTGGCACTTATCGATTGCTGCGTTATGTTATGTGTAAGCAGGTTCCAAAATTAAAGCAGCAACCACTTTTGGATTTTAGTTATCTCATTTTAACTAGGGATAGAAAATGACTAACTCGCAGAACATGATTCGTAGCGTCTCAAGGAAGTCGCAGTTACCACTTATTTCGAAAATCGCTTTTATGGTTTTAGTATTAACCTCGAGCTCTGTTAATGCTAACGCTATTTATACCTGGATTGATGATAATGGGGTCACCCACTATAGTCAGCAACCTCCAGCATCAAACCAAGCATCGAGCAAAAAGCTCTATAGTGAAGATATTGAACCTAAACATGTAGGCACTATCGCACCGACAAAGTCTGTAGCTGATCTCAATCAACCTTCCGAGCTCGAGCAGCAAGCTGCTGCAATTGCCCTTGCCGATAAACAACAAGCTCAGCAAGTTTGTAAAAATGCTCAACATAGCCTTAATGTATTAACCACCCATACTAAGTTAACCAAAAAGAACAGCACGACTGGCGAACTGGTTTCGATGACAGAGGAGCAAAGACAAGCTGAAATCGTCGAACAAAACCAAAAAATAAAGCTATTCTGTAAGACTTAGCGCAATTCTCGGTGTTATATATTTTGGCAACGATTATGAACCAAGCTAACTTTCGTGTCTCAACATCTCGATAATATGCACAAAAGCGATAAGCAGCTTTAATTCGCGATAGCAGTAAACAGAAAAATGCAGACTCCATTTGAAGTCTGCATTTCGTTTAAAGCTAGTGCTCAATCCTGTAAAGCTGACAGTTTAATGTAAGCCATTCGGTCTATGAGCTGGGAAAGGTAACTTAAGACCCGAAGGCACATTACTTGTTAGCTTGCAGGTTATACATTGAACGCGGCACACCATCCTCACAGGCTTTTTGGCCCGCATCCCAGCCAGAATCGAATCGGCTTAGGCCATCTAGCGCTGTGTCCTTCTTAACTGAATCATATAACTCAGTTTGCTGGCGCTTCATTACATAAGCATTCTTACAGCCACGGTAATAGCCGTAATGATATAAACTTTCATATTCCTTATTTCCTTCGCCGATGTAAGGCGCGGACGTTTGCTCTTTTTCATAATTAGAACTTGTACAGCCAACGACGCTCAAAGACGCCAAGACGATAAAGGCTAACTGTTTTTTCATGATTTTCTGCTCCGTGTCCATATCAAGTTTAGAAATGTATTTTCAAGCGCTTACTAGAGTATTGTGCATAACACCAATATTACCAGCTGAGCCAATCGCAATAACTCATATTGAGAGAATGAAGAGCTAATAAACTAAGAGCGATTTACAACCAATATACAATAACATTACTCGCCTTGGTGATTAATTTTGAAACAAAAAAGGCTTCAACCTATGTTGAAGCCTTGTGTTATGAAATCCTGCCAGCACTCTGCCAGCTAATAGATTCTAATGTTTTAGCTGTGAGAGCGCTGATTCATTACTGACTAAACACTAGCGAATCGTCAGTAACTGATACCTTAATGACTTTACCTGGCACTAATTGCCCACTTAAGATCTGCTGCGCCAGTGGGTTTTCAACCTCTTGCTGCAATGCTCGCTTTAACGGCCTTGCACCATAGATAGGATCAAAGCCAGCCCTTGCAATTAATGCCAAGGCTTGTTCACTGATCTCGAGGCCGTAATCTTTTTCAGCAAGACGTTGCTTGAGCCCTTCGATTTGAATACCAGCGATATGGGCAATATTATTCTCATCTAAAGGATGGAATACCACTGCTTCATCGATACGGTTCAAAAACTCAGGTCTAAAGTTTTGTGTCACCACCTGCATCACATCAGATTTCATCTCATCATAACTTTGATTGCCAAAACCAAGTTGGATAAGATCTGAACCTAAGTTGGAAGTCATAATGACCACGGTATTTCTAAAATCAACGGTGCGACCTTGACCATCAGTCAGACGACCATCATCTAATACCTGCAATAAGATGTTAAATACATCAGGATGTGCCTTCTCGACCTCATCGAGCAAAATTACCGAATAAGGTTTACGTCTTACAGCTTCAGTTAAGTAGCCACCTTCTTCATAGCCAACATATCCAGGAGGTGCCCCGACTAAGCGTGACACAGAGTGCTTTTCCATAAATTCTGACATGTCTATACGCACCAAAGCGGACTCGGTATCGAATAAAAACTTCGCCAGTGATTTACATAGCTCTGTCTTACCCACACCCGTTGGACCTAAGAATAGGAAAGAGCCAATTGGGCGATTCGGATCGGCAAGCCCTGCACGGCTACGACGAATGGCATTCGATACAGAATTAACCGCTTCGTTTTGGCCAATTACTCGCTCATGCAGGCCATCTTCCATCTTAAGCAATTTGTCACGCTCACCTTCAAGCATCTTAGAAACCGGAATACCGGTTGCTTTCGATAAAACTTCAGCAATTTCAACGTCGGTGACTTTATTGCGCAATAATGTCATATCTTGCATTTCAGCTTGCGCAGCTAAATCTAACTGCCTTTCAAGTTCAGGGATACGACCATATTGCAACTCAGACATTCTGGTTAAGTCGCTGGCACGACGAGCGACCTCCAAGTCCATACGCGCTTGCTCTAGATCAGCCTTGATGTGTTGAGTACCTGCAAGCGCGGCTTTTTCTGTATGCCAAATCTCATTCAGTTCAGCGGCTTTTGCTTCAACATCTTTTAGCTCGGTACGCAAAGTATCTAAACGACGTAAGCTTGCTTCATCCGATTCTTTACTTAACGCTTGTTCTTCAAGTTTTAACTGAATCGCGCGGCGTTCAAGCCTGTCTAAAGCTTCTGGCTTAGAGTCAATTTGGATACGGATACTCGATGCTGCCTCATCAATCAAATCGATAGCTTTATCTGGCAACTTACGGTCGGAAATATAACGGTGCGACATACTCGCCGCCGCCACAATCGCCGGATCGGTAATTTCAACATGGTGGTGTAGCTCATAACGCTCTTTTAGACCACGCAAGATTGCAATGGTATCTTCCACGCTTGGCTCATCAACCAATACCTTTTGGAAGCGACGCTCAAGAGCGGCATCTTTTTCAATGTATTGACGATACTCATCTAACGTTGTTGCACCAACGCAATGTAAATCACCACGAGCAAGTGCAGGCTTTAACATATTACCCGCATCCATTGCGCCATCAGACTTACCGGCACCCACCATCGTATGGAGTTCGTCAATAAACAGGATCACTTGCCCCTCTTCTTGAGAAAGCTCATTTAATACCGCTTTTAAACGTTCTTCAAACTCACCACGATACTTAGCACCGGCAATCAATGCGCCCATATCTAATGACAATACACGCTTATTCTTAATACCTTCAGGCACTTCATTGTTGATGATGCGTTGTGCTAGGCCTTCGACAATGGCGGTTTTACCCACACCCGGCTCACCAATAAGTACAGGGTTGTTCTTACTGCGGCGCTGCAACACTTGAATAGTGCGACGAATTTCATCGTCACGACCAATCACAGGATCAAGCTTGCCCTGCTCTGCTCGCTCGGTTAAATCAACCGTAAACTTTTTAAGTGCTTGACGTTGATCCTCAGCATTAGGATCATCGACATTTTGGCCATTACGTACTTGGTCAATGGTCGACTCCATTAGCTCTTTGGTTGCACCAGACTGCTTTAATGCTTGCGCTAAAGGATCACTGCCCTCTAAAGCAGCCAATACAAACAGCTCACTCGAAATAAACTTGTCTTTACGTTTTTGCGCCAATTTATCGCAAAGATTAAGTAAGCGAATTAGCGCTTGAGATAACTGCACGTCGCCGCCAGTGCCTTCTACTTGCGGCTTTTGTTCAAGATCTTGACTCAATAAAGAGCGCAGAGTACTCACTTGGATCCCTGCTTGAGTCAGTAATGGGTGAATTGAGCCCCCATCTTGATTCAGTAATGCCATCATCAAATGTGATGGTTCGATAAATTGATGATCTCGGCCTAGTGCCAATGACTGAGCATCCGAGATGGCAATCTGGAATTTATTGGTCATACGATCTAATCGCATAAATCCTCCGATAACTCATAAAAAAATAATAAATAAAAGGCATGGAAAGCTGCATTATAACTACAGGAATGCACTGGATAAGCTAATACCAAGTAGTATCAATCCGTAGGCACTTCTACTTACATAAGAAAAGGGGCGCTCCGCGTTAACGCGAAATTGCTGTTACTTAAAAGATGGGGACTAATTGAACAAAATCAAGGAGGGGTTAGCGATTAAGCCAAATAAATGATGCCATACGACCTGTAGTGCCATCACGGCGATAGGAAAAAAAGTTTTCCGCATCAGCAACTGTGCAGCGTTGATCTTTATAAATACGCTTAACACCCAATAAAGCCAACCTCAGTTCTGCTAAACCTTGAATATCAGCCATGTACTTTTGCTCGCTTTGAGCATTGGTATACACACTAAAAAATTGACCGCTTTGAGAATGCTTTGCCACGAATTGCGCTTTGACCTCAGGACCCACTTCAAAAGCTGATGGACCAATAGCAGGACCCAGGTAAGCCACTAACTCAGTTGGCTTATGGGTAAACTTTGCCACGGCGGTTTCAATAATGCCATCACATAACCCGCGCCAACCAGCATGTACAGCAGCCACTTCAGTGCCGTTTTCATCACACAGTAATACAGGCAAGCAATCTGCGGTCATCACCACACATACTTGCTGTTTATTCTGGGTGTAACTGCCGTCAGCGTTAATCACTTGGGTATTATCGGCTTCAACCACATCAGTACTGTGAGTTTGTTCAAGCCATGCAGGTTTTGCAGGAAGAGAGAGTTGGTGCTCAATCCGTTGACGGTTAGCTTTGACCATTTGCGGATCGTCGCCAACATGCAGCCCAAGATTAAGGCTAGCGTAAGGTGGCTGACTGCAGCCACCTTTTCGAGTCGAAAAAGCCAGGCTTACTCCAGAAGGAATAAACCAAGCTTGATTTTCAATATGTCGACTCATTAATACACTGTTGGATTGTCTTCGTTATCTTTACGCAGTGCTTTAGTTAGCTTCACCATATCGTCTGGAATTGGTGCTTGCCAGCTCATGATTTCACAGGTGAATGGGTGTGCTAATTCAAGTCTTACTGCGTGTAGCGCTTGACGCTTGAATGCCATATAGGTTTCAAAGAAGTCAGGTGCAGCGCCTTTTGGTGGACGAGGACGACCAGCATAAACAGGGTCGCCAACCAATACATGGCCAATATGCGCCATGTGCACACGAATTTGGTGAGTACGGCCAGATTCTAGACGCAGTCTCAAACGTGTATGGGCTCTGAACTTTTCAGCTACGCGATAATGCGTCATCGCTGGCTTGCCATTATGCACAACAGCCATATGAGTACGCTTAGTCGGGTGACGATCAATAGGCTCATCAACCGTGCCACCAGCAATAATAGTACCTGTCACAATCGCTTCGTATTCACGAGTAATTTCACGCGCTTGCAATGCACTCACAAGGTGAGTCTGTGCTTCAACTGTTTTAGCCACAACCATTAAGCCTGTGGTGTCTTTATCCAAACGGTGCACAATACCAGCACGCGGTACAAGTTCAATACCAGGACAATGATGCAATAGTGCATTCATCAAGGTACCGCTTTGGTTACCTGCGCCAGGGTGAACAACTAAACCTGCCTGCTTATTGATAACCAAAATATGGTCATCTTCATAAACGATGTCTAAATCAATCGCTTCAGCTTCAGCTTTTGTTTCTTCTTCAAGTGTGGCGCCAATCGTCACAACCTGACCTTCAAGCACTTTAACTCTAGGCTTGTCAGAAACCTCGCCATCAATAAAAACTGAACCGGCTAAAATCCACTCTTTAATACGTGTGCGCGAGTAATCCGGGAACAAATCAGCCAAAGTTTGGTCTAATCTTTGCCCGGTTTGTGTTGCTGTGATCTCGCTTTTTAGATTAATCTCTTGTGTCATATGAACCGTACCCACTTTTCTGGGTCCAAAAATGTTTACTATCTGTTACAATCGGATTGTTTCTATTTTATCGTGAAATGGAAAAATTCTTAACAATAACTTTAAAAGAATCGAATTCAAGTATGCATAAAATTGCCAAAAGTGTCGCTGTAGTCCTTATCACACTCGCAGTTACGGCCTGTAGTAGTAAACAGGGCGAAGACCCTGCGATGACAAAGAGCTCTCCAGAAGTGCTCTATTCTCAAGCAAGAACCTCAATGGAACTAGGTAACTACAGTAAAGCTGTGCGCTCTCTAGAAGCCTTGGATTCACGCTTTCCTTTTGGTCCACATAAAACTCAAGTACAGCTTGATCTTATTTATGCCTATTACAAACTTGACGACCCTGCGTCAGGTATTGCGAATATCGATAGATTCATTCGCTTAAACCCAACCCATAAAGATATCGATTACGTTTACTACATGCGTGGTTTAGTCAATATGCAGTCTGATCGATACCTATTTCACGATATGCTAAATATCGATCGTTCTGACCGCGACCCTAAAGCCGCACAAGACGCATTTAAAGATTTTGATCGACTAATTAAGTCTTATCCAAACAGTAAGTATGCAGCAGACGCACAAAAACGCATGCAGCATCTAAAAAATAGACTCGCACTTTACTCGATCAAGGTAGCTGAATACTACATAAAAATGAATGCATGGAGTGCAGCAGCGGTGCGTGCCCAGTCAGTTTTAGAGACTTATCCGGGTACCCCTTCGGCGGAAAAAGCACTTGAAATCATGTCTACAGCTTACGGCGAACTTGGCCAAGAAAAGCTTAAAGATCATGCACTCATGGTGATGAAAGCTAACTTCCCTAACAATAAACTAGTCAGTAACTAATCACGCTCAACATACATATTCGATGACAAATAAAGGCCTCAATTGAGGCCTTTATTTTTTGTACAAAATTTGACTTAGTGAGATCAGCGAGCCTAGCAATAGGTCAATACAAATGAGTTTAAACTATCTAGTCCAAAGATTTCTGAGTCTGTTTGTTGATGAGCCAACGCTGAAAAAGTACCGGTAACATCAACACATCAAAGCCCCAGGCAAAAATCACCACCAAACATGATAACAAGCTCAACTGCGCAATCGGTGTAAAGGCAGAAACAAGCCCAAGCGAGAAACCTAAGGCTATTGTCAGCGTGGTAAAACTAATCACCGGCAACACTTTTTGTAAACTGTGCCACATCATCGCCGTGGTCATAGTCTGTTCATCGGGTAGCTTCAACATCAAATGTAGCGTGTCATCAACAATAATTCCCAGCATCATTCCCAGCACCACAGCTGTACCAAGACTAATAAAACCGCCATTTAGCTGCCACACTGCAAATACCCAAAGCAGCGGCAAAAAGTTAAGTAACAAGCCCATAAAGCCAAACAAACATGACTTTTTCAATATGCTCAACAATATTGCTAAAGCAATCAATGCCACCGCAAACGACAACAGCATATTGTTAGCATTATCAATACTTAAATGGGCAAACTGCAGATTACTGCCCAGTGGGGGACTCACATCCACAGATGTTGCATGTTCAGCGAGCCAAGTATTTACCTTTTGCTCAAATTGAATCAATTCCATCGCTGTCATCGGCTGCAAGTAGAGCGTCAACAAAGTCGAGTACTTATCGGCGGATAACTCACTTTGCAGCCTTAAATCAGCCACGCTATTTTGCGCTAAAATTTGTCTAAACTGTGTTTGCCCTATCCCTGCAGCTTTAATCCAATCACCGATGTGCTGCACATCAACAACTTGCGGTTGCAGCTTTAGATAACGGCTAAACTTGTAGATAAAACTGACCTCAGCTTTATCTATCTGCTTAGGTTCTAGCCCTGCAATCACATAATGCTGCAAGTTGATGCCAGAAAAGTACTGACTCATTTTCTGGCTTGAAACCGTAAACGGATTAGCAGAAGAGAAGTAACTCAGTGGGTCATCATTTAATGTCAGTTTGGCAACACTCATCAAAGATAAAACGCTGAATAACACTATGCCTAACATGACCGCCAACGGTCGTTTAGCGTTAAATTTTCCCAGCTGAATAACCTTGTCAAAATTCAATATTGGCTCGTGCTTAGCCTTAGCGTATTTAGCAAAAAAGACTAAGCTGGTTAAGCTCAATAAATAATTACACAGCACAGCAAAAGCCACTAGTAGTCCAAAGCTTTGTATCGGTGGCGATGGGCTTAATGTCAGTAAACTAAAACCAAATATAGTGGTGATACTGGAGTAAAATAGCGGTGCTTGGTTAACCTTAACCGTATAGCTTAAAGCTTGCTGCGCCGTTTTACCTGCATTGATTTGCGCTTGCCAACCAAAATATAGGTGCGCCGCATAGGCCAACCCAAGGGTGACAATAATCACAGGTACAAACGCACTAATTGCCGCCAAGGTTAGCTGGCACCATGCGGCTAGACCTAAAGTCAGAACTAATGTCAGCCCGTTATTTAAGCAAAGACCAACCACCCACATTTTCTGCCGAATAAACAGCGCCGCCATGATAAAGATAATCCCGAGTAACCCGGGAGCAAACCAGCTTAAATCATGGCGTAATACCTTGGCATATTGCCAATTAAGTGCGTGGGTGCCATTTAAATAAATATTTACCGAATTAACTTGCCAATATTGCTGGCTGTCGCTGTCTATTTTTTGCAGCACGTTATCAAGCCACTGGCTTTGTGTCAGGGCATTTTGCTCAGCTACAGCTTGCGGCGGTTCTATCTGCAACCGTAATAAAATTGCCTGACCATTTGCAGACAATACCGAAGCCAACCTTGGATGGGTTTTATAAGATAAGATCTTATCGGTGTGCGCCAAGCCTTGTATAAATTGATTATATCCCTGAATACTGCTGATATCAGAGTTGGCTTCTAATCGTCCGATGAACTCGATGAGCTGAGTTTGCAGCGACTGTTGACGCCAATCTTCACTCGTTTCAAGCATCATCCAAAGCTGATCATGACGCTCAAACTGCTCGCTCATGCTCTTTTGCGCCATATAGCGCTTATCGGCTGGTGAAAAGTAGTCACTAAAGTCGATATCAAGCTTTAAACGCTCAAACCCACTAATCGCTAGCAAGGTTAGTATCGCAATCGCAATGAACATTGTTATCGGTCGTTGCTGGATCTTCCAGATCAAGCTTACTTGGCTTGCCAATCCACCTCTCCTTATGGCTAACAATACTAGCGCCGACAGAACCTTATAATTCAATCAGCATATTCCGACAACATACAATAGCTTAAGCAATAACTAGCGTTAATATGCCTATAGTGCTCACTTCTACCGCTAAAAGCCTAATTATTCAACATTCGCATGAAAAAACGCATCAATTTGCAAAAATGGGTTGACTCAAACCGCTAAAAGCCTTTTAATAGCGCCCGTTGCCCGAATAGCTCAGTCGGTAGAGCAGAGGATTGAAAATCCTCGTGTCCCTGGTTCGATTCCGGGTTCGGGCACCAATATTTAGCTTAGGTGTTACTGCAACAACTAAACCAGCGACAAGGCAAATTAAGACCTTAAGTTGCAAAACTAAAACCTCGCCAATGCGAGGTTTTTTTATGTCTAAAATTCATATGCTTGTTCTCATAGTCATTCCCCATCCTTTAGCCTATCCCAGCAAAGAATCCTTGAAATAAAAAAGCCCCGAGTGAACTCGAGGCTAAAACAATGAAACTAAACTTTCACTTTTAAACTTTAAACTTACTCACCGCATCTTGCAAAAACTCGGCTCGCTCGCGAACATCTTCTGTGGCACTTGAGTTTTGCGTTGCCACATCAGCGGTCTCTTGCGCGATATCACGGATCACCACCACATTCTGATTCACCTCAGCAGCAACCATACTTTGCTCTTCAATTGCCGCTGCAATCTGAGTGCTCATATCCATAATATTGTTTACATCACCATTTATCTGCTCTAACAAGGTGCCTGCAGACGCTGCTTGCTCAACACTTTCACTACCTTGTTCACGGCTAGACTGCATCAAACTCACAATGGAGTGGGTTCTTGCCTGCAGCGTCTGAATGATTGACGCTATCTCTTCAGTAGACTCTTGAGTGCGCATCGCAAGGCTTCTTACTTCATCGGCAACCACTGCAAAACCACGGCCCTGCTCTCCCGCCCTGGCAGCTTCAATCGCCGCATTAAGTGCAAGCAAGTTCGTCTGCTCAGCAATACCGCGAATAACATCGAGCACACTGCCAATTGTTTCGCTGTCTTTTTCAAGATCGTTAACCACTGCGGCAGATTCATTGAGTTGCTGGGCTAACAACTCAATCTTCTCAATCGTTTGCTGCACACCAATTTGACCCGTTTGCGCATTATCATGAGTCATATTCGCTCTATCCGCGGCAAGCTCAGTATTCTTAGCAATCTCATCAATGGTTGCGCCCATTTCAGTAATCGCTGTCGCGACCATATCTGTTTCATTGAGTTGATTTTCTGCGCCTTGAGAAGCCTTTGCAACGTTAGTCGATAACTCTTGGCAAGACTGATTCATGGTTTCAACCGACTGAGTGACCTGATTAATAAGCTCTTGGAAAGACTCCACCATGCTATTAAAGTGCTGTGCAATTTGCCCCAACTCATCATCGCTTGTGTCGTCACAACGCATAGATAAGTCTTTATTCATTTCGATATGAGTAATGACTTCAGTAATACGTTTAACAGGCTCAATAATGCTGCGAATAATCATTAAGGTTGCAGCCGCTAAAATAATCGCAATTAACACTGCCAAAGAAAGCCCCAACACAAACGCTGAGCTTTGCTTATCATCAATCGCTTTAATAGCCAAAGACTCCAGCTGTAGCAAAGCTACATCAGTGTTAGCAACAGCTTGACGCAACTTGCCTAGCTCACCCTGTGAAATCGTCAGTCCAAGCAGCTTTTCTTTTTCAACTAACTTTTTTAAGTCAGCGTCATACTGCTGAATAAAACGAATCGTCTGCTGTTGTGACGCCAGTGACACTTGTGACTGATTTAAGATATCTATAAATTTAGCTAAATTGGCATCAAACTTAACGATATACTTTTCACTACGTCTGAGCATAAAGTCTTTTTCTGCACGTCTAAGTTGTAGCATCTGAACCATTAAACCTGGCTCATTATAATTGCCTACGACTTCTTCGACTTGGTGTACTGCACTTCTTAGTGTGCCGTATAGCCCTGTTGTGGGTGTTAAGCCTATCTGCTTGTTTAAGCTAACAACCTGACTAAATGTCGCTTCGTATAGTGCCAACTCTTGGCTAAATTTCGTTAAACTCTCAGTGGGAATAGAGTGCTTATCCAATAACTTGGTTAAATTGATAACCGTATCTATTGCTTCTTGATTATTGGTTTTATGCTGCTCTATATACCTCTGCTCTTTTCTTGCAAGAAAGTCTTTCTCATCTTTACGTAAGCTAAGCACTTCCTTTTTTAGTCCTGCAATGTTCCGTGACGCATCCGCCAACTCCATTTGCACTTGACTGAAATACACTTGGAGGCCAAACATAGCAGCTAATGCCGCAATAGATACACCTGCGCTAAGCAGCAATTTATTTCTTATTAGCATGTTACATCTCTTTTTATTATTGGCTTATCTCACTTAGAAAACACGGATTAACGCCTATCTAAAGTGTCTATCGCTATTATCGGCCGATTTTACAATACATTTAGATACAAAAAAGCATCCTTGCCGCAAACAAACCGCAACAAGGCACCTGTAAGGAAAAAATGCTGCATAGATCACAAAATTGAGTTGACCCCGCTGTATACCACAAATAGTATAAAATATACTTTATTGGAGGTTGCATGTTCGTCATCAATGCAGAATCAGTACATCAGTCACTCAACTTTCCCGATCTCATTCAATCACTAAAACAAACATTTTCACGACCTGCGGGCATGCCGCAGCGACAAGTATTTAGTCTCGATGAAACAGCTGATAACCATGACGCTTTTGCTGTTCTACCATCGTGGAATGAGCAAACCATCGCTATCAAAGCGTTTACTTACTTCCCAGGTAATCCGAGTAAAGACTCAAACCTAACCAGCCTTTACTCAAAAATTCTGATATTTAGTCGCGAAACTGGCGAGCCCCAGGCTTTAGTTGATGGCACAAGTGTCACTTTCTGGCGCACTGCAGCTATTTCAGCATTAGGCAGCGATTACTTGTCTCGAGCAGACTCCAGTAAGTTACTTGTTTGTGGTACAGGCAATTTAGCATCCTTTATGGCGCTGGCTCATGCGAGTGTGCGCCCCATCACCCAAATCACCGTTTGGGGACGCAACCCAGAAAAAGCTCGCAATACAGTCGAGCTTATCCGTAACCAGCGCCCAGATATTGAAGTCATGCTTTGTACAGACTTAGAGCAAAGTGTACGTCAGGCCGATATTATTAGCTGTGCAACGGGCTCAGCTACCCCACTATTTAAAGGCGACTGGGTACAACCGGGGACGCACACTGACTTTGTTGGCAACCATAATCACGACAGAAGAGAATTTGATACCCAGCTGATCAACAAGTCTTCAGTGTATGTTGATTCAAAAATTAATGTCTTTGCTGAAGCTGGAGAACTACTTATTCCGATAGCTGAAGGCGCGTTCTCATTTGAAGACGTTAAAGGCGAGCTCAGCCAACTCTGTACAGAGCAAATAAAAGGTCGAATTAGTGATGATGAAATCACGATCTTCAAGACTGTCGGCACAGCGCTTGCCGATCTTGTTGGCGCTCAACTGGTATATTCAAAGTCAACGCAAAAATAATCAAATATAAGCCAATGACTTCACTTAAAGGAGCGCATGATATGCGCTCCTACTCACGAACATTAATGGTTCAATAACGATTAAACCTCGCCTAATACCAATCAGTATAAACATTTAGTCACTCAGCGAGAGTTTAGCGGTTTTGAGGCAAGGCAACGAATGAAGAGCATAGTTGTTCTACGTTCAAGTTCGTTAACACAGCATCAGAATCGCTAAAACTCGCCATTCTGGAACGTTTTTGGCTGCCTACTCCTGCGTTGAATATCTTTATAAGGGAATAACCATTATTACAGCTATTCGCCTTGAATTAGTTTGCCAAAAATCGTTCTGAGCTGATCAAATTCTTATACTGATTGGTATAAACCCCCTCTTCCCCCCAGCGTAAAAATAATTTCTATTGCATTTAAACCTTTTTATCTGTTGGCTGTGTCTTATTAATATAAACAGCACACAAGGAAATGACAGTGACTGCACAGAGACAGGTAATTGAGCCGACACCGCTCATAGAACCTGAGTTAATAGACAAAGCCAAACACGGTGATAAGCAAGCATTTAAGCAGCTATATCAATTGCACCATCAGCGTGTATATGCGCTGTGCTTAAGGATCACCGGTCAAGCCTCTCTAGCCGAGGAAGCCACTCAAGATTGCTTTGTCAGACTCTGGCAAAAGCTGCCGCAATTTAGGGGAGAAAGTCAGTTCACCACTTGGCTTCATAGCCTAAGTGTTAATCAGGCACTTTCAAGCGTGAAAAAACACCGCTCATTCTGGTCACGCTTTGTTAGCAGCGAGACTGATATACAAAGTGTGAGTGACGAGTATGAGAATTTAGATAAGCTGTTACTTAAACTACCAGAGCGAGCCCGCATCGTTTTCGTGCTTCATGCATTAGAAGGTTATAAACACCAAGAGGTCGCGCAATTGATGGGGATAGCCCCTGGAACAAGTAAAGCGCAATACCACAGAGCGCAAAAGTTACTCGAAGCACTAATTGATAAGGATTCAACCAATGCGGGAGGCCACAATGAGTCATGCACACGCTAAACTGTCACAGCTAATTAATCAGGCTCCTAGAGAAATTCAGCCACAAAAAGAGCTTTGGCAAGATATTGAGAAGCAGCTGGATAAAGCGGAAGTTCAACAAAGTCAGCAACCTAAGAGAATTAAACGTGTTGCAGTTGCGAGTATCGCCTTAGCAGTTGGTTTAGTTGCTAGCAATATTTGGCAGCAAAAAGCTGACATTTTAACACCGAATGAACCATCAGCACTTTTGACCACACTTGCTGACATTAAGGATCAGCACCAACAACAAGTGGATCTATTAAGTCGTCAGCAGCTAACTAATTGGCAAGCGTCAACATTAGCTTCACCACTTGAAAAAGGTATTGAACAACTTAGAAAAGCCGCAGAGCAAATCTACCAAGCACTGCGACAAACCCCCAATGACAAGGAACTCTGGCAGCTATGGCTTTGGACTCAACAGCGAGAACTTGAGTTACTTCAACAGGGCCAAAAATTGCCAGTCACCACATTACCTCAAGGAGCTTAACCATGAAATTACCACTGAGCACAACGCTACTCGCCACTGCCTACTTACTTAGCCAAAGCGCTATTGCGGCAGAAAAAATCGACCAGCAGCAAACAGTTCAAGCGAATCCCAGTGTGAAAGTCAAAGTCCAAAGAGGAAATGTCACTTTTAAGTCTTGGGATAAAAATGAAATCGCGGTAAAAGGCACATTAGACGAACTAAGCGAAGGCTTTACCTTTAGCGTCAACGGCAACAAAGTCGTCATAGAAGACACTTTGCCCCGCCAATATAGTGGTAGTAACAAGGACGGTTCAGAGCTGGTGATTACCCTGCCAAATAAGATCAAACTCGAAGCTGAGAGCGTGTCAGCTAATTACCGTATTGATGCATTAACAGGCAAAATAGAAATTAGCTCAGTCAGTGGCAATATCAAAGCCAATGAGCTCAGTGACAAAACCATGCTACAAACTGTTTCTGGTGATATTTCGACTCGAAGCCTAGCAGGAAAAATTTCATTGCAAACCGTATCAGGGGATATTCGAGATACACAAAGTTCTGGGGTTTTAAACTATCAACTGGTTAGTGGTGAGCTTAGTGCTGATACTCAGGCAAGCAAAGTGTCTGTTGAAACCGTTTCCGGAGATGCCACTTTAGCACTCAATAGTATTGACTCCTTGACTGTAAAGTCAGTGAGCGGTGACCTAGAACTATCGCTTAATGAATTATCTAGCCGAGCTAAGCTTGGCAGCGTTAGCGGTGATATGAGCATTAGCTTTTTAGGCAATACCAATGTCGACTTTAATATTAACGGCGGCCCCGGTGGCAAGATCAAAAATAACCTAACCAAAGATAAAATCAGTAAAGAAAAGTACTCGCCACAGTCATACTTAACGTTTCAAGCTGGTGATGGCAGCGCCGAATTCAGCGCTTCAACTATTAGCGGTACGATTGAGCTATTAAAGTAACCATCGCGCACAAAAAAAGGGGCTTAATAAAGGGCCCCTTTCACATTTATATGCGGATAAAAACTTCAAGTATTTACGCTTAATGACTTAACCAAGCTAATCACGTTTTACTTAACTGACTTGATTTCAGCGTCTGTTAAGCATTAATAATCGCCCATTCACCAGTTTTAACCATGATGTGCTATACGCTAACCATACTTACTTAACTGACTTGATTTCTGCAGCTGTTAAATAGCGCCATTCACCCAGTTCAAGCTCAGCATCAAGTTCAATGGCACCCACACTTTCACGGTGCAGTTTAGTCACCTTGTTACCCACTGCAGCAAGCATACGCTTAACCTGATGATACTTACCTTCGGTAATAGTTAAACGTGCTTGGTTAGAGCCTAAAATCTCCAGTACTGCAGGCTTAGTTAAACCATCTTCGTTATTAAGCTGAACCCCTTCGCTAAACTGCTGCACTAAATCTTCTGTTAGTGGCTCAGCAGTTTCTAATAAGTAACGCTTACCACACTCTTTTTTAGGCGAAGTGATTTTATGCGACCACTGACCATCGGTAGTGATTAACACAAGACCTGTGGTATCTGCATCTAAACGGCCAGCAATATGTAAGTCTTCAGGGCGAATAACATCCAATAGACTTATAACAGATTGATACTCTTCATCTATGGTTGAGCAAATCGTATCAACAGGTTTGTTAAGCATAATAAAACGTGGACCTATGATAGTGAGTAGCTCACCTTCAAGGCGGATCTCATGTTCATCGGTCACTTTAAAGCCTGAGTTTTTTACCACCTCACCATTACAAGTAACGTCGCCACGATGTAGAGCTTTTTTAGCAGAAACACGAGAGTGTGAAGTCGATTCACAAATAAATTTATCTAAACGCACAGTAGAAACTCAGCTGATATAACCATAATGGCCGACATTATGAGGCCAGCGCCGCCAAAGGGCAAAGTTTTGCTTGAACAAGCAGCAATCACGGGCGTATCGTTGGAGGCTGTTTTTATGGAGATAATATATGAATCAATCACCTAGCAAAGAACACGCCGCAAAGAGCAGCTTAGAGACCAAGGCGCAGCAAATTGATGAATATGCCAAAATGCTCTCAGGCACTCCCTATCAATGCCTCGATCCCGCCCTCAATCAATTCTGGCACCAGCAGCAAGTGCGCAACCAGCAAATGAATATCAATGGTCTAATCGATTATGAGTTACTGCCCAACGTAGCTAAAAGCGCGGTGATTGTGCAGCCTTTTAACGTGAGCTACGGCATTAATATCAAGTTAAGCGACAAGGCCTTTATTAATGCCAACTGCACTTTGCATGACAACGCAATGATTAGCATCGGCTCGCAAACTATGCTTGGGCCAAATGTACAGATCTATACTGCCAGCCATCCACTTGATGCTACTGAACGCTGCGCAGGTATAGAAATCGCCAAAGCCGTGACAATCGGTAACCGCGCTTGGATAGGCGGTGGCGCCATCATTTTACCCGGCGTTACCATTGGCGACGAAGCGGTGATAGGAGCGGGTTCTGTGGTCACTAAAGATGTCGCCGCTAAGCAAGTGGTAGCAGGCAATCCTGCCAAAGTGATAAAAACGCTATAACCGATGTCACTTTTAACTAAAAATTGCTTACTTTTTAGTTAAGGAAATCTTTTCTTACACATGTATGGCCAATTAAACACCCAAGTTGGCCTCTCACGCTTGTTCACCTCCGCACAAACCTATTAACATGCGTAACGCAATGTAATTAATGCCGCGTCTATAAAGCATCAATACATCATAAAAATCGATACTCGGTTTTTACAATAACAAGAAATTGACGATACAGATTAAGGAAGAAACATGAAAAAAGTACTCGTTGGGGGCTTATGCGCTTCCCTTATCGTTGGCCTCACAGCATGTAATAGCGAGCCTACTGAAGTAAACACACCAGAGACCAGCAAAACAGAAGCCGCTGTTGCCGTTGAAAAAGCGCTCGCATCAGGCATCGACTTTGCCAACTTCGACAAATCAGTGCGCCCACAAGATGACTTCTACTCTTACGTTAACGGTACTTGGGTAAAAGATACGGTTATTCCAAGCGACCGCACTAGTTCTGGTGCGTTTTATGACTTACGTGAAAAATCACGTGACGACGTTAAAGTGATTATCGAAGAAGTGGCCGCTACGCCAAACCTAAAAGCCGGTAGTGACGAGCAAAAAGTGGCAGATCTCTACAACTCATTTATGGATGTTGAGACTCTAAACAAGCTAGGTGTCACGCCAATTGCTAGCGAACTGGAAAAAGTTAATGCGATTAAGTCAAAAGATGACCTAGTTACCTACTTTGCCCGCAGCCAAATTATCGGCGGCGGCACACCAATGGCATTTTATATCAATGTTGATGCTAAAGATTCAAGCCGTTATGCCACTCATATTTGGCAATATGGTCTTAGCCTGCCAGAGAAAGATTACTATTTTAATCAAGATGAGCGTTTCGTTAATATCCGTAAAGCGTTTGTTGAGCACATCGAAAAGATGTACATCTTAGCGGGTCTAGCCAATCCAAAAGCTAGCGCAGCAGCGATTTTGGCACTGGAAACAGAAATCGCTAAAAAGCACTGGGACGTAGTTGAAACCCGTGACAGCACTAAGACTTACAATAAGTATCAAGTTAACGACCTGTCAACGCTGGCACCAGACATTAACTGGGACGGTTACCTAGCCACTCTAGGCGCCGACAAGCAAGGCGATATCATCATTAATCAACCAAGTTACATTCAAGGCCTAAACGAGATCATTAAAGACACCGACCTTGATACTTGGAAGAACTACATGCAATGGCAAGTACTCACCCATGCTGCCAGCAGCCTAAGTGAAGAGATCGATAACGAAAACTTTGAATTCTTCTCTAAGACCCTAAATGGTCAGCAAGAGCAACAGCCACGTTGGAAGCGCGGCGTATCAACGGTTAATGGCTTGCTAGGTGAAGTTGTCGGTAAAGTGTACGTTAAGCGCCATTTTAAGCCTGAAGCAAAAGAGCGCATGCAAGTGCTTGTTGAAAACCTGCGCGGCGCTTACGGCGACAGCATAGAGTCACTAGAGTGGATGAGCGCTGGCACTAAAGTAGCAGCCAAAGACAAGCTCGCTAAGTTTGATCCTAAAATTGGTTACCCAGATCGCTGGGAAGACTACAGCAAGCTGACCATTAAAGCGGATGACTTATACGGTAACAACCTACGTGCAAGTGAACTTAGCCATGCGAAAGAGCTTGAAAAGCTAGGCAGCCCAATCCGTAAGTGGGAATGGCACATGACCCCACAAACGGTTAATGCTTATTACAACCCAACCATGAATGAAATCGTGTTCCCAGCAGCTATTTTGCAGCCACCATTCTTTAATATGGAAGCAGATGACGCCGTTAACTACGGTGGTATTGGTGCGGTTATTGGTCATGAAATGGGCCACGGCTTTGACGACCAAGGCGCTAAGTTTGACGGCGAAGGCAACATGCGAGACTGGTGGACTGAGCAAGACTTAACTGAGTTTGCAGCTCGCGGTAAGGCACTTGTTGATCAGTACAACGACTACGCAGTATTTGACGACTTAAACGTAAACGGTGAGCTAACACTTGGCGAAAACATTGGTGACCTTTCTGGTGTCACGATTGCTTATCGCGCCTATAAGAAGTCGCTTAACGGTAAAGAAGCTCCAGTGATTGACGGCTTAACAGGCGATCAGCGTTTCTTCATTGGTTTCACCCAGATTTGGCGTGCAAAAATCAAAGAAGAATCTATGCGTAACCGTGTAGCAACCGATCCGCACTCACCAGCGCAGTTCCGTGCTCTTGGTGCACTATCTAACATGCCAGAGTTCTACAGCACCTATGATGTGAAACCAGGTGATGCTATGTATATCACACCAGAGAAGCGCGTAAAAATCTGGTAATCAGATTTTATAAAGAGCAGGTTCTAAGAAATACAAAAGCCAAAGGCGATGAAAGCCAAAGGCGATGAAAGCCAAGACGGGTAAAGCCGGTTAAAAGCAGCGTTTGTTGTAGGTCGGGCTTTAGCCCGTCAAGCTTTTACTTTTCTTCGCAAAGCGGAAGCTGTTCTCTAAGCACTGCGTGCTAGATCTTTAAAAATAAATCTAAAAAGCCGTTGATGTCTCATTTCATCAACGGCTTTTTGTTTATTGTAGGTTTTCTGACGCTTACGCTCACACTATGAATAAATGTTCATTTGCCGTTCAGCGTAGCTTAAGCAATATCAAGTTAGATTACAGTTACAGCCACAAACTAGGACTGCTATGAACCGGATATTACGGACTTTTTTCATCTTTTTACTGTTATTGTCGACCCGTTCAGCCTTTGCTCAACCCATTCATCATGAGCAAAGCAATACTAAAGATAACGGTAGCTACGCCGCTAAACTGGCTTTCTCTAAAAACCTCGATGGACTCACGGCAATTCAGTCAGTGCAGTACCAAGTCCCAAGGCAGACCAGTGCCAATCTCGATACCCTTTATAGCCAAGCCAACAATGCCCAACAAGAACTTGCACAACTGCTTGAGATGATTACTAGCCAATCACAAACACAATCAAAGCTTGCTGAGATTAAAAGCCGTGAAAGGGCCGAGGCCAAGGTACATAACAAGCTCAATAACGACGCAAGTCAACTGACTGATATCGTACGTGCCAGCATTGTTAGCGACGATATTCACAACTTGATGCAAGCATTCGAAATTCTTAAAAACGACAGTCAGCTTATTCAAGTTAAAAACCGCTTCGCTAATCCTAAGGAATCTGGCTACCGCGACTTAAACCTACTGGTTAAGCTGCCTAAATCACAAATGATCGCAGAAGTGCAGTTACACCTAGCAGACATTGCCGAAATTAAAAGCGGCGCCGAACATCAAGTGTACGAGCAGGTGCAATCGATCCAAGCTTCTGCCATGCAGCAGCAACGCAGTTTAAACGACATTGAAACGGCTAAAATTACCCAGCTACGCCAAGAGTCACACAAGCTGTATCACAAAGCATGGCTTAGATATAAGCGTAGCGATCAAGCCAATATCATTACTGCCGCTGCGGCCTAACAGCTAAAGCTAAACCGACCAACAAAGGGCTCATTAATATGAGCCCTTTTTTTGTGCTTTAGCCTAAAACCAACCCAACTTAGTGACAGCTATGTATTGCCTACTTATTTAAATCAACACTTCACATACGGTTTGTAGTAGTTGATTAAATTGCCTCGGTTACCTGCACTTTGCCCCGATTTGCGGTTATACTCCGCCCCAATAATCTATATAGCCAGATACACCTAAAACTTATGAACGATATCATTGAGCAACTGCAAGAGATGAGTGAAACGGTACCCGTACCGTTAGAGCTAGCAACATTTGAGCAAATTGTTGAAGTGGAAGAAGAAATACTTATCCCACTGCCAATGGAGCTAAAAGAATACTTACTTTATGCCAGTGATGTAATTTGTGGCAGCCTAGAGCCAGTAACAGCAAGCGATCCTAACTCGCACACTTACCTACCAGAAGTGGCAGCATATGCTTGGTCAATTGGCTTACCGCGTGAGTTTGTGCCTATTTGCCAGCAAGGCGATAACTTCTTCTTTATTAGCCAAGAAGGTGAAATTCAGTTGTGGCAAGATGGCGAAATTGACGAAGAAGAAACATGGGAATCTTTCTGGGATTGGGCTGAAGAAGTGTGGATGCGTAGCTAATTATAAGCACACGCCATCACGACAAATTTACTAAGGAAACAACATGTCTAAAGAACTTGGTTTGAACGCCATTGAAATGCAATATCTTCGTCACTCATTGGCGTTAACCACAGCACAAGTTGCCGAGATGGGTAAAGTGACCGAAGCTGATGTTATCGCTTGGGAAGCAGGCGAAAAGCCAGCGCACATGCCAGTACAGAAAAAACTGCTTGAGATTGATGAAGCGATTGAGATGCAAGTGCTTAACACTTGTGATGGTATCGAAGAACTATTCAAGTCTGAACCAAAGCGCACATTGAGCTTTGTGGTATACCCAACTCAAGCCTTGTACGCTCAGTACAACCCAGAGTTCTTAGGTACGCTACCATTAGCTGAGCTATATAACGTGTCAGCCTACCGCATTAAGAAAGAGTGCAAGCTAATGCTAGAAGTTGATGTGGTACTGGTACCATTAAACTTTGAATCATACAAAGCTTACCGCGAAAAAGATGGCCTAAAAGAAAGCCGTGAAAACCGTGCCAAATGGGCTAAAACTCAGCTGTAATTGTCTATTATCTCCCTTTTGGTTTGATACAAAAAAGCATCCATCTATTTAAACTTTCTGTTTAAAAATAGTGGATGCTTTTTCATTGCCGCAGTTTAAATAAAGCTTATTCAGCCTTGCCCTCTTCTTTCGCCAAGCCTTTTGCCATCGCAGGGCGCTGGGTAATTCTATCGCTGTACGCGGTTAATTTTGGCGGAATATCTTGCTCAAAACGAGTCGCCCACAGCAAAGTATGCCCCAATAAAATATCAGCAACGGTAAACTGCTCGCCCAGTAAAAATTCACTCTCAGGTAACCATTTCTCCGCTATTGCAGCAGCTTTATCAAACTCCCATTTAGCCACTGGCAATATTGCTGGCAAGCGCTGCGCCTCAGGCAAAGCAAACTTATGCTTGCCCATAGTCCAAAGCGGCTGTTCTAACTCACTAATAATAAAACTTATCCATTTATGGTGCAGTGCAGACTCAGCCGTGCCCGCCTTAGGCAGTAACTGACCTTCGCCATATTTTTCTGCCAAATATAAAACGATTGCCGCCGACTCAGATATGGCGACACCGTTATCGACTAACGCAGGCACTTTAGCGCAAGGGTTGGCAGCTAAAAACTCAGGATCGTTAGCGTCGCCATTAGCAAAGTTAATGTGCCGATATTGCCAATCAAGTCCCAACTCTTCTAACGTCCACGACACCCGTAACGAGCGACTACGGGGAATGCCATATAGCTTAATCATGTTGTGTTTCCTTATGGTTAATACCAAGCGAATAATTTGCAAACTAACCTACGCCTAAGGCGAGCAAATAGAAACCACCAGCATGTTACAAACTGCGTCAAAACCCGATTTCAGTAAAGATGAAAAATATGATGTCAATATAGCCAACCTTTTGCAGCAAAACTCTGATAGGCTCAAACAGTCTCTATAACTAATCCCTTGTTTTATCGCTAATATAAAGTAATCAACATGAGTAATAGCAATACTGTCACAGTCAAATCTAACTGCCATTTAAACGGTTTTTTAAGCGCCATGGGGCCTGGACTATTAATGGCCGCAGCCGCAATTGGCGCCTCTCACTTGGTCGCCTCAACTCGCGCTGGCGCAGAGTTTGGCTGGCAACTGGCTTGGGCCATCCTGGCGGTAAACTTACTTAAGTATCCCTTTTTTGCTGCCGGCGCACGCTACACCGCGGCAACCGGTGAAAGCCTATTGCATGGTTACTTAAAACAGGGACGCATTTATTTATTGGTATTTACAGCACTCAACACCATTGCAGCCATTGCCAGCACTGCTGGCGTTGCCATGCTCACTGCTGCCATGTTGACGCAGTTTGTGTCGCTACCCATCGATGTATTAGCGCTAATCGTATTGGTTTCCAGCCTAGGGATTTTAATCTTTGGTCATTACGCACTACTCGATAAAATAACCAAAGTAATAATGCTCGCGCTTACCGTAACCACCTTGATTGCGGTTGCCCTCGCCTTTAACGCACCCAGTATAATCCATGCCAATTTTGTGCCGCAGTCGCCTTGGCAGTGGGTTCATATTGGCTTTTTAGTGGCAATGATGGGTTGGATGCCCGCCCCCATTGAAGTCAGTGCTTGGAACTCATTGTGGCTGATTGAAAAACAAAAATTACAACCCGTTAATAAACAACAAGCGCTGTTCGACTTTAACTTTGGCTACATAATGACAGCTATCCTCGCTGTGGTATTTCTCGCCCTAGGTAGCTTAGTCATGCATGGCAGCGGCGAGCAGTTTTCGCCGTCGGGGGTAAAGTTTGCCGCCCAATTAATTAGCCTATATAGCCAAGTCATGGGCAGCGATAGCCGCTATCTTATCGGCGCAGTGGCATTTTTATGTATTTTCAGCACGACAGTCACCGTTATTGATGGCTATAGCCGCACCCTCAATATGGGCTGGCAGCTCCTGACAAAGCAGCCTGATAGTGAGCGTAGACTCAGCCTGGTTATGCTAGTGCTATCCGTTTTCGGGTTATCTATCATATTGTTTTTTAAAGGTGCTCTACTTCCCTTACTGGAATTTGTTATGATTCTGGCCTTTATGACAACAGTAGTATTTGCTTGGCTTAACTATAAGTTGATGATCAGCACAGCACTGTTGCCTGCAGATAGGTATGGTAGCGCCATGCGGTTGCTTTCATGGTTAGGGTTAATTTACCTAGTCAGTTTCGCCGTGCTCTTTATCTATTGGATGCTAACAAAATAACGTAAACGGACACCTACACCCTAATGCACCTCATAACAAAAACACTTATAGGCTCAGTCGTAGTTGGCTGTTGTCTATGGGCGGCAAACAAAGCCAGTGCAAACCGCGTTGCCAGCAGCGATATCGCCAAACAACTTCCAACAATCATCACTCAAGCAGAGCGTCCGTTTAGTGGCGTAATCATGATTAAGCAAGATAATCAGCCAGTATTTGCCTATATCTCCGGCGACAATATTGATAATAACTCGAGCTTTTTAATCGGTTCGCTATCCAAACAAGTTACCGCTACGCTAGTGTTAAAAGCCGTTGACGACGGCTTAATCGATTTACATAAAAGCGTGAGTCATTACTTACTAAAAGATGGCAATAAACCTCGCGCTTATGTGCCGCCAAGTGTGACCGTATCGCAATTACTTAGCCACACATCGGGTTTGATCAAGATGGGCGAACCGCCACTGTTTAAGCCCGGCAGTCAGTTTCAATATTCTAACTATGGCTATGCGCTACTTGGCGACATACTAGAAGTGGTTTACCAACAACCCATCGACGAGCTAGTAAACCAGCTTAAGCTCGATGGGTTATACGCTGAAGTCGGTGATATCCATAAGATTGCATCAAACCATCAACATTTCGTCCTAGGTCAAACCGAAACCTTAAGCGCTGATGCAGACGGTAATCCCCAATCACAACTCTCACCTGTCAATATAAGCATTGATAATTCGCTAATCGCATTTGGCGGCATGGCCGCATCGGTTGAGGCTTATAGCCGTTTTCAAGATGCGCTATACCATGGCAAATTAATTAGCCAACAAAGTTTGGCATTGATGACCGCCCCCCAAGCAACACGTGAACATAGATGGGGCGTATTAGAATATGGTTATGGCACTCAAATTAGCCACGACGAACAATTAGTCGAGTACAGTCACAGTGGTTACCTGCCGGGCTATGTCAGCCTAGCGGTGTATTACCCTGAAGCTAAAGTCAGTTTACTCATTTTAGAAAACACCTCATGGGACTTAAGCGACCGTGAGCGGGTATTTGGATTACACGACGCCATTCGCAGCAGTATACGCAGCAAATTGATTGCACTTGAAGACCGCCCTGTCGCCAAACTGCTCCAAGCCTCGGTCAGCGCAGTTGAAAATGCATTTGCACCTGCGAATACGGCGGCAAAAGCAGCAGAGTAATAACTATTTTTATAGCAACTTCTGTTATAATAATCGGCGATGAGCGCGCAGCCGCGCGGTCCCATAGTTAGAAGAAAATCAAACTCATGATTAACAATGATATTTTACGTAAAGTTCGCTATATCCTCGACTTAAGCAATGCAAAGATGATCCGCATTTTTGCTAAAACTAAGCACGAAGTGACACAAGAGCAAATGATCGACATGCTTAAAAAGGAGCATGAAGAAGGTTATGCGCCGCTAAATGACAAAAACATGTGTCGTTTTCTAGACGGTTTAGTGATCTACAAGCGTGGCCTGAAGCCTGGCGCAGAAGCACCAGAGCCGTTGTCTCAATTGACCAACAACCTTATCTTCAAAAAGTTAAGAGTGGCATTTGAACTACGTGAAGACGATATCATTGAAGCGCTAGAATTAGCTGAATTCAACATGAGCAAGTCTGAGCTAGGCGCACTATTTAGAAAGCCTGGTCACAAGCACTACAAGCCATGTGGCGACCAAGTATTACGTAACTTCTTGATGGGCTTATCACTTAAGCACCGTCCAGAAAACGCTAACTAATTCAATCTCGAACGAGTTAGCTTACGCGATTAAAAAGCACTGCCACTGGCGGTGCTTTTTTGTTATGAACCTAAGCTAGGATAAACAACTACTGACGGGCTAAAGCCCGACCTACAATAAGCGTCGTATTTTTGCTTTGTTAAAGCCTAAACTCTTCTTCGCTCTAGCTAAAAAAATTTGTTTAATTGCGCCGCAAACGCTAACAAAGATCACACTTTGTGTTAGTCTTCCGTGACTAGAATCACCAGTCATCCTCACTAACAAAAACTATCTAAAGGTTTCCAATGGACGATAACAAACGCCCGCTCTATCTTCCTTTTGCCGGTCCGGCCATTCTTGAAGCGCCTTTAATCAACAAAGGCAGTGCATTCACCGAAGAAGAAAGGATCTTTTTTAATCTTGAAGGCCTACTGCCACACGTTATTGAGACCATTGAAGAGCAAGCCTCACGCGCTTACGACCAATATAAAAACTTCAGCAATGATCTCGACAAGCATATCTACCTGCGTAACATTCAAGATACCAACGAGACTCTGTACTATCGCCTAGTACAAAACCACATTACCGAAATGATGCCTATCATCTATACCCCAACCGTGGGTATGGCCTGTGAGCGTTTCTCTAAAGATTATCGCCGCAACCGTGGTCTGTTTATCTCTTACGCCAACAAAGACCGTATTGACGATATTCTCAATAACTCGACTCGCCAAAAAGTAAAAATTATCGTCGTCACCGACGGTGAACGCATCTTAGGTCTAGGTGACCAAGGTATTGGCGGCATGGGGATCCCAATTGGTAAGTTATCGTTATACACCAGCTGTGGCGGTATTAGTCCCGCTTACACGCTACCAATCACCTTAGATGTCGGCACCGATAACCCGCACCTACTAGAAGACCCAATGTACATGGGCATGCGTAGCCCACGTATTGGCGGCGAAGAATACACTGAGTTTGTTGAAGCCTTTATGCAGGCCGTAAGTCGCCGCTGGCCAGATGCGTTAATTCAGTTTGAAGATTTCGCGCAGAAGAATGCCATGCCACTGCTTGAGCGTTATAAAGATCAATACTGCTGCTTTAACGACGACATTCAAGGTACAGCCGCTGTTACCGTAGGTTCGCTGCTTGCTGCATGTAAAGCGGCTAAGAGCAAACTCAGTGAGCAGCGCATTACCTTCTTAGGGGCAGGCTCGGCCGGTTGTGGTATTGCCGAGGCAATCGTGGCGCAAATGGTGTCTGAAGGCATTAGCGAAGAGCAAGCACGCAAGCAAGTGTTTATGGTCGATCGCTGGGGCATGCTACAAGCTAATATGCCGAACTTGTTACCTTTCCAGCAAAAGCTGGCGCAAAACTGCGATGATATTGCTAGCTGGGATAACTTCAGCGACAACATCTCGCTACTTGATGTGGTTAACAACGCTAAACCAACGGTATTGATTGGTGTATCAGGCGCACCGGGGCTATTTACCGAAGAGATCATCAAAGCCATGCACAGCCATTGCAAGCGCCCAATTGTGTTCCCTCTATCGAACCCAACCAGCCGCGTTGAAGCCACGCCAAAGGACATTTTACATTGGACGCAAGGCCAAGCACTTGTGGCAACCGGTAGCCCGTTTGAACCAGTGATTGTCGATGACACCACCTATGAAATCGCCCAGTGTAATAACAGCTATATATTCCCAGGCATCGGGCTAGGTGTATTAGCCTCTGGCGCAAAGCGTGTGAGTGATGCAATGCTAATGGCATCAAGCCGCGCGTTAGCCGAGTGTTCACCACTGGCGATTGATGGTGAAGGTTCACTGCTACCTAAGCTTGAAGACATTCATAAGGTCAGTAAGCATATTGCCTTTGCCGTAGCACGAATGGCGATTGAAGAAGGCCATGCCTTGCCAGTTACCGCAGAGCAGCTGAACTATGCGATTGATGATAACTTCTGGATGGCAGAGTATCGTAATTATAAACGCACTGCGTTCTAAGGTTCTGCTTCGGAACCTTAACTAACGAAGTTGAAATCAAAAGCAGTCATATTTGGCTGCTTTTTTGTTTTTGGCTTTTGGAATTATCTGGTAGTTGGTTTGCTATCAGGCTTTGCCTGACTTTTAAGTTAGACTGCGTCTAACAAACTAGGTTTAAAACAATCAAGCTCCGCTTGACCTTATCGTTAGACTGCGTCTAACAACTAAAGTCGTGAGCTTCCAGCTCACACACGGGCAAGAGGGGAACAACAGCTTTCCCCTCTTGCATCACCCCAGCCGCCCCGACGAAGTTGTCACCCTCGTACTTATTCGAAATAATCTAACGCTTCCGATGGGGCATCCTGCCCCGCGAAAGCTATGCCCACATCCGTGTGGGCATCACGGTTATTTCTTCAACGTACTTCGGCAACTTCGATGGGGAATAGGTGTTATCTGTAAGTGTCGTAACTTACTTTTGCCCCAAAGTTATTTAGCTTCAGAATGAAGCTTGATTACATTTTTTTATGCTTGTTTCTACGGGGTAGCCAGTTTGAGCTTGTAGCTGAGTCGCTATTAATCGCCTGCAGCAGGCGCATGTGCAGATACTGCTGCGAGACGCTGCAAGTACAATCCCTGTAAGCTCTGCGATGACATCCATGTCATCGAAGCCCGCAGCCGTATCTACACTTGATAATTGGCATACTCATTCGACCGAGAGATTTAGTTTCTAACGCGGAAATGCCCCGGAATTATCATATAGGCCGAAGCCTAGTGACTTTTCTTCCTGCGTGAACATTGCACTTTATGCAATGTCTGAGGTTCTTTGTTTCACTCAGACAAAGAAACAGGGAACCAGCCCTTCCCACTCCGTAACCAATTGTTAACAATCTGATTTACTGTTATTCTTGAGTGATTAGAGTATAGGCAACCTGTTCTTATTAAGACCGTTCTTATTCGGAATTCAGCCTAATATACTGTTATATTCATTGGAGTAAGTAGGGTGATCGAGGTATTAATGGAAAAACTGTCAAACGATGGTTTTTGGGCAATTTCTGGAGCATTAGTTGGCGCTTTCGTTGGTTCGTTTTGTGGACTTCTAGCTAGTTTATACCTTGATCTAAAAAGAGAAAGTAATGTGAAGAGTGCTTTTTACACAGAGGCTGAATTTCTGTCTGGTATCATGGGGACTTTCTTAGTTGCTGTAGTCTCTGAGTATAAAAAATCAAAAATAGACTTGGCTAAAAATGAAAGCTTCAGTGGACCGCTAGAAATAGACTTTAGCGTACTTGATACCCTTTTTCTTGAGCTATATAAAACGAAAAATATCCCTAGCTCTGATCATCGGCAGTTTATGTTGAATCTAAGTTCTCAGTGGAAAAGAATCTGCAAGATGGATGTTGGGCGTGTTGAAAAAATTCCAAACACTAGTATCTATCAAGTCTCACCTGTCAAATCTAAAGAAATTGTATTTTTCTTGGTAGATCTGTTGTACCACTTCAATCTGCTTGTAGAAAAGAAAAAAAGTTTAAGTTCGTCAACGAAAACAAATTTCAAACTAAGGCACAGCCAGTGTTTTCAAAGTACAAAGTTGATAATTCTGACTTGGTTGAAAAAATCGCTAAAGAAACGGCACATTGGTAAATGAATATAACAAATAAGGATAGGCCGCGCGTAGCCGCGTCCTTATCCCAAGTGTTGAACAAGCCCGAGTGATACCTTTATAGTGTAAATATCGGCGT
>NZ_JAKILT010000060.1 GCF_023283535.1 Shewanella sairae | reverse complement strand
AAACTTTCACTAACGAACTCTAACTTTTTTGGGGGGAAAGTGACATTTCAACTTTGGCGAACGATGTGACATTACTAACTTTCAATAACAGTTTTATGGGGGTATTTTAATTTGCTTGTTTTAAGGTAAAATAAACCTCTTACTAGCTTATTCACTAATATAACTATGAATATCAAAAAAATACAAATTTTATTTTCAATAATAGGCGTCTGCTTTCTCATAGGATCTGCATTCTCATCCATAAGCACTTTCAATTTTATTAAATCTACAGTTATAGGTAGTGGTGAAGTAATCGGATTGACTGAATCTAGAACAAGTAATTCTTCTAGTTATACTTATGCCCCCATAGTGTATTTTTCCGATTCGAATGATATTGGTTATGAATTTACATCAAGCATTAGTTCTAATCCTCCTTCCTATCAAGTAGGAGAGTTTGTGGAGGTCATGTATTTAGAATCAAATCCAAATGAAGCGAAGATCAATGGATTTTTCTCGCTATGGGGCCTAGCTTTAATACTGGCTTTTCTGGGAATGGTGTTTTCATCTATTGGTTTCGGTATGCTTCTGTTTGATATCCTTAAAAATAGAAAAGGAAATTATCTTGTTGAGAATGGACTAAAGGTTGAAGCTAAGTTTTCTAGCGTAGAGCTTAATTATTCATTGCAAGTAAATGGTCGTAATCCATATCGCATAGTTGCAGAATGGTTAGATCCCGAATCAAACACTATTTATATGTATAAAAGTAAAAATTTGTGGTTTGACCCGACTGATTATATTAGGAATGAGTACATCAGTGTATATGTGGACAAAGCAAAGCCGAAGAAGCATTACCTTGATATTTCATTTTTACCAACTGTTGTTGAATAGGCATAATTAACACCCGTTATATGTAATTTTAAAGGTCGCTTAGGCGGCCTTTGTTGTGTCTGTATGGGGTAGACAGGGAATTTAAACATTATCCTACGTTAGCGATTTTTAAAGGCATACAAATCACCGTCCGATTAACCACCGTTAAACGGACACCCTCAAGTGTGATTCAATCAGGCTTCTATCGTTGATTCTTGTGTCTCATATGACTAGTACGATTCAATTCTCATTAGAGGCACCCTATTCGTACGCAATTACTTGTGGTAAAGAGCTAAATCATGAGTATTTGCGTTAGGAACGGAAATTTCGGCGGTTCCGGCGTAGAACCCCAACTAGAAAGCTTAGATGCGGTAGTAAGCTTATCAGCTGAAAACCCAAATGTGCTATTTAACTTGGCTAAAACGTTAGCACCGGAGTTAGCCGACATTCAGCTACCAACTAATGGCAACGCAATCGAGCTAAACACAATTATCCCTATGCCAGAAGAAATTAAAATCTCACCAAAATTGGCGATTAAGGGGGAGCATATAGTGTTGTTTGCTGGCGAGAAAGGGGAAGCCGTTGCAAATGCCCTAGGTGAAGAACCACTTGTCAGTAATGGTTTGATGGTCATATCTACCGACTACAGGAAGATATTTAAACCACTATTGAGTCTTTGGGATCTAACGGGTGAATCTATACCTGAAGACTTCAATAGAATGAAAGACTATAATATGCGTTCTAGGTTTAGTTTAGATGTTGAACAAAAAGGCTTTGAGGTTGAATCATATATAAATTATTACTCAACTCAATAAACATTATATAGCCGCCTATGCATACAACAGGAATTTAACATAACGACAAATTGTATGCATCGAAAAAAATGACTGGCGGAATTTCTGCCACGAAAGGCTTAAAACCCTGTGTTACCTCGCTCAAAAAGCGGTAAATCATGGCTTACAAAAAAGTGGTGAAATTCACCACTTTTGCATTTTGGGGCGTTGAGGTCGATATCGCAGTCAAGTTGTTATTTTCCGCAATCTCCTCCTATTAAGAAAAAGCTTAAGGATAGTACTTTTACAACCCTACTCGGGCACACATATACATATACGATATATACCATATATATGGTGTATATGATGTATGCAAAATGCATTGACTTTACTGTAAATTAATTTAATATACATGATATACATGATATACATGATATACATGATATAATCACATTGCACAGTAGGAGAATAATTTTGAAAATAATAAGCGTATGGTCACGTAAAGGTGGCACTGGCAAAACAACAATAAGCTATATGCTAGCTGGTGCTGCTGTTGATAGAGGATTAAAAGTTTTACTCATAGATGATGACAACCAAGCCAGCGGTGTATGGCTAAGTGAATTCAATAACGTACCTTTTGAAGTAGTAAAAGGCTGGCCCGAGCATCAACCTAACGTAGATTTAGTCATTGTTGATATGCCACCAAGAACTGACGACAAACCATTAGGAACCGTAATCATTCCATACCAAGCTACACCTTTAGATTTTGGCGCTACTGCTCGATATATTCCAGAACTCAGAAAAACAAATAAAGTTATAGAAGTCATAAACAGACGCCGAAATATTGCAATTCAAAATGAGTTCATAAAAGGCATTAGTTTAGATAAGAGAATGATCATCAATGAACGTAGCATATACCAAACAGTAACAGCGAATGGACGGAATATTTTCGATCCCGAATTAAAAAACAAATACGGCATAAGAGAAGCTAAACAAGAAATTACCAATTTATTAAATGAGGCTTTAGCATGAGTAAAGCAGCTTCGTGGGCATTAAAAGCTATAAACAATAATCATGGGCAAGAACTAGGTGAAGCTACAGCCCCAAACTCATTGCCAAGTGAAATGAAAAAGAAGCCGGGTCGAAAACCGAGTAAAGTAGAAAGAACTAATAGAATGATCCGTATCAGCGATCTTCAAAACCAGAATATAGATACTCTTGCAGACCAATTAAAACATTTAAATATTACAGATGGTAAACGAGGCCGAAGTGAAGCCATTGAACTAGCTATTCATATAACCAGAGTAGCACTGCACTCAAATGAGCATAAGAGCTGGGCGATTGGAATATTAAAAGAATTTCAGGGAAGTGAGGAGCTGGAAGCGCAGAAAAGATATACATGATATACATGATATACATGATATACATGATATACATGATATACATGATATACATGATATACATGATATACATGATATAAAATGCCTGTATAGATCTGAACATCTATACAGGCCGTGTGACAATAAAATGAGAATTACTATGACACAGCAACAATATACAGCAATAGGAAAAAGGCGTCTAATTGACTTACCAAAGATGCCAGCAGGTGAGCTATTCCAATGGCTAGCAACTAAACCTACTTGGATACAGGCTAGGGTAGTCAAACAATTACAACTTAATAATTCACATTAGTTAAGCAATGTTCGCAATCCATTTCCACTTAACTTAATAAAAAGTTGGGCGCTCTTGATAAGTAACGTCACAATCCAAAAATAGGGACGGTTCGGAACCGCCCCTATGTTCGTTAGCCTCTTACTTCGTAGGCAAGATTAACGTTAAGAAACATCGTACCGTTACGGTACTCCACTTTACACAAATCATCTCTAATCAGTGCCAGCGCAGCTAACAGAGTGAAACACACGATAGCTAGACTCAAAGTAGTTGTTTTTCTTTTCGGCATACTTGCCTCCTGAGTAAAAGAGGCTTACTATTTGTATTGAGAGATACATCAGATTGCCTCATTGTTAATGGATTTAACTTTGGGGCTTTCGTCTATCTGGCCTTTACAAAACTATGCTCTTGCCAAATAGCCAAGAGCACCCGCATGAAGTTTACCACTTGTATTATCATTCCCACTAATGCTTTTTCTTTAAAGAATGGTTTCACCATTCTATTCAATAATCACTCTTGAAATCGTTACACTATCAACACAGGCTTGCTTCAATTTAGCCTTTTCTTTTTGCCAGACAGTCGCGTAGCGACAAGCGTCGCAGACAAACCCGCTATACAGAAACAAATGAAGCCTAACGGTCGGTTAGACAAAATATCCTTTCAGCACTGCTTTTAAATGATGTCCCCTAGCTTTAGCTAGGAAATGGACATTTCATTTTTGTTTGTAGTCTTTAAAGATCTTTTTATTTTTCATTTTTTAAAAGCTTTTAACCTAAAAAAGAAAAAGATTTTAAGCCTAAAGATCACAACTAACTTTGTCGTCTTGATTTGTACTTTAACTTATTCCGAAAAAAAACAGCAATCACTTTAAATAGACAGCGTGCCAACCAAAAACCATGAGGAATACAAAATGTAGAGAGAGTTAAGCAGCACGTTTCTGCTCGTTTAGGAGCGATATACCGCGTTCAGACACGACAAAACTCGGCAGGTAAGCCGATGTAGGTCATTTTGATAAACTGCTCTAGAGCTAATTAGGTGGTACGTGGTAAGTTTCACGTACATGGTGAGAAGTAATCAGTTCGAGCAAGCGTTGGCATGGCTCAACCACTTTCATGTTCTTACGAAGCGTACCGTCCATACGGTAACGTGAATTAGGGTAACGTGCCTTTTGCTTAAAGGATTTACCTTTCGTTTTCAAATCGGCTTCATGCTTTGCAGCGCCGTTACGAACGGACAAACGGGAAGCGCCGAGCATATCTAACAACCCTTTAGATAGTACTTTGTAACTTGCTTCTGCATGAAACATAGCTGCGTGGCCATCTTCATAAATAGCCACAGTATCGCTTTGCAGATAACCACATTGGACTAATTTATTGATATAAAAATACCAAGTTGATTCGGCGATATAAACACCATGTCTAAGTGCCACTTCCATTCTCAGCGCATCATGGGTAAGGTTCTTACCGCCTTTACGAGTAGCAACAACGATCATGCCATTAGCAACATTACAATTAACCACAAATGCGGAAAGCATCAAACTAAGAATGATCTTAGAGCGTTCTTGCAATGTTCCACGGTATAAGCCGTCACTATGCTCAAGAAATTCTTCTCTATGAGGCAGTACCTTTGCTTGCCTCAATAATGTTTTAACGTAATCGGGAAGTCTTGCACTCTTGAATCCATTGAATGATGCAACTTTAGCTTGAAATCCAACCGCCTTACCGCTTTTATGAACTCGATCAGCCGTTTCTAAAATTTCAGCATTAACTTTGTCACGTTCAGCTTTACGTGCTTTTTTGAGGCGTTTAGTTTCATCAACGACAGTGTAAGCTTGCCCGTCTGGTATTTCGCAGTCGAAAACATTCGTATCATCATAAGACGACAACGGAAGAAGTTCAGAGCAATGCTCATCACTTTCAAGTGCAGAAAAGAGTGTATCGAGGTTAGCGTGTTGCATTAGACACACTCACAATAGGCATACTAGATCGCAAAAGGATCGGCATGTCAAATTGAATGTATCTAGGTCTACAAAGGGATTGGTGCTGCAATATGCAGCTATAGCGCTGTTGGATTTTCATTATTAAACTCTAGTCGATTTAGTATATTTAGATGTCACTCCAAATATTTGAATGTACAAAATAATCGATCAAAACGATTGATGCAAGATCAATTTTATAGCCATAGATTTTAGGCACAAAAAAACCGAACACGACTAGGAGTTCGGTTTTTTGCAAATGCTATATAGTCAAATTGACGGTTTGACACATTCTAAACTTGAAAAATACACTACATAGAAAACTATGTAGTAGTGCTCTTTGTAATGCACTTAGCTCCAAGTTCTGAAAATATTATAATATAGCGGAACGATTATTTACAGATTTATTTACTCCAGTTTTGTTGCGTAAAAAACTACTTTCCCAACTATATGTATCGAAAACTGTTCGTCATTTTCATAATATTCATCTTTATAACGCTCATTATAACTTTCTACTTTTAACATATTTTTCTCATAAGAAAAAAGCTTCACGCGTAGAACATCTTCCTGAACAAACACATACATCGAACCATCTACAATTTCTTTATTAGCAGTATCAATAACTAATAATGAACCGTTTTGCAAAACAGGTTCCATAGAGTCGCCTGACACGTTTAGGCAGAGCAATTCGTTATAATTTTTTTTATAAGGTAATTCTTTTATATGAATTAATTCATGTTCATAGTCTTCACTATTAGAACACCCTATTCCAGCCGCGACATATGTTGAGGATAAGTAACGAATTTTTTTTAATTCGTCATAACAATCACACTCAGAGTTTAAATTGGCTTGTTCTCTAGCATTAAAGCCCTCAGCGTCACCAACAATCAAACTATTTGTCGAAACATTAAAATACTGAGCCAAAGCATTTATATGCCTGTGCTTTGGCTGAAACAGCCCTCTTTCCCATTGAGAAATCGTTGATTTAGTGACATTGATTTTCTCAGCTAATTCTTCTTGGCTTAGACCTGCATTCACTCTCAACCACTTCACATTTGCAGCAATATGATTTTCACTCATAACTCTAAGATTTGTAACTCATACATACTTTCATTATCCACAGTTGCCCCGTTTAGTTCCGTACAGCTACGGAAAAATAAAACACAGATAACAATACAAAACTTTACCTAAACAAAAAATTAGCTTACTATTCCATCTGCTGTCCATTTATACAGTGCAATTTTGAAACGATTTATAGGTTACTTAATGTCTGAATCAAAAAAGACAACCAACGTTAATGTTGGTGTGAAAGCCCAAACAAATAAAATTTTGACTGCATCAGCCGAAAAAAACCAGCGCTCGAAGAAACAGGAAGCTGCGGCACGACTCGAACACCATCTGAAAAACTATGGTTGTGATTGGGTTGAAAATAATTAATTAGTATTTTTTTATCCACGTTGAGCCTAAAACGGGCTTGAGTGAACACTTTATACAAAAAGTAGTAATAGATAACAAAGTTTACCGGAGCGCTAAGAAGGGCGCAGGAGGATGCGTTTTAACGTATGTCACCTCTATCAAATTACGAACAACCCGTGGTTGGGTGAGTGCCTGTTATTGGGCGTTGACCATTGCGTCACTGCATGGGAATACAATAACAACTATTACTACTGTATTTAGTGTGCTGCCACATCGATGTGGTGTGTAGGTTCGTGTACTACGTAAGCAAAAATATCACGACTGAGGCATTGAAAGATGCCTTATCAATTTTCCAATGCCGACATTAAAGCGTCTACATTCGAAAACTGATAATAACCAAGGAGCTTATTATGCTGAAAATCATGTATGGTTTTCTCCATGACAGCGTAAACCCATCAGAATTATGCGGAAAATCTTATCAATCCCACGCAATTCTGAACGTAAAAATCATTAACCGATGTGGGACAGGATGCGTATTTGCTGCACTTGTTGACGATTATTTAGATCTGTATCAAGACGAAATCAATCAATACCCCACTACCAGCGCTTGCATTAGCAATACTTTCTACAAAGTGCCACACCGCCGCAAGCCTGTGAAATTGCGAACCGATATTACCGATCCAATTGCCGCGAAAAAATTCCAGAAAAAATTATTCCGCAGACTAAACAATTTAGTTATGACAACAACCAATTGGAAACAGTTTGTTGGCTCAAGAAACTTAGCGACTGAATCAGTCCTGAGAAACCTCACTATTGCCAGATATGAGGAAACAGCTTAACCACCTAAAAAGAAACAGTCACAAAACCTCGTTGGCATTAAGCCGATTGAACTCGTTCACTCGGTTGATGCTCAACCAACAAACAAAGTGCGTTAGTTTAATTGAACAAAAGGAAAAGATATTGAAAACACAATTAATTGTCATAGCTTCCGTCTTGGCTATGGCCTCACTCAATTCACACGCTAGTAGTGAACACTGGTACGGTGGCTTTGATATAGGCCAAGGCTACTATTCAAACGGCGGCAATGATGAAGCATATGACAGTACCCGACATCGACTAGCTGGCGGGCTTCATTTGGGCTATCAGTTTAATGATTACTTCTCTACTGAAATCGCCTACCAATACTTAGGTAAAGCCTACGCCAATTACAATGACGGTGATATTAAGGGCACCTTTCAGCAAGGTGTATTAAGTGGTCGTCTTGGTTATCCAATAACCGACAACTTATACCCCTACTTAAAAGTGGGTGGTGCGGGTTGGTTTGGAAAGACGAACGGGCTTACCAATGAACATGCTGAGGGATTTTCTCCTGCATTCGGAGCGGGTATTGCTTATGCCATTAATGACGATTTATCTCTAAAGATGGATTATCAATTCACGCAATCTATCGGTGATACACAGCTACAATTTAGTGACCACCACTTAGTCACAATGGGGCTTAGTTGGAAATTCGGTCATGTGAAAAAAGCGGTTCCAGCAACCGTTATTGTTGAGCAACCGATTATTGAAACGTTTGTAATTTCTGGGTTTGAAAACAACACATTATTCGCGCTTGATTCGAGTGAATTAATGTCATTTAAGCCATTAGATAATATTGTTAGCTACTTGCAGCAATACCCAACTGCAAACGCTTCAATTACAGGGCATACGGACAACACAGGAACGGAGCCGTATAACTTGGAGCTGTCTCAGCATCGAGCTGAGACAATCGCAAATTACTTAATCACTAACGGCATTGATAAAACTCGTTTAACGATTACGGCTATGGGCGAATTACAACCCGTTGCTGATAATTCAACCTCTACAGGCCGAGCGATGAATCGCCGTGTCGAGCTAAACATTACAACCGTTACCCCTCGCTAAACCTTTCTTAAATACCAATAACTACAGCCCTGTTTCAAAGATTGTTTATCAATCTTTGGCTTTGTGCTGTCTTTTGCATGACAAATAGGTCAACAATGAAACACAACAAATTTATTTATAGCGTACTAGCCGCTTCGCTAGCAATGGCATTAACCGCTTGTGGCGGTGATGATACAGGTTTCCTTGATAAACCAACTCCACCTGAACCACCTACGCCTCCTGTAGTAGATGATTCATTACAGGCACTACCGCAAGCAATGTTGTTAACAGTTGGCGATAAGCAAACCATTGACATCAAGCCTTTGGTAACAGCAAACGTAGATTGGTCATTGACCAATATCCATGATACGAACGGTCTAGGTGCTATTGATAACCAAACCACACACGGTTTTAACTACACCGCACAACTGAGCGGTATGACTTCGTTACCGTATGAAGTGCAAGGTGGCGGCCTAACGTCAAATTCACAAATCCTTGTCGCGATTAACGAGAAACCGCTACCGCCAAATCCAGATCCTGAAATTCCTGACGACTCGAATACCGCTCCAACTGCTAGCAATATCACGGAAAACACAACGAGCAACAAAGATATTGCGATCAACATGGAAAAGCACATCTTTGATGCCGATGGTGACGCATTAACGATTATGCAATTAGTTAACGCCTCTGGTCGTTTCTCACTCGATGCAGACGGTTACACGCTGCTCTTCAAACCAAATGGTTTTATTGGTGTTGACCAAGCCATGTATAGCGTTGAAGACGGGCAAGGGGGCTACGCGATTGGTTATGTTATCGTGAACTCGACCGATGCCAATCCAACAACGCCAAATACTCCACCTATTGCTAAAGATTACAGCAAGAATATTGATAGCCTAACCACTCCCAAATGGGACATTGATTTAATCCAACTTGGCTTAATCAGTGATGCTGATAATGATGCGTTAGAAATTGATCGCATTTTTGATAGCAATGGTAGAGCTGTTGTGCTGGGTAAAAATACCATCCGTTACACCCCTGCAAGTTTTACAGGGGTTGACCAATTTACCTATGTGATTAAAGACGGTAAAGGGGGATATGCTACTGGAACGATTACCGTTACGGTAAGCCACTCAACAACTGATAATGCTATTCCAACTGCCGAACCGATCGTAATTAAAGGCGTCATGGATAACGAAACAACGCCTACGGTTATTGATATTACTGATAACGTCAGTGACGCTGACAACGACAAATTGAAACTTGTTAGTGTAATGGGAGCAAACGGCAAAGTAAGCATCAACGATAATAATCAGCTACACATTGATTATCTTCCAAAACCAGAAGTTACAAAAATCAAAGATACATTTACTTATGTTGTTACTGACGGAAAAGGCGGTTACGCAATGAGTACAGGTACGGTGCTATTTACACCGCACAATAGCGCCCCTCCTGTCACGGAAGCGGGTACAGACTCCACTCCCAACGATGAACCGCTGACCATTTCGCTCAATAAATACATTTCGGACGCCGATACAAGCAATGACGACTTAGTTATTAGCAATGTTGCTATTGAGAATAAAGACAGTCCAGCCACTGTCTCTTTGAAAGCGGGAAATCAATTACTATTTAAACCTAACGGTTTTGTCGGCTCAACAACCATCACGTACACGGTTTCAGACGGCAAACATTCCACAAAGGGATCGTTCATCGTTGTGACTAATCCAGACGCAGAACATACGCTCACTGCGGCGGATTTTGAGGTGACGAAGCCAATTAATGCACCCGCATTTACTATCCCTTGGCAAACACTCGTACAGAGTGACCAAGACGTCAACTTTACGCTTATTAACGCTACTGGAAGTTCACTAGGCAACGTGACCGTTGATAGCAACATTTTGAGCTACACCCCTATTAACGGGAAATTCGGTGTAGACAAATTTGTTTATACCATTGAAGACGACCATTCACCAAGACACACAGCATCAGGCACTATTACCGTTGATATTACGCCTCCAGCCCTCCCTGAAATCACGGAGTTAGGCATTGTTGGAAAGCCAATTAAAGGGCAGAACTTAACGGCTAAGGTTACATGTTCTGAATGTGTAGATTATGAGTATAACTGGGTAATTAACGGCGTAACCGTTGCAACCTCTCAAGCATACACATACCAAAGCGCTGACGCTGGCCATGATGTAAAACTTACCGTCAATGGAACTGACCAGTACGACCAAACCGTTACTGAGTATGTTGTATATGAACCAAGCACTATCAATACAGTTTTTAGTAATGATTTTGCATTTGCTGCACTCAAAAATGATGGTTCTGTCGCTACATGGGGGGATTCTTCAAATGGTGGGGCAACGGCTACAGATTTGTCCGATGTAAAAACCATTTATTCAACAACTGCCGCATTTGCAGCGCTCAAAAATGACGGTTCAGTCACTACTTGGGGTGAATATAGATATGGTGGGGATAGCTCACATTTAGATGGGCAATTAGTTGATGTCAAAACCATCACTTCTAACCAGATGTCTTTTGCAGCATTAAAAAACAACGGTTCAGTACTAGCGTGGGGAGTGGTTGGCAACTATCCAAGTTTTGAGTCTGTTGAGCACTTATTACAAAACAGCGTCAAAGCTGTTTACAGCAATAAGTTTGCTTATGCTGCACTTAAAAATGATGGTTCAGTCGTGACTTGGGGCGGTGACGCTTACGGTTCAAATGAAAGTGCAGGTGGTGATAGCTCAAGCGTTTCCTCTCGACTAAATAATGTCGTGTCTATCTTTGGCACTGAGGCGGCATTTGCTGCACTCAAAAAAGACGGAACTGTTGTGACATGGGGGGACAATGAGTTTGGAAGTAATAGCGCTAGTGTCACTTCAAAACTCAAAAATGTTCGCACTATTTACTCCACAAGCAGCGCTTTTGCGGCATTGAAAGATGACGGAACAGTTGTGACTTGGGGAAATCCAAACAAGGGAGGAAATAGCACAGCAGTATCATCCAAATTGACCAATGTTGTTAAGATTTTCAGCACTGAGGCGACATTTGCAGCATTGAAAGCTGATGGCAGCGTTATTACATGGGGTGAAGCGACAAGTGTAACCGCCGAGTTTGCCGATGTGATTGATATTTTCTCAACTTCATCCGCTTTTGCAGCCCTTAAAGATGACGGAACAGTTGTTACATGGGGGGCAGCAAATAACGGCGGAAACAGCTCAAGCGTTGCAATGCAATTAACCGATGTTGAAAATGTTTTTTCAACATCTGCCGCATTTACTGCGCTAAAAGCTGACGGAACGATTGTTACTTGGGGTAACAGCAATTTTGGTGGGGATAACAGTGAAATTAAAGACACATTAGGTACTGTAAAAAACATTTACAGTAATGACATGGCTTTTGTCGCTGAAACTGACAGTGGTTCGCTCGTTGCGTGGGGAAATGAAAATAACGGCGGTGATAATGCCTCTATTCCACACAATGAATTAGAGCCTACCTTATCTGAAATCGAGTCTTCCCTTACGCACTAACCATCTGCCGACAATCCTCGCTCAATGCGTTATCGCAAGGGCGAGGATATAAGAGAGGTTTCCAATGCTCATTGACGCGACATTAATCTTGTCGCTATTGGGTTCCTGTCAATCATCTATCGAGCCTCAAACACTTTATAAGTTGGTACAGGTAGAAAGCGCAGGCAACCCTTTTAGTATCAATACTGAAGTCCCAATCGCACAACAACCCACAACCAAAGACGAAGCCATAGAGTACGCAAAGAGCCTAACCAACTTAGGCATTAGCTACAAAGTGGGTTTGATGCAAGTTCCTATTTCTGAGCAAGGTTTAACTATTAGCACCGCTTTTGATTCGTGCGCGAACATAAAAGCCGGTGCGAATAAATTTAAGTCCTGTTTAGACAAAGCTACAGCATCATTTCCAGATAGCAGTACAAACGAGCAGGTACAAGCTGCGGCCTCTTGCTATCACTATGGCAATTTTGAAGACGGGCTTAAAAAAGAAGGAAATCAAAAGTTAAGTTACGTAGAGCGCTTTAGTGAAAATACAGCGCAACAAAAGAATGAACAACCTCAACCAAAGCCCCACACCAAACAAAGCGAAGCGTGGGACGTATTCAAAGATTTTTAACCAGTCAAAGGCTCAACCATGAAATTAAACACTATCGTAAAAAAATCTACCTTAACCGTTACAGCGGCTACCATGCTTTTATTAATACTTACAGGTTCGGCAGTTGCTGCTGGCGGTTTAGATCCACTAATTAACGAAACCGAAAAAGCGAAAGACAAGCTTTATCAATTCCTTGGTGTTGCTGCATTTGTGTACCTTATGTATAACGTCATTATGGCCAAAATAGGCAAACAAGATTGGAGTGATGTTTTTATGGCACTAGCTAAAGTTGCGGGTGCTGGCGGTATTCTTGCGGCGGGTACGTTCGCATGGGGCATGTTCGCCTAACTAGAAATCATCAAAGCAAGGGTAAAGCAGCATTAAGAGACTTTACCTTTGCCCTCCATGTCGCGAGAGAATAACCGTGAGTATCATCCTTTTTGGGAGCTACTTTACTGGCGTAATCGCTTTCTTAACTTGGCTAGCAATAGGAAATTACAATAAAAGAAAAGCTTCTCAATTCATCGTTTTGTTGTGGTTTTGTCTAATGCTACTTATCTGGCGCGAGTAAATTTAAATGCAAGAAAACGAACAACAAAATCAAGATTTATATGCCTCATATAATATGCTGGCGCGTAAGCCGCTTATGTTCGGTGTCCCCCTATTAACCTTAATTGCTATCGCCTTTGGGGTAGTCGTATCAACAGGTGCTGGAATGCTATTTTTAGAAAGCATTCCATTGATATTAATCACTCCTATTACCTTAATCTGCATATTGTTTGGCTTGCGAATTTTGTGTGAAAACGATTCACGCGCAATGGATAACCTAGCGTGGGTCGTTAAAGGCTTTGCACTACGCCTGAAAGTGAAATCTACCGTTTGTAGCATATCGCCACAATTAGACGCCCCCGAATTGAAAAAAGAGAAAATCCATGACTTTTTTAAACACAATTAGCATTGATTCGCTGATCCCTAAATACGGTAGATTAGTGACAGAAAAAATTATCAGCCTCGATGATGAACGTTTGCTAGCCATTGTTCATGTGAAAGGTATCCAGTTTGAAACCATGAGCGAAAACTTGATCCACAATTACTTTCTCGCTCAGAAAAACCTATTTAACTCATTAGCCCATAAGTGCGGTAGTCGTCTTGCACTGTGGACTCATATCGTTAAGAAAAAAGACTCATTAGATCAAACCTACGAAATGCCTTGTTCATTTACACAGGGGTTTGCAGATAAATATCGTGAAATGTTCGATGGTGTAAAGTTATTCACAACTGATTACTACCTCTCGTTTGTTCTCAAGCATACAAATATTGATAACGGTATCGAAGAACTCAACGAGATTTTGGACGTAACCAATGCAGTGTTAAATGAATTTCGCACGACTACACTGTCAATTGAAGAACGTGATAATAACGTCTTCTATTGTGAGAACGTGTCGTTTCTCGCTTATTTACTGAATAACTTTACCGCTAAAATCCCGCTGTCTACGGACAAAATCACTAACATCATCCCAAAGTCTGAGTTGCACTTTGGATACGATACATTAGAGATCCGGAATCACGAGTCTGATACCTCACGGTACGGGGTTTTATATGAGCTTGATGCTTATCCCGCGACAACAAAGGCGGGAATGTGGGACTTCATTCTAAAAGCTCAATACGAGTTTATTTTGAGCCAGTCCATGATCTTCATTAACAACAATAAAGCAATCAAATTGCTGGATGATCAAATTAATATCGCTGACTCTGTAGATAATGAGTCAGAGGAGCAAATCGAAGAATTAGAGTACGCCAAAGGCTTTTTAAGCAGCGGCGACATTGCCTTTGGTGATTACCATGCAGCGTTAGTTGTTTTTGGTAAAGACGTAGATGAAGCAATTGAAAGCGGTACAAAGGTTGCCAGTGGCTTTTTAAATCTTGGTACTAGCTGGAAGCGCAGCAACATTAAATCCATTTTTACGTACCAAAGTTTGTTACCTGCTAGCGCTGTAAGACCACTATCAAGCCCTAGAACTGTAACTAACTTAGTGTGTGGTTTTAGCTTACATAACTACTCTTGCGGCAAGAAAGAGGGCAACGCTATCGGTGACGGGACGGCACTAATGCCGTTCAAAACTGAACCAGAAACCTTGTACTATTTTAACAGTCACGCAAGCGACCATGACAAAAACGTGTTAGGGGAAAAAATACTAGGTCACGCTTTAATCTTAGGGGCAAGTGGCACAGGTAAAACCACCCTTGAGGGGGCGCTGGTTCTATTTACAACCCGCTTTAACCCTGCGCTTTTTGTTATTGATTATAACCGCTCTACAGAATTGTATTTACGCGCTGTAGGCGGTCAATACTTTGCATTCAGTGACGGTGTAGACACAGGACTTAATCCGTTCCAACTAAAAGACACGCCACAACTACGAGGCTTTTTATATAGCCTTGTTGAGCGGTGCGCTTACCCTACAGGTGATATCACCCCGCAAGACGAAATGACAATTAAGCGGGCTGTAGACGCTGTAATGTCATTAAGTCATGCAAATCGGCGATTCAGTGTTGTACTGCAATCTATCCCTATGGGTTCCGATTTACGTTTGCGCTTGAGTAAGTGGTGTCACTCTGAGAACGGAAAGTTAGCGTGGGCGTTAGATAGCGCCGAAAACCAATTTAACCCTGACGACTTCAACCGAATAGGATTTGACACGACAACCATCTTAGAAAAGAAAGGGGATAGCGCTCACCCTGCTTGTGAGGCCATTCTTGCAACCTTATTTTTCATCAAGCAATTGATGCAAAAAGAGGGTCAATTGCTGCTCACTATCGTTGAGGAATTTTGGATGCCTGCAAACTTCCCACTGACTCAATCATTGATTATGAGTGTATTGAAAGCGGGACGTTTAAAAAACGAGTTCATTTATCTGATTTCCCAAAGTCCAGAAGATGCGATCAATTGCGCTATTTTCCCTGCCATCGTTCAGCAAACGGCAACTAAGGTACTGTTACCAAATCCAGACGCTAACGCTGCTGAATATAAAAAGATTGGATTAAATAATAAAGAGGTCGCCAAGGTTTTAGGCTTCGGAAAAGAATCCCGATTATTTTTAGTTAAACAATCTCGTGATGCTGTTGTCGCTAAAATGGATTTATACGGCTTTGATGATTACTTGCCGATTATATCGGGAACAACTGCGGATATTAGTCTGTGTGAAAAGATCCGCAAATGCACAGGTGACAATCCCAAAGATTGGATCCCCATTTTTCAACATTATAAACGGATTGAAAAAATATATAAAAATGCAAAACCTACAGAGCGGTTGCTTAACGCTGACGAATGTCTAAGCGACTTAATTATTTATCATTGTAGTGGAACAATTGACTATGAACCCTTTTTTAAAGAAGACGATGTTAGCGATCTGTATCGCTATTCCATTTAACGCGAATGCGGCTGGCATTCCAACTATTGATATCGCCGCGATAGCGCAAATGATCCAAGACGGTATCGCGCAAGTGCAGCGATTTAAGGAGCAAATGGACGGCGCTAAAAATCATTTAAACGCAACTAAAGATCAAAGTGATTTTTATAAGTTAATGAATAACGACTATTGGGACGTTACATCTGTATTAAGCGATCCAGAAGTTGCAGAATTCCTAGCGCTTAATGATTGGAAAGAGGTATATGAAACCATTGAAGACATAGACGACTTGCGTAATGAGTTTGATATGAACGATGACGATCCAAAAATACAAGAGCGATACGATAAAGTACTAAAGAACTTCGCTTTTTTGAAAAAAACTTATAAGACTAGTGTCACAAGACAGGAGCGAATTATTGAGCTAACAACCCAATTACGCTATGCTGATTCACCAGCCAAAAAAGCCGACCTAGCGAACGCTTTGCAATATGAACAGGTGCAACTTGCTAATGAAGTGGCACTCACTAAATCAATGAATGAATTAATGCGTGAGCAACAAGAACTTGAGCGAAAATCACGAATGATTAAACTCAAAAAACAATTGTTAACGCCGACTTGGGAACAAGATACATGAAACTAATTACTGCTTTTCTTACATTATGTTTGGCCTTTTCTTTAACAGCTTGTGAAAGCGCAGAAGAAAAAGCCAAAGCTGAAAAAGTACAAAAAGCCAAAGAGTTAAAAAAACAGTTATTAACACCCTCTTGGGAAAAAGAAGATAAAGACGAAGCTGCAAAATAACATTTAAATATTGAATTAAAATTTAAGGATGGTAAATGGCTGGTTTCACATTTACCGCTGAATTATTTGAATATATAAACACAACTATACAGGCTTCAATAGGAACAAACGTTGCTGCAATCAACAGCATTGTTTTTACTGTTTTTGGCACTTTTTTTAGCCTTTACGCTGTATATTTTGCTTACCAATTCATATTTAATAAAGCGGATTTCCCGTTATTAGACGGATTAAAACAACTCGCATTACTGGGCGTGGTAATGATGTTCGCATCAACAAGTTATTCAAGCGCAGTAATCCCCACCGTATTAAACTTAGGAGAAGAATTAGGCGGTACACTTACAAACACACCAAACTCTGCTGTCGCTATTGATAGTTTCCTCACCAAGATATACATATACGTTATTTCCCTCTTCTCACAAGCTGAGTTTGCGCCAATGTCTGACGATGGAACAATGTTTGTATCAATAGTGACTATCGCCATGATAATAATTACAACCATTCCATTTGCAGCGACAACAATAGGAATATTGTTAACCGCAAAAATAATGGTGGGCATATTATTAAGTGTTGGCACCATATTTGTTTGTTTTAGTTTCTTCCCTCAAACACGCCACTGGTTTCAATCATGGGTAGGATTATGTTTAAACTACACATTAATCGTATTCATGTTTCCAATCGCGTTAGCTATCCAAATGGATTTTTTAAATTTGTATATGTTCACTACCATGACTCCTGAAAATATCAATATTGATAAAACATTAAAAATAGCTATTACACTTGCAGCATTCGTTGCAATATCGGTGCAAATACCCGTACTTGCTAGTTCATTAACGGGTGGCGTGGGTATCAACGGCATGAGCGGTAGTTTTTCTTCCATGATAGGAGGTATGAAAAACCTAATGGGTCCGTTATCTGGTGCGGGAAAAGGAGCAGGGAAACTTCTAGGCAAAGGTGCTAAATCCGCAGGTAGAGCAGGTCGTGGGGCGTACAATAAATTTAAAAATAGAGGCAACAACATAAAGGCAGGTTAAATATGGCTCAAAAAATTAAAGTTACCGCATTATTATCAGCACTACTCCTTTCCGCTTGTTCTACCAGTTTACCCCCTCCGCCTGAACCTACAGGCAAGGAAACGCCCGTGAATCCAAGCGAAATTAAATTATCCGAATTGAGAAGCTAATTATGGAAGAAGCATTACCCGCTATTTTAGAAAAGAATAAAAAATCCGCCGAGAATAAAACGACTGCATCATCAAAAAAGATTGTAGCTGATTATATTTCTCAAATTAAAAACTTCGAATCTGACCGAATCGAATATATCAAAAAACAAAACAAAATGGCGTGGCGAGTCGCGGGAGCATTTGCCGCGATAGCATTAATAGCAATTATTGCGTTAATGTCCTTAGCGCCATTTAAAACGGTCACGCCATACGTGATTAGAGTTGATAATAATACGGGGCATACTGACGTAATTAAGCCTATGTCAAATAGCCAAGAAAGCTATAGCGAAAAGCTAAATAAATTCTGGCTACAGAATTACGTCACTAATCGAGAAGCTTATTATTGGGAAACCATTCAACAATCGTTTGAAGAAGTTAAATTAACGTCTAATCAAACTGTATTTACTCAATATGAAACCGCCATTTATTCTGATAATTCACCATTGAAGAAATTTGAAAATATGAAATCGGTAAGAGTTGAGATTAATGGTTCGTCGTTTATCACAACGAGTAACAGTGTGGTAGCGCAAGTACGATTTACCAAAACCGTTATTGAAAAGGACGGTAAGGCCGCGATTGGCTTCCCTGTGACAAACTGGATGGCTACCGCTACGTTTGACTATAACAAAGAGATTAAGCGCGAGAACGAAGAACAGGTTAACCCGTTAGGGTTCCAAGTAACGAGTTATCGAGCTGACCAAATCACGGATTAACCGCACCATGAAATTAAAATTATTAATTTTAACCACGTTAATCACATTTAACGTAACCGCCGCGACCGTTCCACTATCCCAAGGCTTTGACCGCCGAGTCCAAACCACTAAGTACAATCCTAAAGACGTTGTGAAAATCACAACAAAAATCGGTCGTGCTACGCTCATTCAGTTGCAAGACGGTGAAACGATTATGTCTAAGGACTTGAGCGGGGTCGGCATGGGGGACGCTACCGCTTGGGGTCTAGCGATTAGAGGCAACAATATCTTTTTGAAGCCGCAAGCCGTGAACCCCGACACAAACTTGCTGATAGTATCGGACAAGAACCGCACGTATTCATTTGACTTAGTGACAGTAGACAACAAACTCAACTCTGCCTATGTCGTAAGATTTGACTACGAAAAACCCAAAGAAATAGTTAGACCAGGGAAAACAATTCCCTGCTCTGATGGTGTGCGAAATTTTAGCTATGTAAAGTGGGGCGATAATTTTTTATCGCCCCAATTCGTTTGGGACGATGGACGCTTTACTTGCTTTAAATTTGCAAAGAATGTTGAACAACCTGTTATTTATCAAAAGACATTTACGGGTAAAGAAACACTGATTAACACTCACATGCAAAATGACGTATTGGTCGCTCATGGCGTATCACCTGAGTTCAGATTGCGCTTAGGTGAGGCGGTGTTAGGCATCAAAGCGACTGAGTTATCACCTCAAGGTTATAACGAAAAGGCGACTTCAATAGACGCTCAACGCACTATCATTAAGGAGTAACCATGACTGACGGCAAAATCCCTCCAGCGGGACAAAAGGTCAAAAAAGATCGCGGTGCGCCTAACGTACTAGGCAAAGAGGGCAAGAAAGTCGATTTTGGATTAGTTGGCATTATTGGCGTTTCTGTAGCGGCGGGAATATTCATATGGTGGATGATGTTTGGAAAAAGCGAACCTCAAACAACATCAGCAGAAGATGCCCCCGTAGATAAAGCGCTTATTCGTGAAGAGAAAAATCCAACTATTGCATTTGGTAATTTTCTACAAACAATAGGAGCCAGCTTTAGGGGGAACGATTCGGAAACGGTCGAAGACAGTAGGCCGAATGAGGAGAGGGAGGATAAAGGCGCATCGAGGCCGCCGCCAAAACCCAATATAACCTCAACAAGTACACCGCCCCCGTCAAACCTACCACCTCCAACAACCTCAAGCACGAATAGAAGCAATAAAGACGAAATTACGCCTGAGCAGCGAAAACTAACGTCTACCGTCATGGCTAATGTCGCACCTCAACCAGCACAACAGCTACCCGCTATCAGCGGCGGAAGCGATCCATTTACGGGTCAAAGCTATGCGGCTGGCTCTGCCAATACCGACAACAGAAATAATCGAACGTTTCTTTTGCAGCATGGGACAAATATCCCTTGTGCTTTACAAACGGAAATCATTTCTACGTTTAGCGGCTTGGTGGTCTGTAGCGTGATTAATGATGTGTATTCGGCTAACGGGGTAACGTTGTTAGTTGAAAAAGGCTCTAGGGTATTTGGTAATCAAAATATTGCCCTTGACCAAGGTCAAGCGCGAGTGTTTGTTACGTGGGCGGATATACAAACACCTAAAGGAGTATCTATTAAGATTGATAGTCTTGGTACGGGTGCATTAGGCGCGTCTGGTGTTGATGCGTGGGTAGATACGCACTTTAAGGAACGCTTCGGCGGTGCAATCTTACTGTCTTTTCTTAATGATGCTTTTGCTACCTTGGCTAACAGTCAAATAAAGAACGCCTCTGTATCCACTGACAACATGCAAACAGCGGGGGAGGATATGGCGACTAAAGCCCTTGAAAACTCGATAAACATCAAACCTACGGGTTACGTTCAGATTGGTACGCGCTTAAATATTTTGATAGCAAGAGACATTGATATGAGCAATGTCTACGGCCTATCTCCTTTCTGATAGTTACGCCCAGACCAATCATTACTATTCAACCGAACTAACGCAGCTACGCTTTGTTGGCTACGTTAGTTTCGCGTGGGGAAAAGCGCTCCCCCACTCAATAACGCAGCTCCATTTAAGGCGAAAAAATGAATGTCATAGACAGTGCTATTACAGTAAAAAATTTACTTCAATTATCGGGTCTACAAGAAGTATTGGATTTAGATAACATCACGGAAATTGCAGTAAACCAGCCTAATCGGATTTGGTTCGATCGCGGTAATGGTTGGGAATATAAAGACGAACCTAGATGTACTTTTCAAATTTGCATGGATTTAGCTACGGCCTTATCAGTGTATAGCCAAATTAGTATCACGTTAGATTTTAACAATCCTATCGCCTCAGTGGTGTTACCTGACGGTGAACGTGGTCAATTAGTTATTCCTCCTGCTTGTGAAAACAACTGTGTTTCATTTACGTTCAGAAAGCCCTCGTTAACTCGCTTCTCGTTAGAGGATTACCAAAATTCGGGGCGGTTCTCAAACGTAAAAGGGGCGAGTAAAGTCGATATTGAACTGTCTGACTTACAACGCGAATTACTTCACTTGAAAGATCATGGCTTGCTTGCTGATTTTTTTAAATTAGCCGTGGTTAACAATCTTAATATTCTATTAGTAGGCGGCACAGGCAGCGGCAAAACAACCGTGATGAAAGCGTTTGTTGACCAATATCCTGACTGGCTTAGGCTTTTCACAATCGAAGACGTTCACGAGTTAGATTTACCTAACCACCCTAATCATGTTCACCTGTATTACAAGAACAAAGGGATAACGCCAAAAACAATTATTGAGGCGTGTATGCGTATGAAGCCCGACCACGTGCTACTCGCAGAGCTTAGGGGTGATGAAGCTTGGAACTACATTGAAATGCTCAACACAGGCCATTCAGGGAGCTTAACGACCATTCACGCGAATGATTGTTATAGCGCATTCCCTCGTTTAGCGGGTTTGGTTAAGCAGTCCGAAGTGGGGAAAACGCTAGAGTACGATTTCATTATGAAGACCATTAAATCCTCTATAGATGTGGTGTGTTTTTTCAACAAGACCTATCTCACAGAGATTTATTACGATCCACAAGAAAAGAATCAGCTTTTAAGCGAATAGGCCAAAGCTATGAGCAAATTATCTATTACCCTAACGCTTGTAATATCGACCATTATTTTTGCCGTTATGGGGTTATATACAGGCGGTCACGTTTTCTTAAAACTGGCTGACATTGACACCTCCATTTTAACGCACACCACGCTGTTTGATTACTACAAGCTTTATCACGCAGATAAAGAAGTGATGAAGTTACTTACTGGTGGTTTCGCCACAGGCGTATTCACTGCATTGTTCCCGTCCCTTTTTGCCTTATTCATTTATTTTATGTCGTTAGAGAAAGAGGAGCTGTACGGCTCTGCTCGATTCATTAATGACATTGAGCTAAAAGAGAGTGGCCTAGTCGATAGAGAGGGTAAATACCCTGAAATCTTAATTGGTGAGGTTTTATCTGGAAAGTACAAAGGCCAGCTACTGCGAATGCGTGGCCAGAAGTTCGCAGGGTGTGCCGCGCCGACTCGTTCAGGTAAAGGGGTAGGATTGGTTATTCCAAATTGCGTTAATTTCGCGGATACCATTGTTGTGATGGACACGAAATTAGAGAATTTCAGAAAAACAGCAGGGTTCAGGGAGTCGGTAGGCCAAGAGGTATTTTTATTTTCCCCTGACGGATTCGCGCTTGATGAAAAAGTCGATGCCGCAAACATGACATTGCGATCGCACCGTTGGAATTGTTTAAGCTATGTAAGGCGAAGTCCTATTTATCGAAATGGTGACATTTTAACGATCGCTGACATTTTCTATCCCAATAATGGGGGTGAAAATCAAATGTGGCAAAAGGCCGCAGGGGATTTGTTCAAGTGTTTAGTGCTGTACATGCTAGACCACGAAGATGTGGGAATGAATGTGTCCATGCCACAACTACTCAAGCTAACAACGCCAGAGGGCGGCCTACAAGCTTGGATGAAAGAGCAAATTGAAATTGGCAAAATATCAGATGATTGTAAGGCTGGTTTCTTTGGCTACTGTGCTGCACCAGATAAAACCGCTGGCAGTATTTTAACCAACTTTTTAACGCCTCTATCTATCTTTAGTGATGCGGTTTGCGCTCAATCAACGAACGGGGACGACTTTGATTTACGGGACGTAAGACGTAAACGCATGTCGATTTATATTGGCATTCGCCCAGCTAACTTAGGCCGCTTTTCGGGTTTGCTAAATCTCTTTTTCAGCCAGTTAATCAGTGAGAACACTCAAGTTCTACCTGAGTTTGACGACACGCTAAAGTACCAGTGCTTAATGATTTTGGATGAATTTACCTCGTTAGGCAGAGTAGACATTATCCAGAAATCTATCGGCTTAACCGCTGGTTATAACATGCGCTTTCTAATCATTTATCAGACAGACGCACAGCTTACCGAATCTAAAAATTATGGTAAGGACGGCGCGGCGGTGCTGAAAGATAACATTAGCGTAAAATCAATATACCCACCTAAAGTAGTCGATGCTACGACTAAGGAAATCAGCGAAACATTGGGTTATAAGACCGTGAATGTCCGCAAAAAATCGCGCACTAAAGGAGTAACCACAACCAGTTACGATCAAGTACAAAGAGCCTTAATGATGCCTCAAGAAATTGTTGATCTTGGCATTAAAAAGTACAAAACAAAGAAAGGGGTCAAAACTGAGCTGGGTGAATATCAGTTGATTATTATTGAAAACAACCGCCCAATCAAAGCCAAAAAAATCATTTATTTTGACATACCGGCTTTTGCTGAACGGGTGACATATTCAGAGAATAATCCGCCTAACATTCCTTTGCTAGACCTCTCAATGGGAGACATTCCGCTCCCACCAGAGGCAAAACTACCCGCTATGGAGCCAATAGTACGATGTATAGACTAATATCAACCACGCTTTTATTACTGTGTTTCGCTCAACCAGCCGCACATGCGGCAAGTGAAGCTGAATGCGCTATCTGGTTATGTTTACCAACGGGATTTGGTTCGGGCTGCGGCGACGCTAAGGATGCGTTTAAAGACCGAATTAAAAAGTTCAAACCACCTTTACCAGAATTTCTAGGCTGCGTATTAAGCGATAGCAGTATGCCCAACATTCCAAATATGCCAGAAGTTGAAATGTCTTCTAAAGAGGGCGTTTCCGCCCGTTTAGAGAACGGTCGAATCATTGACGGGCAAGAGTGCTATTGCAACGGTGATTGGTGCGCCCCTCAAGGCTGCGTTGAAACCTTAAAGTGGGTTGAAACCTACATAGACGGCGTGAAATCTGGTGAGCGCTATTATTACTAACGGCTGATTTTAAGGAGCCGCCATGCGTAAATATTTACTTCCTTTCGTTATTCTTTCTGCTACTGCTTGTTCTTCTCAACCTTGTGAAAAAACCAACATCATTAATGACGTTGTAAACGTTAAATCAATGCCTCTTTCTACAAAAGTCTTTGTTCAGTTTGATATTGGTAGTTCGGTTTTGGATAAAAAAGATAAAGCAGTGTTAAAAAGCTCTGCTCAACTTATATCTGCACTATCTGACTCTAGCGTATTGGTGATAGGCCATACAGACAAGGTAGGTGATGTAACGAGCAATTATCGACTATCCAAACAAAGAGCAATAGTGACCGCTCAATATTTGATTGCTAACGGCGTTGATGTTAACCAAGTTTCTATAAATGGAATTGGCTATGACAATCCTATTTCGGGAGAAAATGCCAAAGCAACTGAACGGGCGTCTGAAATAATAATTACAGGCCAGCACAAACCTAAACCAGATAGCGAATATGCCATTAGCAAAAACAATTAAGCTACTCCACTTACTCGCCAACGAATTTTTTATTTACTTTAAATTCACTTTTATTGGCATTCCTTTGTACTCCGCATACTTAATACTCTTACATCTTATTTGGTCGCCTTATGCTGAAAACAAAGTGATCACATGGGGAGAGATAAGAGAAATATTATTTTTCTTTCCAGCCGAGTATGTATTACTTCTAATTTCGCTCATTTATATATTGAGCGCCACAGTGAGAATTAACACTTACATAGGAAAACAACATGAATAAACAATCAAATATAAACACTAAAGCCTGCGTATTTTTTGCTCCCACCAGAATAGGGAAAGGTAGCGTTAGAGCAATGCCTACGTTAAAAGATGTCGATAGACAAGGAACTGCATTTATCACGCCTCAGTATTTTGATGATGGTGAGGATATTGAATTAAACAATATTGAATGTTTAACACTCATTGAACTTATCGAAACCAACCCTACTATCTTATCGTTGATTGAAGATAATTTACAATGTGTCACACAATTATTTGACGGAACTAAGCTGCTAACCACATGGGTAGGAATAATTGATTTCCAAACCCACTTATTAGATTTAATTATCAAAGCCGCAAGCATAGAAAGAAAATCCTTTTTAACCAATAAAATGAAAGCATGGGGACAAAGCGCTAATAATTATAAAGAAGTGTACTTTGATTTCATCAGAAAATAACAAAGGTTCAATGTTATGCCACAACGATGTTTAGATTGTGAAAAAGTCACATTGCCAACCCACGATACAGGTATATCAGCCACCCAATGCGAACATTGCCAGTCAATAAATCTTGAATGTGATCACCCTAGTAGTGAATACAGCAAAGAGAAATGTTGTTTTGTTTGCAGCACATGTGGCCATGAGGATAACAGCGGGCTTAAAACCCTACGCAAATTCGGTGAACACTACAGTAAATGGAGCAAACAATGGCAACATTAAAAGATGTCGTTCGACAAGGGATGGTGCTTATAGTCCCTATGTATTCAGTCCCTAACAAACCTATTGTTAGGCCAGTAGCAAATGAACCTTTAATTGAGTTTGACGGCATTGAATGTCAGACGCTTATAGAGCTTATAGAGCTTATTGAAGCTACTCCTAGCCTACTGCCATTAATTGAAAATGATTTGCAATGTCTTTCAGAATTAAATGATGGCACTCCCATGTTAAGTACATGGGTTCAAATAAACGATTTTAAAGTTCATTTTTTTGATTTAATTATTAAAGCTGCAAACGAAGAAAGTAAATCTATTTTAGCTAACCAAATGAAAACGTGGGGACAAGGTACGAATAATTGCACCGAGGTATGCTTTGACTTTTTCAGAAAATAACCACTTATAAAACTCAACCGTATAGGATGAACTATGTATATCCATATAACACCTAGAATCTATTGCGACCATTCAAAGTTGCACCAAAATTGTTTTAAGCAAATTGAAATCCCAGAATTAGATATTATCTTAACTAATAAAGACAACTTAACGGTTAAGAACCCTTACCCGAATAAAGCGTATTACGTTGTATGCAAAAGGGAGCGGAAAGCAATTGATGGCATCTTAATTAAAACAGATAAAGCACTGACTCAATTCACCGTAATCACAAAATGGTCACTTGCAGGTAAAGAGTTAATACACACGGTAAATCACATTATTACGGATAATGATTCAGGCTATGATTTATTAAGTGATAACACGTTAATCTGGAACGGGCTATACGGCACAGAATACGAAAACAGAAAGCAACCGATACACGAGAAAAGCGACAATTTGATTCAAAATTGCGCATTATTTCGTACTGAACAGTTAAATCAATATTTGAATGATGACCAGACAACAAATTGGGAAAGCCAAGAGCAGACACTCTATCAACCCTCTCTGGAACTAAGTCGATTATCCTCAGATTTTGCAAAACGAACACCTAGTATCAACACCGCTTTTATCGCTTAACAGCAAGGAAATAACAATGAATCACAAGATTATCTATACGGGCATCTTGTTACTAATTGCAGTGCTTTTGATTGGTTGCTTTGGACACTTATCCTCAGTCAATGTTGCACTAGCTGAAAGTATCAAACAATTAGTCGAACTTAATCAAACAACACTATTAATTTTGCAGGAACTAAAAACAAACAACATCGCACAATAATACTGACTGGATGGGAGCCATGATAAGTTGCATATCAAAAAGAGTTAAAACGTTACTATTTGAATTATTCGCTGCTCCAATTATTCAATACAAACAACCATATACGGTTATAGATAAGCACATTAAACCCGCAGTTGACATGCTAAATAGCATAGACGGAGTAGAAACCATAGCATCTTGCCACGGTCATTTATTCGGTCACATTGAAGCCCCCTACATATACTTTAAAGCACCCACTGATACAGCGGCCTACTTACATAAGCAAATATGGACAACAACTCAACACAAGTCTATTTATTGGGTTATTGAGGGTAGATACAACTCCGAATGTGAACTGTGCTTTTCTTTGCGTTCACCTCCTTGCGAACTTGCTTATTATCATTTTTTTTCACGCCTACGATTATTTGGATACCGTAGGCTTGAACTTGAGCAATCAATGCTTGAATTAGCCCAACTAATAAAATCAGCCAGTAAAACGCTCAAACAGCCAATAGGCGATAAATATTAGTCCTATCACTCCCGATAGAATTATTTTGTCGCGCTTTTCATAAAACGGGTCTTTTGTATCGCAATTAGAACAAGTGGTTGCATCTTTCGCTAATCGTTTACCGCATATAACGCATGGTTTCATTCTAGCCATATAAACCCCTTAAATAATAACCAAAGCCTAAAATCGCACTTGATTAATCCAACTGAACGCCTCCAAGTGCAAACTCACCATTAACGAGGAAAATATTATGATACGATTATTTATCGCTGAAAAGCCGTCTTTAGCTCAAGCCATATTTGAGGGCTTGGGAGGCAATCCAAAAACACAAAAACTCAACGGCTATTATCAACATGGCAATGACATTGTAACGTGGTGTGTAGGCCATTTACTTGAGCTTTGCCCTCCTGAGAATCAATGGAAACTTGAATATTTACCGATTAAATCCTCTTTCCCTCCAAAACTTCAACCTATCGCTAAAACCAAAAGCCAATTAGACACAGTTTTGTCTTTGATGACAAAAGCACAGCTTATTGTCAATGCAGGCGATCCAGACGAGGAGGGGCAACTGTTAGTTGACGAAGTACTAACCTATGCCAATAACACTAAGCCAGTGAAACGGCTATTAGTGGCGGATTTAAACTTAGCGCCAGTGCAAGCAGCACTAAATGATTTAAAAAATAACGATGATTACCAAGGGTTAACCAAGAGTGCATTAGCACGTTCAATTGGCGATCAATTATTTGGCTTCAACATGACTCAGGCATTTACATTGCAGGCTAGAAAAGCGGGATTTGATAGCGTGTTAAGCATCGGGCGAGTACAAACTGTTGTACTTGGCATGGTAAACGAAAGAACGTTAGCCAATCAAAACCACAAAGAAAGCTTTTACTACGATGTAGTGGGAACGTTTAACGTCAATAACGGGCAAGTCCAAGCAAAGTATCAGACTACACCTAATGATGATATTGACGACAAAAAACGACTAATAAATGAATCAGAGGCCAATTCAATTGCTGCTGAATCATTACAACAGCAAGCAGTAATCGTTAATGCGGCAACTCAAGAAACTAAAGCGATTGCGCCCCGTCCATTCAATTTGTCAACGCTACAACAACTCTGTGCTAAAAAGTGGGGATACACTGCGGAAGAAACACTAAACACCGTACAGAGCTTATATGAGACTCATAAACTACTAACTTACCCTAGAACGGATAATAGATTTTTAGGCGATACTCATTACGAGCAGCGCCAGTCAATCCTAGATAGTATTTGTGTGACTATTCCGTCACTGAAAGATGCAATCTCACAAGGCGACTTAGCATTAAAGCACTCGTCTTTTAATTCAGAAAAAATTGAAGCGCACCACGCAATCGTGCCAACTGAACGCACAGGAGTAGAAGCTAACTTAACAGTAAAAGAGCGGAATATTTATGAGCTGGTTGCAACCAGCTTTATAGCGCTGTTCTATCCAGCATCGGTTAGGGATAAAACTAACGTCATTATCGAGATTGAAAGCTCAAAGCGTCAATTCCAAGCTTCTCAAACAGTTTTAAAATCACAAGGTTGGGAATCTCTCTATAGAGAAGATATACCAGCAGATGAACCAATTTCAGGAATAGATTTATCGACTCTGACTAACAACACCACAGCGGTAGTCACTGACTCTAACGTCACTAAAAAGAAGACTAAGCCGCAAAAATATCATGTTGAATCTTCTTTGTTGGCTGGCATGAGTAAAGCGGGAAAATTAATTAAAGATCCAATATTGCGCAAAGAGTTTGAGGCAAAAGACAAAGGTAATCGTGATGAATGCGGCTCTATTGGAACAGAAGCGACTAGAGCCTCGATACTGAAAAAGCTAAAGGAACGTATTCAGCTTGTCGAGTTAGTGAAAATGACAGGTTACAAAGAGCCTGTTTGGAGAACGACAAAACAAGGTCAAGAATTTTGTGAGCTATTGCCTGACTCGTTTTTAGCGCCTGATATTTCAGCTATTTGGTCACAACAGCAAAATGCCATTAGAGCGCATGAAATGCCCGTAACGGAGTTTCTAAGCAATCTTGATAGCTTCATTGCTGAACATGTAAATAACGTCAAAACAAACGGTATTAACATTACTTCTGACGCTCAATCATGCCCCAATTGCGAAACGGGGCTATTGATTAAGCGTAACGGCACAAAAGGTACATTCTTCTCTTGTAATAATTACCCTGAATGCAAAACCAGTTTTCCAGATAAGGGCGGCAAACCCGACCTAACGAAAAAACCAGCAACTATTTCTACAGAGCATTCTTGCCCTAACTGTGGCAAGGGTTTAATCAGACGTAAAAAGAAAGCTATTCCGCGAAAGAAGACGGGCTATTTTTGGGGCTGTAGTGGTTATCCCACTTGTTCATCAGCCTTTACCGACAAAGGCGGCAAGCCTGTATTTAAGTAAAACACTTGGGCATTGAGACCAAGATATTGAGGTACGATTATATCCTGGTCTCGATGCTGACTTTTCCTAGTCAATTAACCGCTACTTGAGGAACGAAAGAAGCCGGTCAATTGTATTCTTTGAATCTCAAGGCTGGCTTGAGGGATGGAAGGAACAATTTGACAACTCCCCGACCTAAAGTTATCTATACCACTCGCGGAGAGAAAAGATGACAAGGTTTGCTTTGAGTTCAGCCCTTAACTCGTCCGACCAGTTACTAGCTCAATTGGGTTTTTAACGAACAGCGCGAAATTCTCCGACCATAGCTTATGAGCCAAAGCGAATAAGCTTGGTGGGAGATGGATAGCGCACCTAGCGAAGCTAGGTTGGCCTGTCTTGGTTTTGTATATATTCCTTCAACGTTTCCAGTGGTGCCCCTCCTGCCGTCAGTAAGCAATACGCACGCGACCAGAGAACGGGCTTCCAATAGTATTTCTTTAGATGTTCCGCATATTGCTTTCTGATCAGTCTGCTTGTGACAGTTTTCAAACTGTTGATAAATTTTGAAGGTTGTATCGTAGGATTGAGTTCTAACATCAAATGAACATGATCCGCCTCCCCTCCAAATTCCAATAACTTGATCTCCCACAGAGTGCATTGCTTTTCGCAAATCGTTCTCAACTGAACCAGCATGTCCGATGTAAAACATTTGCGGCGATACTTGGTTACTAACACTAAATGGTACTTCATGTCATAGACGCAGTGAAAATGTGACTTCATCTGTTTACACTAAAATGAATTTTGCTTATTGTTTCAGGTATGAATACAGAAATCCATACCAAGACATTAAAGCTTAGGGTTCGCGATAAGCATGTTGCTGCGCTGAACAATATGGCTCGTGCTGTCAACTTTGTTTGGAATTACTGTAATGAATTGAGTTCTCGCTCTATTCGAGAGCGAGGTAAATGGTTATCGGGTTATGACTTTCAAAGCTATACGAAAGGAGCCAACAAAGAATTAGGGCTAAACTCAGCTACAGTTCAGATGATCGGGCATGAGTATGCAACTCGTAGGAAAAAATTCAAAAAAATGCGTCTCAACTGGCGTAAATCCAGAGGTAGCAAGCGCTCTCTAGGATGGATTCCAGTAAGAAAAGATTGCATAAGTTTCAAAAATGGCTGCGTCTATCACAACAAAATTCACTTCAAGCTCTGGGATAGTTACGGACTAGATAAATATACATTCAAGTCCGGTTCATTCAATGAAGATGCTAGAGGCCGTTGGTATTTCAATGTCGTTGTTGAATTTGAAGCGCCAGAGCACGCTGGGACAGGCTCGATAGGTATTGATTTGGGGTGCAAAGAAGCAGCTACAGATAGTAATGGAAACAAAGTAACAGGCAGGCATTACAGATGCCTAGAAACTACGCTTGGACTTGCTCAACGAGCAGGTAAGAAACGTAGAGCTAAGGCGATTCACGCTAAAATCAAGAACCGCAGGGCAGATGAACTGCATAAATACAGCCGCAAACTAGTTAATGAAAACGCGGCGATCTTCGTTGGTAACGTAAATTCCCTTGTAGTGGTCAAGTAAAACTGGACACGGACTTGTAAGTATTCCAAAATCTTCGTTCAGATTCATTTGGGGTCAAGCCGCCATTATAACTATGGGGCCTTATCTCACTGTAATATCCGACTACATAAT
>NZ_JAKILT010000059.1 GCF_023283535.1 Shewanella sairae | reverse complement strand
TTCAGACTTCGCCTTAGACGCTTAGGTCGTTTGGCTGAGGAGGCGTATTCTACACTTCCTAGTGTCGGCGTCAAGCGCTTATTTTAAGAAGCTTTTCAAACGATGATTCTTTGTTCAAGTCTCACTATCCGAAGCTCTTAAAGCGATTGTCACCTGAGGCTAATTTCCGTAGAAGTTAATCTCTCTAACGCAGTGTGCTTGGCTAGTTGCCTGCTTCACCGTGTCAGTGGATGCGCATTATAGGGATATATTAGAGCAGCGCAAGCCCCTTTTTGAATAAAATCATTACAACCTGCTCAAGCGAGCAGTTATTAGACGATACGTACAAAAAGGGGGCTAAACGCCCCCTTTTTCAGTCGTCATCCACTCTTTTAGCTGCCAAAGAAGCGCGACTCTTGCTTAGCTTCTATCAAACCATCATCTGTTTCGACCTCAAAATTAATGTGAGTCATGGTTCTTGAGAGGTCAACAGGGTCTACAGCGATACTTATTGGTAAGGTTAGTACCTCACCTGCCTTAATACTGACTTGCTGCGGTCCTATCCAGTCATAATTAGGCAAACCTTCAACACTCATATTATATAGATGGGTGTTGTCGGTCTTATTGAGGATCTTCAGAGTGAAGGTGTTCTCAATCAAACCTGCATCGGTTTCTCTATATAGCTGGTTACGATCGCGAATGATATCGATACGGATTGGCGCTATTGTCGCAGTAGCATAGATAAAGATGAGGATCATCACCGAAAGGACCACGCCGTAGCCCACCAGCTTAGGCCTAAGTACTTTTTCTTTAATCCCTTCGAGTTTGTTTTCTGTGGTGTAGCTAATTAGACCTTTTTCATACCCCATTCGTGTCATGGTTGTATCGCATGCATCGATACAAGCGCCGCAGTTAATACACTCGTACTGCAAACCATTACGAATATCGATCCCTGTAGGGCAAACCTGTACACATAGGTCGCAATCAATACAGTCACCTAGCCCCATTGCTTTTGGGTCTGCTTTACGTGAGCGTGGGCCACGAGTTTCGCCACGCTTTGTGTCATATCCCACTATATATGTATTCTTATCGAACATTGCTGCTTGAAAGCGAGCGTAAGGGCACATGTGGATACACATGATCTCTCGCATCCAACCTGCATTACCGTAAGTAGCAAAGGTAAAAAAGATAACCCAAAAGTAGATAGCACCACTCGCATTAAGTGTGAATACATCTATATACACTTCACTGGTTGGTACAAAATAGGAAACAAAGGTCATTGCTGTTAGCAAAGAAACCAATAGCCACGCACCATGCTTAGCTGTTTTTCGCCACAGTTTATTAAAGCTCCATGGCATTTGGTCCAGCTTAATACGCTTGTTGCGGGCCCCTTCTAACTTCTCTTCAAACCAAATGAAGATAAAGGTCCACACCGTTTGCGGACAAGTATAACCACACCACACTCGTCCTAAATAAGTGGTAATAAAGAATAAGCCAAAGGCTGCAATCATTAATAGTGCGGCGAGTAAGGTTAAATCCTGCGGCCAGATAGTTAAGCCAAAGACATGGAATTTTTGTTCAGCAAGATTAAACCAAACGGCTTGACGGTCGCCCCAAGGGATCCACGGCAGAACCAAAAAGAACAACATGGCTATCCAACCTATGCGTCGGCGCAATGTGCTCCACAGGCCTTCAACCGCTCTTACATAGATACGATTACGCGGATTAAAGCGGTCTGCTTTATTAGCATCGGGTTGATGGATTTTGATTCTTTCAGCTTTGGAGAAGTCTTTTTTATTTTGTTCTGCGTTCATTTTGCAGCCTTACAGCTTTAATATTGCTAGAAAACTAGCTTATTATAACGCTTATACTACAAGTTATTCACCTAGATAGGACTAAAAGATGAAGGGCTGGATCATATTAGCGATAATCGGTGGCATTCTTTACTACCTTTATACCGAAACGGATACTTTGGATGAACCAATTGCTGAAGTAGAGGGGATATTTCAACAAGCAGAGAACAAACTTGATAGTATGACTGGCACCCAAATCCAGCGCGTAGACCATACGCTCGATATACTAAAGAGCGATATTGCCGACCGACTCTCAGCAACCGAGAATCAAGCACTGCAAGCCATCAGCCAATCAAAACAAACATTAAGTGAGTTTAAACAAGACTTTTGTGGCAGTCATGCTCAGAAGCACTCTGTCTTTAGCAAAGAAAACCAAACTTATATCTGCGATCAGCTTTAATATTGCTTTCTATATAATGCAGCAGATCTCAGTTAGTGGATTCAACTATAAACTAGATTGACCTGAGATCTGATTCAGCCTAGCCTTTAGCTATTACGGTATTTCAACCAAGTAAAAGGCTATAGGCTCATGACACAACAAGTATCTGACATTTTTGATCCCGAATTATGGGATGTGGTTCCTGGATTTGATTTCGAAGATGTTACCTACCACAGAGCCAAAGATCAGGGCACTGTGCGTATCGCAATTAGTCGCCCAGATTGCTTGAACTCATTTCGCCCTAAAACTGTTGATGAACTCTATACCGCGCTTGACCATGCACGCCAATGGTCAGACGTTGGTTGTGTGCTCTTAACAGGTAATGGTCCTTCGGCTAAAGGCCAATGGTCTTTCAGCGCTGGCGGTGACCAACGTATTCGCGGCAAAGATGGCTACAAATATGAAGGTGCAGAAGAAGGTACCCCCGATGTTGCGCGTATGGGACGTTTACATATCTTAGAAGTACAACGCTTAATCCGCTTTATGCCAAAAGTAGTTATTGCAGTGGTTCCGGGCTGGGCAGTAGGCGGTGGCCATAGTTTACATGTGGTTTGTGATTTAACCCTTGCGTCCAAAGAACACGCGGTATTTAAGCAAACAGATCCAGATGTAGGCAGCTTTGACTCAGGTTATGGCAGCGCATACTTAGCGAAGATGATTGGTCAGAAACGCGCGCGTGAAATCTTCTTCTTAGGTTTTAACTACACAGCCGAAGAAGCCTTTGAAATGGGCATGGTTAACCGCGCTATCCCGCATCAAGAATTAGAGGTTGAAGCATTAAAGTGGGCTAAAGAAATTAACTCTAAGTCACCTACGGCAATGCGTATGTTGAAGTATGGCTTTAACTTGCCGGATGATGGTCTTGTTGGGCAGCAGTTATTTGCAGGTGAAGCAACGCGCTTGGCTTATGGTACTGAAGAAGCTCGCGAAGGCCGTGATGCTTTCTTAGAAAAGCGCGACCAAGACTTCTCTTCATTCCCTTGGCATTACTAATTTACGTTAGCCTGCTAGTTAATGTAAACCCATCAATACGTTGAGTATATTGATGGGTTTATAACCAAAGCTTATTTCCAATCTACAAATCCTATCAAACTAATCTATATAAGCCTCTTTTAATTGCAAATGATAACCATTATCATTTAAGACAACTTAAATAGGAGCACTTATTATGATTAAGACCATGACCTTTGCCATTTTGCACTTTAGCGTAGCTTTCACAATTACTTACCTATTAACCGGAAGCGTTGTTATTGGTGGCGCAGTCGCCTTAATCGAACCCGCAGTTAATACTGTCGTGTTTTACTTCCATGAAAAAGTATGGAAAGGCATTGAATCTAAAAATGCTATGCAGGCGGTGTCGGCTTAATGCTTATCTTGATTATTTAAGCCGAGTTTATTCGCCAGTGGAGCAATTGCCCCACCTTGAATAAACACCGAAAACAAAACAATAAAGAACACCATATGCACAATGTCCAGCGAGCCAGGTACGCCAGCGGCAGCAGGGATCAGTGCAAATACAATCGGTGTTGCGCCTTTTAATCCAATCGCAGAGATAAATAAACGCTTCTTCCAGCTGGCTTTAACAAATGGCAGGTAACACAGCTGTACTGCCAATGGACGGGCCACCAGCATAAGTAATAGTGCAGGAGCTAATGAACTGACAAATACAGCGGCCAATGACTGCGGAAAAATTTGTAGGCCGAGCACAATAAACATCAATGCTTGAGCCAGCCAAGATAAGCTATTAAAAAAGTGCTGATTAACCGCTTGGCCTCGCTTAATACCGTTACCTATCACCACACCTGCAATATAAGACGCCAATAAAATATTACCGCCAAGCATTTCAGCACCATACGTAGCCACGACAAAGCTGGCTAAAACAAATACCGGAATAAGACCAAACTCAGACAGGTGAATGCGATTAAGTAGTGATACGGCTGCTTTAGCCACCAACCAACCGACTACCATAGCCACACCAATTTGGGTCACTAATTCGATAGCTATTTCAGCAGGCACCACACTCTTACTGCTGGAAAGCGCCATATCGGTTAAGAAGATCACTAATAACATCGCCACTGGGTCGTTAGTAGCCGATTCAAACTCTAATACGGTATCGGTTTGCTCTTTTAGCTTAAGCTTTTTAGATTCCAGAATTGAAAAAACAGCGGCAGCATCAGTTGATGAAACAATGGCTGCAAATAAAAGACAGGTAACAAAATTAAAGTCCAACAACCAATATAGAATGACGGCAAAAAACAGCGTGGTAAACAACACTCCAAATGAAGCCAGCACACCACCTTCTTTATAAGCGACTTTAATTTTATCGGTTGAGGTATTAATACCGCCGACAAACACAATCATGTTTAGCGCTAACCCACCTATCCATGCGGTTTTATCTAAATCATCATAGACGAAGTTAAACTCACCATTACCCAGCATGAGTCCTACCCCCATAAAGATCAGTAACGAGGGGATACCTAAGGTTCGGGAAGGGTGGTGCAGCAAAATGCCAACTAAGACCAGAATAGACATACCAATCATGACCATTTCAGTCGTCATAAAAGCACCTTTATTTAGTATTTAAGTAAGATTAAGTCATGCTTACGCATTGAGGATAGCCGTAATAAAACGAGATTTGTTTGAATACATCTATTATTGTTACTGATGATTAGTACAAATATGTGGCAAACACATATTGTCATAAAAGTTTAATAATAAATTTATCCTGCGTTCTAATAACCGAAACATAACATATTTAGTCTCGCCGATTGTTAAATTTAGCTTAATCCGAAGTGAACTTAGACTCTGCTCGACATACTCTATATCGCAAGATTCCCCTGTAAATCCCTGCTGTAGCTCACTCCGACAACATCCCATATCAGTTAATAATTTCTACCTGAAATTTTGTTCATGTAACAAAAAACCATTAGCTCGATTAAAACAGAGAAAACTAATAAACAATTAGTCAGCTTCTCTATGGGAGTCACTCAGATTAGTAGTCACATAACTGTCATATAACTCTGTCTTAATGCGCTTGCCTCCAGTGAGGCACTAACTTGGTTTTGTAAATAACTCGTATCTAAGCGACCAAACAATAAGAGTGGAAATCGTAATGAAAAAAGTATTTGGCTTGTTAACTGCAGTAGGTCTAATGACAGCACCACTTGCTCAGGCAAGCACAGTAACAGTATCAGGTTCAACATCTGTGGCCCACGTAATGGAAGTGCTAGCAGAGAATTATCAAAACAACACTCAAACCAGTGTTGAAGTGCAAAGTACTGGCTCATCAGCCGGGATCAGAGCAGCGAAAGATGGCACCAGCATGATTGGTATGTCATCACGTAACGTAAAAGACAATGAGTTAAATAGCGACACCAAAGAGATTGTTATCGCTCGTGACGGTATTGCCGCAGCAGTAAACAATGCCAACCCAGTAAAAAATCTAACCCAAGAGCAGATCTCTAAGATTTACCGCGGTGAGATTAAAAACTGGAGCGAAGTAGGTGGCGAAGCTCGCCCTATCGTAGTGGTCACTCGTGAAAATGGTTCTGGCACTCGCGGTGCATTTGAAGAAATCATGAAACTACAACGCACCATCAACGGCCACAAGGTTACCGCTATCTCACCAACCGCTCAGGTGGGTAATGGCAACGGTATGATCAAGACCATCGTCGCAAACAACCCTTATGCCATTGGTTATATCTCTTTAGGCAGTGTCGATAATAGCTTACGCGCTATTGATGTAAACGGTGTAGAGGCGACAGATGCCAACATCGCCACTGGCGACTACCAAATTGCGCGTCCATTTATTGTGTTGATTGATAAAAATGCACCAGATAACGCCAATAGCTTCATTGAATACATCCTCTCTGAAGATGGGCAGAACATTGTTGCTGAAGAAGGTTATATCCGTATTAATTAATTCAAAAAATACAGAGGAACTACGGTTCCTCTGTATCAATTAATTCAGTTTTAAATAGATGTATAGGTAAATCATGACGACAGCCAGTAAAGCCCAACCTCAAGGATTGCAGCTTGCCCCCGCTAAGTCCTATGACTGGAAAGAGATGAGTTTTCATCTACTTTTCTTATGTAGCGCCATGGTGGGCGTACTTTCAGTTGCGACCATTGGATGGTTTGTTTTTAGTGAAGGTCTACCCGCCTTTAAAGAAGCGGGTGTGTCAGAAATGCTATTAGGTAAAGACTGGTTACCGCCTGCATTATTCGGCCTACTACCTATGATGGTGGCATCATTAATTTCAACAGCTGGTGCGGTCATCATTGGTGTGCCTATCGCGATCCTTACTGCTGTGTTTCTTGCTGAACTGGCTCCAAACTGGCTGGCTAATATCATTCGTCCAGCGGTTGAACTACTCGCCGGCATTCCGTCTGTAGTTTATGGTTTTTTTGGTCTAGTCATTATCGTTCCAGCCATTGAAACCCTATTTAACATCCCCGCAGGTAACACCATATTGGCTGGAATCATCGTGCTAGCCATAATGATTTTACCAACAGTGATTACTATTTCAGAAACCTCTCTTAGAGCATTGCCACCAACATATAAAGAAGGTGCACTGGCTTTAGGTGCTTCACACATTTACAGCATCTTTAAAGTGCTTATTCCTGCAGCAAGAAGCGGCATATACACAGGTATCGCACTTGGTGTAGCCCGAGCGGTGGGCGAGACCATGGCGATTATTATGGTGATGGGCAACGCCCCAGCTATGCCAGGGTCAATATTAGAACCCGCTAGAACCCTAACTGCCAATATTGCGATGGAGATGTCATACGCTACTGGGATTCATGCAAGCGCGCTTTACTCTACAGGCATTGTGCTACTCGCCTTTATTGTCATCCTTAACGGTTCACTACTTTATCTAAATAGAAAGCGAGCTCACTAATGCTAAAACTTTCACGAGATAATCAAGATAAATTGCTACTCGCCGCCATATGGGGCGCAGCAGCAACCACTCTACTATTTTTACTTTGGGTGGTATGGCACATCTTAAGTAACGGCCTAGCCCATGTAAGCTGGGAGTTTATTACTGGCGCTTATACCCGCATAGGTGAAGCATCGGGTATTTGGGCAATGATAGTCTCGACCGTGTATATGGTGGGCTTATCACTCGCCTTTGCCGCTCCAATCGGCATTATGACGGCGATTTACCTGACTGAATACGCAGCCCCAGGCAGCCAAGTGGTTAAAGTTATCCGTTTTTGCACCGAGTCACTCGCAGGCATTCCATCTATTGTTTACGGCCTGTTTGGTATGACGTTCTTTGTCACCACTCTAGGTTTAGGCTTTTCAATTCTATCTGGCGCACTAACACTAGCAATGCTTATCTTGCCAGTGATAATTCGCACGACAGAAGAAGCCTTACTATCTGTACCTATGAGCTATCGCGAAGGCGGTTACGCATTAGGTAGCTCTAAAATCTATACCATCTGTCGTTTAGTCCTACCTAGTGCTCTGCCAGGCATTGTGACCTCAATTATCTTAAGTACTGGCCGCGTAATTGGTGAATCAGCACCAGTATTCTTAACAGCAGGTATGGTTACTCAAATCCCTGAGTCGGTACTAGAATCTGGCCGCACGCTAACTGTACACCTATACAAACTAACCCAAGAGCTGTTTACCCAACACGAATGGGATCAAGCTTACGCAACCGCAACAGTACTCATTGTATTAGTACTTGTATTAAACATGGCAACCAAAGTGATTGCCTCACGTTTAAATAAATCATCTAAGTAAGGTTATCTCCATGAATAAGCTAGAAGTGAACAACTTAAACCTATTTTACGGCGACAACCATGCGCTAAAAGATATCTGCTTAACCATTCCAGCTCGCCAAGTAACGGCGCTGATTGGTCCATCTGGCTGTGGCAAGTCAACGTTATTACGCACATTGAATCGTATGAATGATTTAGTGTCAGGAGTGAAGATCAATGGCGACGTGATGTTTGAAGGTAACAACATCTATCAAGATGTCGACGTAAAGCATCTAAGAATGCGCGTAGGTATGGTGTTTCAAAAGCCAAATCCTTTCCCTATGAGCATCTATGAGAACGTTGCCTTTGGTTTAAAAGCCCAAGGTATTAAAGATAAACAGGTCCTCGATGCAGCAGTGGAAGAATCATTGCGTAGCGCAGCTCTGTGGGATGAAGTAAAAGAAAGACTTAATACTCCAGCATTTGGATTATCGGGCGGCCAGCAGCAACGCCTTTGCATTGCGCGCACCATAGCAATGAAGCCGGAAGTCATTTTAATGGACGAGCCCACCAGCGCACTCGACCCTATTGCGACCCATAAAATTGAGGCTCTGATGGATGAACTACGTAAACAGTTCACTATTGTTATTGTGACTCACTCTATGAACCAAGCTAAGCGTATCTCAGATAAGACCGCATTTTTCTGGATGGGTGAATTGGTTGAACATGGCGAAACGACGCAGATCTTCAACCAACCTGTCGACCAGCGCACCCGAGGTTATGTAAGTGGTGAATTTGGTTAACCTTTGCAGCTAAGTCCACTAGAAACGCACTTACCACTTGGTAAGCGCGTTTTTTGTTAACTGCGCTATACTTAAATAGGTATATTTTCACCTATTGAAAAAATAAAAAACAATCTTTTTCAAAGACTAAACTCTGCCGAACCTAATAGGAAAGTAGCAGATAACAATAGATAGCTAGCCCAATAGCGTTAACTTAACCGAGTCAACTTGTTAAAGCTGCATAATTAAGATAGCTTCGGATAATAGGTTTAGTGAATAAAGAGGCGCGCCTATATGGAAAGAATTAGAGAAGCTCAAGCACACTTAGTAAAAGAGTTTGAAATCTATAACAATGCATCGGCAAAGAAACTGCCACCCATTGATATTGATTGTCCTGAAAACCTCGAAACCATGCTCGAATTTGTTACCCGCCGAGAATCGTTAAAGCAAGCTAAAAAGCTCAGTTCCCCACCAGCAGCAAAACTAAAATCAGCCATAGCAGACACCCTGTTACTATTAGATAATTTCGACATAAAACTCTCTAAAGAGAAAGGAGCAGCAGAGAAGTAGATTAAGTCAGTACAGTTACTGATATAAACATAAGCGAGTGTTAATAGGTCAAATCAATTAACTCATTAACACTAACAGAATATTAACCTTCCTTTTTTAAGGAATGTCTATTCTAATTTGAGAACTTGCTTATAAAAAATCTGTTCCTATAATGCCTAAAACCGGAGCGCCCCAAAACGCTCCGGTTTTTTTGTGCCTGAAATAAGCTCAGGAATTAATTTAATGCCCGATAAAAAATTTTTATCGGCGGTTTTGCTGCGCGCAAAATCCATGTAAGGAATAAACCATGCGTATTGAACAAGATCTAAAGTTAGGCTTTAAAGATGTATTAATTAGACCTAAACGTTCAACGTTAAAGAGTCGTTCTCAAGTCGATTTAAATCGCCAATTTACCTTTAAACACAGTGGTAAAACATGGACTGGTGTACCGATTATTGCCGCTAACATGGATTCAGTCGCTAGCTTTGAAATGGCTAGTAGCTTGGCAAAACACAATGTAATGACTGCCGTACACAAGCACTACAGTGTCGAACAGTGGAGCGATTTTGTATCGAGCCAAGCTGCAGATGTACTGCAGCACGTTATGGTTTCTAGCGGTACTTCTGACACTGACTTTGTTAAGTTAAGCGAAATTTTAGCCCTTTCTGACAACCTTAACTTTATCTGTATCGATATTGCTAATGGCTACTCTGAACACCTAGTTGATTACGTTCGCAAAGTCAGACAAGCACACCCGATGAAAGTGATTAGTGCTGGTAACGTAGTCACTGGCGACATGGTTGAAGAACTGATTATTGCTGGTGCAGATATCGTAAAAGTCGGCATTGGCCCTGGTTCTGTATGTACTACCCGCGTAAAAACAGGCGTAGGCTACCCACAACTTTCAGCCATTATCGAGTGTGCTGACGCAGCCCATGGCCTTGGCGGTCAAATCATCGGTGACGGCGGTTGTAGCTGTGCTGGTGACGTTGCTAAAGCCTTTGGCGGCGGAGCTGATTTTGTCATGCTTGGCGGTATGCTAGCTGGCCACGAAGAGAGCGGCGGAGAAGTCATTGAACAAGATGGCAAGACCATGGTTAAGTTCTATGGTATGTCTTCACAGTCAGCAATGGACAAACACTCTGGTGGTGTTGCTAAGTACCGTGCAGCAGAAGGTAAAACAGTACTACTTCCATTTAAAGGCTGCGTAGATAACACCATTAACGATATTATGGGTGGCGTTCGTTCTACTTGTACTTATGTTGGCGCTGCGTCGCTAAAAGAATTAACTAAGCGTACGACGTTTATTCGTGTTCAAGAGCAAGAAAATAACGTTTACGGTAAAGAGTAAATATTTAACTTTAATTAATTTATAACTCGATGAGATTTATGAGTTAATTAAGTATAGTTACATTGGTTATTTATATAATCCATTTAGTAATATAAATAAAAACGGCTACCTAAGTAGCCGTTTTTTTATAAATATAAAGAATTTATATTTATTCCACTGTAACCGATTTAGCCAAATTACGTGGTTGGTCTACGTCTGTACCTTTAATTAAGGCAACATGGTAAGACAGTAGCTGTAATGGAATAGTGTAGATAAGTGGTGCCATAAACTCATCACAATGAGGCACTGGGATCACCTTCATCGTGTAATCAGACTCAAACTCAGCATCTTTATCAGCAAATACATACATCAAGCCACCACGCGCACGCACTTCTTCAACGTTAGATTTAAGCTTCTCTAATAGTTCGTTGTTTGGTGCAACCACGATAACCGGCATATCAGCATCAATCAGTGCTAATGGACCGTGCTTCAATTCACCCGATGCATACGCTTCAGCGTGAATATAAGAGATCTCTTTAAGCTTAAGCGCACCTTCCATCGCGATAGGGTATTGATCACCACGACCTAAGAAAAGTGCATGGTGCTTATCGGCAAAATCTTCAGCTAATGCAGCAATCGCATCATCTAAACCTAGTGCTTGCTCAACTTTCGCTGGCATTGAAAGTAGGCTCTGGCTGATTTCAGCCTGCATTTCATCTGACATACCATTATAACGACCAATAGCCGACGTCAGCATTAATAAACCTGCTAGCTGCACAGTAAAGGCTTTAGTTGATGCAACACCGATCTCTGCGCCCGCTTTCATCATGTAAGCCATATCTGATTCGCGCACTAGCGACGAACCTGGCGCATTACAAATTGTCAGCGTAGCTTTGTAGCCCATCTCTTTCGCTAAACGCATAGCTGCTAACGTGTCAGCGGTTTCACCAGACTGTGAAATCGTTACTAACAAGCTATTTGGGAATAAGTGCGACTTGCGGTAACGGAACTCAGACGCGATTTCAACGTTACACGATACACCAGCCCAATCTTCTAGCCAGTAACGCGCTGCCATACCTGCATGGTAGCTAGTACCACAAGCAATGATCTGCACGTGTTTGATATCTTTTAAGAATTCGGCAGCATTGTCGCCAAATGCAGTATCAAGCACCTTGCCACCAGCAATACGGCCTTCAAGCGTGCGAGCGATAGCTGTTGGCTGCTCGTAGATCTCTTTTAGCATATAGTGACGGTATTCACCTTTATCACCAGCGTCATGAGTGACTTCAGATTCTTTAACTTCACGCTCAACGGCATTGCCATCAATGTCAAAAATGTTGACTTCACGGCGAGTCACTTCTGCCACATCACCTTCTTCTAAGAAAGCGAATGAACGAGTTACTGGTAATAATGCAAGTTGATCAGAAGCAACGAAGTTTTCACCAAGACCAAAACCGATAACCAGTGGGCTACCAGAGCGAGCTACAATCATACGCTCGCTGTCAGTGCGGTCGATAACTACAGTGCCGTATGCACCTTCAAGCTGCTTAACTGTTGCTTGAACTGCTGCAAGCAGTGTGTCGTGTGTTTTTAACTCGTGGTGTACTAAGTGACAAATCACTTCTGTGTCAGTATCTGAAGCAAAGGTATAACCTATGCCTTTTAGCATATCGCGTAATTTATTGTGGTTTTCAATAATACCGTTATGTACAACAGCTATATCACCTTCAGATAGGTGAGGGTGAGCATTACGCTCGCTTGGCTCACCATGAGTAGCCCAGCGAGTGTGAGCGATACCTGTACCACCAGCTAGTGGAGCCGCTTCTAGCGCAGCAGATAACTCTTGTACTTTGCCAACGCGACGAGTGCGATTTAACTCACCACCATTAAGAACTGCAACACCAGCAGAGTCATAACCGCGGTATTCTAAACGTCTTAGTCCTTCAACAAGAATTTCAGCCACATCCCTTTGTGCTACTGCACCTACGATTCCACACATATTTAATACCTAGACTCTCGATACGAGAGATAAAATTGAAGTTAATATTTGAATTTAATTTGGATCAGCTCTTAAGAGTTATCCGGCATAAGGTGCGAGAATGACGCGCACCCCATGTTGAGTAATACTGTCTAGCGCTTCGCTTGGTAATCTATCGTCGGTAACCAACACACTAACCTTGCTCCAAGGCAGCTCAAGGTTAGGTATACGACGGCCAAGCTTTTCTGATTCAAGCATAACGACCACTTCACGCGACACCTCTGCCATTACCTTGCTTAAGCCTGTAAGCTCATTAAAGGTAGTTGTACCGCGCTCAAGGTCTATACCATCAGCACCGATAAATAATTGATCGAAGTTATATGATCGCAGTACTTGCTCGGCTATTTGCCCTTGGAAAGACTCAGAGTGAGGATCCCAAGTACCGCCAGTCATTAATAGCGTTGGCTCGTTTTCAAGCTCGTGAATCGAATTAGCCAATGCCAATGAGTTGGTCATCACTAGCAAGCCACGTTTATTATTCAGCTCACCAATTAGACCCGATGTGGTACTGCCACTATCGATAATGATACGGTTGTGATCTTTAATCAGCTCAGCAGCGGCTTTAGCGATAGATAGCTTATTAGGCGCAACCTTGGCAGAAAACTGCTGAGTAACTTCATCAGGCACAGCTACAGCTCCACCATAACGACGCAGCAGCAGGCCGGTTTTTTCCAGCGTAGCGAGATCTTTGCGAATAGTGACTTCAGAAGTTTCAAAACGGAGAGATAACTCTTCAACACTCACTTCGCCTTGCTGATTAAGCAGGCTAATAATGCTGTGACGTCGTTGTTGAGTGTTTCGTTTATTCATAAAATCTTTCGTTAAGTTTCGATTCGAAAGATACATTATAGAGAAACGAAACTTAATTGCCAGTTTTGATGCTATTCAAAAGTAAAAAGCCAACGTTCAGACACAAAAAAGCCCCAACCAAAGGTTGAGGCTTTTACGATTAAGCGTTAAGGCTAAGGTTTAGAACTTAGCTTCAAAAGCTAAGCTAATATTGCGTCCTTCACCGATTGTAACTTCATCATACTCACCACCATCAAGGTAGTCTGTATCAAATAAGTTCTTAACATTCATGCGCACATTCATTTCTGTGCCATTCATATCCCAAGTGTACGCTGCACCAAGGTCAAAACGCACATAACCATCCTTTGTGATTGTATTATTTTGGTCCGCATAACGCTCACCAACATAAACAGCACCAAAGTTCATTGCCAACTCTTCAGTCACCTCGTAACGAGTCCAGATGTTAGCTGATAGTTCAGGAGCATCGATTGGTGTTTTACCATCAAGTACTGGGTCATTCTTATACTTAGCATCTAAATACATCATTGAACCAGTTACAAACCAAGAGTCACTCACTTGGCCTTGGGCACCCATTTCAAAGCCTCTATGGTTTTGCTCACCATCCTGAGTTGTAATTTGAGTATTACCATTCTCATCAGGAGTATCAAACTTTTGCACAACAACACGGTTTTCAACATTAATATCAAATACAGCTGCAGTTAACAGTAGACCACCATCATACAGCTCCCATTTAGTACCAATCTCGTATTGAGTTCCATATTCTGGTTTTAAGTTTAAACCATCATTTGCATCAGGCTTATCAGCTGACTCTTGTACTGAACTTTTTGGGGTAAAACTTTTTGAGTAGTTAACATAAACACTACCGTAATCTGTTGGCTCAAAAATTACACCAAACTTTGGTGATACAGCATAAGCATTATTGCCTTCACCATCTTTTTTCTGCTCGTCATAACGCACGCCAGCCAATACTTTCCAGTTATCAGTCAAAGTAACTAAATCTTGGAAGTAGAAACCATAGTGGTAATACTCACTAGGATCTTTTGGATCAGCATTTAAATAATTAACATTTGGGTCAATAACTTGACCGGGCAAAACGGTTATTGGATCTTTCGAGTATTCCGCCTGCTGTTGGTAATAATAATCTAAGAAGTTACCACCAATAAGCATTTGATGTTCGAAATCGCCAGTGTAGAAGTTACCGGTAAAATCCATATAGGCTGTTTTGTATTGCCAGTCGTCATGACGATCAAAAGGCTTAACGTTATAACCATCTTCTGGTGTTTCTGTATAGCTAGGTGATGAACCAAAACGACGACGTTCGTATTGCTGGTGGTTATAACCTGTCTTCATTTGCCAATCATCAGTCATCTGCCAAACGAGGTCTGCACCTACATTTTGAACACTGATATCGATAAATGCCCATGGTAATTCCCAAATTTTATCGTCTTCACCGATTACTTCGCCAATCTTGTCACCTGATTTATATAACCATGCACCAGAATCTAAACCTGCTTTATCTTCAGTAGTATCGTATTTAACAGAAAGCATTACATCATCAGACAGATCAAAGTCTAATGCTACATAGGCAAGCAAACGGTCACGCTCTTTGTTTTCACCGTTATAATACTCTGTTGAATAAGTAGTATCTTCCTTAACTAAAACTGAACGGTAACGTACGGTTTCAGCTTCGTTTACTGCTCCGCCAGCATCCATTTGAAAACGAGTAGAACCATATTCATCAGTATCAAAGCCTAGATTGAAAACGCTATCGTAAGTAGGCTTCTTAGTGACCATATTAACTAAGCCACCAGGACCAGACTGACCATAAAGCATAGAAGAGGGTCCTTTAAGAACTTCGACTTGCTCTAAAATTTCAATAGGTTGAATGTAGTGAGACCAGTGTTGATGACCATTCACTAAGAATCCATTGCCAGAATCTAACGCAAAACCACGAATTGAAAACTGTTGGCGATTCCATTTCTCGCTACCAGCTGTAACAGAAGAGTCATTTGAAAGAACCTCTGAAAGATTTCTTGCCAACTGCTCATCAGTAACAAAGTCTGGGATAACGGTTACAGACTGTGGCGTGTCCATAATATCGATGTCACCGCGCATAGCACCAGATGATGAACCTACTTTATAGTCGTTAAAGCTACGACCTGTCACCACGATACGTTCAATATTGCTATCAACTGTAACCTGAGATTCTGTTGCAGCTTCTTCAGCTAAAACAGATGATGAAGCTAGTGCAGCAACAATTGCTAATCCTACGCGAGAAAACTTAAATGACGTCCCAACAGACATATCCAACCCCAACAATGAAACATGAATGTAATATTTGAGTCGCAATATAAATGAGAACTATTTTTATTTAAGCTTCTTTACAGTTCTTTACAGTAGGCAGTGACGCACCTCTAATAAACCCGAGAAAAGCAACATCAGCAACCACAAATGAATCAATGTGTATCATCAATTGTGTCACGTAACTCTCAAGCTCCCCTTAGTTTTACCGCTCAGATTTAAAACAAAAAAAGCGACCAAACGGTCGCCTTTTCTAGGTCATTTTTAATTATTTTTTCAATTTAACAGGTCTTGCCCAACCAGTTAAATGACGTTGCTTAACACGAGTAATGACTAGCTCATCTGCAGCCACATCTTTGGTAATAGTTGAACCCGCGCCTAGTGTAGCGCCTTTACCAATAGTAACTGGCGCCACTAATTGTGTATCACTACCAACGAATACGTTATCTTCAATAATGGTTTGGAACTTATTGGCACCATCGTAGTTACAAGTAATAGTACCTGCACCAATATTGACACCGCTACCGATTGTCGCATCGCCAATATAGGCTAAATGACCCGCTTTTGAGCCCTTACCTAGTACCGCTTTCTTCATTTCAACAAAGTTGCCAATATGCGCATCTTCTTTAAGCTCAGCACCTGGGCGTAAACGCGCAAATGGACCAGCACTAGCCGAGACACCGACTTTAGCGCTTTCAATAATCGAATATGGCTTAATTACTGCGTTATCAGCGATGTCACAATCAACAAGTATCGCGCCCGCGCCAATAGTGACGTTATTACCGATTGTTACTGTACCTTCGATAATCACGTTTACGTCGATCATCACGTCCATACCTACAGTGACGTCACCGCGGATATCGATACGTGCAGGATCGCGCAGGTTCGCACCTTCGAGCATCAGCTTTTCAGCCGCTCGCACTTGGTAAGCACGCTCTAACTGCGCAAGCTGTACACGGTTGTTAGCCCCTTCAACTTCAATTGCCGACTCAGGCTGTGCAGTGGTAATAGCCACACCATCTCGATGTGCCATAGCAACGATATCAGTTAAGTAATACTCACCTTGTGCATTATCTGATGACAATTGACCTAACCAAGCTTTTAATTGCTTACCAGGTGCCGCCATAATACCGGTATTAATCTCATTAATTGCAAGTTGCTCAGCGTTGGCATCTTTTTGCTCAACAATACCAACAACGTTACCTTGCTCGCGCACAATGCGGCCGTAACCAGCCGGGTTAGGTAGGTTTACAGTTAAAATAGCTAAGCCGTTTACTTCACGAGCTGCTAATAAAGACTCAAGCGTAGCCGCTTGGATTAATGGCACATCACCATAAAGGATCAATACAGTATCATCGTCAGCAATGTTGTCATTGGCTTGCGCTACCGCATGACCTGTACCTAACTGCTCTGCTTGTAGCACCCAATTAAGTTGCTGTTCACCCAATCTTGTTTGTAGCTGCTCAGCCCCATAACCATAAACTAACTGAATAGCGTCACTACCGACTTGATGCGCTGTATCGATAACGTGCTGCACCATGCTTTTATGGGCGATAGGGTGAAGAACTTTTGGAAGATCTGAGCGCATGCGAGTTCCCTTGCCTGCGGCCAAAATCACTACATTCAGTGCCATTGGTTTATATCCTTGAGCTAATGCTTGAGCTAGCGAATAGTTAAGCTAAAAATAAGGTCTTTAATAATTACCGATTTTAAGCTATACAGTGATTAAAAGCGACTCACTGCACTTTATTAGAAGGTAATGGTTTTATCGGCAACCAGCACCCACTGCGCAAGGTCATCCATAGTCGCGATTTCACAACCGTCTATCACCGTCAGATCAGTTAAGCCACGAGCATGCATACATGAGCCGCAGAACTTCACTTGGGTTTTCTGCGCAATTGCAATCTCTAACATCTGTTGAATACTATAACCCTCGACAGGGTGTTGCTTAGGTAATACTGCTGTTATCGCATCAGATAACAAAAACAAACTAACCCTGACCGGTGAGTAATCTTGTTCATTGAGTTGTATGGCTAAACGAAGTGCATTAAACAGCTTTTCTGAGCCATAAGGCGCGTCATTCACGATTATCAGTACGTGTTGCATAGGGGAATCTCTGGCATAAATGAATGCCGGAGGGTAACACTCAAATGAGCCAAGGGGTCTTACTTAGATCACGTTCAAAGATAAATCTAGATATTAGCAAAGACGGGGTGGGGATAGGCTGAGACGGCTGAAACTGAATTAGAACTAAGACGGAAAAGCAGAAACCTCATAAATTGTAGGTCGGCATTTATGCCGTCATTTTTGATAGACCAGAGTCGAGTTTTATCTATCTAATTCTAGCATCTGGCTCCTATACGGATTGATATTATTAATATTTCTCTACTTTTCCAACAAACGTTAATTCACTTTAATTGACGGGCTAAAGCCCGGCCTACAAATCAAATTCTTGCGTTTTTTCCGTAAGTGACCCTGTCACGTTCCCTAGGCCGCAGGCCGTTCGTCTTTGCTTTTCCTAGCACCTAGGACCTTTCTTGGCTTTTCCTAGAACCTGCTTTTAACCTTCTTTAAAACAAAAAAAGCGCCCTAGGGCGCTTTTTTTCATCAAACAATAACCTTATCTGGCAATGTTCTTCTTGATGGTCTCGACAACGCGTAGCTGAGCAACTGCTTGAGCTAGCTCAACCGCTGCTGCTGCATAGTTGAAGTCAGCACCAGCACCGGCCATTGAGGCTTCGGCACGGCTCTTAGCTTCTGCAGCTGCTTGCTCGTCAATCTCATCGGCACGCATAACGACGTCAGCCAATACTGAAATTGAAGAAGGTTGTACTTCCAGGATACCACCCGAAAGGTAAAACACTTCTTCGCTTCCATCTTGCTTGACGATGCGCGCCATGCCAGGCTTGATACTTGTAAGCAGAGCCGCGTGACCAGGCATAATACCTAACTCACCCTCTGTTCCTGATACTTGTAGCTGAGCTACGCGACCAGAAAAGATATGATTCTCTGCACTTACCATATCAAGCTGTACTGTCATGGCTGCCATCCGTTCTCCTTAAACTAAATCAAAGATTTAGTTATTTTTTGTTAGCTTTCTCAACGGCTTCGTCGATTGAACCAACCATGTAGAACGCTTGCTCTGGAAGGTGATCGAACTCACCATCTAGAATGCCCTTGAAGCCACGAATTGTGTCTTTAAGAGAAACGTACTTACCTGGAGAACCGGTGAATACTTCTGCTACGAAGAATGGCTGTGAAAGATATTTTTCAATCTTACGAGCACGGAATACAGTTGTCTTATCTTCATCAGATAATTCATCCATACCTAGGATCGCAATGATATCTTTCAGCTCTTTGTAGCGCTGAAGTACGGTTTGAACACCGTTAGCAACATCGTAATGCTCTTGGCCAACAACCTGTGGATCTAGCTGACGTGAAGTCGAATCCAATGGGTCAACCGCTGGGTAAATACCTAGCGAAGCAATGTTACGAGACAATACAACAGTCGCATCTAAGTGAGCGAAGGTTGTAGCTGGTGATGGATCCGTTAAGTCATCCGCAGGTACGTATACGGCTTGAACAGAAGTAATAGACCCTGTCTTAGTCGATGTAATACGCTCCTGAAGAACCCCCATCTCTTCAGCCAATGTTGGCTGGTAACCTACTGCTGATGGCATACGGCCTAGCAGTGCAGATACTTCAGTACCCGCCAAGGTGTAACGATAGATGTTATCTACGAAGAAAAGAACGTCTTTACCTTCGTCACGGAACTTCTCAGCCATAGTTAGACCAGTCAGTGCCACACGTAGACGGTTTCCTGGAGGCTCGTTCATCTGACCATATACCATGGCCACTTTATCTAGAACGCCAGAATCTTCCATCTCGTAGTAGAAGTCGTTACCCTCACGAGTACGCTCACCTACACCAGCGAAAACTGATAAACCTGAGTGTGCTTTAGCGATGTTGTTAATAAGTTCCATCATGTTAACGGTCTTACCAACACCAGCACCACCAAACAGACCAACTTTACCACCCTTAGCGAATGGACATACAAGGTCGATAACCTTGATACCAGTCTCTAAAAGTTCAGTTGTGTTTGACTGATCTTCGTATGAAGGAGCTTCACGGTGGATCACATAGCGATCTTCTTCACCGATAGGGCCCGCTTCATCAACAGGCTCACCCAATACGTTCATAATACGGCCTAGGGTCGCAGACCCAACCGGAACAGTAATTGGTGAACCAGAGTTTACAACCTCTAGGCCACGACGCAGACCATCTGAAGAACCCATAGCGATGGTACGAACTACACCACCACCAAGTTGCTGCTGAACTTCCAGCACCAAGCCTTCACTTTTGATCTCTAGAGCGTCATATACCTGAGGTACGGCATCATGTGGAAACTCTACGTCCACAACCGCGCCAATTACTTGGACAACAGTACCTGTGCTCATGATTAATCCTCTAAAACTTGTATTCGTTACCTAGCCTAAACGGCGGCAGCACCTGAAACAATTTCCGAAAGTTCTTGCGTAATCGCAGCCTGACGGGCTTTGTTATAGACCAACTGCAAGTCACCGATAAGTTCACCAGCGTTGTCTGTCGCAGCTTTCATAGCAACCATACGGGCTGCTTGCTCAGATGCGATGTTTTCAACAACACCTTGATAAACTTGAGATTCCACAAAGCGAACCAACAAAGTATCTAACAATAACTTTGGATCTGGCTCGTAGATGTAATCCCACTGATGAGTAAACTCATCTTCTTCTGACTTAGGCAAAGGTAGCAGCTGCTCGATCACCGGGGTTTGAGTCATAGTATTTACAAACTTGTTAAATACTACGTACAAACGGTCCAGCTTGCCTTCGTTGTATGCTTCTAGCATCACACGTACAGTTCCGATCAAGTCGGCTAGCTTTGGAGCATCGCCTAAACCTGAAGCAGAAGCAGATACTTGTCCGCCAAAGCTATTGAAGAACTGGGCACTACGTGCACCAATTGTACAGAATTCAACTTCTGCACCAGCTTCACGCTGTTTCTTCACGTCTGCGACAACCTTCTTGAAAAGGTTGACGTTCAGACCACCACAAAGACCACGGTCGGTTGACACAACAATGTAACCAACACGCTTAGCTTCTCGCACTTCCAAATATGGATGCTTATATTCGAGAGAACCTTGCGCCACGTGACCGATCACCTTACGCATATTTTCTGCATATGGACGACTAGCTGCCATGCGATCTTGTGCTTTACGCATTTTGCTCGCGGCAACCATTTCCATTGCAGACGTGATCTTCTGAGTGTTTTGAACACTCGCGATCTTGGTTTTAATCTCTTTAGCGTTGGCCATCTTTACTCTCCAATTCTGGACCTGAGGTGCCAGAGGCACCTCTAAAATTTACCAGGTTTGGGTTTCTACGAACTTGTCCAAGCTAGCCTTCAACTCACCTTCGATGTCAGCGTTATAATCGCCAGTATCGTTGATGGTCTTCATTAGGTCAGCATGTTCACTGTTCATGAAAGAGAGCAGAGACGCTTCGAAGTTACCAACTTTGCTTAGCTCAACGCTCTTCAAGTAACCTTTTTCAGCTGCGAAAATAGACACAGACTGATCAGCGATACTCATTGGAGCATATTGCTTTTGCTTCATTAGTTCGGTAACACGCTCACCATGCTCAAGCTGAGCACGAGTTGCATCATCTAAGTCAGATGCAAACTGTGAGAACGCTGCAAGCTCTCGATACTGTGCAAGTGCGGTACGGATACCACCAGACAGTTTCTTGATGATCTTAGTCTGCGCTGCACCACCAACACGAGAAACTGAGATACCAGGGTTAACAGCTGGACGTAAGCCAGAGTTAAATAGGTCTGTTTCAAGGAAGATCTGACCATCGGTAATCGAAATTACGTTAGTCGGTACGAATGCAGAAACGTCACCAGCTTGAGTTTCAATAATTGGTAGAGCAGTCAAAGAACCAGTTTGGCCTTTAACTTCACCTTTAGTGAACTTCTCAACATACTCGGCGTTAACACGTGAAGCACGTTCCAACAGACGAGAGTGAAGATAGAATACATCACCTGGGTATGCTTCACGTCCTGGTGGACGCTTAAGAAGCAATGAAATTTGACGGTAAGCAACTGCTTGCTTAGACAAATCATCATATACGATTAGTGAGTCTTCACCGCGGTCGCGGAAGTATTCACCCATTGTACAACCAGAGTATGGAGCCAAGTATTGTAGTGCAGCAGCTTCAGAAGCTGTCGCAACAACAACAATGGTGTTCGCCAAAGCGCCGTGCTCTTCTAGCTTGCGTACCACGTTAGCGATGGTAGAAGCCTTTTGGCCTACCGCTACGTATACACACTTAATGCCAGAATCTTTTTGGTTGATAATCGCGTCAATCGCTAGAGCGGTTTTACCGATCTGGCGGTCACCAATGATCAATTCACGTTGTCCACGACCGATTGGGATCATAGAGTCAACAGCTTTATAACCAGTTTGCACTGGCTGATCTACTGATTTACGCTCAATTACACCAGGTGCAATTACTTCAACAGGAGAGAAACCATCGCTATCGATAGGTCCTTTACCGTCAATTGGTTCACCTAGCGTGTTGACTACGCGGCCTAATAGACCACGGCCAACAGGTACTTCCAAAATACGGCCTGTTGTTTTAACTTTGTCGCCTTCTGCCAAAGTGGCATAAGGGCCCATTACTACGGCACCGACAGAATCACGTTCTAAGTTCAACGCGATTGCAAAACGGTTGCCAGGCAGCTCGATCATTTCACCCTGCATCACGTCGGCTAGGCCATGGATGCGGATGATGCCGTCACTTACTGCAACGATAGTACCTTCGTTGCGAGCTTCACTAACGACTTCGAACTGCTCGATCCGCTGTTTAATCAGATCGCTGATTTCAGTGGAATTCAGTTGCATGCTCAAACTCCCAATTACGACTGCAGCGTATCAGACAGACGCGAAATTTTTCCGCGGACCGAGCCATCAATGACTAAGTCTCCTGCCGTGATAATTACACCAGCAATAAGGCTGGTATCTATGCTGCAATTCAGCTTAACTTTGCGTGCTAGACGTTTCTCTAGAGAAGCGCTCAGCTCTTGTAGTTGCTCTGAGTTTAGCTCAGTAGCTGAAACGATTTGCGCTTCAACTTCTTTCGCGTACTCACGTTGCATCTCAACAAATTGTTGAGCAACAGCAGGTAGCGCAACTAAACGACCGTTTTCAGCCATTACCTTTAACAGGTTCTGAGCTTGCTCGTTGATTTGCTCGCCACAAACTCCAATAAAGAGTTCTGCAAGCTTATTGCTGGCCATAGCGCCAGACAGTAATGGCTGCATAGCTTCGTTTTCACTAACTAATGCGGCAAAGTTAAGCATTTCTGCCCAACTTTCTACTGCTTTCTGTTCAAGAGCGAACTCAAAAGCTGCCTTTGCGTAAGGACGAGCGATGGTGGTTATTTCAGCCATAACTCAAGCTCCTTATTTAAAGTTCAGCAACAAGTTTATTAACTATGTCACTGTGTGCGGCTTCATCAATCGAACGTTCAAGAATTTTCTCAGCGCCAGCAATAGCTAATACAGCTACTTGCTTACGTAGATCTTCTTTCACGCGATTACGTTCGTTTTCAATTTCAGCATGTCCCTGAGCGATGATTTTCGCACGCTCGGTATCAGCTTCAATTTTTGCTTCATCAACGATTTGAGCTTTGCGTTTATTTGCTTGCTCAATAATTTCGTTTGCTGTTGCTTTAGCGTCTTTCAGCTGCTCTGTGGCTTTCACCTGAGCTAGCTCTAAATCTTTTGCAGCACGTCCTGCATCAGCTAGCCCATCAGCAATTTTCTTCTGGCGTTCTTCGATAGCGTTCATCAATGGCGGCCATACAAACTTCATGCAAAACCACACAAAGAGAAGAAAAGAAATCGCTTGGCCTAGCAGGGTAGCGTTAATACTCATAACGACAACTCCTTCTAAGGGGGACGATTAGCCTGCCAATTGACCTAAGAACGGGTTAGCGAATACGAAGAATAAAGCAACACCAACTGCAATCATTGAGATCGCATCAAGTAGACCAGCTACGATGAACATTTTAGTTTGAAGTGCAGGAGCAAGCTCTGGTTGACGAGCAGAAGCTTCTAGGAATTTACCACCTAGAATAGCAAAGCCAATACCAGTACCTAGCGCTGCTAAGCCGATCATAATTGCAACAGCGATTGCTGTAAAGCTAATTACAGTTTCCATTTTATCTCCGATAAGTATCTAATTTTAATAAACTAATGGTCTTCATGTGCCATGCTTAGATATACAATCGTAAGCATCATGAAGATAAACGCCTGAAGCACAATTACCAAAATATGGAAAATGGCCCAAGGCACTGATAATGCAAACTGAGCCCACCAAGGCATCAGTGCTATCAGAATAAAGATCAACTCACCTGCATACAGGTTACCAAACAGACGAAGCGATAATGAAATCGGCTTCGCAACCAAGGTTACTGTTTCCAAAACAAAGTTGATTGGAATTAGTGCCCAGTGATTGAAAGGCTGCATAGTAAGTTCTTTAGTGAACCCACCAATACCCTTTACCTTGATACTGTAAAAAACAATTAACGCGAATACACTTAGAGCTAAGCCCAAAGTAACGTTCAAGTCAGTTGTAGGTACAATCTTTAGGTAAGGTACGCCTAATAATCTGTTTGCGGCCTCAGGTACAAAGTCAACTGGGATCAAGTCCATTAAGTTCATCAGGAAAACCCAGACGAAAATAGTTAGACCTAATGGTGCGATAACTGCATTTTTCCCATGGAATGAGTCTTTTACAATTTTATCAACACCTTCCACGCACATTTCAACAAAACATTGAAGCTTGCCTGGAACGCCAATAGTTGCCTTTTGTCCTACTTTGTAGAATAACCACAAAAATAGAACACCTAGACCAACTGAAAACAAAAGTGAGTCAATGTGCCAAGTCCAAAATCCAGCATCTTGACATGCATAGTTAAAAGCAATCCCGCCATCAGCGGAACACATTTTCGCATTAGTCAGGTGATGCTGGATATAGTCGGAAGCCGTTATAGTTAACGTGTCATCCCCAGTTGTCGCCATGATTAATCTCACTTAATTTTGTTTGAAATATAAAGGGGCTGTCCAAGGTACAATTAACACAAGCAAGTAACTGATGAATAACGGCATAAATGACGATTTCATCAAACCAAATGCAAGTGAAAACAACACAATGGTTAACAGCAACTTTACCGCTTCCCCCAGAAAAAAAGATCTTACGACTTTTCCTGATGCCTGTGCTCCCGCATGGGAAAAAGCTAGGGTTGCGAATACAAAATTAGGGAGTACTGCAATGACACCACCTGCCAAAGCAGATAAGCCATACGGCCCCCCCCACATAGCAAAAAAGAAAATTGAAACACATCCAGCCATCGCTGCCTGTAGTAAAACCAATTTATAGGCTGACCATCGGCCACGACGTGCTAAAACCTTGCTCAATTTATCTTCTCCGCGTTATAACTTCTTGTTTCGATGACCGGATTACAAATATCCGTCCAAACTCGAGGTACAAAAAGCTTGCGAAAGTATACCGTTTCAAGCTTTCAAAGCAAGTTTAAGTGTTAGAAAAAGGAGACTTTTAGCGTGATCTACGCCAAAAGTCTAAAAGTATAAGATTAACGAATGTCACAAAATTACATAATATAGTGTTAACTTTGTTTTTTTAGCGGATTTTGCTGATAATACCCTCTAATTCAGCCAAGTTCTGGTAGTTTATTACCATTTTGCCTTTACCCTTTTTATTGTGGGTCAATGACACTTTAGCCCCTAGCCTTTCAATTAATTGGGTCTCTAAACGCACTACATCATGATCTTTAGCTGGTGTTTCGACGATTTCAGTTTGATTTAAGGTTTTACTGACCAATCGTTCTGTTTCCCGAACTGTTAATTCTTTAGAAACAACCAATCGGGCTAAATTTGTTTGCTCGTCACCACTAATTGCAAGCAGTGCTCGGCCGTGTCCCATGTCGATATCGCCATATTCAAGCATACGCTTAACAGGTTCATTTAATCCATTAAGACGTAGTAAATTTGAGACAGTTGCACGTGATTTTCCTACGGCATCGGCAATTTGCTGATGAGTCAGCTCAAATTCTTCAATTAAACGGTTAAGTGCAATGGCTTCTTCCATTGCATTAAGGTCTTCACGCTGAATGTTTTCAATCAGCGCAATGGCAACAGCAGCTTCGTCAGCCACTTGTTTAACAATACAAGGGATCTTATCTAAACCTGCTAGCTGAGAAGCGCGCCAGCGACGTTCACCCGCGATGATTTCATAGCTTTCAGGAGAGACTTTACGTACTACGATAGGTTGAATAACGCCTTGAGCACGAATGGACTCTGCTAGCTCTTCAAGCGCTTCCGGTGCCATGTCTTTACGTGGCTGATATTTACCAGGTTGTAATCTATCAATATCAAGCATGATAAGATTATCATTTTTAACATCATGCTCTTCGGCTGTTTCAACGGGTTCAGCGCGCTTGTTTGCCGCTTGACTGGTACTTAACAGTGCATCAAGACCTTTACCCAAGCCTCTTTTTTTCAGTGTCATTTTTTATCCTTAAACTTGCTCAGCCTGAGTGAGTTGCTCTGCACGGCGAATAATTTCACCTGCTAGTGCCAGGTAGGCTTTAGCCCCTGCGCTCGATTTATCATAATACATTGCCGGCGCACCAAAACTTGGTGCTTCAGCCAATCGAACATTCCTTGGGATCACGGTACGGTAAACTTTTTCACCAAAGTGTTGTTTCAATTGATCAGAAACATCATTAGATAAGCGGTTACGAGGATCGTACATAGTGCGTAAGATCCCTTCGATATGCAGACCTGGGTTAACCATCGCACCTAATTTGCTAATGGTGTCCATTAAAGCCGTAAGCCCTTCAAGTGCGTAATACTCGCACTGCATAGGTACCAATACTGAGTCAGCGGCTGACATGGCATTCACAGTCAGCATATTCAATGAAGGTGGACAGTCGATAAAAATGAAATCGTAGTCATCTTTGATAGGGGCTAGCGCGTTGCGCAAACGGATTTCGCGAGCAAAAAACTCCATCAACTTAATTTCAGCAGCGGTAACATCACCATTGCCAGCGATAAGGTCATACTTACCGTTAGTATCTCGGCAAACAACGTCTGCAAACGCTTTTTCTTCAACCAATAACTCATAAGCTGTATTTTCGACTTCATACTTGTCGATACCACTGCCCATGGTCGCATTCCCTTGCGGATCGAGATCGATCAACAAAACACGACGTTTAGTTGCAGCCAATGAAGCGGCTAGATTTACACAAGTTGTTGTTTTTCCGACACCACCTTTCTGGTTGGCCACGGCAATCACTTTACCCACAATATCACCCTGTAAGTCACTTTTATTATGTTTCTAAACATGCCTTCGCTTAGAAAATTAGCGCACAAATTCGACGGTTATTAGTAATAAATTGCTTTAAGCGATAAAAGATTGCAACTTTGTTCACGCTTAAACGCAATAGCTTACTCTATCTAGCCACGATTAATAGCGGCGCAGACAAACAAGCTTGCGAACCAATAACCAAATTGGTTCGCGTTATAATGACTTAATCTTGCTTGATAACACGCAATAAATGACGTTGTTCATCAAGTTTAGGTACCGTTAGCTCGATAGTATCTGTTACCACAAAACCAGCGGGTAACTGTGACATTTCTTCTTCGCTAAGTTGACCTTTCAGCGCATAGAAACAACCATCCGCTTTTGGTAAGTGATGACACCAATGCAGCATATCTTGAATTGATGCAAATGCACGGCTTAACACCCCATCAAATAGTTCTTCAGGCTGATAAGCTTCTACACGGCTTTCAATCGAAGAAATATTGTTGATCCCCAGTTCAAACTGCACCTGCTTTTGGAAGCGAATGCGTTTACCTAAGCTATCAAGTAATACAAATTCTTTGTCAGGATTTAAGATCGCTAACGGGATCCCTGGTAATCCGGGACCAGTACCAACATCAATAAAACGCGATCCTTGCAGATGAGGAGATACCACGAGACTATCCATGATATGACGGATCAGCATTTGCTCTGGATCGCGCACTGACGTTAAGTTAAATGCTTTATTCCATTTATTGAGCATGCCAACAAAATCTACAAGCTGCTGTTTTTGCTGCTCTGTAGCTGTTAAGCCTACTTCGGCTAGGTAATCATTTAATTGGGCAGTTAACACTGGGTGTCCTCAAACTAAAACGAAATAAAATTCAATCGGTATTATGAAGCGCTGAAAAGATGAAAGGAAGTCTCAAGACTTCCCTTTATCATGTAAAAACACGGTATTTGTCGCTAATTAAGCGCTTTTACGTAACAAACCACGTTTTTTAAGATGAACCAACAAAATAGAGATTGCAGCTGGTGTCATGCCAGAAATTCTTGACGCTTGACCAATTGTTTCCGGTTTATGTTCGTTCATCTTAGCAATTACTTCGTTAGATAAACCAGGCACTTCTTGGTAATCTAGATCTAGCGGCAGTAGGGTGGTTTCATGACGAATAGCTTTATCAATTTCACCTTGCTGGCGCTGAATGTAACCCGAGTACTTTACTTGGATCTGTACTTGCTCTGCAGCACGTTGATCTTCAAGTGATGGGCCAAAGCCTTCAATCGACATCAGTTTTGGATAATCCATTTCTGGGCGACGAAGTAAATCTTCAAATGTCGCTTCACGAGTGATCGGCGTATTCAAATGTGGATTTAATGCATCAACCAAAGGTGAATTAGGGTGGACCCACTGACTACGTAAACGCTGTAGTTCAGTTTCAATTGATTCCATTTTTTCGCTGAACATTGCCCAACGTTTGTCATCAACTAAGCCGAGTTCACGACCCTTCTCTGTTAAACGTAAATCAGCATTGTCTTCACGCAGTAACAAGCGGTATTCCGCACGGCTAGTAAACATACGGTACGGTTCTTTGGTACCTAGGGTTGATAAATCATCAACCAATACGCCTAAATATGCTTGATCACGACGTGGACACCAAGCTTCTTTGCCTTGCACTTGCAGTGATGCGTTCATTCCTGCTAACAAACCTTGTGCACCGGCTTCTTCGTAGCCAGTTGTGCCGTTAATTTGTCCTGCAAAGAATAAACCTGCAATGGTCTTAGTTTCTAATGAGTTCTTAAGATCGCGAGGATCAAAGTAATCGTACTCAATGGCATAGCCAGGACGCATGATCTCAGCATGTTCCATGCCCTTGATTGAGCGAACTAAGTTCAATTGAACATCGAAAGGCAAGCTAGTTGAAATACCATTTGGGTAAATTTCAGTGGTATTTAACCCTTCTGGCTCAATAAAGATCTGATGCGATGTTTTATCAGCAAAACGATTAACTTTGTCTTCGATAGAAGGGCAGTAGCGTGGACCTATACCTTCGATAACACCTGAATACATAGGGCTTCTGTCTAATCCGCCACGAATAATATCGTGAGTACGCTCATTGGTATGCGTGATATGACAAGATACTTGCTCAGGATGATCGTTAACATCACCGATGAAAGACATGACTGGCAATGGATCATCGCCTTTTTGCTCTGTCATCAATGAAAAATCAATAGTATTGGCATCGATGCGTGGTGGAGTACCCGTTTTTAAACGACCAACACGGATCGGTAATTCTCTTAATCGATGAGCTAGGGCGATAGCTGGTGGATCACCTGCTCGTCCACCGCTGTAATTTTCTAATCCAATATGGATTTTACCACCTAGGAAAGTACCAGCCGTTAATACAACTGCTGGTGCTTCAAACGCTAAACCCATTTGGGTTACCACGCCAATAACTTTTTCATTTTCAACAACAAGATCATCTACCGCTTGTTGAAAAATACGTAAGTTTGGTTGGTTTTGTAAGATCGCTTGGATCTTATGACGGTACAGCGCTCGGTCTGCTTGTGCACGAGTAGCTCGAACTGCTGGTCCTTTGCTTGAATTCAATGTTCTAAATTGAATACCTGCAAAATCGGTAGCAACGGCCATTGCTCCACCAAGTGCGTCAATTTCTTTGACTAAGTGTCCTTTACCTATGCCGCCGATAGCAGGATTACAGGACATTTGTCCTAAAGTATCTATGTTATGGGTCAGTAACAGTGTTTTAGAGCCCATTCTAGCAGAAGCTAAAGCGGCTTCTGTACCAGCGTGACCACCACCAACAACGATTACATCAAACCGTTCATGAAATTGCATTCGACAGCCTTCGATTCTTAAAAAGGATAAATAGTTTTTGAGCAGATCATTTTAGCACTTGCTTTGCTTAAGGTGAACGATCTATTTCGCTTGTTTTGATCAGGGTGGATCTGCTTAATAGATCTTAAGATCTTTATATAGATCTCTTATTATTTTTACTATTAGGATCGCACTTTTCGGTGGATAACTCTAATAAGCTAATATAATCATTACTTTATAGCTAAACGATCTTGTGTTCTGATCGCGATCTAACTGGCTTAAGCCTGTGTGTAGATCGGGTAGTTATCCACAAGGTGGATCATTGAGCAGATCGGATGTGAATTAATACAGATGTTGATCAGATCAAAATAATAGCTTATCCACATATTTATTAAATTAGATCGCAATATGTGGATAAGTTAGATCTAATCTGTGGGTTACTGAAAAGATAAACAGATAGATCGTGAAAATACTCGATTTTAAATTTGTGCCTGCCAGCTGCTAAGCCATGATAATGCAGGTTCTTCTGGGATAGGATCTTGTTGAACGTCTATTTGGATCTTATCCACATAGACTTGTGCACCACATAAATCTAACTGTTCGGTTAACTTTTCTGGACCTTGGCAAAAAGTGTCGTAGCTTGAATCGCCGATCGCACATAATGCGAATTTTACAGCGCTTAAGTCGGGTTTCTTTAAGCTGATTTCATCGAAAAAGGGCACTATATTGTCTGGTAAATCACCTGCGCCATGAGTGGATGAGACAATGATCCAAAGCGAATTTAAGCTAAGATCGCTTAAATCTGGGGCTAAATGCACTATGGTTTGGTGACCCAAATCGCTTAATTGGTCGGATATTTCATCAGCAACATATTCCGCACTGCCGAGTGTCGTACCCACTAAAATCTCTATTTTTGCCATTTTCTATCCTAATTTTTGCTGTTAATTAACCCAAAACTGACAGGCTATCTGTAAATTTAGCAGTGTATTCAGCTTAGTGTTTGTGTGCATCATAAGTGAAATTGGCCTGCTAATCTTCTCGCTTACTCTTATTTACACCGATTTATATTACTAAATAGACCATAGTTAATGACTGTTTACTGATACAGATTAGCGATAGCGTTGCCTGTTATTCAGGGGTTTAGGCTTATTTTTACAGCAATTAACTTATTGCTTAGGCATCGTGTTATAAGCTTAAAAGCTATATCACGTTTATCAAAAGTTGATAAAGGTATCTTGTCCGGCTACCCATACAACGCAGTCATGTACTGATAGGATTTATAAAAATGATAAATAAAATAATTCTGGATACTGATCCTGGAATTGATGATGCAATGGCTATTCTCTTTGCTGAAGCGCATTCAGCTATTGAATTGAAAGCGATTACGACTGTTTACGGTAACGCGACTATAGAAAACGGCACAAACAATGCTCTATTTTTAAAGAAAAAATATAATTTTAAAGCGGATGTTGCTCAAGGTGCGAGCCAGCCGCTTGTTCGTGACCCTGTTGGCGCTACCGTAGTGGTACATGGAGAAACAGGTTTTGGTGATGTGCATGCACCACAAATTACCGATTTAAAGGCTGATCCTCGTCCTGCTTTTCAATACATCATTGATGCAGTTAAAGCTGAGCCGGGTGAGATTACCTTGGTAGCAGTAGGCCCATTAACCAACCTAGCATTAGCACTTGAATCCGCACCAGAAATTGCTGGTTTAGTGAAAGAGGTTGTTGTCATGGGCGGCGCGTTTGGTATGAACGGTCACCGTGGTAATGTAACACCGTTTGCCGAAGCCAATATTCATGATGACCCACATGCTGCAGACATTGTTTTTACTGCATCTTGGCCTGTAGTTGTTATCGGTTTAGACGTCACTGAGGAAAGTTTTTTCAGTAAAGACTACCTTGATCTATTGCGGGATGATGCCGGTGAAGTGGGGCAGTTTATCTGGGATATTAGTCGTTATTACCTTGATTTTTATTCTAAGAAAGTCGGTTTAGAGGGCTGCCATGTGCACGATCCTTCTGCCATTGCTTATGTTATCGATCCAACTCTATTTACCCTTCGTGAGGGACCTATTCGTGTTGTTACCGATGGACCAGCAGAAGGGCTAACTATTCAAAAGTTTGATGGGCGTAAGCACCTACACGATGATTGGGAATCAAAGCGGGCTCAACAAGTCGGTGTAGCCGTTAGGGATGAAGCGTTATTAAAGCTATATAGGGACACGATCATTAATTACAGCAAGCAATAAAGAACTAATATCATATCAATAAAAAAGCGAGGTAAATCCTCGCTTTTTTATTACTAAACAGTGTCCCGTCCTGAGATAAGTTGACACTTTGGAGACTTATCTATGAAACCCTCAGGTGCAATCCGCAGTAAACGTACACAACGTGACTA
>NZ_JAKILT010000058.1 GCF_023283535.1 Shewanella sairae | reverse complement strand
TTGATTTACGGGTCATTTGTTCACCTTGTGTTTAGATGGGGATTATACCCCTTACATCTTGGTGTCCAAATTCACTATGCCACTACAAACATGGGCTGGAAACGAAACACGTGAGTTTTATGCTAAACAACAAATTAATGTTATCAATAATATGATACTTAATGCTTTTAAAGATATGATAAATATCCCTGCTAGTATTTCATTTGAAGTTTTGATGATGACGGGATCTCTGCCTGATAAGGTGGCTGGTATTGCTAGCTCGTTATACTTTACGATTCCAGCAGATAAAGTTGATTTTATTGTGTTTACGTCTTCTGAAGATATAACTGATCGGGAAGAAGCATTAAAATCTCCACTCGTGCAAGTTATGATGACGCTTGGGATTGTAGAGGAAGAGTCTGTACAGTTTTGGTCTGACCTACCTAACTGTGATTCAGGGGTTTGTGTCAATCAATAACGTTTTGCCCTAAAGCTCATTCGCTGAACTATCAATGATAGTTCAGCTCTTCTAGCTAGTATCTCTCATTTTAATACTCGAGATTAAACGATTTTCAAGCTCAGCTTTCGAGCATGCCCTTCTTTACGTTTTTAAAATAAAATCATTTCTTGTCAACCATTTAGTTGGTTTGTGTTTGTATAAAGGATATTTTTTCGTCTTTTCTGCATGGCTGTCGTCTTACTATCAAAGTTCTTAATTTGCTCCTTAGTGAGCCACAGTAAATCAGTATGAAAGTATTTTCACTCGCATCAATCGTCATTGATAATAGAAAAGTGCTAATAAGCCCACAAGACACCAACTTAGTGGAAGTGGCTGCTAGACTGAAGATTAATATCCCTGCTCCTTGCCTTAACAGTAAGCGCAGAAATGGCTGCTGCAAAGCCTGCTTAGTCGAGATCAACGGAAGTAAAGCCTATGCTTGTGCAACCAAACCTTTGGCTAATATGCAAGTGACTGTGCGTACACAGGAATTAGATAGCATTAGAAAAGCCTCGCTCAGAGCATTTAAGGCACAGATACGAACGGGCAAGCCAGCAGGGTGCCAGTGTTCAGGAACATGTTAGCAAGCGGCTAATATCTGTAAGCAGCTCTGTGAGAAAGAGTCATCAAAGAGGCAATACTTGCTCTTGTTAGGAGCGGCTAACATATCCGCTGCTGATGCATGACTGGACGCTGCTTGTTATCGTTTTATTTTCGTCAATAATTTTTAGAGGTACTGATGAAGCTTGAAGATATTTGGTCTGCTTACCGACGTCAGTTAGAAGCATTTTTGCATTCAAAAGTGTCCAATGCTGCAGATGTTGAGGATTTACTACAAGACATTCTGATTAAGACTCACGGTAATCTTGATAGCCTGCAAAAGGAGGGGAGTATTCAATCTTGGTTATTTCAAATAGCCAATCGAACTATAATTGATTTTTATAGGAAAAAGGCGCGCCTAAAAGATCAGCCTGCGGAACTTTGGTATCAAGAAAATCCGTTAGACATTAAAGCGGAACTTGCTCCCTGTATTGAGCCTTTTTTAGCGGCATTACCTGATGATACGGCATCGCTACTGCGCGCCATTGACTTAGAGGGGAGATCGCAAAAGGAATATGCGCAGGAATTGGGGATCAACTACACCACTCTTAAATCTAAGGTACAAAAAGCTCGGGTAACACTTAGGGGCTTATTTGAGGGCTGTTGTCACTACCGTTTAGACTCTCAGGGTAACTTGATCGATTTCGAACAAAAAGCAGCATCATGTAAAAGGTGCTAGATAGTGTCATTCGGTGTATGTCTGTAGCGTCGCATAGACATTAGACATTAGACATTAGACATTAGACATTAACGATAGCACTGTAAAATATTGAAAGTGGTAGGCGATATACCTACCAATTTTACATGCTGCTAAGGTGTTGCTTTAAGCGAGCAGGCGTCTTGAAGCTAAAGGAGTAGCTTATAGCGTCGAATACACTCGCCTTAAATCCGCTAGGCAATCCCCCTAAAAGTCGCTCTACTTAGGGCGCTTTTAGGGTTCTAATCTGAGTTTCTTTTTTACCAGTCTGGCTTCTCCCCCGTTGTAAATTGCATCTTCTTGTCGGCTCTAGCCAAATATTTACTCCCTCTGACAGTTTGCGTGAGCAAGCTTTTATACTCTGCGGCCTAAATTCGCCCAAAGCTCATCAGAACGACTCCCAGTTGACGACTTTTCTAAAATCCATCGCAGCATCTACCTATTAATAGTTATTCTGGGGCAAGCCCTGATACCGCCTAAGCTTGCGCGATTGCGTGAGCATTATCGGTTTTGTTTTTGCCGGTCATTTGCAACTTTTTTGCGATTAAAAAAAGCTAAAGTTGTGATTTTTATATCTAAAAAGATCTATCCGTATCCTTTTAAGTTGCTGTTTCTATTTGTTAATACGTTTTTTATATCTAATCGCTTCTGATGGATTTTTAAGTGTGCTGTAGCGCAGATTTTTAGTGTTTTTTATGTGGAAAATAGTCATCGCTCAGTTGTTTAGCTCAATCGGTGAACGGTTAGTTTTTAAAAATGTGTGCCGCTATAGGCTCACAAAAAACAGTGAAAAAAATAAAATAATATAAGTAGGAGTGAATGATGAGACGGTGGAAACACAAGGTAGCATTAAGCATGCTGTTTTGTTTTGGTGCCATTGCCAATGCGAACGCTGCTGGAAAATATGACAGTATTCCTCAAATGGGTAAAACCGCTAAAGGGGCAATTGCTGAATACAACGGTATGCAACAAGTCAATGGCGTGAAAACGCTACAAGACTATATTGTTCAAGAAGAAGAGTTATTCGATTATTTATTTGAGAACCACCCAGTATTCAAATATCAGCAAGCCGGTAACTTGATTGGTGATTACCATATCAGTGACCGTGGTGAAGAGTATTTAGATACCGGCCACAGCCCTAACTACAGTCAGCGCGTTGGTGCGCCTCGCGCAGTTCAGTACCGTTTAGGTGCTAAATCAATTTTAGATTATCCAAACAATTTCGTTGGTCCTGAAAAGTGTGCTGAATGTCATGCTACTCAATATGAGAAATGGCAGCGTTCGCGTCACGCTAAAACAATTCGTTTCCCTGGCGAACACCCAGAAGTGGACAACGATATTGAAAAGACCATGTACAACACTAAAGACACGTCTATTTTGCCTGACGGTATTACCCCAGACATGATCTATGCAACTGTTGGTACGCCACGTACTAAATACGGTTTCATCGATGCATGGCTAGTACGTGGTACTTACCACATCAGAGACGGTTTGTTACGCGACGGTACCGGTAAAATGGTAGCGGGTGCTAACCAGTTCTCTCGTGGTTGGGCTGAATGGTTAACCCCAGAAATGTCTAAGAAAATTAACGACGTTATTCCAGAATTCCCAACAACCCTAGCAGGTTTCGGTGGTTCAGGTTCGCACCAGCAAGGTATGAGTTCATACGGTGCTAAGTACGAAAAAGAGATGTTGTTCCAACCAGCAAGTTCTTACTGTGAAGTGTGTCATACGTTCAAGTTTGACTTCCAAAACAAGCAAGAGTTCTTCGATGCATTAGGCGACCCTAAGAAGCTACAAGAGCACACGATTTCTCGTGGTATCGCTTGTGAAGAGTGTCATGGCGCGGGTGGTCACTTAGATGGTGGTACTGGCGGTATGCAGTCTAACTGTGAACGTTGTCACCAACGCTTCCAGTACGACCCAACACTTGCTGACACGCCTCAAGCACAAGAAAAGCGTGAATACGCTTTCGGTGTGAAGATGAAGTCACTATGTCCATCATGTGGTACTGAAGGTTCACAGATGTATAACTCTGTGCACTACGAGAAGGGCATGCGTTGTACTACATGTCACGATCCACACGAAGTGACTGACGGTGATTGGCAGTCTGGTTTCACTACACCAAAGCTGAAGAAAGACTGTAAAGACTGTCACGAAGCGCAAACTTTGATTGCTGAAAACTCTGATACTCACAACCAGCAAACTTGTCAAAGCTGTCACATGCCTAACATGGGTAGCTGTGAAAACTTCAAGGCACTGCAGTTCCCTGACCAAGCTGGTTTCGACGCAGTACGTAAGTCTCACATGTGGAAGATCCAAGTTGATCCAACACTGAAGACACTAAACCCACCAGAAGGTGAGCCACGTACTCAAGGTCCTGAAGCGGGTAAAGGTTGGACTGTGGCTAAGAACGAAGAAGGTCGTAACTATTTAGACTTAATGTGGTCTTGTGCGCGTACTTCTATCTCTGACCACGACGTGGTTGAGAACAAAGGTTGTCACAGCCAGTTCCAGTCTGAACTTGAAACAGGCCTACATTACGAAGACCAGTTAGAGATCTACGGTGAAGTAATGAAGATGCAAACACCTGTTAAAGAAGTTTTCTCGAAAGTTGAGCAAGCTCTTGTACGCATCGACCAGCTATTAGAAGTCACTAAGCTGTCTACTGAAGACAAGACTCAAGTGCTAATGCTAGCTGAGAAAGCGACAGAGACTGTTGATCTAATCAAGAAAGACGGCTCTTGGGGTGTGCATGGCTTCCGTTATAGCCAGAAGCGTCTAGATGCAGCGCTAACCTATGTTACGCAAGCGCAAAACATCTTAGATGGAACAGGTTACGCAGCTAAATAAGCCGCCTAACTAGTTAACCGCCTCGGCAGGCATTGCACAGCAATAACTGCCGAGGCAATTAGAGAGAAAAATGATGAAAAAAGCACTGGGTCAAATTCTGTTAAGTCTGACGTTAATTGCAAGTTCAGCCAGCTGTTTAGCAGGTGGTGGATCTGAGATGGCACCTGCTCATCGTTATGAGCATCAGCTTACGACTATCAGCATGATGGAAGCTGAGTCCTTAGTCGGCAAGGAAGGCGTTTATTTCTTTGATGTGAATACGCTTGAACTTTGGGCTGAAGGTTTCATTCCAGGTGCTATTTACTTCAACGTTAAAGATTGGAAAAAGTTACTGCCAGCTAAGAAAGATGCAGTGATGGTGTTTTATTGCGCTAACCGCCTATGTAATGCCAGCGAAATTGCGGCACATGAGGCGTTGAAAATGGGTTACACCAATGTTTTACAAATGCCTGATGGTATCTACGGCTGGCGCTTGTCGAACCGAGTAACTGAAAAACCATAACAGCAGGATGTTAGGTCATAAACCTAGTTCGTACAGAATTGATTTAAAGAGATAATTATTATGAAAACATTTACAAAAACTACCCTAGCTGTTGTGACAGGTTTCACCCTGTTTATGTCTGCCAACTCAATGGCCGCAACCGAGCTGACTTCTGATGTACAGAAAGAGTCTTACAGTATCGGTGCTTCTTTAGGTAAATACATCTCTGGCCAAATCTATAGCCAAACAGAACTTGGTGCTGAAGTAGATGTAGACCTTGTCATTGAAGGTGTGGTGGATGCACTTAAAAACAACCCACAGTTTTCAGATGAAGAAATTCTCACTTTCCTTAATCAGCGTGCTGAGCAGCTAAACACTGCACGTGAAGCTGCAGAGGCGAAGATTGCTTTAGCAAACCTGACTGCGGGTAATAAATATTTAGCAGAAAACGAGCAGAAAGATGGCGTTATGGTTACTGAGTCTGGTCTGCAGTACCAAGTGGTTAGCGAAGGGGAAGGTCGCAAGCCTAATCCACAAGATGTGGTCACTGTGCATTACAAAGGTTTCTTAATCGATGGCACAGAGTTTGATGACTCGCATAAACGTAACGAGCCAAATCGCTTTGCATTAATGAGCGTGATTGACGGCTGGCAAGAAGGCATTCCGTTAATGAACGAAGGCGCAACTTATAAGTTTGCTATCCCTGCAGCGCTTGCCTATGGCGACAAGCAAGTAGGCATTATTCCGCCAAGTTCAACATTAGTATTTGAAGTTGAGTTAGTGAAAGTGGAAGCACCTGGCGACAACGCACATGGCATGGGCCTAAGTGGTATGGGCATGGGCGGCATGATGGGTGGCCACTAGTCGCTGCGCTTAACTGATACATAGAAAAGATTTTAAGTTTTTGTTTGAGTTAGTTTCGTTTGTAGAGAGTCACTATGAATAGTTTAGCTATCGGTATTGCTGTCACCTTAAGTGCAGTTATCACCCTAATTTGGCGTCATCATCACTCTAGTCAAAAGCATGGTGTAACCCTGATAGCTAAACCTTTCGATGATGGAAATGATGAGCACTCTGTCAACATTAAGGTCCCCATGGGGCTATCTGTAGTGCTCTTTACAGCGACGCTAGCTATTTATTCTCAATTAGGCCATTTCAATGGCTGGAACAAAGGAGTGATAGACAGCAATATTGATTACCTGATCACCGCAGAAATCAATAAAAATGCTAAGAAAGTCAACGAGCAACCTAGCAATGAAATTGCATTATTAAATTTGGCTCAATCCTACGTGGATGGTGGCTTATATAGCGAGTCAGTACAAACTCTGGATGATTTACTGGCGCTTTCTGGCGATAGCGCAAGTGTTCTGGGGATGAAAGCTAATGCCATGTATTACCGCGATCATCGAGCGATGAGTTTAGACATTGATTTGGTGATTGCCAGAGCGTTAGCGCTCGACCAATACGAGCCTCAATCGCGTCTGCTACTGGCTACCCACGCTTATCTTACCGGCGAGTATGAACAAGCTATCGAGCAATGGTTAATCTTACTCAAAAGCGATAAGCAGAACTTTAACCGAGCCTCAATTAATAATGCAATTTTACGAGCAGAGCAAAAATTAGCTAATCGTTCAGTGGCTGCATCTGAGTAAAGTCACGTAAAACCTAATAAGTATAAATATATCAGCATAATAGCTGATAGCTGGAGGATGCTGTGAGTGAAAATATAGAGAGACGGAGGTTCCTTAAGTGCTTAGGAGCCAGCTCTTTGATAATAGCGCCCTTAGGGTGTAGCTCTGTCAAAGAGGGTGAGTCAGATGCTAACAAGCCCCATTACGCGATGGTGTTTGATCAAAATAAATGTACTGGCTGCGGTGAGTGTAAAGAGGCCTGTAACTTAGCTAACAATCTGCCTGAAGGTAAGTCTAGATTGCTAATGGAACAGCACTCTGGTGGGCTCGAAGGTCAGCCTTGTCCACATTGTGGCAAAACCACTGAATGTGGCTGTGAGCGTAAGTTCGTCCGTGTGTCGTGTCAGCAATGTAAGAACGCCCCTTGTGTCACTGTTTGTCCTACAGGTGCGGCGCATCGCGACGAAAAGACTGGCATTGTGACCATGGACGCGGCTAAGTGTGCAGGTTGTAAATACTGTATTGCGGCTTGTCCATACGATGCTCGATTTATCAATAAAGAAACCGATGTCGCCGACAACTGTGACTTCTGCCTGAACAGCAAACTTGCCATTGGCGAGTTACCTGCTTGTGTACAGAAGTGCCGTTACGATGCACTGATTTTTGGTGATATTAACGACCCGACATCCTATATCAGTAAGCTATTACGAGTAAAAGATTCTGTGCGTATTAAGCCAGGATTTGGTACTGAGCCGAGCTTACGTTACATCCCTATTGTTAAGCTAGGAGTATAGATATGGACGGCAATATTGAATTTACAATGGGTCTGTCTGAGGGACTTGCTTGGCCTTGGCCGATTGCTGTGTATTTGTTTTTCGCAGGTATTTCTGGTGGTGCGCTAGCCACTGCGTTATTTCTCCGATTCTACAAAAAGCAGACAACCAATACGCCATTTTATAAAGCTGCAGCATTAATCTCATTTGTGACGATTAGTTTAGGTATGTTGTGTTTGGTTTTAGACTTAACCAACCCACTGTTCTTCTGGCGAATTCTGGTTTACTACAACCTAAATTCAGTGATGTCGATTGGTGTTATCGCGCTTTCGGTTTATATCCCGTTAGTGGCGCTAATCTGCCTATTCGCATTTGAAGAAGAGATCCGTGAAATCCCAGCGCTGAAAGCATTAGTGCCAGTAGTCGAAAAGCTACAAGGGATCCGTCGTCCATGTGAAATTGCGGTACTGGTACTGGCTTTAGCAGTGTGTGCTTATACCGGTTTCCTTATTTCGGCTCTAGTCCGTTTTCCTATCATCAATACTTCTGTTCTGCCGGCGTTATTTATTGCCTCTGGTATTTCAGCGGGTGCAGCATCAGCCAAAATGGTTGCTGTATCGATGTTTAAAGAAGACCTACACAGCCAAGATATGAAGATCCTTCATGGCGCTGAGTGGCCAATTATGATTGCTGAAATGCTATTTATTTTCATGATTGTGACTTCGCTAATGACAGGCAACGCAGGAGCACAAGGTGCATTTGAAGCTTTCCATACTGGTGAGTGGGCGGCGGTGTTCTGGTTTGGTGTTGTGGGTATCGGTTTCGGTGGTCCATTACTGCTTAACTTTGCCACAGGTAAAACCTTTAGCCATAGCGCTAAAGCCTTCTACCTATCAGGTGTTTGTGCCGTGGCAGGCATGATGTGCTTGCGTATGTTTATTCTTTACGCAGGTCAAATCTTTGCAGTGTAACCAACAAGGTTTATTGCAAAGTTGGCAACAGATTCGCTCCTAATACCCCGTCCCTGCAAGGCCAGTGTTAGGAGCCGAATTTATTGCTAAACAACTCAGCTCACGCCTTGCCGTTTTACTTCAGGCAAGGCAGTGAGTGCTCTTCTTCGGTATTCTAAGTTGGACCCACTATGAAAAAACTGCTGCTTGCTCTGCTATTTATTCCGCTAATGTCTGCTTGTAGTCAAGGTGATGCGGCGTCGCAGTCAACCCAAGCACAAGCGATACATGATCATGACCGTTGCCACCTTTGCGGCATGATGATCACTAAATACCCTGGGCCTAAAGGTCAGTTAGGTTTGAAAGGGGAGACCATAGTGCCAAAGTTCTGCTCTACGCGAGATATGTTTAATTTTGCGCTGCAACCTGAAAACAAGCGTCAGATCACCCATTTAAATGTACATGATATGTCGATTACAGATTGGGAAAAACCTGACAACAATGCCTTTATCGATGCGACCACTGCTTGGTATGTTTATGGTACTAGTAAGAAAGCGGTGATGGGTCCTGCGGTGGCGTCATTTTCTTCTAAAGAAGCGGCGACGCAGTTTGCCAATGATTTTGGTGGCGCAGTACTGACTTATGACCAAATTACTATTGAACTACTTGCCGGAGAGTAGTGCCACTTTCAGTATTAATCGCGGTAAATGCTTATGAGCAAGCTCATCACTTTTTGTCCTAGATTAGCCAATACAGCAAGCACTCACTTTATCCGCCTTGCTGCTTTGCTCGTTACTCTTGGTTATGGCGCTATTTGCCAAGCTGAAACTATTCACGTCGACAATACCGCTCAATTGCAGCAAGCATTAACTGATGCCAAATCAGGTGACCGTATAATGCTCGCTGCTGGGCGTTATCAAGCACCATTTGCAATTCGTCAGTCAATTACTCTATCAAGCTTAGGTGACAGCGTTATCGATGCCGCAGGGGTAGGGAGTGCGCTTACCGTGTTTGCTGCCTATGTTGAAATATCAGGCTTACGAATTGAAAACTGGGGGAATGATCATTACGAGCGTGATGCGGCTATTTTGGTAGAGCCGGGTTCTGATGGCGTTAAAATTCATAACAATCACTTGCAGGGCAACGGCTTTGGTGTACGTGCTGATGAGTTAAATAATATTAAAATCAATAACAACGTGATTGTGGGTAATAACACACTGTACACCTTAGATAGAGGTGATGGCATTCATCTGCAGCATGTTATTGGCTCTGAGATCTGGGGCAATACCGTTTCTGGTGTGCGTGACGGGGTGTACTTAGAATCCAGCAGCCAAAGTAAAGTTTACGACAATCAATTGTTCGACCAGCAATATGGTATTCATTACATGTATACCCATGATGACGAAGCTTTTAATAATCGCAGTTACCAAGTCGATGGCGGTTATGCACTGATGGATTCGAAACGCATTCACTTGTATAGCAACAAAGTGTGGGATGCGATTGATTTTGGCATTTTACTCAATATGACCAAAGACTCGCTGGTGGAATTAAATCACGTCGAGCAGATCGTTAACCGCAGTGTAAATCAAATTCAAGGCCAAGGCCAAGAGGGCAAAGGTATTTTTGTCTATGGCGCCCGCGACAATACCATTATTAATAACCATTTTGCCGACAATGATATTGGCTTTTATATGGCTATGGGCGGCGAGGACAATCAAGTTTACGGTAATCAGTTTATTGATAATTTTTCTCAGGTTAAATATGTCGGCGACAGCCTTTTAGAGTGGAGTCATCAAGGGCGGGGTAACTATTGGAGTGGCTACCTTGGTTGGGATCACAACTCTGACGGTATAGGAAATACGGCTTATCAACCTAATGATAATATCGATAAACTATTTTGGCTTTACCCAGAAGCTAACTTCTTAATGGATAGCCCTATTGTGATGGTGTTGCGCTGGGTACAGCGCCAATTTGAAATCACTGAAATTAGCGGCATTGTCGATAGTTACCCTTTGCTGGATACAAACCCTACTTTCAGCCATCACTAATAGGGGCTATTGAGCGGATAGGGCGCGAGTGTGTCGATTAGCAATATAAGCACGTTTGGAGAATCAATGAATTCTGGTTTAGCGGTATCTGCGCGTAATATTCGGCATCAATTTGCTGACTTTATCGCCTTGCAGGATGTCAGTTTTGAAGTCCCGCGGGGACAAACTATGGCGCTGCTTGGTCATAATGGTGCGGGCAAGTCGACCCTTATAAAAATCATGTTGGGTTTGATAAAGCCAAGCGCTGGTGAAGTGAGAGTACTGGAGCAAAACTTGTTTGGTCTAGCCAAACGTGCAGATCTTAAGATTGGTTATTTACCTGAAAATGTCAGTTTTTACGATAAATTAACCGGTAAAGAGATTTTAAGTTATTTTGCTGCTTTAAAAGGTGTGACATCAACACGGGTAAAACAACTACTGCAGGAGTTTGGCTTAGAGTATGCCCAAGACCGTGCCTTAAAAACCTACTCTAAAGGCATGAAGCAACGCCTTGGTTTTGCACAGGCGATTTTATCTGACCCAGAATTATTATTGCTAGATGAGCCTACAGTGGGTCTCGACCCTGTGGCATCTAAGTTTCTCTATGGCAAGATTGCCGAGCTTAAGCAGCAAGGGTGTGGGGTTATCGTATGTACTCACGAATTGTCACTCATTGAAAATAACATCGATATCGGGCTGATTTTGGCCAAAGGGCAAGTATTAGCCCAAGGCAGTTTGGCTGATTTACGTAACGGCAGCGGCTTGAAAACACGATTGACTTCGCCGCAGCTAAAAGACGCCATAGTACAGCGCCCAGAGCTTGCTGCTTGGTACCAGGATGACGCGCTGTTGCTAGATACTCAGTCTAAAACTCAGGTATTAAAGTTGTTAACTCAAGAGTGCCAAGTATTTGATTTCAGCTTACAGCAACCGGCTTTGACTGAGATCTATCATTTTTATATGGGTCGCTGTGCTCAAGTTGAAGAGGTGAGCTAAGGCTATGTTGATGTCTCCTGTGTGTGTGATTGCTAAAAAAGAGATCCAAGATAGCCTGCGCAACCGCTGGGTATTGTTTATCTCGTTAATCTTCTTAATTTTGTCGTTAAGTGTGACCTTTGCTGGTAGCGCTGTGGCTGGGCATTTGGCGTTACCAGAGCTTAATGCTTTGATCTCAAGCTTATCGACTATTTCGGTATTTATTATCCCGTTAGCGGCGATGTTGGTCAGCTATGATGCGTTTGTGGGAGAAGATGAGTCTGGCACTTTACTATTATTGCTGTCGTATCCAATCACACGCTTGCAAATTTTGCTGGGTAAATTATTAGGCCATAGTGTGATTATGAGCGTCACCATAGGTTTTGCCTTCGGTTTAACTGGGCTGCTGTTACTGGCATTTGGTGACTATGATGCCGCTAAGCTGTTAAATCAATTTGGTCAATTTATTATCAGTAGTGTCTTGTTAGCGGTGGCGTTTATTTTATTTGGCTATATTGTCAGCCTCAAATCGGCGGAAAAAGCCAAGGCTGTGGCGAGTGTTTTATTCGTTTGGTTTGTATTTGTGCTTATTTATGACTTGCTATTACTGACGATATTAGTTGCAGATTTAGCTTTTTTTAATCAGTATATCATTAATGTCTTAATTGCCCTTAACCCAACCGATCTTTATCGAGCAATTAACCTGATTGGCACCGATGCGGGTAAAGGTAGTTTAGCTATCTTGTCTGCCGTTGCATGGGGGAAATTAGCACTTTATGCGGTTATGTTGCTATGGATTACGTTATTAGCTTTTATTGCTGAACAGATATTTAAACGCCGAGCTTTATAATGATTTATTCATTATTAGTAGTCGATAAAGAGGTGTTGTTCAAAATATACTTATTGATTGAAACAGTATTTTAAATAGAGCAATAGCAGTAACTTAGGTTGGGGTTGAATTGTTTAACTATTAAAATGTTAGTTATGTGAACATTAACATGTAGATTTTTAGTAGTTGATTTGATTTCAGGGCAAAATCACGTTTTTAATTAATTATTTTAGTAAACTTATATTAAGTTTTATTAATGCCCTAGTTACAGTGAATTGATTTGTAGAGGTTTAAGGTGCTGAAAGTTACTCCTTATTTGGAGCTGGATGAAGAGGCTAAGCAATTAGTCGATCATGCCAATAATAAAACCATCACCCTGACGGTATCTGAGTCTGCGGTTTTACATCAATTGATTTTGGCGCTTAGTTCTATATGTTCTAAAGAAGACCTATTAGCGGCAGGTTGGCCCGATCGTGTCGTGGCTGCCACCTCATTAACTCAATGTGTCAGTACCCTCAGAAAGAAGCTTGAACCCTATCCTGAAGTTATGCTGCGTACTATTGCGGGCCGCGGTTATCAGCTGAATGTTTCCAATCGTTCCCACATTAAAATGCTGGCGGTGAATGACGCAGAGTCGGTGCGTGCTGCGCTAGTTGATGTGTCGTTACTGGTAAAGTTAAGCGGCATCATCATTGTCATCTTAATCGCTCTGTCGATGTGGTATTTCAGTGATTATCACGGCGTCGTCAAAGCCAAAAATAGCTGGGATGCGACTAAGACAATTCCACTTAATATAGGCGGCACTAAGCAAGATGTGCAGCTTATTCATAAAGATGAGGTCACCCATTTACATGCCTCTATGTGGCAAAAGCATTTGGCGCCAGAATCGAATCATTTAACTAATTTAAACCAGTTTAATGGTTTTGCGGTTACCGATGGCAATTACTATTCGATGGCAGTTTGCCCTGAAGCGGATAAACAAAAATGTTCAGGAAATGGCTTAATCAATATTACTGCCATTGATCTCACCCCGGCAGGGTTGAACATGCAAACCTTCACCGAGCTGACCCATATGATGGAGCAGCGTATCCGTTATAATCGGGTGATTATTCCTCATGATGAGCCGGGCACCAGTGGCTTTATTGAGCATCATTATCATGCGGACGTGTATTATCCGGTACAAGGTAATATGTTGGTGCGCTCAGACATTAGCTTGTCGCTGATTTATAACGGTGAAAATACCGGTAAGTTTTATTCGGCAGCTTGCGTAACGGATGAAGAGTGCAAAACCACACCGATTAAGTACAAAATTAAAGGTGATTTTACCCAGCACCGCGAAAAGATTAACGATTTAGATGTGGATGTATTCCACGTTAAAGTGGCGCAAAAAGAGCTAATTAAGCCAGAAGAAGTGAGCTCGTCGGCGATGCATTTTTATCGCGAAATTCGTAAGCATGAAATTATCGACAGCGATTTATACTTCTACCGCATATACAAAGATGCCGATACCGCAGTATGGATTGTGCCTATCTTAGGTAATCTTGTGGCTTGGTATGAATACGACAAAGTTAAGCTTTAATCGTAGAAGCTCATAGGACTAGGTATTAATCCTTAAATCCCATCTTAGGTCGGCATTTATGCCGTCATACGGATCAAAAAAAGGCAAAACAGCATCAGTTGTTTTGCCTTTTTTGCATCATACCGCAACAACCACAACGCGCTAAACCGATCCGGTAACCAGATAAAGTTGCTTTTATTTACCCTAGCAGCATGGTGTTTTTGTTAGATCCTTCACAGATCTCATTGCGATACCATGCATTATCGAAACGTTTCGATTACTCTGCTCGCAATTGCCATCGAAACGTTTCGATAATCTAGAGATAAGCCTTAGGTTGATAGATGAATAAACACGCCTTACTCAATGCCGATATGAACTACCTAACAGCAACATTGGGTCATACCGATGAAGTCACTATTTGCGATGCGGGGTTACCTATTCCTGCATCAGTGCAGCGTATCGATTTAGCGTTAACCCATGGCGTGCCGAGTTTTATTGCCACGGTAAATGTTTGGTTAGCCAGCTCGCAAATTGAAGGGGTGATTTTGGCGCAAGAGTTTGTTGATGCTAGCCCGGATTGCCATCAAGCCCTATTGCACGCAATCGAAGCTGAGCAGCAAGCAACAGGCCGCACATTCAGTGTTGAATACATCTCACATGAGGCGTTTAAGCAGCGCACGCATCTTAGCCGTGCAGTGATCCGTACCGGCGAATGCACTCCGTATGCCAATGTGATTTTTAAAACTGGTGTTGTATTTTAAGCTAAGCGGAGTCTCCCATGACCCAAGCCATATTGCAGTTACAAGCCATTGAAAAGTCTTTCCCTGGGGTTAAAGCTCTAGATAAAGCTAGCCTCAACGTTTATCCCGGTAAGGTGATGGCGCTAATGGGCGAAAACGGTGCAGGTAAGTCGACCTTGATGAAGGTGCTTACCGGGATCTACAACCTAGATGCGGGACAGATAGTTTATCAAGGGAAGGTTCGCAGCTTTGACGGTCCACGGGACTCTCAAACAGCAGGCATTAGCATTATCCATCAAGAGCTTAACCTGCTTCCTGAGCTCACAATCGCTGAAAACATCTTCCTCGGTCGAGAAATCACTTCACGCTTTGGTCGCATATTGTGGGATGAAATGAATGCCCAAGCTGCTGCGCTATTAAGTCGTTTATCCGTATCCCATACACCACAAACCCGAGTTGGTAGCTTAAGTTTAGGCGAGCAGCAAATGGTAGAAATTGCCAAAGCTATCTCGTTTGACTCAAAAGTGATCATCATGGATGAGCCGACGGATGCGCTCACCGACATCGAAACGCAATCGTTGTTTAAGGTGATTAATGAGCTACGTGACCAAGGCTGCGGCATTGTTTATATCTCGCATCGCATGCAAGAGATCTTCACTATTTGTGACGCAGTAACAGTACTTCGGGATGGCGGTTTTATTCATGAATGCGCGATTAGCGATATTGATGAAGACCAGCTTATTGAGCGTATGGTGGGGCGCAAACTTGCCGACCAATACCCACGTATTGCCATTACTCATCAAGGTAGCCGTTTAGCGGTCAAGCAACTATCGGGTCCGGGTGTAGCGAATGTGAGTTTCAACCTTAACCAAGGTGAGATTTTAGGTTTCTCAGGCTTAATGGGCGCTGGTCGCACTGAGCTGATGAAAATGATTTTTGGTGCAGAGGCTAAAACTCAAGGACAGCTAAGCCTAAATGGCTGCGACATTAACATCAGCAGTCCGCAACAGGCGCTTACTGCCGGCATTGCTTATATTTCTGAAGACCGCAAAGGCGATGGCTTACTGCTGGATTTGTCGGTTAAAGAAAACATGTCTATTTGCGCTTTAGCCAAGTTGAGTTCTGGGCTGCAACTGCGCCACAACGATGAAATGGCCGAAGTCGACCGCTTTATCGATGCATTCAATATTAAAACCCCAAGCCGTGATGCGCGCATAGGTAATTTGTCTGGCGGTAATCAGCAAAAAGTGTCAATTGCTAAAGGCTTAATGACCTTACCACAAGTGCTTATTTTAGATGAGCCAACTCGTGGTGTGGACGTGGGGGCAAAGAAAGAGATCTACGATTTAATCAATCGTTTTAAGGCGCAAGGTATGAGCATTATTTTAGTGTCGTCGGATATGCCTGAGTTATTGGGGATGTCAGACCGTATTTTAGTGATGCACCAAGGTCAAATCAGTGGCGAGTTTGATGCCGCCAAAGCCAATCAAGAAACCATTCTTGCCTGCGCAGTAGGTAAAACATTACACAAGGATATTGCATGAGTCAGTCAATTACAGCGCAGCCATTTTATAAGCGTATAAACAAAGAGTGGTTGATTGAAAACAAGTCACTTATTGCTTTGTTTAGTCTTATTTTTGTGGTGTCTTTACTGAGCCCCAACTTTTTAACTGTCGATAATCTACTTAATATTTTACGTCAAACATCGGTGAATGCGATTATTGCCGTGGGCATGACAATCGTGATTTTAACCGCGGGTATCGACTTAAGTGTTGGCTCGGTTTTGGCCTTAAGTGGCGCGATTGTCGCGACCTTAATTGGCATGGATGTGCCGGTAATGGTGGCTTTGCCAGTAGCGTTAATCGCCGGTGCTGCACTGGGGGCTATTAGCGGCATTATTGTTGCCAAAGGCAAGGTGCAGGCATTTATCGCAACCTTAGTGACCATGACATTGCTGCGTGGCGTCACTATGGTGTACACCGACGGTCGCCCGGTCCCCACCGGTTTTAGCGACACCGCAGACAGCTTTACTTGGTTAGGTACTGGTTATGTGCTGGGTATTCCTGTGCCCGTCTGGCTAATGGCAATTGTATTTATCGGCGCTTGGTATTTGCTAAACCATACCCGCTTTGGCCGTTATATTTATGCGGTAGGTGGTAATGAGTCTGCGGCACGTTTATCGGGTATTGCGGTTGATAAAGTCAAGATTGCTGCCTATGCCATTTGTGGCTCAATGGCGGCGCTAGCAGGCATTATCGTTACCGCGCGTTTGTCATCGGCGCAGCCAACCGCAGGTATGGGCTACGAGCTTGATGCTATTGCTGCTGTGGTATTAGGCGGCACCAGTTTAATGGGCGGTAAGGGGCGTATTGTCGGTACCTTAATTGGTGCTCTGATTATTGGCTTTTTGAATAATGCGCTTAACCTGCTCGATGTTTCGTCATACTACCAGATGATTGCCAAAGCCAGTGTGATATTGCTTGCTGTGATCATTGATACCAAGAAAAAAGCCTAACCCGATATTGGCAGTGCGCTAGCGTGCTGCCTTTTTGTATTTTACCAACTGAAAAGGTTTACCATGACGCGACTTGCTAACCTTAACGCCTCAGCTTTGTTATCGATGGCATTGTTGTCTGCTAGTGCGCCTTTTGGCGCGAGTGCCCAAGATGCGATTGCCATTGTATTGTCGACGATGAACAACCCTTTTTTCGTCACCATGAAAGATGGCGCCGAGGCTAAAGCTGCCGAGCTGGGTTATAAGCTGATTGCACTGGACTCGCAAAACGATCCGAGCAAAGAGCTGGCTAATGTTGAAGACTTGACCATGCGCGGTGTTAAGGCGATTTTGATTAATCCAACCGACGCCCTAGCGGTGACTAATGCCATTCGCACAGCCAATCGCGCTAACATTCCAGTACTCACATTAGATAGAACCGCAGAGCATGGTGACATCGTCAGCCACATTGCCTCTGACAATATTGCAGGCGGTGAGCTAGCTGGTCAGTATATTGCTCAGCAACTTGGGGTTAATGCTAAAGTGATTCAGCTTGAGGGCATAGCGGGTACTTCAGCTGCTCGTGAGCGCGGTCAAGGGTTTAGCAATGCAGTGACTGGCAATAGCTTAAATATGTTATCCAGTCAGCCTGCGGATTTTGACCGCTCAAAAGGCTTAAACGTAATGGAGAATATGCTGGCAGCCAATGGTGATGTGCAAGCCGTGTTTGCCCAAAATGATGAAATGGCATTAGGCGCACTGCGAGCCATTGAAGCTTCAGGCAAGCGGGTGATGGTAATCGGCTTTGACGGTACCGATGAAGGCATTGCCGCGGTCAGACGTCAGCAACTATCGGCAACCATAGCCCAGCAACCAGAATTGCTTGGCGCAACGGCAATAGTGATGGCCGATAAGATCTTAAAAGGGCAACAGGTTGAAAAATCGATACCTGTTGCGTTAAAAATCATTACTGCAACACAGTAATTTTATTCAGTTTTAGTCACACTTATGTGCTGCGCCTTTGGAGCTTAGCTCAAGGCGTATTTCACTCTGAATCCAAGACAATATTGCTTGGCAGTCATTCAGAGAACATCAAGGAATATGTAAATGTCTCAGTTAATTGTTTTGGGCAGTGTTAATGCCGACCATGTGTTACAAGTGCCTTCTTTTCCACGTCCGGGTGAAACCTTGCATGGGCGTAATTATCAAATCATTCCTGGCGGTAAAGGGGCTAACCAAGCGGTTGCGGCTGCACGCTTAAATGCCGATATTGGTTTTATTGCCTGTGTGGGTGATGACGGTTTTGGGCAAAATATTCGTGGCACTTTTGCTGATGACGGCATGGATATTTCTGCGGTGCATATGATTGAAAATACCCCGACGGGTATTGCAATGATCCAAGTGAGCGATTGCGGTGAAAATAGTATTTGTATTGCTGCGGCTGCCAACGATGCATTAACAGCTGACATTGTTAACCAACATAGCGCGCAAATAGCAGCGGCCAAATATTTATTGATGCAGCTAGAAACCCCACTTGCGGGTATTGAGCAGGCTGCAAGCATAGCTAAAGCAAATGGCACCCAAGTGATTTTAAATCCAGCACCTGCACGCGCTTTACCTGATGCGTTGTTGGCAATGGTTGATATAATCACCCCTAACGAAACAGAAGCCGAAGTATTAACCGGCGTTGCAATTACCGATGAAACCAGCGCTGCTGAGGCTGCGACGATTTTACATGCTAAAGGCATTGCGACTGTGATGATTACTTTAGGCTCGAAGGGCGTTTACTTAAGCCAGCAAGGCACTGGTAAAATTATCCCAGGCTTTAAAGTAAAAGCCACCGATACAACGGCTGCAGGTGATACCTTTAATGGAGCGCTTGTCACGGGACTCCTTGAAGGCCAAGCAATCGACAATGCAATTGTATTTGCCCATGGCGCTGCAGCGATTTCAGTTACCCGTTTTGGTGCACAAACCTCAATTCCAAACCGTGATGAAGTTGAGCAGTTTATTGCTGCGCAGTAATCAATATTAGTGACAAGATAGGAAGTTAACTCGATGGCCACCATGAAAGATGTTGCCAAACTTGCAAGCGTGTCTACGTCCACAGTAAGCCATGTAATGAATGGCACTCGCTTTGTAAGTGATGATATTGCTAAGCGGGTGCAAGACGCCGCACTGCAATTGAATTATCACGGCCCGTCTGCGGTGGCGCGCAGCCTAAAGCAAAACTGCACTAAAACCATCGGCATGTTGGTCACCACATCAACTAACCCGTTTTACGCTGAAGTAGTGCGTAGTGTTGAGCAAGCTTGTTATCAGCAAGGCTACAATCTAATTCTGTGTAATACCGAAGGTGATGCCCAGCGCTTGAAGCGTTCACTCACCACTTTAATTGAACGCCGCGTTGATGGCTTAATCATGATGTGCGCCATGCTCGAAGGTGACGATGCATTGCTGTATCGCCGCTTAGGTGGCTTGCCTGTGGTGGTGATGGATTGGGGCCAAGTGGACTTTAGTTGCGACAAAATTCAAGGCCACTCGCGTCAAGGCGGTATTCTTGCAACCCAATACCTGATTGATAACGGCCACACACAAATTGGCTGTATTACGGGGCCGCGTAATCGCCAGCAAGCGGATCTACGTTATCAAGGTTTTGTTGACGCCATGGCGGCAGCTAACTTACCGATTAATCCTGCTTGGGTGATTGAAAGTAACTTTGAAACTGAGGGCGGTAAGGCGGCTTTTGCTCAGTTGCAAGCTAAAGGCGAGTTACCGAGTGCACTGTTTGTGTGTAACGACATGATGGCGATTGGTGTATTGCATGAAGCGCAGCGAACTGGCGTGCAAATTCCACAGCAGCTATCGGTAATTGGTTACGATAATATTCAGTTGGCTAAGTTTATGACACCCGCGCTAACCAGTATTCATCAGTCAAAAGCGCGCTTAGGCGCAGCAGCGGTGAATGCATTGATTGCGCGTTTGCACGACCCAAGTCTTCCTCCGCAGTTTATGGATATTGAGCCAAGGGTGACAGAGCGCGCCAGCGTGAGTGATAAGTCGTAGTCTAAGCAAAATCAAAACTAAAGTTAAAAGCAGAGCAATAAAAAAGGCGAGTGGATATACATCCTCTCGCCTTTATTCATCTAACGCTCTGCTTACTTAATAAATGCGAAGGCATCACCGTAGAGGTGGTCTTCTTCAACGCCCATAGTGCGGAATACTTCACGCGCGGCGCCAACCATATCAAAACGGCCTGCAATATAGATGTCGTATCCGTTTAGGCTATCGAAATCATGCTTTATCTGCTCTAGCAGGTTAGCTTCTTTGCCTTTCCAGTCTGCATCGGCTTCTTCTATTACTGGCACAAAGTTAAGCCATGGGTGCGCCTCGTGCCATTCGCGGGCAATCGTTTCAAAGTACATGGCTTCTTGATTGCGGCAACCCCAGTAAAGGGTGGTTTCAATCTCTTGGCCTAGCGCGATTTTTTGTTCAACAATACTCTTAATATAAGAGAAGCCTGTACCGCCAGCAATCAGTAGGCGAGGGCGTTGGCTCTCTGCGCGCAGGTGAGCATCACCGCCAGGCACTTCAATCTCAATGCTGCCACCAGTGCTTAAGCACTCTTTTAAACGCTCAACCACCTGCATTGGATAGCTTTCGCTTACCGCTGCGCCAATGTGTAGTTCAATATGCTCAGCGTCTGGCGCTGATGCGATAGAGAAAGGACGCTTGTCTTTTTCACCCATAACCACGCACAGGTATTGACCCGCTTTAAAGTCAAATGGCGTGTTAGGTTTTAAAATAACTTGGAATACCGCGTTATTAAACGGCGCAACTTTTTCAATGGTACAGCTAATGGTGTTCATCTTTATTCCTTGATGAGCCTCTCTTGTGGAAGCTTACTCTGTATAAGTTTATGCGCCTGCCAATGGTGGCAGGCAATATATAGGTTAGCTAATGTTTAGCCCAATAGTGTTACAGGGTTGGCGCATCGTCAATGCCTAAGTCATCCCAAATAGCATCGACTTTTTGTTTAACGGCTTCATCCATTACGATTGGCGTGCCCCATTCGCGGTCGGTTTCACCTTCCCACTTGTTGGTGGCATCCATGCCCATTTTTGATCCAAGTCCTGCCACTGGTGAGGCAAAATCGAGGTAATCAATTGGGGTGTTTTCAATCATAACCGTGTCGCGTTTTGGATCCATGCGGGTGGTAATCGCCCAAATCACATCGTTCCAATCGCGGCAATTGACGTCCTCGTCGACCACCACAATAAACTTGGTATACATAAACTGACGTAGGAACGACCAAGCGCCCATCATCACCCGTTTAGCATGACCTGGATATTGTTTACGGATTGAAATAACCGCCATACGGTACGAGCAGCCTTCTGGCGGCAGGTAAAAATCGATAATTTCTGGATACTGTTTACGTAAAATAGGCACGAAGACTTCGTTCAGTGCCACACCCAACATAGCAGGCTCATCAGGTGGACGGCCGGTGTAGGTGCTGTGGTAAATGGCATCTTTTCTGTGGGTAATGTGGGTCACGGTAAACACTGGGAACGAGTCGGTTTCGTTGTAGTAACCTGTGTGATCGCCATAAGGGCCTTCTTCCGCCATCTCATCCGGGTCGATATAACCCTCTAAGATGATTTCGCTGGTGGCTGGCACTTCTAAGTCACAGCTTAGTGCTTTACACACTTCAGTGCGCTCGCCTCTGAGTAGACCTGCAAAAGCATATTCGCTCATGGCATCTGGCACAGGCGTTACCGCACCTAGAATGGTAACCGGATCGGCACCTAAAGCCACAACCACAGGGTAGCGCTCACCTGGGTGCTTCTCTTTAAAGTCTTTAAAGTCTAACGCGCCGCCACGGTGGTCAAGCCAACGCATAATTAACTTGTCTCTACCGAGCAATTGCTGGCGGTAAATACCCAAGTTTTGGCGTTTTTGGCGTGGACCTTTAGTGATGGTTAAGCCCCAAGTGACCAGCGGTGCAACATCGCCAGGCCAGCAATGCTGAATGGGTAGCTTAGTTAAGTCTACTTCTTCACCGGTTTTAACCACTTGTTGGCAAGGAGGATTACGCACGGTTTTAGGCGGCATGTTTAAGGCTTGCTTAAACATTGGGATTTTTGAAATAGCGTCTTTAAAGCCACGTGGTGGCTCTGGCTCTTTTAGAAACGCCAGTAGTTCGCCTACATCGCGCAGTGCCAGAGGATCTTCTTTACCTAATGCCATGGCTACCCGTTTTGGGGTACCAAATAAGTTAGCTAATACAGGCATGTCGTTGCCGACCGGATTTTCGAATAACAGAGCTGGGCCTTTAGCGCGTAATACACGATCGGCAATCTCTGTCATTTCCAAATGAGGATCAACGGGATGACTAATACGCTTTAGCTCACCATTGGTCTCTAGGTGGTCTATAAAGCTGCGCAAATCCTTAAAACTCATAGGGGAATTCTCATCGCTATAAACTGTGATATGGCGCGCACTATAGCATCATTCGAACGTGCGTTAAACGCTTGTTCATCAAAGCGTGGCATCAATATATTTCAGGTTTTACTGAAGCTATTGTCTTTATTGCTAGGGGCTTAGCGACTGACATTGGTTTACGGCTTATTTGAGCGTAAACTGAACTACATGATTCTACATTTGTTGGTGGCAACAGCATTGGAGGATAGAGATGAATGTATTGAAGTTGGGCTGCGCTATTGCGGCTTTAAGTAGTTTATTTTGCCTGCCGTCCGTTAGCGCTAATTCGCTATTAATAACCTCTGCTTCTGTACCGCTGGTGATGAGCAATGTCAGTGTGGGCGTTGGCTGGAGCAACTATGACTACCGCGACCCATGGCGCTGGAACGTCGGGGTATCTAACAGTTGGTACGGTTATCCGTACCGTAATGGATACTACAGACCAGGCTGGCGCCCCGGTTATAACTGGGGGGTAGGCTCTCGCTGGCGTAACCCTTATGGTTATAACAACCGTTATTACTCGCCTTACCGTTACGACAGGCAAACCTATAAAGCCCCTGAGCCTAAAGTCGTGAGGTCGCCAGAGCGAGTGACGACTAGCGTGAACTATTCCACTGGTTTAGCTCGATTGCCCGATAATGCGCGGGTGATTCAGCGAGATGGTCGCACTATCTATGAGTGGCAAGGCGTTGAGTATGTGTTTGATTGGAACTCTAATACTTATCGGAAGCTTAACTGATGGTGGCGTGGATTTGATTGGCTCATCGTTTTGTTCTGCTACAAAACTTGTTAACTTATATTGGATTAAGCTGCACAACATGGAAGGGCGACGTAAATGAGCTGGATGCAATTTATAATTGAGCTGCTAGATAAATTGATCTGGCCGGCTGTGATGGTGTTTGCGGTGCTTAATTTAAAGCGCCCCTTATCAAAGCTGATCCCTTTGGCTAAAAAACTGAAGTTTAAAGACTTAGAGGTCGAGTTTGGTCAAGGGTTGAAGGCGGTGACCGAGCAAGCACAAGGGGTGTTCCCTGAGTTAAAAACCGATAAGAAAACCTTGTTAATTGCATCTGCGAATAGCTTACCTAACTCAGCCATTCTTGAAGCATGGGAGCAGGTGGATTTAGCGGCTGAACAACTTATCAAATCTCATTGTGACAACATTACCTTAGATAAAAACACGCGCTATAAGCACATTGAAAATATTTTGATCAACGAAGCGCTAATTAATACCAAGCAAGGTAAGTTGTTTAGCGAGTTACGCCAGTTGCGTAATAGGGTTGCCCATGCGGTGGGTTATGAAGTGGGTAAAGCCGAAGCAATTCAATATATAGAGCTGTGCTTTAAGCTGATAGAGCATCTACGTAGCTTAACGCCATCGGAGATCCGTAGTTGTGATTTAGCGATTAAACAGGCCGCGAGTTAGTATACTTAAACTACAACAAAGCCCTGTGAATCATGCTCGATTCACAGGGCTTTGTTGTACTGATACTTAACCTTATGCTTTGCTTTTTAAATACATGTCATAGCGCTGAATCATAAAACCTAGGTTTTGAAACTTTTTATTGAAGGTCATACCAAGCTTTTTGAGTACATTGATTGATGCGTGGTTACGATCAACAACATCGCCAACGATATAGTCGAGATCCATATGAGATTTAGCGTAATCAATACAGGCTTGATTAGCTTCAGTGGCAAAACCTTGCCCTCAATATTCTGGTGCAAAGCGATAACCTATATCGGTTTCGTCAATACGATAATCATTTTTAAAGCCACAAAAGCCAATAACACAGTTGGTTTCTTTCAAGACAACCGCCCAACGCGCATAACCAAACTGTAAGTATTCATTGAGCCAGATATCGCGAATAATGCGTTCCGCATCAGCAAGGGATTTTACGACGCCGGCATCGCCAGTATAGAGGTTAACTCTTTCATCGGCATTAAAGTCATAAACGGCCTGTACGTCATCGAGATTAAACTCTCTAATAATTAATCTTGGTGTTTCGGTGATGATCTTGCTCATGCGCTTCCTTGTCTCCTTTTGCACCAATCGCTATTACCAAACGACTTCTTTTATTGGGTTGTCTTGTTCGCCAATTATGGTTTTAACCACTCTATTATCAGCATCTAACAATATCAATCTTGGAATTCCACTATTAGCAAATTGCGTATAGATCTCTCTATTGGGATCCGCAACCATAGCAAAATTTAATTCATACTCAGCGGCAAACTTATCGAGTGCTGCCGGGGATTCTTCGCGGCCAATCCCTATGATGTCGACATTAGGGCTTAAGTGAAGGTTAGAGTTCGCGAGTAGCGTCATGGTGCGCTGGGAGTCATGGCACCAAGTGGCAAATAAGATTAGTAGCTTATTATTGCTCGACTCGGCTAAATCGATTTTACTGCCTTGGGTATCGGTAAATTGTGTCACTGGCACTTTATCGCCAGCTTGCACATAAGTGAGGTATGTATCTTGGTTATTGGCACAGCCCGTTGTAGCTAAGGCCAATAACCCTAAAATGGCGAGTTTAATTATGTTCATTGAGGTCCGTTATTGTTATTTATTGTTGCTTGTTATTAATGCTAGGGCTGCAATATACCGAGTTGCCTTGTTGGCCTCGATTAATTGTAAGTCGCTTCTAAACTAGCAGAGGCAAAACTGAATGTATAAGCCAAGGTTGCAACAGTATGTAAATGACGGTTAGCCTGACTGACGAAGCATAAATTGGGCGATGTCTGTTTATTAATAATTAATCGAATATGTTTGTTGACAGGCGAACGGGGACATCCTATCGTGGAGTCTTATCTAACTTGCTGTTATTTAAGTCATTAATTAACAGAATTCAATAAGGAAAGTTACGTGTTATTAACACCTGTTCAGGCTTATTACTATCTATAGCCACAATGGCGTAGATAGAGGTTAATACTCCCCCCTCATGTTTTAAATCACTCCATTGTGGCAATTCCATTATCGGGATCTGGCCACCCTTAGTGCCCGTTCCGAACTCTTACTCTTATATTTGGAACACCATAAATGAACAATAGTAAAATCTTTGGCAGTATGTTGATTATCGCCGGCACTACCATTGGCGCAGGAATGCTCGCATTGCCTTTAGCTGCCTCAGGTCTGGGCTTTGGCGTTGCCTGTGTGGTTATGTTTTTAATTTGGTCGCTAATGACATACACCGCACTATTGATGATAGAAGTGCATCAATATGCCCCCGTGGACGCTACCTTACATACCCTAGCTCATAAATTACTTGGCAGGAAAGGTCAGCTGGTGGCTAGTTTTTCGATGATGTTCTTGTTTTATGCGCTCTGTGCGGCATACATTGCTGGCGGTGGTGAGCAGATGAATGACAAGCTAATTAATTGGGCTGGGCTAGATTTACCAGAACAAAGTGGCGCACTACTGTTTACCTTGCTGATTGGTACAGTGGTAGCGATTGGTACTCGTTCAGTTGATATGATTAACCGCAGTCTGTTTTCATTGAAACTCATTGCGCTGGTGGTGATGTTATTCTTATTACTTCCCCATGTATCGGTTGATAATTTAGTGGCATTGCCTGTACATCAAGGTTTAGTTCTCGCGTCATTACCTGTGATATTCACCTCTTTTGGTTTTCATGGTTCAATTCCCTCGGTTGTGCGTTACTTAGGTAAAGATACCAAAGCGCTACGCTGGATAATTGTTGTAGGCTCAGCGCTGCCGCTAATGGTTTATGGCTTGTGGATGCTCGCCAGCCAAGGCGTGTTAACCCAGCAAGAGTTAATGGGCAGCCAAAGCTTAAACGGCTTTATTGGCTCGTTGAGTAACTTATTACATAACCCTATGATCGCTAATGCAGTATCTGTGTTTGCTGATTTGGCTTTAGCGACTTCGTTCTTAGGGGTTAGCTTAGGCCTATTCGATTTTATTGCTGATTTACTAAAGCGTAGTGCCTCGCCTAGCCATAGAGTACAGGTTGGCTTAGTGACTTTTTTACCGCCATTAGGTTTTGCGCTTTTCTACCCACAAGGCTTTATTACTGCACTGGGTTATGCAGCATTCGCTTTAGTGATTTTGGCGGTATTTTTACCCGTCGCAATGGTAGCAACTCAGCGTAAACAAGCAGATCTTAATGGTTACCAGGTAAAAGGTGGCACATTGGGTTTGGTAGTGGCTGCTTTAGCGGGTTTATTGATTATTAGTGTGCAGTTGATGCAGATGTTTAATTTGTTTCCTGCTATAGGTTAGTAATAAAGAGGTTTAGCTCTTAGAGCTAGAGTAAAGAAAATGGCTTTAGTTGTTTTGCAACTAAAGCCATTTTTTAATCTATTTTGACTAAAAAACAGCTGAATAAGTGTTTATTTTAGTGTTTGGCTGGTTTTTTAGGCATTCGATTCAAAATTGGCTTTACATTGCCTCAGAGTATCCCTATTATCTGCGGCGTTCGGAGGGATGGCAGAGTGGTCGAATGCACCGGTCTTGAAAACCGGCATGGGTTTATAGCCCATCTAGGGTTCAAATCCCTATCCCTCCGCCACATTTAGAGAAAGGGCTTCCAGCAATGGAAGCCCTTTTTCGTATATCCAGAAAAAGCTGATTAGAACCCCTGGTTCCTATTGTTTAGAACCGGCTATCCCAGCGCCACATTTAGATGAGGCCCCAGCAGAAATGCTGGGGCCTTTTCGCATTTAGGAAGCCCGACTTTGAATCTTAGGGTTCCTGTTGTTTAGACTCTTTACTAGAAATTGGCTATCCCATAGCTACATATAGAGAAGCCCGCTATCTACGATTTATAAAACTGAACCCAAGGGTTCCTATTGCTTAAAGTCAGCTATCCCTACGCCATACTTAGAGAAAGGGCTTCCACTCTTGTAATAAAGAGCGGAATCCCTTTTTCGTATGTTGAAATAAAAGCTGAACCCTAGGGCTTTAATCGTTTAGGTTCTTTGCTAAGAATTAGCGATCCCATCCACCACATGTAGAATACACTTTGAATAATATGTTGGTTTGACCTGAGAGAGCTGAATTAAGATAGATTTATGGTGCTGAGTGCAGCGCTTAACAAGAAGAGAGCATTTTTTAGTCCTAGCGCAGTAGTTAGTTGCTGGTATTTGCAGCGAAATTTAATAAATTCAGCTGATTGCGTTGAGTTTTTGTGCGAACGAACTATTTGAGTCAAATTAGGCTTTACAATCGAGTCGAACGCCCCTATTATTTGCGTCGTTCGGAGGGATGGCAGAGTGGTCGAATGCACCGGTCTTGAAAACCGGCATGGGTTTATAGCCCATCTAGGGTTCAAATCCCTATCCCTCCGCCACATTTAGAGAAAGGGCTTCCAGCAATGGAAGCCCTTTTTCGTATCTGTAATCAAATGGGTTTATAGTGCAGATATATAGTGTTCAAGCCTCTAGCCCACAGTGCCACATTTAGAAAAGCCCGCTATTTATAGCGGGCTTTTTGCTCTCTGCGATTTATAAAGTTGAACCCTAGGGTTCCTATTGTTTAAAGTCAGCTATCCATCCGCCATATTCAAGATGAAGGGCTACTCGAAAGAGTAGCCCTTTTTCGTATATCCAGAAAAAGCTGATTAGAACCAGCTATCCCTCCGCCACATTTAGATGAGGCCCCAGCAGAAATGCTGGGGCCTTTTCGCATTTAGGAAGTTGCGCTTTGAACTCTTAGCCTTCTATTACCTCTAGACTTGCTATTAACTACTGTCTATTTTGATATTACGGTTGAAATTTGCACAAACAAAAAGTGTTCCTGGTTAAGTTTGATGATTTCTCTTTTTAATTGCGGTTTTATTGATGAATTATCATCAACAGGTGAGAATGTTTGGTTTTCTTGAGATATCACACAGGTTCAGTAAAGTCTTGTATTCATTAACTATCAAATACTGATATAAACCATTCCACAATATAAGCTGCAGGCATGCCTAGCGCATCCTAAGCAGCAGTTACCTCAATTCTTTGTATACCCTGGAGCACCAAAATGAGCTGCGATATGACTCTTGATAGTTTTCTTTCGACCGTTGCTGAGCGTAACCCTAACCAGCCTGAGTTTTTACAAGCGGTAAAAGAAGTACTGACTTCTATTTGGCCTTTCGTTGCAGCGCGTCCAGAATACTTAAATGCCGGTATTTTAGAGCGTCTAGTTGAGCCTGAGCGTCTAATTCAATTTCGTGTTTCTTGGGTAGATGATAGCGGTAAGGTACAAGTTAACCGCGCTTTCCGTATCCAGCACAACTCATCTATTGGCCCATTTAAAGGTGGTATGCGTTTCCACCCGTCAGTTAACCAGTCGGTACTAAAGTTTTTAGCGTTTGAGCAAACATTCAAAAACGCATTGACGACTTTGCCAATGGGCGGCGGTAAAGGCGGTAGTGACTTTGATCCTAAAGGTAAGAGTGAAGGCGAAGTGATGCGCTTCTGCCAAGCATTAATGTTAGAGCTTCACCGCCACTTAGGTGCGGATACTGATGTGCCTGCAGGCGATATTGGTGTTGGTGCTCGTGAAGTCGGTTACATGACTGGCATGATGAAGAAGTTAACTAACAGTGCTGAGTGTGTGTTTACTGGTAAAGGCTTGTCTTTTGGTGGCAGTTTGATCCGCCCTGAAGCCACTGGTTATGGTTTGCTATATTTCGTTGAAGCCATGCTAAAAGCTAAAGGCGAAAGCTTAGAAGGCAAAACGGTTACTGTATCTGGCTCGGGTAATGTGGCGCAGTACGCCATTGAAAAAGCCATGGAAATGGGCGGTAAAGTGATTACTGCATCAGATTCCAGTGGTGTGGTATTTGACCCAGAGGGCTTTACGCCCGAGAAACTCTCGAAGCTGATGGAAGTTAAAAATGACCGTCGCGGCCGTGTTGCTGATTACGCCCATGAAATGAGTCTAGAGTATGTGACTGGCGGTACGCCTTGGCAGTTTACTACTGATGTGGCGTTACCTTGTGCGACTCAAAATGAGTTAGATGCAGAACATGCTGCAATGCTGATTGAAAATGGCGTGCAGATTGTTGCTGAAGGCGCCAACATGCCAAGTACTGCTGAAGCTATCGTGTTAATGCACGAGGCAAAAGTATTGTTTGCTCCTGGTAAGGCTGCCAATGCGGGTGGTGTAGCAACTTCGGGTCTTGAAATGAGCCAAAACGCATTGCGTTTGAGCTGGTCTCGTGAAGAAGTTGATATGCGCTTGCGCGACATCATGTACTCAATCCACGCTACATGTGAGCAATATGGCCGAGAAGGTGAGCACATTAACTACGAGCTAGGTGCAAACGTGGCAGGCTTTGTAAAAGTGGCTGATGCGATGAAAGCACAAGGCGTTTACTAATTATTTGACTGACTAGTAGTAAAGAAAAGGGCTTAATAGCCCTTTTCTTACTTTATAACGCAGCAGCTCAAGTCTTCGATTTTGCTATTGAAAGTAATTTAGAAAGTAAACGAAGTTTGTATTACCGCGCCTAACTCATTGTCACTGGCGTAGCTAGCTGATAAATCAATATGGAATACATCGAATGGTGATAAACCTATACCCGCAGTAAATTGATCGGCTAGATTATCTGATAAATCAGTTTGGTAACCTGCACGCAGTTGTGCCCAGTCAAAGGCATTAAATTCAACACCAATACCTGCCATCTGTTTGTTATCGGCGTCTGCATCTATACCATTCAAGGTACCTTCGATAACGTCATAGCTTTTGGTTTCGTTTAACTCAACGTCAACTCCTACATTAAAAAGCCTATGGTTATAGCTAGCACTGGCAATGTAAGTTGGGTTAATGACGTACTCGCCACGGATCCCATGAGTCAAAGAGGTGTCATAGCTGTTCTCAATCAGGTTTTTACCGACAAAGCCAAAAGCTAAGCCGTTGTTCATCTGATATGCCAAGCCAACATCCAGATTAATGTTGCTTTCTTCGCTTTGATACCTGTCATCATCCCAGTCATCAAATTCGTAGTTTTCAATATCAGTAACGTAGTTAATGGTTGTTACTTGCTGATATTTAGGTGTAATACCGTAATAAAAAGTGCCATTGCTATGCTCATATGATTTAGCAAGGCTGACGCCTATTTCGGCGATAACCACACCCATGGTAAGTGCTTGAGAAGTTAAAGAGCTATTTTCAATCAGCTTATTTGCATCTAAATCACCTTCGGCGATATCCGCAAAAACGAAAGCGTCAGCATAAGCCTTAACGAACATGTTAACTGAAACATATTGATTAGGAATCGCAACGGCTAAGCTTACGTTTGCCTGTACGTTTGCTCTGTTACTTTGTAATTCTTCTAAAGCATCAACTACCAGTTGAGCATCTTGCTCGGTTGGATTGTTAATACTACTGAATTGGTCATAGATATCAGAGAAGCTGTCGGTTTTATCAATGATCTCTTCACTATCATCAATTTGTGCGCCAATTGATGGGATTAGCACAGCCATATCATCATCTTCACCGTATCTAGCTGCTAGAGCTGGGTTGTGAAAAGAAGCCGTTAAGTAATCTGCTGTAGAAGCACCAATGCCTCCCATTGCGAATGAGCGCGTGTCAAACGATTGCACTGCTGCAAATGAGTTTGCTGAGACTAGTGTTGCGATTAAAGTAGGAAGGAAAAGATGTTTCCGTGCCATGTAAAGTCCTTGAAATTATTGTTTTTGATTTTTTAACGGCAGGAAAGTACCACTTTATAGCGTTGAGGAATATGAGGCTGTTCAAGTAATCGCTATAAACTGAATAAGTAGATTTGGCTGTTATCTTAATTTTGTAATTAATCTAAATAATCCGCTGGCAAGTTAGTGTTATTGTGGAGGAGCCATTACATCCAAAATGGCACTAATGTATTTTTAGCGCGTGAGGCGCATTGCTGCAATCGGGGGTTATACAGTGAAAACAATCGGTATGCTTGGTGGAATGAGTTGGGAGTCTACAGCGAGTTATTACAAAGCACTCAATCAAGGGGTGAAATCTAAGCTTGGCGGACTGCATTCGGCAAAGGTGCACTTATATAGTGTCGATTTTGCTGAGATAGAAGCATTACAGCATAAAGGTGAATGGCATCAAACCGCCGAGATTTTAAGTTCAGCAGCTAAATCGGTTGAAGCCGCTGGCGCAGACTTTCTACTTATATGCACTAATACCATGCATAAGGTCGCAGATGATATACAGGCTAGTATCAATATTCCAATCCTGCATATAGCCGATGCGACAGCAAGTCAGCTTATCGCTGACGGTGTGCAAAAGGTTGGCTTGTTAGGAACCGCCTTTACTATGGAGCAGGACTTTTATAAAGGTCGCTTAAAGAATAAGTTTGCCATTGATGTGCTGGTACCAGCTAAGCAAGATCGCGAGATAGTGAATCGCATTATCTATGATGAACTATGCCGCGGTGTGATCTCTCCTGCTTCTCGTGAGCAATATTTAGCGATTATTGCAGCATTAGCAGAGCAGGGAGCGGAAGCTGTGATTCTAGGTTGTACAGAAATAGCATTGCTAGTTCAGCAGCAAGATACCCATGTACCTTTATATGACACTACCGAGATACACGCCGCGAAAGCGGTTGAGCTAGCTTTAATGGATAACAAGTAAAGGCTGCAATGCTATTAGTACAGCATTAGTTAGTGTAAGACTGGTTAGTACAACATTGCTCAGAACAACATTAGCCAGGGTTCTATTAGTTAACAACTAATAGAACCCAAACAGATATCGTTGCTCGTAAGATGCCATCAGTGCAAAAGCTTTGATTATGAAAGCAGTGAAGACCTAGTAGTTAAAGACAAAACTGTTAAAAGTGGGCCAGTTCAAGCAGTGGGGCTTTAAATTTCTAGGTTCAACTCGCCAGCTTATATAGAGATCGTTATAAAAGATGCGGTAAAGCTGATGAGATATTGTTTATAGAGCATGCTTGAGCGTCAATATGCAGCTAAATGGTCATAATTAAGTCTCCCTGACATGCTTTAGTAACCTGAAGTGGTTCTTAATAGAGTGGCCTTGGAGGTGATACACATGATTCTATTGGCCTCTAGCGCATGTTTTTTATACTTGTTACGATGCGGCTGTGTATAACTCTGTGGGTATTTGGTGAGTATGATGTGCTTAAAAGCTCTTTTTCAAAAAACCTTAATTTTCTTTAAAAAAGCGCTTGCGCTCCTTTAAAATCTCCCTATAATGCGACCCCACTGACACGGCGAAGCAGGCCACCTACCAAGCGTTAAGCTAGATAGAATGGCACTTGCAGCAGAGTTAGAGAGATTAACTTCTACGGAAATTAGCCTCAGGTGACAATCGCTTTAAGAGCTTCGAATGATGGTTGTTTACACGAGAGTGAACAAA
>NZ_JAKILT010000057.1 GCF_023283535.1 Shewanella sairae | reverse complement strand
CAATTCCAGCTTTTTCATCAGTTTAGCAGCCCGATATCGGCTTAAGGGAAATTCTCGTTCGGTAGCTATACTTGCAATGGTTCTAGCTCCGGCAGAACCATTACTTTCAGCGTGGATTGCCTTAACCTCGATCTCTAGAGCTAGTGTATCAGCGTTAATGTTTTTTGAACTTGATAGCCAGTAAAAGTAGCTACTTCTGTGAACCGAAAATGCTAAACATAAAGTACTCACATCGTAGCTCTCTTGCATTTCTTCAATTATTTCAAATTGTTGATTGAGTCTGACATCAAGAGAGCCGTAGCCTTTTTTAGTATTTCTTTCTCCAATTCAATGCGTTTAATCTTTTTCTCAAGCTCTTTGATTTTAATCAACTCTGGAGTAAGTGGATTGGCTCGATTGGATATACCACGACGCTCTTTCTTGAGCTGGCTAACCCACTTCTCCATTGCAGAGCGGCTTACGTTCATAGCCAGGTGAGCTTCTTTAACTGTATAGCCTTGGTCTATTACTAACTGGGCGGCTTCTAATCTAAATTCAGCAGTATAAGTTGGTTTTGATTTACGGGTCATTTGTTCACCTTGTGTTTAGATGGGGATTATACCCCTTACATCTTGGTGTCCAAATTCACTATGCCACTACAGTTGGGCTTCAGCCCATCTAATATGACGGCATAAATGCCGACCTACATTTTGGCTAAAATGGTTTTGCTTTGTGTCTCTACTCAGTAATTACCGTTTTAGTTTTTTCTAAAACTAAGCACCTTACATTTTGGCTAAAATGGTTTTGCTTTGTGTCTTTACTCAGTAATTACCGTTTTAGTTTTTTAAAACCAAGCACCTGCATTCTGTCTTATGTAGGTTGGGCTTTAGCCCATCTAGGATGACGATATAAATGCTGGCCTACAATAGCCACTTCTATTACAGCAGCAAGTTTTTTACCGATTTCATCGCATTAATGAAGTTATCGATATCGGCCTTATTAGTATAAACCCCAATTGATGCGCGGCAGCAGCCTTTTAACCCTAAAGTTTGCATTAGTGGCATGGCGCAGTGATGACCGCAGCGTACGGCGATACCTTGTTGATCAAGCAAAATCCCCACATCTTGGTGATGCTCATCGGCTAAATTAAATGCCACAGCGCCAATATTGTCTGTATGCGCGCCATAAAGTACCACATCTCCCAATGCCGTTAGTTCATGTTGTAGATAGATTAATAGCGCTTGCTCTGCAGCATGCAGCTCTGAGCGAGGTAATCCATTGATAAAGTCTATTGCTGCGCCTAAGCCAATCACTTCTGCAATCGGTGGCGTGCCAGCTTCAAGGCGGTTGGGCAGAATATTAAATTCTGTGTGCTCAAAACTGACGCTTTTAATCATCTCGCCGCCGGTCATTAACGGGCTTAATGTATCGAGCACTTCAAAGCGCCCATATAGAGTACCAACACCAGTAGGGCCATACATTTTATGGCCGGAGAACACGTAAAAGTCGCAACCAATAGCCTGTACATCAACGGTGAGATGCGCAATGGCCTGCGCGCCATCTACTAAGGTTATTGCACCAGCTTGCTTGGCTTTAGCCACAAGCTCGTTAACTGGGTTAAGTGTGCCCAGTGCGTTGGATACATGACTTAGGGCGACAATGGCAGGTTTTTGGCTAAGTAATGCATCGAATGCACTGACATCAAGTCGGCAATCAGCGGTTAGCGGGATAGGTTTTATGATGGCGCCTGTGCGTTTAGCTAGCTCTTGCCAAGGCACAATATTGGCGTGGTGAGCGGCGCTATCAATTAAGATCACAGTACCCGCTTTAATATGAGCCGTTAAGCCATTGGCCACCATATTGATGGATTCAGTGGTACCGTGGGTAAAAATAATCTCTTCCCGGCGCTCGGCATTAACAAATAGCTGCAGTTTATCGCGCACCGCTTCATATTGGCTGGTAGCACGAGCTGATAGCTGGTGTGCTGCGCGGTGCACATTGGCATTATCTAAATGATAATACTGATTCATGGCGTCTATTACGCACTGCGGTTTTTGGCTGGTTGCTGCAGTATCTAAGTAACACAGAGAGTAGCCATCATTAGATTGCGCGAGCGTTGGAAATTGTGACCGCAGGCTTGAGAGATCCATTAATCTGATCCGAGATAGTTGAAAAGTAAAAAGGCGCATCGATCTTGTAAGATCTGTGCGCCTAAAGCAAGGTTAGACTGTTAAAACTGGGGATTTTTTATGGGCAGGGCAGGCGATATAGCAGGGCTAGCTCGTCTAAGCGTAACTGTAACTCGGGAGAAATAGCACAATTTACACTGTCTATATTCTCTTTTAGCTGCTCAAGATTGGTGGCACCGATAATATTCGAGGCAACAAACTTTCTTGAGTTAACAAAGGCTAATGCCATTTGCGCAGGGCTCATATTAAACTCGCGCGCCAGTTCGACATAAGCTTTAGTGGCGTCTAATGCCAGTTGCGTACCGGTATAACGTGCAAAACGTTTAAACAGGGTCATTCTTGCGCCCTCTGGCCACTGGTTATCTAGGTATTTACCCGACAGTGCACCAAATGCCAGTGGCGAGTAGGCCAGTAATGGCACTTCTTCGCGATGGCTTATTTCCGCCATGCCCACTTCATAACTGCGGTTAAGCAAGTTATAAGGGTTTTGCACTGAGACAATTTTAGGCAAGTCATGTTTTTCGGCTAAACGCAGATACTCCATAAATCCCCAAGGTGTCTCGTTTGAAATACCGATATAGCGGATTTTTCCAGACTTAACCAGATCTGCCAGCGCCTCTAAGGTATCGATAATTGGGGTTTGCTTCTCATGCTCATCGATTTGGTTGTAGCTTAACTCACCAAAAAAGTTAGTGTTTCTGTCTGGCCAGTGGATTTGGTAAAGATCGATAGTGTCGAGCTGCAAGCGCTCAAGTGACGCATCGACCGCGGCGTGAATGTTACGCCAGTCTAGAGCCATATTAGGGCGAATATAATCGCTCTTACCACCAGGAGCTGCCACTTTAGAGGCAATAATAAGATTGTCGCGATTACCTCTTTGCTTGAGGTAATTACCTAAAATACGTTCGGTTTCACCTTGAGTCTCAGCTTCAGGTGGTACTGGGTACAGCTCAGCAGTATCGATAAAGTTAATCCCTTCACCAATAGCGTAATCGAGCTGTTCAAACGCTTGTGCTTGGGTATTTTGCGCACCCCAAGTCATGGTACCTAAACAGATTTGGCTAACATGTAAACTTGAATGCGAAAGACGTCTATATTGCATAAAAAACCTCTTATATCTGAATAGTACTTGGTAGCAATTAGTTATGGTGACTCAGCGAGAACGTAATATTTTGAGCCAACCAAGGAGCACCTGTTGATTACTATTCTGCAGGCTAGCAAGCTTTTACTATAAAAACTATATGCTTATCTTAAGTATGAATGCTGAGGCAGATAAATCGATTAACTGGCCGTTAATGGCTTGAGCATAGTGATTTCACAAGCATTGTGGCCAGTATTACCTAGCGGTCTATCGATATGCTGAAAACCTAATGACTCATACAGCTTGATAGCTTGGATCAAGTTGGCAGTGGTCTCTAAGTAGCAATCGGAAAAACCTTGCTCAGTAGCAAAATTAATTGCCTGTAGAGCAAGGCGCTTAGCAAAGCCTTTACCGCGTAATTCACTCGCAAAATACATTTTCTGTAGTTCGCAAATATTCTCTTCACCGGCAAGTGGGGCAATACCAGCACCGCCTAAGATCTTGCCGTCGAGTTCTATCACCCAGTAATGGCTATTGTTAGCTTGGTAGACCTCGCTTAAGCAGTCTAAGGTTTTATCTGCAACGCCATAGCCTTTATCTGCGGTTAAGCCATATTCTGCTGACACTTGGCGGATCACAGCTGCCATTTGTCCATTGTCGTCGGCGCTGATACTTCGGATCTGATAACCCTGCTGCACCTTAGACTGCACTAATGCTTTGTTATAACGGCTGAGTGACAGCTCTAGTTCTGCAATATGTTCTTGTGGTAACTGAGCCATAATATCGCTGAATAGCTGGTTTTGTTGATGATTCAGTTTTACCAGCTGTCTCTTACCTTTAGGTGTAACTTGTACAACAAGACTGCGATTATCTCGGGGGTTGGATTGAGACTTAGCAAAGCCTTTATCGACGAGGTGGCTGACTGCTCGGCTCGCATTGGACTTGTCGATATTGAGAATTTCTGCCAGTTGTTTAATCGAATACTGGCTTTGTCCAAGTTCAATTAATGTATGAGCTTGAACAGGTGATAACGGTTGGCTACCACAAGCGGCATCAAGTAAGCCCAATTGGCGAATAAGCTGCCTAGAAAGGCGGCGTAACTGAGAAGCGGCGCAAGGACTATCTGGTAGAGCTTGATTCATTGAACAGTTCTAAGTTAGTTGCGGGTAACACCTAACTTACGAGGACTATTTTTTAAAATCAAGTTCCTTAAGTTGAAAATAATAAAGGTAACGCTAATTTAAATACAAGTTTGGGTGCAACATGGGCGCCATAGCCAGGATAATTGCTTGCGTGTAATTGCTTTGGCGGGTCTCGTTGCCGTTGGTGAGTAGACCTATTGCCCCGCCTTTTTGCTTAATGTTGACGGTATTGAACATACTGTCCATTACATGCCCAAGTTCTTGACCTTGAGTTAAGGCTTGGTATACCTGCATAGGAAGAGGAAGCTGGGCACCTCGACCAAGCGTAACCTGAGACTGATGTGCGATCGCAATATAAGCAAAGGTGGCTGGTCCATGCTCAAATAGATCGACGCCGCCTTCCATCGCGATATAGTAATCAGCCTGATGGTTAGTTTGACAAAATTTGACGCGGTTAATTGCCCCTAATTTAGTTTCTGCATCAGTCATTGGCTGATCCGCCACAGCAGAAGGCGCATCAACGCCGTGGCATTCTATGCTGCTTGTTGGAAAGAGTGTTGTAAAAGCCGCTTGAGCCGCACCCACTTTAACCGGGTTTGTTGAACCAACGATGACCTTAATTGTGTCTGTCATTTTAATTGTATTTCTCTACTAAAACAGGTGTAGGTAATGGCTTTATTGTATTGCATTTTTGCGCACGCTTCACCTGTAAGATAAGGCACAAATATCACCTAAAATTAACCGAGTAATCAATAACTCAACTATGGTTAACTTTTGCTCGATAAAAAATTACATGTTTTTTGCATTAGTTTATCTAATCACAAGCTTAAACTCGCCTTGAAAAGCTGTGACCTGCTTCAAGGATTGCGAGGGACTTGTTGGGTGATGTCGGTAAAAATGGATTTTTGTGACTTATGTCCGCCTGCAATTTTCGGCAGCGTGAGCTTTTATATCAGCATTTCATTATTTACGTGACATTAATGTTAATTTAAGGTTCGATTAGGTTGGTTTTGTGCGTACCAAATGAAAACTTATTACATGAATAAAGAGATCTGGATCCCAAAATGGTTACAATCTGAAAATCAATTACAGAATATGAACCCAGATCAATTTTTAGCGCATGCATTAGGATATTCTTAACCGCGAAATTACTCCTGAGATCAAAATTTACTGGTGTGTCTCAGCACCATCAAGGTAACAAGAATGCAAAAAGACGCGATCACAACAAAAGATGCGGCAACGACTAAGTCGATGCCTTGGACACGTCAAGATACGACTTGGATGTTGAGTTTGTTCGGTACCGCTGTTGGTGCCGGAATTCTATTCCTACCAATTAACGCCGGTATGGGCGGTTTTTGGCCACTAATGATGATGGTTGCTATCATCGGTCCAATGACTTACCTGGCTCACCGCGGATTATCACGCTTTGTTTGTTCATCAAGCAAGCCTGGTAGCGATATTACTCACGTTGTAGAAGAGCACTTTGGTGTTGGTGCGGGTAAAGCAATTACTTTGCTTTATTTCTTTGCTATCTACCCAATCGTTTTGATCTACGGTGTAGGTATTACTAACACAGTTGAAAGCTTTATCGTTAACCAGCTAAACATCTTTGTGGAAATTCCACGTTTAGCGGCTGATGGTGCGCCTATGCTGACTGAAGCTGGCGTGCAGATCATGGATAAAGTGTCTGGTGTACCACGCTGGTTGCTATCTGGTGGTCTTATCATTGCTATGATGTCTGTGATGGTAGCGGGCGAGAAAATGATGCTTAAAGTGACTCAGCTATTGGTATACCCATTAGTTGCTATCCTAGCATTCATGTCTTTCTACTTGATCCCAGATTGGAAGATGGACGCACTAGAAGTTGTACCATCAGCAGGTGAATTCCTAGGTACAGTTTGGTTAACCATTCCAGTATTGATTTTTGCATTCAACCACTCGCCAGCGATTTCACAGTTCTCTGTATCACTAAAGCGTGAGCACGGCGCTAATGCAGCACGTAAAGCAGACGTTATCTTACGTAACACCACATTGATGTTGGTTGGTTTCGTGATGATGTTCGTAATCTCATGTGTACTAGCACTATCGCCAGCACAGCTTGCTGAAGCAAAAGAGTTAAACTTGCCAATTCTTTCTTACTTGGCGAACGTACATGAGAGTGGATTTGTAAGCTACTTCGGTCCATTCATTGCTTTCGTTGCGATTATCTCTTCTTTCTTCGGTCACTATATGGGTGCAACTGAAGGCATGAAAGGTCTAATCACTAAGCAATTACGTTCAAGTGGTAAAGAAGTTTCTGATTCTAAAATGAACAAGTTCATCTTAGGTTTCATGTTCTTCACTATCTGGGGCGTGGCTGTTATTAACCCAAGCATCCTAGGTATGATTGAAGCATTAGGCGGCCCAATCATTGCGGCTATCCTTTACCTAATGCCAATGTATGCGATTCATAAGGTGCCAGCTTTAGCTGCATACCGTGGTCGTTTCAGCAACATCTTCGTTGTGATTGCAGGTCTACTTGCAATGACTGCGATTCTATTTGGATTAGTATCTTAAATAGATAATAGCTGGGCGCCTAAAGGTTGCATGTGAGCACCTTAAAGCGTCCAGTTTTTTAGTTCCATTATGTTTGATAAAGCCTGGATTCTTTCCAGGCTTTTCCTCTTTTTCCGAGGTGATTTTTTATGTTTAGCGCATTTGATATTTTTAAGATAGGTGTGGGTCCATCGAGCTCTCATACTGTCGGGCCGATGAAGGCCGCCAAAGAGTTTATCGATGATGTTCGTCAAACGGGTCAATTTGCACAAGTGACACGTTTGAGTGTAGAAATTTTTGGCTCTTTATCGTTAACCGGTAAAGGTCACCACACTGATATCGCAATCATTGTTGGCTTAGGTGGTAACTCACCTCATGACGTTGATATTGATTCAATCCCAGGTTTTATTGCTGACGTTGAACAAACTCAGAAATTACCTATGGGTAGCGAAAAGCAGCTAGTAGACTTTGGTCACGACGCAGTGATTTTCCACAGCCATGCATTACCATTACATGAAAATGGCATGATGTTGCACGCATTCAATGGTGATGAGCTTGTACTAAGCAAGACATACTATTCAGTTGGCGGTGGCTTTATTGTTGAAGAATCACAATTTGGCAAAGAAGTTGAAAACCCAGTTGAAGTGCCATACCCGTTTAACTATGCAGACGAGCTTTTAGCAACCTGTAAAGAAACTGGCTTAAGCATCAGCAGTGTCATGTTTAAGAATGAATTGTGTTTCAACAGCGAAGAAGCGATTTACGATGGCTTTGGTGCAGTATGGTCTACCATGCATCAAGCAATTGACAAAGGCTGTCAAACTGAAGGCGTATTAGCTGGCCCACTTAAAGTGGCTCGTCGTGCACCAGCACTTTACCGCCAGTTGTTAACCGGTGAGCGTTTATCTAGCGACCCAATGGAAATCGTTGATTGGATCAACGTATTTGCGATGGCTGTAAGTGAAGAAAACGCTGCTGGTGGCCGTGTGGTTACTTCGCCAACTAACGGCGCTGCGGGGATCATTCCTGCGGTATTGGCTTATTATGACAAGTTCATTAAGCCTGTTGGTAAGCAAGAGTACACGCGCTTCTTCCTAGCAGCTGCTGCAGTAGGCTCGCTATACAAGCGTAACGCTTCTATTTCTGGCGCAGAAGTTGGTTGTCAGGGTGAAGTCGGCGTAGCTTGTTCAATGGCTGCTGCTGGTCTGGCTGAAATCATGGGCGCAAACCCAGAGCAAGTCTGTATGGCGGCTGAAATTGGCATGGAGCATAACTTAGGTCTAACTTGTGACCCAGTTGCTGGCCAAGTACAGGTTCCATGTATTGAGCGTAACGCGATTGCCGCTGTTAAAGCGATTAACTCTTCACGTATGGCGATGCGTCGTAACTGCGCACCAAAAGTGAGCTTAGACAAAGTGATCGCGACTATGTACGAAACGGGTAAAGATATGCACGTTAAGTACCGTGAAACCAGCCAAGGCGGTTTGGCGATTAAAGTAACCAGCATCTGCGGTTAACTTTTGTGTCCAACACAAGTAAGTAGCAAAAAGGCCATCAACTGATGGCCTTTTTCATGTCTAGATTTTGAGAATTGATCGCTTATTTTTGCTCGTACATCAAGTAGTAGCTTTGCTCCATACCCAGCGCACTATAAGTTTGCTGCGCCTTAGTGTTTTCTTGTTCAACATAGAGTCTAAAGCTGGCTGCGCCGCCGTTGTCTGCAGCTATGTCTTTTACGGCTTGGTAAAGCTTGCCATAAATTCCTTGGCGACGATTCTCTGGGCGAATATACACGCTTTGGATCCAGTAGTAATCTTTAGCACGCCAGTCGCTCCACTCGAAGGTCACCATCAGTGAACCGGCAATTTCACCGTCAATTTCAGCGACTAAATAAAAGCCTTTCTCTGGTGACGTCAGTAAGGTGTTAACGCCTTTTTCTAGCACTTGCCCGTCTAAACTTAAGCCTTCGGTTTCTTGTGCCATGGCTTGGTTAAAGTTAACGAGTGCGTGTAGATCTGCTTGTTGGCCTTTACGAATAATCATTAATGGGTTTCCTATTTTTTTACGCTCACTCTAGCACGAAGCGAAACCAAGCTTACATGCTGATTAGCTCATCGCAGAAAATTATTGCTAATTAGTATTCGACTAAAGTCTAACTCTGCTAGACTTTTTCTATGACCAGCTCACAACTGGAGGCACGATGAAAAAAATACAAACAAGCCACGCAAGCGCCGCAGCAACGAATATGCGCTGTCGTCACCAACTAAGGCGTAATCCACAAGATATTAGGCATGGCTGGCACTTCTTATTAACCCTATTAACGCTTGGAATGTGGGGGACCGTTTGGTGGTGGTTAATATTACGAGCAGAAGGAAAAGCGTTTTTCTCTGGCTTTGATGACGCTTACTGGAGTTATCTTATGGAAACAGAGCAGCCGCCTGCTGCATTATATGAAATGCACTTCACTAAAAATCACAAAAAATCAAAATTAGACGCCTAAAATTATCGATTCATCAGTGAGTATGTGGTTATTGTTGCATTTTATCTATGGTCCAGTGGAGCGTGATATAGATCATCTCTAGCTATTGCAGCGTATGCTAAACTGCCGCGTTATTTTTTAGGCTAGCACTTTGCTGGCTGTCCTCCCTACCATTGTTTCAAGGTCTAAATATGTCGAATCAACAACCTTCACTTTTTAAAAAAGTGTGGTCAAGCTGGATGTCTGTGCCTTTATGGTTACAAATCATGATAGGTATGCTGCTAGGTATTTTAACCGGTATCGGTTTAGGCGAGCAGGCCACCTACTTAAAGCCAATTGGCACTTTATTCGTTAATACGATCAAAATGCTAATTGTTCCACTCGTGTTTTGTTCATTGATTGTTGGCGTAACATCAATGCAAGACACCGCCAAAATGGGGCGTATTGGTTTTAAGTCGTTTGCCTTCTACCTAGGTACAACATCAATTGCTATTACCTTAGGTCTAGCGGTTGGTCATATCATGCAGCCTGGCGTTGGCTTAGACATGGTTCCGCACGAATCTGCAGAAGCGATTAAGCAAGCGCCTTCGATTATGCAAACCTTGATTGATATCGTACCAACTAACCCTGTTGCGGCACTGGCGAGTGGTCAAATCTTGCAAGTGATTGTGTTTGCTGTGGCATTAGGTATTGCATTAGTGCTTATTGGCGAACATGGTAAACCTGCAATTAAAGTATTTGAAAGTTTAGCAGAGGCTATGTACAAGCTGACTGACTTAGTCATGAAGCTTGCACCATACGGCGTATTTGGTTTGATGGCATGGGTCGCTGGTGAATATGGCGTTGATATGTTGATGCCGCTTATCAAAGTGATTGTTGCCGTTTATATTGGCTGTTTCTTGCATGTTGTTGGTTTCTACAGCTTTGTATTGGTGGTATTTGCTAAGCTTAATCCACTGCAGTTTTTTAAAGGCATTAGCAATGCGATTGCTGTGGCGTACACCACATCAAGCTCTGCTGGTACACTGCCTGCAAGTATGAAATGTGCTAGCGAATACTTGGGTGTAAACAAGAAAATATCCAGCTTTGTACTGCCACTGGGTACCACCATTAACATGGACGGTACTGCGCTTTATCAAGGGGTAACTGCGCTGTTTGTGGCACAAGCCTTTGGTATCGATTTAACTTGGGTTGATTACATCACTATTATTCTAACAGCGACTTTGGCATCGATTGGTACCGCAGGTGTGCCGGGGGCAGGTCTGGTGATGCTAACATTAGTGCTAACGACTGTGGGTTTACCACTTGAGGGCGTGGCATTAATCGCGGGTATCGACCGTATTTTGGATATGGCTCGTACCGTCGTCAACGTCTCTGGTGACTTAGTTGCAACGACTGTGATTGCTAAGTCAGAAGGCGAGATTGACGTTGAACATTACAATGCTAACGCAGAAGACAGCGCTGAAATGGCCGAAAAGCTTAAGTCTTAATCGCTGCTGATACAGGCTGCTATTAGAGTTAGCCATAAAAAACCGCCGTTAGGCGGTTTTTTTATGTCTGCAACATTTATGATTGAGTAAGAGATATTACTTTTTGCTTAATACCAAAACCGCTTTGTCGTCAGCATCTTTAAGAACAAGCTTACCTTTAGCCATTTCAGCTTGAACCACTTCAGGCATCACTTGCATCACACGTTGCTCTTGCGCCATTAATGCATCAACACAGGCTTTCATTGTGCTACCAGCAGGTTGTAACTGTAGTGATTGACCATTTAGCACGTAGTTACCGAAGAAGTTATTACAGCTATTGTTACCGGTTAATTTGCCGTCGGCTGCAAAGATTAATTCTGCTGGGCTGTAATCAATAACAGGTTGGCCTGCTGCAGATTCAATATGCCATGTACCTTCGATGGCTAAATCTTCAACTTGAGTTGGAGTCGACTGACAAGCAGCTAAACCCAATAGTAAACCTGCAACGATGAGAGATTGTTTTATCATTTTATGGATCCAAGGTGATTAATATCAGTATATTGTGAGTATATTATACTTATCGCTCTTAAGATTAGTAAAAAAATCAGCATAAAAGGCGGTTTCATTTGCAGAAACGCATCATAGATATTCTAAAAATTATGCATTGGTTAGGATTAACCATGTTATTGACAGCTGTTGGGATCTATTTTCTATCAGATTGGCCACAACAGATTGCCGGTATGGTGCTGGTTGCCAGTTTGTCAGGTCTTGGAATGGTGCTCATGTCGCCTTTCCCAATCGCCTTGTTTTTACAGTGGGCGAAGGCGCAAGACTCTAGCAAATAAAGTACACATGAAGAATGATTACGCTTATAAAGCAAATATTAATATTGGTTAGCGAGCCTCACCTAGTGCTTAATTAACGGCGCGAGGTGAGGTTGCATCAAGATATTAGCGCCTTCTAGCTAATATCTGAGCACGATTTTTCTCAAGGTCGGCAATCGCCTCTTGTTGCATTGGCATTAACGACTGTTGACTGTCAGGACTAAAAAAGCACATACCACTAACTAAATCTATTTCAGGTGTCTCTCTAACCAGCCGTTTACGTAAGCGGGCTATTAGCGTATCTAGATTAGATTCACTGTCGATAAAAGCTAAGATAATAAATTGTTTATCATCAAATCTGGCACAAATATCTGCTTCTCGCATGCTTTCAGAAATCACTCTGGCTATCGTACGTATAAACTGAGAGCCTATTACTGTTGATGCGTTCGCTCTTGAAGGCATAGCTTCTAGTACGATTAACCCCGCATGTGAGCCAAACCGTCGGCTTAAGCTCAATTGTCTTGGTGCCATTAGGTTAAAGCCGTAAGGGTTGAGCATGTAGGTAAACTCATCCTGCACCGATAACCTCTGCAGTTGCTCCATCATATACATTTGTTTAAATTCACCTTGAATTAAAGCTTTGACAGAGCCGCAAACAGCCGCATGAGTATTTGTCATGTTTTCTGCGGCGGGATCGCAAATAAGTAAGCAGCCAAATACTCGACCATCTGGCCATGACAGTTGGATTGCCAATAAACGTTCTGCGGCACTAGTAGCACAACCTATTTCAGCAGGGGTTAAATGTATGACGCCAAAATCGGCTTTTTCAGTCATAGATTGAATTAGACCTTTTGCCTCAAATATTTCATCAAGCATTAAATTCTTTGAGTCAAAAGGGGCGCTACAAACCGTTTGGGCTTCTTCACCATTGGTTTGAATAATTAAGGTATTCTTTGCTTGGTAAAGGTCGTTTATTAAATCGACCTGTTGTTGCCATCTTGGCAAATTAATCGCGGGATGATCCTTTTCCCTTAACCAAACCGTTTGGTTATTGTCTTGGGCTAACATATTGGGCTCATTGGTTATTGCTGAGACACTATTCGTGCCTGATGACTAAACGACTATACTAACTTTTGATGGTTATTTGAATGTTAAAAATGTAGGTTTTTTGCTATTTTATGCGTAAGTAGTACACATCGGAGCTCTTAGGAGTAAACGAGTGATTTAATTTGCTCACTCATTACTTTGTCATCTATCAAGGGCGCAGCTTGTTCCGTTATACTCGCGAAATAATCTAGTGTTTTACCTAAAATACAGTTGTTACAACTTAAAGTAAGAAAATGAATATAAGACGAGCCCAAATAGCCGATGTTGCTGCTTTAGCTGCATTGGAACAAGCACATGTACAAGATGAGCTTAGTACAGAACAAAAGGGTAATGCTCTAGAAGGCCAATCCTTCTCGAAAGCAGATTTTACAGTATTGATTAATCAACATTGGGTTGTTGTGGCTGAAGTGGAATCGGCCATTGTTGGATATGTTATTGCTGGGCGTTGGTCTTTCTTTAAACAGTGGCCTATCTATCGTAATCTGCTTAATCGACTACCTCGCCTTGATTACGAACGCGCAAAATTATCAGAGCAAAATTGCTGTCAATACGGGCCAATTTGGATTGATAGCCACCACCGTGGTAAAGGTATATTTGAGGCCTTAGTGACTTTCTTAAAGAAGCAAGTCGGCAACGAACTGTCTTATATGCTGACTTTTATTGCTGAAGATAATCAAGGTTCTTTTGCAGCACATACGCGCAAAGCGGGCATGCAAGTTGTCGATTATATTAGTTTCGAGCAGCGAGATTATTACCTATTAGTCTTGCCAACCAATGACAGTTTTTTCTAAGGATTTTTATGTTATCTGAATCAGTTGCAACGATTTTTACTCCATACCTAACATTAAACTTATCTGGGTTTGATAACCTTAAGCTAGTGGTTGCAGTACTGACGGCTCAAGGCCAAGAATGCCATGCCTTAGAAGCGGAAGTGACTTTTGAAGGTAAAATACAAACGGCTTACCTAGTGCGTTGGCATAAGCATTTTATCTATTGCGGGCGGACCAACTCATACGGCAATACACTTAATGAAGTGGCGAGTTTAGATGACATTAATCCTGAGTCGATACAGGTTCTACAGCCACCAGTCTTGTCGATGCAACAGGTTGAGTTTATGTGCATGGAAAATGCACATTTTGACCATTGTTGATAAGAACGGTTGCTGCAAACCTTGCAGTTTTTCTGGATATCAGGCGCCGCCTAAATTGAAGCAATTAAGCCGCGTTTGATAAAGGTTGTGGCCTCTATATCGCACTCGGTAAAAGAGGAGACAATAATGTCTCCTCTGCAGCGTTTCATGTATTACGCTGCCAATTCGTCCCACTAAGTTACATGCATTAGATACTAGCCTCGGTGATCTCTATAAGTGCTTATCGAATTCACTGATTAAGGCTTGCTCTTTTGTGGTGACATCATCAAACAAGCTATAGTCGTAAAGCTTATATTCAATGAGTTTTTCATTAGGGTAGTTTTTGAGTTTAATCGTTAGATTTTCGGCGTTTTTTGATAGTCGATTTAAACTGGCTGAGCGGTGCTGTGAAATATCGCCCCAGATCTCATCAGGATGATATTTATCTTCTAACCCCTTTTGAGTTTGAGCGTTCAGTCGAGAGACATTTTGACGGACTGATAGGTTGCCAAGTTTGCCGTCATCAGTAAACCTTGCGATAAACCATATAATATTATTAGCTTTCAAAAATGCAGTATCACAAGCTTTATCTGAGCAGGAAATCTGTTTGATTTCATTACCCAGACGCAACTGTTGTACTTGCTCAATAAGTTGCTTTCGTTGCTCTGCAGGAATATAGGAGTACTTTTGTTGATATTCATTGGCGACTTCTACTGCGGCAGCAGTAAAGTCGGTAGGAGTCGGGTTGTTGATGTTGCCAACTGTCACCTTGGAGCCAGCTTGAATATCTAATAACTTGATGACCTCATCAGGCGTCATCTGAAGTTGTAAGCCTAAAATATCTGTTGGCTGCTGCGCATGTGTTATTGGAGCTATGACGAAGGACGCAATTGATAACGCCTTAATACTTGTCTTCCATTTCATTGATTTACTTTCCTTGGTTAAACGTGCTCTTACTATGGTTTGCTTACAATAGCAGTCTATCAGACTTAAATTAACAAGCTTGACCAATCCCGAGCCCACATTGCTTGCTTCACATCTAATGATACGCCACCTCGCAATACATCTTTTACCCATTACAGCCGCTCACATTTACATAAACAAGGCTATCTCATGTATTCACTTTGTCTACAAAGAGCTGGCTCTTCGGCTGATTTATTTGGCTAACGCGTCAGATCTAATTTAATCGCGCTGAGATTTTCTCACATTTATATGATTTCACACTTTAATTAAATCCATTTAAAACAGTAGTTTAGTATTTATCTTGTCAATTTTCACAACTTTTCACCTAGTTTCAAGACTCTTCAGGCGAAGACAAATTAGATAAGTGTCGATGTTAACAACTGGTTAATAAGAGGGCGGCGATGATGGTATGTCACCATGCATTACCCCAGTTCGCTTTGAAGCAAATATGCTTGAAAAGTTAGCGCTTCATGCAGAGCTTTGTCAGCAAATTGGCAAGAGAAGTGTGCGTTAACATCAAATTAAAAAATGGGGAGAGCACCCCATTACCACAATAATAATGATTTGAGGGATGAAATCTTAGGTTGTGATGAAGCCCATTTTTAACGGCTAACATCAAGATTCAGACATTAAATCCAGTGCACTCAACATCGGTGTTTTGACACCGGTAGGAACCTGGAGGGTTTATGCAAGGATACACTACCACCCGTTTACATCGCGCTATACGTCATGCATTAGTGATAGGGATGATTACAAGCCCTGGCGCAGTGTTTGCGCAAGAAGATAACGCCACAGAAAAATCAAATACTGATGAAATGGAAACGATACAGGTCAGCGGTATTCGCGGCAGTGTTATTAAGTCGCTAAATACTAAGCGTTACGCCAATTCGGTTGTTGATGCAGTGACGTCAGAAGATATTGGCAAATTTCCTGATCAAAACGTAGCCGAATCATTGCAGCGAATAACGGGTGTATCAATTAGCCGTAATTTTGGTGAAGGTGAGCGAGTGAGTATTCGCGGTACAACAGAAAGCCAGAATAGAACCTTACTTAACGGTCAGGCTGTAGCATCTGCAGATTGGTGGACCAATTCACCGGCTAATCGTGGCTTTAATTACACCATGCTGCCATCAGAAATTGTATCCAGCCTTGAGGTGTATAAGTCTCCTGAAGCAGATATCGATGAAGGCAGTATCGGTGGTACTGTTATTGTTCGTACTCGTAAGCCGTTAGAACTAGAGGCTAATCAAGTTGCAGCCTCAGCTTTAGCGCAATATAGCGAGGTTTCAGGGGAAACCGATCCACAGTTATCGGGTATGTATAGCTGGAAGAATGATGAAGAGACATTTGGTGCCTTGATTTCATTAGTACGTCAAGAGCGTAATTTACGCCGTGACGGGATTGAAGCTTGGAGTTGGGCTGATCGTGATATAACGCTAGAAGATGGCACTGTTTATGAGGACGTTTATAGTCCCGGTGGCGGTGGCAGCGCTATGTTTACTCAAGAGCGCGTGCGCACAGGGGTTAACTTAAGTCTGCAGTTTAGACCTACCGATGAATGGGATTTGACGTTTAATGCGCTTGATTCAACGCTTGAGGCGGATAATACCAACCAAAACTTCCTATGGTTGCCTGGTTATGGCGGTTCTAGCTATACCTCGCTGGATCTTATTGACCACCCAGTTGTTGGGACAATGGCTGTCGGCGGTGATATTGGTTTATCACCAGATGGCGATAATATTCTTGATGAAACTAAGGTGCGTAATTCAAAAATTACCACTCAGTCCTACGACTTTAAGATTGACCATATTGGTGATGTTTGGAGTTCAAGCGCTCACTTAGGATATACAGAAGCAACGGGTGGTTCTCAAGCTGACCGAAGTGTTGGCTGGGGCGGTAACTATCGTCATAGCTTTGATGCATCAGCGGTTAAAGATATTAAAACTCAATATGATGCCGATCCAGCAGATGGTAAAAACTGGGATTTAGCCTTTTTACGTTATGACAGTAATGACGCCAAAGATGATGAGTTTTATGCTCAAATGGATTTCGAACGCGATATCGAAGTTGCTATTTTTAGCAAGATTAAGTTTGGCGCTAAGTACCGGGATCATTCACGCTTTAATACCAAGTTAACAACTGATCCGCGCACCGATTTGGGTTGGAACCTTGATGACTACTCCTTGTCGATGCCGAGTGATTTTCTTGAAGAGCAAGGTTCAAGCGGGACGTTGAAAGATTACGCGATCACAGACTCAAATCAGATCCGTCAAGAAGGGGATGCACTTGGCTGGGATTACCGAACGTTAAAAGCCAGTACCTTCGATATCAATGAAAAAATCTATGCCGCTTACGTTAAAGCTGATATCGACACTGAAGGGTTACGCGGTAACATTGGTGTGCGTTTAGTACAAACCAATCAATCTTCATCAGCTTATGCTGGGGCGGCAGGTAGCGAAGTCTGGACGACTCAAGATAAAGACTATTTTGAAGTACTACCAAGCTTAAACTTAGCCGTAGATTTAAGTGATGACCTGCTACTGCGTATGAGCGCATCGCGAGTCATGTCACGACCAAACTACGTTGATATGACCTCGTCAACCTCATACAACAAAGAGACGCAAACTGGTACAGGTGGTAATCCTGATATTGACCCATATTTAGCGACTCAATTTGATTTTGGTGTCGAATGGTACTTTAGTGAGGCAGGGATTTTCTCCGCCATGTTGTTCCATAAAGACATTCAATCGTTTATCGAATCTAAAGGCTCGTTAGAGGTTCACGAAAATACTGAAATTTGGATCAACCGCCCTGTTAATGGTAATGGCGGCACGATTCAAGGGTTAGAGCTAGGCTATCAGCAAGAGTTCTTTGAAAACTTTGGTGTATCAGCGAACTATACCTTTGTGGATGGCGAAGCCAAAGATCAAGAGGGCAATGATGTCACTATTCCTGGTAACTCTGAGCATACTGTTAACCTAAGTGGTTATTATGAAACAGATGACTTTAGCGGCCGTCTGTCATACAACTACCGAACGGGTTATGACACGGGCTTAGGTTGGCCAGGCTATATTGACGATTACGGTCAATTAGATGCCAATATTAGCTATAACATTACAGAAAGTATTGCCATTGTATTTGAAGCTGTAAACCTGACAAATGAGCAAACATTTAGCTATCAACAAAAGGATGTTGAGCAGGCGCTAACCGGAGTTTACGCCGATGGGCGTCGATTTGTTACCGGCGTGCGTTTCAACTTCTAAGTTGTGCTTCCCTTTGCTGACCTAATTACTGTGATGGTTAGGTCGGCCACAGTTTGTTGGCTGCAAACCTACACGTGTAGCCAACTTATTTTAGCTTAAGGCGTCGGGTTCCCTTCCATAGCGCTATACGGCTGGGAGTTTTGGCTAATATTGGTCAAAACTTCTATTTTTTATGCTGAAAGAGAGTGTTAAAAAGAGATTTTAAAACAGGAGTTAACAAAAAAGCCGAGCTTGCAGCATTGGCGTAACAAGTTGTAGTATGGGAGCCTGATATTAATTGTTAACCCACCTTGTTTAATTATTAATATTTGCCATAGACAAATGAGTGTCTATCCATATTAATCAAATGACATTGAGGCCTTAATTTCCCATGGTTCTTTTTTTGAGCTAGCTGTTGCCAACATGATCAGATTAATTCTATCCCTTTGTTTTATTCTAATACTTAATTGGTCACCCTTGGCTAAGGCTGATCTCCTCTTGGCGACTAAAGATTATAATAATGCTGACTACGAGTTAGCCCTAATTGAATTTAACCGATTAGCTGCGTTAGGTAATCGCGATGCCATTTTTAATATTGGCGTGATGTACCTTCATGGTCAGGGAGTTGAAAAAGATCTAACTCGTGCTTATGCCTGGTTCCGCATTGCTGCTGACTTTGGCATTGACGAAGCCCGCTCTGCAGCGCAGCTTATTGCACAAGATCTTAAAGATGAAGCGCAGCTGAAGCCCGCCTACCAAGCGTTAAATACTGATTATGGTTATTCCCAGTTCACTCAAAAGTTACAACCAATTTTTAGTGAGCATCGCTACGATCCTAAACAGAGTGCGCCACCACTTAGACAACATTACGTTGATGCTAAATACCCAGAAGACGCCTATCACCAAGGGCAGGAGGGCTGGGTTTGGTTAGAGTTTGATATTGATGAAAGTGGCGCGGTACGTGATGTTAGCATTATCGATGCTTACCCAAATAACACCTTTAATCGGGCAATTTATAATGCGGTACGCCGTTGGCGGTATGCTCCCTTGATTGTTAATGGCAGCGCTTCTAAAGATCGACATCGTTCCTTGATTTATCATTTCACGACATTTAAAGGAAAGCGCTACCAGCAGAGTTTTGCCAAACAGCAGCGTGAATACCAAGGTAAGATAAATCGGCTTATTGAGTCGGCAGAGCAAGGTAATGCCATCGTGCAGTATTATGTTGCCAATTGGCTGCAAGCCGATGACCATAATGCGACTCGCTTACTCAAATATCACTGGCCGCAAGTTCATGCCGCATCCGATTTATTATTGGCATCGGCAACAAATGGTTATCCAGAGTCACAGTATCGTCTTGGTGCCAGCTTATTGCGAGGCGAATACACCCAAACGAATCGTGAAAAAGGCTTAAATTGGATCTTATATGCCGCGCAAGCGGGTTTTGCAGAGGCTCAGTACCGTTTAGCAAGAGAGTTGTTTGACCCACGTTTTGGTGAGTTTGATAACGCAAAAGCAGAGCGCTGGTTACAAGCTGCAGCAGAGCAAAGCGATCCGCGAGCAATGCGTGATTATGCGTTATTACTGGTGGCAGATACGCAGTTGTCACTTGCTGAAGAGTATATAAACCGCGCGGCTAAATTTGATGATACTCACCCGGATCTACTGCTAGCTCGCGCCCAGCTAGCAAGCGCTGAAGCTAAGCCATCTCAAGCTTATCAATTTGCCTCACAAGCATTAGAGCAAGCCACTAGCCGTCAATGGCACGAAGCTAGCTATCTAGCTTATCTAAATAGCTTGCAGCAATAACTTTACTCATAATAAACGCGTCGCTAGAGGATTTTTGGGGGGCTTTCAGTTCGCACTGATTGGTATTAGTCGCTGGCAGGCAGCTTTCGTTGCAGCAAAATATCAGTTTCTACCGGCTCAACTTTGGCAAATACAATGTAACTTCCGTCCATAGAGGCAGAAAGGGTTAGCTTTAAATGGACTTCTTGTTCGTAATGACCAATTAATGTGACCAACCGATTTTGCTTGTTAGCAAACTCGAAGTAGTAGAGCTTTAGTTTGTGCCCTTGACGAAGAACATAATAGATCCCGTCATGTGTAATCGCGGGCTGATACAGTGCCATGGAGGGTTGTAAATCGTAATAAGCTAGCTCGTCGGTTAAGTTATTACTCAGATAATTAGCCACTTGGCTTGTGTAGTTAAGGTATGCAGGAGTGAGCGATTGCAGCTTCGCCAGTTCTGTTTTATTCGCTTTTAACGGCGTGAGACTGGTTACGCTAGCCAGTTGCAAGTCATATTGCCATTGTTGCCAACCTTGCTCTGTATCTGCACTAAAAAGGATTTGTTTACCGTCAGTAGACCAACGAATTTTATCTAATTGTCGATAGCCAGATACGATCGGCACCATATGGCGGCTATAGGTATTGATTAGGTAAAGTTGTTGCCTGTCTCCCACCAAGATATTTTCACCGTTTGGCGACCATAAAAGGTAATCAGGGTTAAGGGATTCCGGCAAATTAACCAGCAAACTTGCCGCTTTTTTATGACGATGTTTAAGCCAAACTTCCGCGTGACGTAAGCCATCCATTGAACGGCGCTGATAGGAGATAAAGGCAGTTTGATCGCCATTGGCTGACACACTAGGTAAAATATCTGTGCGGGCAGAAGAAGATAACCGCCGACTTAGTTGTCCTCCATTATTAACATGCGGCTCCCGAGTTAACGCATAGAGGTTAACGTTGACTAAGCCCTCAGCATGAGCGAGCTGCTGTGTTTTAGGGTTAATATCAATATCGGGAATAAAGCCTATAGGTAAGTGTACGACTTGCTCATGTCCTCTTAATGATACGAGGCGTAACTCATTATTGCCTATCCAATAACTGTCGTTGTCGTGCCAGGTTACTCCCCAAAATGCTTGCAGGCTCTTTTGCAGTATTTGACTGCTCATGTCAGTAAGATCTATCCGCTTTAAAACAAAACTACCAGCAAGTTGTTCTGTTAGTAGCATTTGTTCCTCGTTGGGCGCAATCGCTATAGTAAGCGGAGAAAAGTCTGCAATCGTTTGCTGGCTAACCAATTTGGGCTCTGGTGTTATCGCCAATACGGAGCGTACTAATGTCGGGCGGTTATCTTGCCAAACTTGGTGATACAGCACATTGCTACTAAGCCAGTGCAGCTTAGCTCTGCTGTATCCGGGGGCGCATTGACTAATATGCATGTCGGGGCTTAGTCGCCAAGTTTCAACAGGTTGCGAAACCGACATAATCCGAATATCGCAACTTAATGGGTCATGACGATAATAGAGTAGCCACTTACCATCTGGTGACCACTCAGGGGCTTCTTCGCTATAACCAGTGTTTTTAATGGTATGCACGCCTTGGGTTTGAGCATCGTAAACCACGATATCCATTTGGCTGCGGTCATCTGAGATTTGAGTAAAAGCCAAATAGCGACCATTTGGCGAGTAACGCAAAAAGCTCTCAGGCCCAGGAACCGATGTAAGGCGAGATTCGTATTGATACCCAGCGTCTGGTATCGATGGTAATGACCACTGCTGCAGTGCAAATAAGCTTAGGGCACCTAAGGCAATAGCAATGCCATATCGCCACCAAGTAATGTGTGCTGGCTTAGTGTTGTCGCTGGGTGAGTTTTTGATGATTGGCGTCGGAGTGGCAATTAATTGGTAGCCAACGCGAGGAACGGTGCGAATAAACCTAGGCGTCTCCTGATCATCGCCTAATGCTTTACGTAATTGGGTGATAGCCTGTGAAATGGAGTTGTCACTCACAACCGTATCTTGCCATAACTCATTCATGATCATTTGCCGAGAGACAGCGTTACCATGATTATCGACAAGTAACTTAAGTAATGCCATTTGACGTGCTTCAACTGCACGCCATTGCCCCGCTAACCGTAACCTCAATGAGACAAAATCGACTTCAATGTCATTGATTTTTATTTGAGCATCTACTGTTGACATTAAATTAACAATTTCGTTCTTTAATTATTGGTTTATTAGGATAACACGGAGTAAGATGGATCCCTGCGCGCACTTGGTTAGATAACGCACTATATCAACTGAATCGCATATAGTAAAACGACTAAGTGCAATAAATACTTGCGCTAAGCAATCAATTTAGAATAAAAAAATAATTATATTTATCAAATGGGTTATGCCTTGGGTAACTTGCATCACCTAGTCTCAGTACGCAATTCTAATTGGTAATTTTGAGGTGCAGGGATGAAGCAATTAAATCAGATTCTCATTATGGCTGGCGTACTGCTTGGTTTGCCAACAGCCATTTCTGCTACGGAAAATAAGCACTCATCAAAGCCCAAAATATCTGGTTCTACTGACGGTGTTGACAACAAGCCTGTAACATCGCTCGAGCATATTCAAATTCGTGGCATTCGTGGCAGCTTAGTTAAATCAATTGATGAAAAGCGTCTACAAGACACCCTAGTCGATGCTATTACAGCTGAAGATATTGGTAAGTTTCCTGATAAAAATGTCGCTGAAGCTTTGCAAAGAGTGACGGGTGTTTCGTTAACCCGAGTGCAGGGCGAGGGAGAGCGCATTGGGGTCAGAGGAACGGCTCCGAGCCAAAATCGGACTTATATCAATGGCCAAAGTATAGCGTCTGCTGATTGGTGGATCTCATCTCAGCCGAACCGCGGCTTTAATTACACTATGTTGCCATCAGAATTGGTGTCGTCGCTGGTGGTCAGTAAAGCGCCGGAAGCGGATCATGATGAAGGTTCACTTGGTGGCTCAGTGGATATTCAAACTCGACAACCTCTAGATACAGAAGATGACCTTTTTGTCGCCACAGTCCAAGCACAATATAGTGATCTTTCAGAACACGTCGATCCGCAATTGTCATTGCTCTATAACACTTTAAGTGAGGATAAACGCTTTGGTGCGCTTATCTCTTTGGTACGCAATGAGCGTAGTTTACGTCGTGATGGTCTTGAATCTTGGGGCTGGAGTGAACGTAACTACAATCAAGATAACCAAGGGAACTTGCATTTAACCAAAGCCGAAGCCGCAGACTATACCGATATTTGGAGTCCTGGTGGCGGTGGCAGTGCGGTATTTCAGCAGCAACGAGTATTAAGCAGTGCGATGCTGACGTTACAATATCAGCCAAGCGACAATTGGCAGTTGAGTTTAAACAGCCTTTATTCGCAACTCGATGCTGATAATTCAAATCAAAACTTTTTATGGCAACCTAGCACAGTATATGAACGTGGCGGGCATATAACGGATTACCGTATTGAGCAGCAAACGCTGGTGGCGGCAAACTATAGTCAAGTCCCTTTAGATTCGCTCAAAAATGACAGCGCTGTCTCAAGTGCGGCAGGTAGTACCGCTATGGAGTCTATTTGGCGAAAATCGAGTATTAATACTTCGTTAGTGCAGCTTATGGTTGAGCATGATATTGATTATTGGCACAACAGCTATCAGCTAGGTTATACCCGAGCAAGTGGCGGTACCGATAGTGACTTTACTGCTCAGTGGTCTGCTAATACTCGTTATGGCGTTAATACACGAGCCGCTGAAGACATTCAAACTCAATATCAAGTATCGCCCACAGATGCCAAACTTTGGGGAATATCAGAAGTGAGAAAGGATGGTCATAAATCAGTAGATGATGAACTGTTTGTGCAAGCTGATTTTAGTTTGAGCCTTGACTCTCCTTGGTTACAAGCCCTGCAGTTTGGCGCCAAATATAAGCGCCATACACGCGACTACCGCCGCTATCGTTCACGCAATGGCGGATTAGACGGTCTAGCAGGGCAGTTAGATTGGACCTTAGCAGATTTTAGTGCACCATTTCCTGATGATTATTTAGCGGGGATTGGTTCGAAAAACACCTTAAAGAACTATGCCTTTGCAGATATAAATGGATTAAATCGTGCCTTTACCTCGCTGGACTTTGTTCAAACAGAAGAGAAGCCCAGTAGCTTTGATATCGCTGAAAATAGCTATGCGGCCTATGGCAAGCTGGTTTTCTCGGGTGATTTTTATCGGGGTAATTTAGGCATTAGACTTGTGCATACCGATCAACAAGCAGGGGCTTACCAGCAATTAAACTCCGATACCGACCCTTTTAATTATCAGTGGTCAACTAGCCATAAGCGTTACACTGATATTTTACCCAGTATCAATATTGCCACGGATTTGAGCGATAGCTTAGTCCTGCGTGCAGCAGCATCAAAAGTGATGTCTCGTCCTGAATACCACCACCTTATGCCATCGACTAACTACAATGTCACTCAAGCACAGGGCAGTGGCGGTAATCCAGATCTTGACCCGTTTCGCGCCGGCAAATTTGATCTCAGCTTAGAATGGTATTTTGATGAAGGCGCCTTGCTATCGCTAGCAACATTTCATCAAAACGTAGAGTCATTTATCGATATTAAGCGCAGCAATGAGCGTTATGAGTCGATTGATATGGTGATAAACCGCCCTGTAAATGGCGCTGGTGGCACAATTAAGGGCACAGAGCTTAGCTGGCAACAAGAGCTAGTTTATGGTTCAGGTGTGATTGCTAATTACACCTATATTGATGGTGAACGTAAAGATATTGAAACCGGTGAAGACATTAATATACCAGGGCACAGTGAGCACACCGTGAACTTTACCGCTTACTTTGAAAATGACTGGTTATCTAGCCGAGTGGCTTATAATTTCCGTACTGATTACGCCACAGGCGTAGGAGAGGAGATCAGTGATGATATCGGACAGTGGGACGCCAATTTGTCATTCACGGTCACGCCTTATTTATCTTTGGTATTTGAGGGCATTAACCTCACCAATGAAACCCATTACACCTATGAGCGTAATGAGTTTGCACCGGTTGCGATTTATAGTAACGGTCGTCGTTTTTATGCAGGCGTAAGATTATCCCTATAAGGGATGACGGCTTTGTATGATAAGAGTGTGATAATGGTCGCCAAGTTTTCATATTCGATTGCTGTAGCCTGCTGCGCTTGAAGTATCGTAGAACACCGTTCAGGCGCACGATTCTAACTCAAGTCCAATTTTTGCAGTTTGATAAACTCCACTCTCAACAATGACTACTCAAGAGTGACACCAGCGCCAGAAAAAGGTATTTTTACGGCCCTGTACGCGGTTTAGTATCAATGCTGGCATCATAGAGTGGCTAGTCTAAGATCATAGAAGCAGCGCTGGTTTATCTTTAAATTTTTTCGAAGCTTGTATGCTTCGCTTGGAAAACAACACATGAGTAGTACATCAACGCATAAACCTCGGCCTATGGTTGACCTGTTAGTGAGTGTCTTTATCCCCGCTTTTATTTTAATGAAGTTAAGTGGTGATGATCAGCTAGGTGCGAGTGGCGGTTTAATGTTGGCGTTAAGCTTTCCATTAGGCTGGGGCATATTTGAGTTAATAAAGTATAAAAAGTTTAATTTTATCGCCTTGCTGGGTTTAGCCAATGTGCTGTTAACCGGCGGTATTGGTTTACTGGAACTTGATCTTAAGTGGTTAGCAATTAAAGAGGCAGCGATTCCAGCGGTTATTGGTATTGCAGTGCTTATTTCGACCTTTACGTCTAAGCCATTAATCAAAGCTATGGTCTTTAATCCTGCGGTGATGGACGTAGATAAGATCATGCAGCGTTTACAACAGAACAATTGTATGGCGGCATTTGAGAAGCGACTTATGACTGCTACCTATATGGTTGCAGGCTCGTTTGCGTTCTCGGCTACGATGAATTACATATTGGCCAAATGGATTGTGACTAGCCCAACCGGCACCCCTGAGTTTAATGAGCAATTAGGCGAGTTGAGTTTATACAGTTACCCAATGATTGCAGTGCCATCGATGTTGATGATGATGGGCACTTTTTATTATTTATGGCGCACGATTCGAGATTTGACAGGGCTTAAGCTGGAAGAGGTTTTGGCAAACCAATAATGGTTGTGTCAGGTTGCGTCTGACGGTTCGCTTTGTAGCAATCAAGCTGCGCTTGACCTTGCGTCTAACAACTAACGTCGTGACCTTGTCACTTATCAGGCTGCGCCGAACTTAAGCAATCAAGCTCCGCTTGATAAAGGTCGTGAGCTTCCAGCTCACACTCGGGCAAAAGGGGGACAACAGCTTCCCCCTCTTGCATCACCCCAGCCGCCCCTACGAAGTTGTTGCTCCTCATGCTCCAATAAAAATTGCCTAACGGCTCAGATGGGACATCCATGTCCCGCCGAGCCTGAACCATCATCCATGATGGTTCTACGGCATTTTCATCTCCGCATTTCGGCAACTCCGATGGGGGAACAGGCGTTTTCTGTAAGCCTTGTGGAAAGCTTACTCTGCCTCCATTATTTGACCTGGTTAATTTACTTATTAGCTGGTTGTTTATTCCAAGAACATTTGTTCGTCGTCGATAGAGCAAGCTTCTACAGGTGTAGGACGGTTACTCCTATCAATTACCCAGCACTCTTCGTAAATAGAGCAATAACAAAGTTCTATACTTATTGAATCATCTGCTCTTACAAGCGCTTTTGCATTATCTCCTTTGTATAAAAGTGGAGTAATACTGTTTTGAGGTGATAACGTGCGATTACTAATATGTGATTGAGTAATAGCATGGAATGGTTTTATGTCCTTCCATGTTTTTATATATTTAGGCCAATCTTTAACTTTTGCATATTTTATCAAAGCTGGGCCAGTACCATTATTATTTACACCGTAACTAAATGAATCGCTGTTAAAGCTTCTAAATATTTCTAGTCTTGGCCAAACAGATGCTTAGGAATATTCTCGATCAATATATGCTGAATAAATTGAAGTAAAAGCGGTGACTAGCCCTAGAAGAAGAGCTGATAGAGCAACAATCATCTCTGGGTTTTTAAACCACTTAATACTATTCATATTTTATTCTTCCTTAATTAAAACTAAATGTTTGGCAAACGTGAAGGGAGTTAACGTCCATTAAGTGGCTTTTATTTATAGGCTAAAATTTTTGGACAGAGTGAAAACAGCCAACTGTTAAAAGTCCGTTTTAATGGCTTGTTAGTAGTACTATGCGTCGCAAGTTACTGTTTTATTGTTTTCTATTTTATTGCCAGCGCTATCCACTTCTTCTACTTTAATGGTGTAATTTGTGACTTTAATTTCCTTACCCATTTTATTCACTCCATTAAATTTTGAACAAAAGTCCGATGTCCCTTTTTCTACTTCAGCAAACTTTGAGGTTGATGTTGCAGTGCATCCAGTTAGAGTCACGGCTGCAAAAAAAGCTATATTGGTGATGAGGCCATATTTCATTACATATCCTTGTAGTGCTAACTATTTTATAGTGCACATGCGTGTATATTTGGCAAAGTGAGCATGCACATTTAAAAAGCCTATTATTTAAGCTCGCTTAAAGTAAAGTTATTGATTAATAAGTACTCTACCAGAGTCGTACACGATAAACGAGCAAAAGACCGAAAAGTGAGCATAGCTATTGATGTTGGCTCGAAGTAATACCAATAAAGCAAAAAGTGAGTAACGAAACTTACAGAAAATACCTATTCCCCATCGGAGTTGCCGAAGTACGTTGAAGAAATAACCGTGATGCCCACACGGATGTGGGCATAGCTTTCGCGGGACAGGATGTCCCATCGGAAGCGTTAGGTTATTTCGAATAAGTATGAGGCCGTATCTAATGCATGTAACTTCGTAGGGGCGGCTGGGACTCTTTATGAATGAATTAGCCAAGAGGAGGGAGCTGTTTATTTTTGTTTCTCTCTTGCCCGAGTGTGAGCTGGAAGCTCACGACCTTTATCAAGCGGAGCTTGATTGGGCTAGTTGTTAGACGCAGTCTAACTAAAAAGGATTTATGGGGTTAATCCCATTAACACCAACCTTTCACTATCACTCTGATACTTGAGAAACAACTGCTGAATATCATTCGGCGCTGATGCCACAGCGCAAAATCCATGTTTCGCATAAAACCTTTCCAAATGCGCTAAAGCAAAAATATAAGTTTTGCCATCACAAATAACGGATGCCAGTTCATCCATCAATTGATGACCCACACCTTGGCCACGAAAATCTGGATGCACCAGCATGCCAGTTAAAATGGCTAACTGTCCAATAGGCCGAATACGTGCACTAGCGACTATTTTTGATGACGCTATGTCGGTGCAGTTAGCGAAAGTACTGTCTTCTTGCGTTAACACACAGACAGACTCTTTCTGCAACAAGCGTGCATAAGGCATATGCTGGCGGTAGAACTTCTTCACCTCGATACGCTCGTCAGGCGCTAACCAAGTTAATTGCAGCTTTGTATTTATTGCAGTTGTCATAAACAAAATGGTTTTGGTTTAGTCTTCAAAGCAAAATTGTCGCACCAAAGTGGAGTTACAGCTAGTTGTAGATGACTGGAATAATCGAATTATTCTTAATCAGTACTAAGGAGCGAAATGGTTGCGTCTGAAACCTAGTGTAGATGCGGATTAGGCCATCGAAAACAGGGATGTTTTCGTTGAGCTCACAGGGACGTGCTTGTAGCGAGCCTAAGCAGTATCTGCACATACGCTTGCCGCAGGCAATTGGAACCACAATAGATAAAGTTACTTACTTGGTTCCATATATCTAACCAAGCTAGGAGCATCCATGGTAAATCGTCATAAATGTTCCAGACATAAAAAAACCGCCTGTTGGCGGTTTTTATGGGCGTTGAACCAGCAACGCCGAATTAATCGATAACGATTATAGACCTGCGTCAGCGCGTAGTGCGTCAACTTTGTCTGTTGCTTCCCAAGGGAACTCGTTACGACCAAAGTGACCGTATGCTGCAGTCGCTTGGTAGATTGGACGAGCTAGGTTCAACATTTCTGTTAGACCGTATGGGCGTAGGTCGAAGTGACGACGTACTAGATCGATTAGTAGCTCTTCAGCAACTTTAGCAGTACCGAACGTTTCGATGCTGATTGATGTTGGCTCTGCAACACCAATTGCGTAAGACACTTGGATCTCACAACGGTCAGCTAGGCCAGCTGCAACGATGTTTTTAGCAACGTAACGTGCTGCGTATGCTGCACTACGGTCAACTTTTGATGGATCTTTACCAGAGAAAGCACCACCACCGTGACGAGCCATACCACCGTATGTATCAACGATGATCTTACGACCTGTTAGACCACAGTCACCTACTGGACCACCGATAACAAAACGGCCAGTTGGGTTGATGAAGTATTTAGTGTCTTTAGATAACCACTTAGCCGGTAATACTGGCTTGATGATGGTTTCCATTACACCTTCAATTAGGTCTGCTTGTGTTACGTCTTCGCTATGTTGCGTAGATAGAACAACTGCATCGATACCAGCAACGCTACCGTCACTGTTATAAGCAAAAGTCACCTGACTTTTCGCATCTGGACGTAACCAAGGCAAAGTTTTGTCTTTACGTACTTCAGACTGACGCTTTACTAGCATGTGCGAGTAAGTGATAGGGGCAGGCATGAACACGTCGGTTTCGTTGTTGGCATAACCAAACATTAGACCTTGGTCACCAGCGCCTTGCTCTTTAGGGTCAGCACGGTCAACACCTTGGTTGATGTCTGGAGACTGCTTACCAATCACGTTTAGGATGGCGCAAGAATCAGCGTCAAAACCCATATCTGAGTGAGTGTAGCCGATGTCACGTACAGTCTTACGGGTGATCTCTTCGATATCAACCCAAGCAGAAGTAGTAACTTCGCCGCCAACCATAACCATGCCAGTTTTGACATAAGTTTCGCATGCTACACGAGCTTTTGGATCTTGCTCCAAAATTGCGTCTAGTACCGCATCAGAAATCTGATCGGCGATTTTATCTGGATGACCTTCTGAGACCGACTCAGAGGTGAACAAGTGCTTTGCCATGATGGAAAATCTCGTCTTTAAACAATTCGAATGTGTAGAAGTATCTACATCTAGACGGCTATTCTAGTGTAAAACGGCGTTGATAACACCCCCTTCGCTAAATTTTGTGCGGTCTCTCGCGCTATTTATTTTATAGGTGCTTCATGAATAGTATTTATGATTCTATTTATCACTCTGTAACTTAACAGGATTTTTAGGCTTTAATTGCCAGTGTTCTGATTAAAAAAAGATAAAAATTTACCTTTGGGGCTAAACTTGCCGACTCTGATGCGGCTTAATTGATGTTTTAGCTCGATTATTTGCTGAGCTAATTTTGTATCTAATGGTTGTAAGTGCCAATTTTTCTCATTCTAGGCGAATTAAATTTGCGTCCTACTGGCTAGTAGGCGAAAATATGGCTCCCTAATTTGTGTGTGAACGGAAGAGTAACTATAAAGTTACGGCCTTTCACTCAATCTAAGCCTCAAAACCTCAAAACCAAGCAGGAGAGAGCATGTCATCTCGTAAAGAACTCGCAAACGCAATCCGCGCATTGACCATGGATGCTGTTCAAAAAGCCAATTCAGGTCACCCAGGTGCACCAATGGGGATGGCTGATATTGCTGAAGTGCTATGGAACGATTTCCTAAAGCACAACCCAAACAACCCTGAGTGGGTTGATCGTGACCGCTTTATACTTTCTAACGGTCATGGCTCTATGCTTATTTACTCTTTGCTACACCTTACTGGTTACGCACTGCCTATCGAAGAATTGAAAAACTTCCGTCAGCTTCACTCTAAAACACCAGGTCACCCAGAATACGGTTACACACCAGGTGTTGAAACGACCACAGGCCCACTAGGCGCTGGTATCAGTAACGCTGTGGGTATGGCGATTGCTGAAAAGACATTGGCTGCACAGTTTAACCAGCCAGGTCATGACATTGTTGATCACTTCACATACTGCTTCCTAGGCGATGGCTGTCTAATGGAAGGTATCTCTCATGAAGCATGTTCATTAGCGGGCACGTTAGGTTTAGGCAAGCTAATCGCATTCTGGGATGACAACGGTATCTCTATCGACGGTCACGTAGAAGGTTGGTTCACTGACGATACGCCTAAGCGTTTCGAGTCATACGGCTGGCATGTAATTGCTAACGTAGACGGCCACGACAGCGACGCGATCCGCGCGGCTATCGAAGAAGCTAAGTCAGTCACTAACAAACCAACAATGATTTGCTGCAAAACCACGATTGGTTTTGGTTCACCAAACAAGTCTGGCAGCCACGATTGTCACGGCGCACCACTAGGTGATGCTGAAATCGCTGCGGCACGTGAATTCCTTGGTTGGAACCACGGCGCATTCGAAATCCCAGAAAACGTATACGCGGGTTGGGATGCTAAAGAGTCTGGCGCTGCTAACGAAGCAAGCTGGAACGACAAGTTCGCTGCTTATGAAGCTGCATTCCCAGAACTAGCTGCTGAATACAAGCGCCGTGTTATTACGGGTGACTTACCAGCAGATTTCGAAGAAAAAGCCCAAGCTTTCGTACAAGAGTGCCAAGATAAAGCAGAAGGTATTGCGAGCCGTAAGGCTTCACAAAATGCGATTGGTGCATTTGGTGCAATCTTACCTGAAATGCTAGGTGGATCTGCAGATCTAGCCGGTTCTAACCTAACGCTTTGGTCTGGCTCTAAAGGTATTCAAGACGATCCAGCTGGTAACTACATCTATTACGGTGTACGTGAATTCGGTATGAGCGGTATCATGAACGGTGCTTCTCTACACGGTGGTTTCATCAACTACGGCGCAACTTTCATGATGTTCATGGAATACGCACGTAACGCAGTACGTATGTCTGCATTGATGGGCATCCAGAACATCTTCGTTTACACCCATGACTCTATTGGTCAAGGTGAAGATGGTCCAACTCACCAGCCTGTTGAGCAACTTGCTAACCTACGTATGACACCAAACATGAACGTATGGCGTCCATGTGATGCGGCTGAAACAGCTGTATCTTGGAAGAATGCTATTGAGCGCCGTACAGCGCCAACATCGCTAATCTTCAGCCGTCAAAACCTACCTGCACAAGCACGTACTGCTGAGCAGTTAGCTAACGTTGCTAAAGGTGGTTATGTACTAAGTGATTGCGCTGGCACGCCAGAGCTAATCCTTATTGCTACTGGTTCTGAAGTACAACTAGCACTTGATTCTGCTGCTGCACTGACTGAGCAAGGCCAACAGGTTCGCGTAGTATCTATGCCGTCAACTAACGAGTTTGACAAGCAAGATGCGGCTTATAAAGAGTCGGTATTACCAAGCAGCGTGACTAAGCGTGTGGCAATTGAAGCTGCTCACGTCGACTTCTGGCACAAGTATGTTGGTTTTGGTGGCGCTGTTGTGGGTATGTCTACCTTCGGCGAATCAGCTCCAGGCGGCGACTTGATGAAGCACTTTGGCTTTACTGTTGAAAACGTAGTTGCAACCGTTAACGGTCTATAAGCAACTCACGTGTTAGGGCAAACGGTGCAATGGCTGACAAATCAAAGGGCAAACCTGAAGATTAATCGGTGCATTGCATTAGCTTATTGCTCTATGATGCAGAATATTGCTTTACGTGTTTTGCATGTTAAGCAATTATGATACAACGGCTTACCTATTGAGGTAGGCCGTTGTTGTATCAATAGCTAGGCAGTTAAAGGAATGAAAAAGCTTACATGATCAGAGTCGCTATTAATGGCTACGGCCGCATTGGTCGGTCAATTCTTCGTGCAGTCTATGAGTCTGCCAAACGCGATCGCATTCAGATTGTGGCAATAAATGAGCTGGCTAAACCGGAAGCCATGCTACATTTAACTCAATACGACACTACCCATGGGCGTTTTCACACCCAAGTTAAGCTTGATAATCAACATATGATTATTGGCGATGACGCGATTAAACTCCTGCACGAACCCAATCCTGAAAACCTGCCTTGGAAAGAGCTCGATATTGATATTGTCTACGAGGCAACTGGGGTTATAAACGATAGGGTTGATTGTGAAGCGCACTTAACAGCCGGCGCCAAGCAAGTTCTCATTAGCCATCCATCATCAAGTGATGTCGATGCCACCATTGTTTATGGTGTTAACCAAGATTTACTTAAAGCCGAACATACCATAGTGTCGAATGCCTCTTGCACCACTAACTGTATCGTGCCGGTCATCGATGTGCTCGATAAGCACTTCGAAGTTAAAAGTGGTGCCATCACCACCATTCATTCAGCGATGAATGACCAGCAAGTTATCGATGCCTATCACGATGACTTACGCCGTACTCGCGCAGCTGGACAATCCATTATTCCAGTAGACACTAAACTTGCCCGCGGTATTGAGCGCATTTTGCCGCATATGAAAGACAAGTTTGAAGCAATCTCAGTACGGGTGCCTACCATTAACGTGACTGCAATCGATCTTTCCGTGACGCTAAATAAGCGCGTCGATATCGACACCGTTAACCGAGTACTTAAGCAAGCCACAGAAGGCTCGTTCTCAGGGGTGGTCGGCTTTACCAATGAGCCATTAGTGTCGTGTGATTTTAACCACGACCCACGTTCAAGCATTGTTGATGGCACACAGACCCGAGTTAGCGATGGTCACTTAGTGAAGCTATTGCTGTGGTGCGATAACGAGTGGGGCTTTGCTAACCGTATGCTAGACACCAGTTTAGAGATGATAAAGGCGAAAAGAAGTTCCTAGTTTTTTGTAGGTCGGCATTTATGCCGTCGTTGATTGCGTTATTGATATTTAAGCTGATGATGGGCTAAAGCCCAACCTACTTAATGTATAGCCGGGTGAGGCTGTGTAGGTCGGCATTTATGCCGACGTTGTTATTGTTAGTGATGTCGTTATTGATAGCGTTATTAATATTGCAGTTAATGATGGGCTAAAGCCCAACCTACATAATGTATAGGCGGGTGAGGCTGTGTAGGTCGGCATTTATGCCGTCGTTGATGCCAATGTTGATAGCGTTAGTGATGCCGTCGTTGATAGCGTTGCTGTCGTTATTAATAGCGCAGCTGATGATGGGTTAAAGCCCAACCTACGTAATGAATAGCCGGGTGAGCCTGAAGATAGAATGTGTAGGTCGGCATTTATGCCGTCGTTGAAATCGTCATTGATATTGTTAGTGATGCCGTCGTTGATAGCGTTGCTGTCGTTATTAATAGCGCAGTTGATGATGGGCTAAAGCCCAACCTACGTAATGTATAGCCGGGTGAGGC
>NZ_JAKILT010000056.1 GCF_023283535.1 Shewanella sairae | reverse complement strand
AAGCACCTAATGAAGACTCCGAATACATTAGCGCAAACCAACCTCGTTATCGAAAATATCATTTGCAATAACGAGGCGGACCATACATTTTTATTGTTTAAAAACTAGATAACTAAAATAGCGCCCACAAAATCAAGCAGCTATGCTTTATACAACTGCTTTCGAGGGAACGATTATGCCAGCACTCACAGCGATTTATGCCAAAGCGATTATTTGCATAACCTTGCTATTAACATCAGCCGCGATACCCGTCCACGCCATTGAATGGCCACAAGATGTTACCGCTAAAGAAGGCACAATTGTGGTGTATCAGCCCCAGCCTGAATCGCTAACTGGCAATATCTTGCAGGGCCGCGCGGCGATGTCGCTGGAGCTAATCGACCGAGACGAACCTATTTTTGGTGCCTTTTGGTTTAGTGCGCGAATTGACACCAACAAGGATATCGCCACGGTGCGCAATATCGAAGTCACCAAGGTACGCTGGCCAGACTCTCAACCCGCTGATGAGCAGCGATTTACAGAAGTGGTGGAAAAGGAGCTTGAAAATAGTCAGTTTGAAATATCAATGCAGCGCCTTTCTGCAAGTCTTGCTAACGCTAAACAAGAAAAACAAAGTCTGGCGGAAATCAAAAGCGATGCCCCCGATATTTTATTTCGTCAACAGCTAGCGGTACTACTTGCTTTTGATGGCACGCCACAATTTAGAGATATTGAAAATAGCCCCTACGAACGCGCACTTAACACTCCTTTTGCCGTTGCACGTAACAAGCAAACCCAAAAGCTCTATCTCAGCAATGGCACTTATTGGTATACAGCCGATAATCCCTTAGGACCATGGCAAGTCACCGAATATCCACCAGCCGATCTCGTTAAAATGCTGCCAGAATCGAGTCAAACACCAGCTAAAAGCGCTGATGCCCCCGCTGTCATCGCCGTCGATAAGCCGACAGAGCTAGTCTCTACTGACGGCAAGCCGCAATGGCAAAGCTTAACCGCTGGAAAGCTACTGTATGTCAGCAATACTGAAACGGCATGGATCCGTGAAACCTCAAGTGGCGACATGTACCTACTACTCTCTGGTCGCTGGTTTAAATCGAAAAAACAAGCTGGTCCATGGCGTTTCGTTCGTCCAGACAAACTCCCAGCAAGCTTTAATGAAATCCCACCAGAATCTGATATTGGTGGCTTACGCGTATCGGTAGCTGGCACAACAGAAGCTGAGCAAGCAATGCTCGATGCACAAATTCCACAAACTGCCGCAATTAAACGAGACGCCGCAAAGCTCAGCGTAGAATATGATGGCGAGCCCAAGTTTGATGCGATCCCCGGCACCCAAGTCGCCTACGCAGTCAACACAACGACCCAAGTATTAAAGATAAACAACCAATATTATGCCGTTGATAATGGCGTATGGTTTAGCGCATCTAATGCTAAAGGGCCTTGGCAAGTGGCTGATAATATCCCTAATGATGAAATCGCCAAAATTCCGCCAAGTTCACCTGTGTATAACACCACTTACGTTGAGATTTACGACTCAACGCCTGAGGTAGTGTATGTCGGCTATACCCCAGGTTATATGTGGTCATACCCTTATTATGGCGTGCCCGTTTATGGCACAGGCTGGTATTACCCTCCGTATTGGGGACGTTACTATTATCCACGACCACCGACTTGGGGTTTACACGTGGGTTATAACCCATGGACAGGCTGGAACGCGGGCGTAAGTTGGAGCAATGGCTTCTTTAGCGTAGGTATAGGCTGGAGCGCCGGATGGGGCAATCACTATTATCCGGGGCGCTGCTGTGGTGGCTATTATGGCGGTGGTTATCGCCGCCCAGTGGTGATTAATACCGGCGATATAAATATCGGTAACAGCGTCAGTATTGGTAATCGCACCAATATTTCAAACAAACTCGCTAACAATAACATTGCTGGTACCAAACTCACCGGCAACAGAGTCGGTAAAAACAATCTTTATAACCGCCCAGAAACCCGTAACCGCAATGCTGATCCGGCGAAGATTAACAATAAGTTTAAACCTGCCAATCATAACAAGGCGCGCACTAATAACGTCTTTGCCGATAAAAATGGCAATCTAGCTAGAGACTTAGATGGAAAATGGCAAAACCGTGATAAAGGCAGTTGGTCGCCGGCACCCGAAACACGGCAGAAAATTGAAACGGGGATAAATAATCGTGAAATATCTCAGCCTAAATCCCTGTCTAATCCTCTACCAACAAGACCGAACAACCCGGTCAACGGTCATAGCAATATCAACCGGCCAATGAATAATCACAACTTTGACCGAGAAGGACTTAATCGTGCCCGCAACGCTCGTCAGCATGGTGCGATGCGTGAAGGAAGGCGTGGACGTTAACAAAAAATACAAATAGGCCTTCCGCACGCAGGCCTATTTATTTACTGATTACTGGCTTAACCCATGTCTTGAATATCATCAGACATCATTCACGGAATAACTATAATGTGGCATAAACTCGCGCCTTATCGCAGCTCAATTATTTTACTTTCAGCGCTAATGTTAGGTGGAATAATCGGTATTTTTACTCCAGATTTTGCCCTAAAACTAAAACCATTAGGCCAGATATTTTTAAACCTACTTTTTATGATTATCGTGCCGTTAGTGGCTATCAGCGTAACCTCATCCATTGCCCGTATGACGGATTTAAAGCGCTTAGGGGCTATATTGATAAGCATATTTTTAGTGTCGATTGCCATGGCGATTATCCCCACACTCGGCATTATTGGCTTAGCCTCAATTTACGACCCAGCTCAAGGCGTAACCCTCGATCTGCAGCAGCAAGTGAGCGCCGGATCGGGCGAGATGGATTTTGTTAGCCTGCTCACGACTAATGATTTTGTCGGCCTGTTGTCGAAATCAAACATACTCGCGCTGATTATCATGTCGGTAATCAGTGGTATCGCTATTGGTCAATCCGGTAAAGACGGCGAAAAAGTTTCCGCGATGCTCGATAGCCTCAATACCGTGATTATGAAAATCGTGTCTATTTTGATGGTTGCCGCACCAGTTGGTCTCGGTGCTTACTTTGCCTCAACCATGGCTAGCCAAGATCCAGAGTTGTTAAGCACTTTTGCTCGCGCTATCGGCTTATTCTTTATCGCTGCAGCGATTTATTACACTTTAGGCAGCACTCTTTATGCTTGGCTTGGTGGCGGCATAAATGGGGTTAAGCAGTTTTGGCGTAACGCGGTAGAACCTTCAGCAACCGCTTTAGGCACCAGTTCTTCATTAGCATCGTTACCGGTAAATATTCGCGCCGCCAGTAAAATGGGGCTAAGAGAAGATATCGCCGATATTAGCCTCCCCTTGTTGGTCAACCTGAATAAGGGCGGCGCCGCCATGACCACGGCGCTTAAGATTGTGTTTATCTACTCGATTCTAGGCTTAGATTTTACTGCCGACGTATTTGCGCTGACGGTATTGATTTCAGTGTTGTCAGCCTTTGTAATTGGCGGTGTTCCCGGCGGCGCTTTTCTTGGTGAGATCTTTATCGTCACCACCTTAGGCTTGCCGATAGAAGTGATCCCTATTCTAGTGATTATTGGCGCGGTAACCGATGCACCTGCAACAGTAATCAATGTTATTCATGATCTTAATGCCACCCAAATTATCCAACGGATAAGTGGCAAACATTACCAACAAACTCAATAAGCTACCCAAACGAATTAAACTAAAAAGCCCAAACTTTAGATTTGGGCTTTTCGTTTGCTACATTTGTTCCGTCTTGAGGTAACTTGATACATCACTCAAATCGATGCACTGCCACACGCCCATCGTGCCCTGCTGCGACTAACAAGTTTCCCTCAATGCCTAAGGTGAAGAACCCTTGTGATTCACCGTTGATCAGCAGCGGCTGCCAGCTATAACCATTATCATGGGAAATATCTGTCGATAGCTTACCTGTTGCAATACAAGTTTCCTGATAACACGCCATTGCGGTTCGCAGTCCAGGGGTGGCTCCCGGCGGTTTATGCCAAACATAGCCCTTTAGATACACCATATTGGCATCATGTTTATCCCGCTGTTGGTAATCGCCACCAAGTACAAACAGATCGCCTAAGGTATTAAAAGCTAAGCCATAACCACCAGCAGTTTGAGTATCGTCATAAAGTGCAACAGGCCCGCGACGCCAGTGTTTACCCGAATCTGCGCTACTGTAGACTGAGCTACTAAAGCCGCCAGAGGTAAACCAAGCTCTACTGCGCTTATCAACAATTAACGTATTTCCGCTAGCCGCAAAAGCCACCTCTTTATCGAGCATTTCAGGCAACTCACGCTGCGCGATACGCCGCCAAGTCTGACCACCATCAGAGGTACGTAAAATAACGTAGCAGCCGCCAACTGGATCACCCAATAGCAAACCATTATTACGGTCCCAAAAAGCAATCGAATTGAAAAAGCCAAGGTCATCAGGGTTATCAAATAATAACTCCCAACTGAGCCCCTGATTTTTGGTGATGTAGAGCTTTGATAAACCGCCAGCACCCGCCCCCATCACGATTGCAGTATTGGCATCAAATACTTCAATGTCGCGAAAATCAGTTAACAACTCAGTCTTAACCGACACATCTTGCCAAGATTTACCGGCATCTTTAGAAATATAAACCTGATTTTTACTACCAGTAACCCAAACAACACCATCAGATACCGCGCTGCCCCTAAATGAAGCATTAGCAGCCAGCGATTGAATTTGCCAGTCCATAGCTGAAACGCTAAAGCAAAATAGGCTAATTAACAGCATGAATATCTTCATTAAAATCCCTTAAATGAACAACTGCGATCTACTATTACTATCGACCAAAGATCTAGGTTTAGCAAGCTAACCCAATGAACTCTCCAGCAAATGATATATGCCTTCCTGAACACGTGACTAAATTAGCACAAACTAAATAAAATACTATTAAACAACAACTTAATAACAAAAAGTTCTGGACTCTGCCTAAAATATAAACTAGATTAAAAGTGTGACAAAGATCACTATTTTATAAAAAGGAAACCAATATGAGAAAATCAATTAGCCAAGCTGCGCTGTTAACCGCTGGACTATTAATCTCAACCGCAAGTGTTGCGGCAATGGGTCCGATTGCTAAATGCAATGACTGCTCAAACCAAGCTGCACAACAAACAGCAACTGAACTGGAAAATAGCAGTGTTTACGTAGTTGACTTTGTTAATCGTACAGCACAAAAGTTTGTGACGGATGAGAAAGGCGTGACATTATTGAGCAAACTTTCTATCGGTGAGCTTAACCATATTAACCAGAAGTACGACTACCGCAAAACCTACTTAAGAGCTGTGCAGCCTTAATTTTATATTTATTAAGCAATTAAAAACATTGCTTGTAACCTAGGTAGGTTGGCTACGGGATAAGTCCCGTAGCCGCAGACTTTAACAACTCTCCACAACTTTAATCAGTTTGTTAATGTCGGTAATATCGTTGTAGATGTGTGGCGATACGCGGATCCCTTGACTGCGCACATCTACACTTATTTTAGCCCGCTTTAACGCTGTTAAAACCTGCTGCTGTTTACCCCCAAAATCCAATATTGCTGTAGCGCTGCGCTTATTTTCAAGCTTGGGTGATACCACCGCATCTCCCAAACTATCATGCAGTAAATTCAACAAGCTCTGATTGTGCTCGCGTAGATGATGGCTACCAATATTGGCAAAGTATTCAATGCTGTGCGCAGCAATCGCATACGGTGCAATCGATGGCGTACCGCCCCAAAACTTTAAGGCACTGGCATGATAACGAAAGTCGTGAATATCAAATTCAAATGGATTTTCATGGCTAAACCAACCGACATCTTTTGGCTGGCAATGCTCAATATGCGCTGCGTTAATCCACAAGTATGCGGCGCCGGGTCCACCACATAACCATTTCACACTCGAGCCAATCAAAAAATCGGGCTGTAACTGCTGTAAATCAATTGGAATTATCCCCGCGGATTGCGCGACATCAATAACCGTTAGCGCCTGCTTAGACTTTGCCGCAGCAACAATGTCAGCTAAAGGCGCTTGCTGACCGGTATTTGAGTAAACATGACTAACAAACGCTAAATCAACATCATCTGTAATATACGACTGCCAAACCGCTGCGTCAGTTATATCTAAGTCTTTAGCAATAAAGCGCAGCTCACAGCTATCTGGCAGCGCTTTTTGCAGCGCAAAACCCATACTGGGGAAATCAATCTCACTCATTAGTACTACAGCATTGGGGCGCTCTAAGCGCTCAAGCGACATAACCAGCTTAGTCAGTGCACTCGATAGATTCACCTGAGGACAAAACTCCCTGGCACAGGCATTAAACAGCTGAGCCAAAGCCTGATGAAATGATTCAATAACCGCTAACCAGTCTTGCCAAGGTTCTTTACCCGATGTTTGCCAAGGGGCAAAAAATTGCTGATTAAATGCCTGCTCTGCGGTTTTTAGCGGTCGGCCCACAGAGTGATTAAGCAAATAACTGCCGGGCGCTAACATAAAGTCATCTTTAAAAGCGCTCATTTCAACCAACCTCCAGTGTTGCTTTCAGCAAACCGATATCATTAAAACGAGTATGAATATCATCGCGTTTTGCCGCTGTTCTTCTATCGCGCAGTTTCTCTAATGAATTAAGTAACACGGGTAATGGCGGGCCACTAGCCGTTACCTTGGAGATATGATGTTGCTCCATATGCTTAGCAGGTTGAGCAATATATTTGCTGACTAACTCGTTGTGATGCTGAATCGCGGTTTCACCATGAAGCTCACACACCTCTAGAAACGCAGTTAGATTTTGCTGATACCAAGCTTGATGATTAAGATGAGTCATATTCAGCAGGTCATCCATAAAGCTAGTGCGGCGCATACAGTCTCGCAATATGCTTTGATCTTCAGGCATCATATACAGAAACTTATCCACCAGCATTTGCGAATAACCAGGTTCATTTGCCGCGCATAAGCCTAGCAACATATCAATCACGTTAATCCCAGCAAAGTCGCCGGCATTCGCGCCACGATACACCTGACTTCCCACTCGATAAGGCTTGTAATATGGGCGCACACAATAGAAAAAGTCATCAGCATCGAGCTCTTGAAACAACACCTTATTTGAATCAATCACATCACGTAAAGCCCGTTTGGCAACCAACAGCAAGTCGTAGGCAATAGGATGGTCAATGCCCAATGGTTGGATCTTGAGTAATGCGTCTGCGGCACGCTTATACGCCAAAATGCCCTTAGTGTTGTAATCAACAAATAGCTTTTCAGCATCCAAATTGGTAAAACGCTTATATACGCCTTGCTTAGCACGGTTATGAGTCGTCAGGTGGGCTGTAGCAAATCTTGGCGTGACACCAATAGACGCACCAATATGCATAGCTAGAGCTGATGCTTCAGTAAGCGGTGAGACTGTTTCACGGGACGGCTCGGTGATTTCATGTCGACGGCAAGCCGCCATATATAAGCCCACATTACCGAGTAAATCAAAAGCATGATCAAAGCCTTCATCGGTATTGCCCTCAACCAATAAGCTGGCAATCAGCTCTCGACCTTCAGCTTCAAGCAGCAGCTTTATGTCTTCACCAATACCTTCAACATTGGCTCTATCTTCTTGCTCGGCGTACAAAACTTCTAATCGGCTATTGAGTTCAACAAAGCGGGTGCGGATCCAATGATCGAATGCTTGGGTGTTGCGCGTCATTTTCTGGTCCTTATTATTCGAGTACAACAATCACTCGAATTAGCCTAACAGTATCTTCTCAGTTTAAATCGGCAATCTAGCCCTAAATACTTTCATTTAAGATCGAAATCCACTATAAAAAGAATTATTAATATTGATTATCACCAAACCAGACAAAAGGCTTCATCGATGGACAATAAAGATCGCAACATACTGGCTATTCTCCAGCGCCAAGGCCGAATCGCGATTAGTGAATTAGCGGCAAAACTCAATATGTCAGACACCCCTTGCCTACGCCGAGTGAGAAAGCTTGAGCAAAGTGGTGTGATTAGTGGTTACGCAGCGCAAATTGATCCGAAAGAAGTCGGTCTAAATGTGGTGGTTTATGCCTTTGTTCGCCTTAAAGAAAATTCAGACCAACACGCGATAATGTTTGAAGAAAGTGTTGAAAACTTAGAGCAAATAATGGAGTGCTCAGTGGTTACAGGCGCTCACGACTATCTGCTAAAAATTGTCGCCAGCGATCTGCTGAGCTACGAAAGCTTTGTGAAAAAATCTCTCGGCAGCTTAAATTGTATTGCCGGTATAGAATCTACAGTGGTATTAAAACAAAACTTCTCACGTAATACGCTGCCGTTATAGCGGCACTTTTGTGAGCATTTATTCAAACAGCAATCAGACTCAATACAAGCAATAATCTAAGCTGATTTATTTTTAAACAAAAAATCACTAGACGACCGGTCTAATTGTGTTAAGCTGACTGCTATGAATAAAAGTATCAAAACAGATCCTCAGCAAACCCGACAGCACATTATTGACTCTGGTTACAGCCTGATCTCCAGCAAAGGCTTTTCTAATGTGGGTTTGTCGCAGATCCTAAAATTTGCCGATGTACCTAAAGGTTCTTTTTACCACTACTTCAAATCTAAAGAGCAGTTTGGTGAAGAGATTATTAACAATTACTTTAAATCGTACTTGGCTAATATCGAGGCGCTATTTTCCTCAAACGAAGGATCAGGCTTAGACAGATTAATGACCTATTGGCTGCGCTGGCAAAGCACTCAGAGTGATGCTTGTGTTGACCAAAAGTGCCTAGTGGTTAAGCTCAGTGCTGAAGTCGCCGATCTTTCTGAGTCGATGCGTTTAGCCTTAGATAAAGGCTCTTCAGCAGTCATCGCGCAATTAGCCAAAGGCATTGAAGCTGGCATTGCAGATGGCTCAATAGCGCCCATGCATGCCGCCAATACTGCTGAAACCTTATACCAACTATGGTTAGGTGCCAGCTTAAGAAACAAATTAATCCGTGATCCAAATGTCATTGAGCGCGTATTACTGGTGACCAAAGCACTATTAGCCCATCCGGTGACCGCATTAGCGCGACCCGATTAAAATAGTCAGTAAATTTATCTCCCCCGCCTAAGCTTATATCTGTTTATGGCGGGTATTTTTTAAACGTCTACTAGACGACTGGTCTACTTATTTCTAGACCTAAGTCTCACTCGACGCTGTAGTCGATTATAGGAATGATTATGCAAAGCTTTGAACTCTACAACCCTACCCATATTAGTTTTGGTGAAGGTAAGATTGCCGAATTAGATAAATTGGTGCCACAAGATGCCAAAGTGCTAATTTTGTTTGGAGGTAATAGTGCCAAAAGTACCGGTACTCTCGATGAAGTAAAAACAGCACTTAAACAACGTGATGTGGTTGAGTTTGGCGGTATCGAAGCTAATCCAACCTACGAAACCTTAATGCTGGCAGTAGATGTCATTAAACAGCAAGATATCGACTTCCTACTAGCAGTAGGTGGTGGCTCTGTAATCGACGGCACTAAATTTGTTGCCGCTGCCGCCTTATTTGAAGGCGAGCCTTGGGATATTCTTTTAAGCTGGGGTGGCAAAGTTACCCAAGCAATGCCTTTTGGTAGCGTACTCACCCTGCCTGCGACAGGCTCAGAGATGAATAGCGGCAGCGTTATCACTCGTAAAGAGTTCAAAAGTAAACTGGCGTTTATGAGCGATCATGTCTACCCACAGTTTTCAGTATTAGACCCAAGCAAAACCTTTACTCTACCAGAGCGCCAAGTGGCTAACGGTGTGGTTGATGCGTTTGTGCATATCACCGAGCAGTACCTGACCTTCCCTGTTAATGCGCCAGTACAAGACAGATTTGCCGAAGGCTTATTGCAAACTTTAGTCGAGCTCGGCCCTAAAGCGCTGACAGAACCACAAGACTTTGATGTACGCGCTAACCTAATGTGGGTGGCGACATTGGCATTAAACGGTCTGATTGGTAAAGGCGTACCCCACGACTGGGCAACCCATATGATTGGCCATGAAATCACTGCTTTATATGACGTTGACCACGCTCGTACATTAGCCATGATTCTACCGGGGATGTTGGATGTGCGTCGCCAAGGCAAAAAAGACAAGTTAGTACAGTACGCCAGCCGTGTATGGGGTATTACTCAAGGTTCTGACGACGAAATCATCGATGCTGTGATCGAAAAAACCCGTGAGTTCTTCGAACAAATGGGTATTCAAACCCGTCTATCAGATTACGGACTCGACAATAACAGCATCAATGAAATTGTAAGCCAACTTGAAGCTCACGGCATGACAGCCCTTGGTGAAAACCAAGACGTTGATCTGGCAATGAGCCGCAAGATTTTAGAACGTAACTTATAAACCCATATCCGAAGAAACGTAAAAAGAGACCTTGGTCAACTCGCAGTATCGGCTCATAAAGATACTGCTAGTTGGCAAACAAACAGATAAAAAGGACAATTAAATGAACATATTAATGGTACTCACTTCACACGACAAACTTGGCGACACGGGTTTAAAAACCGGTTTTTGGTTAGAAGAATTTGCCAGTCCTTTTTATCGCTTTAAAGACCAAGGTTTTACTATCACCTTAGCCTCACCAGCAGGTGGTCAGCCACCACTTGATCCAAGTAGTGAGCAAGCTGACTTTCAAACCGCTGCAACCAATAGATTTAATCAAGATGAACAAGCGCGACAGCTGCTAGCCACCACTCAGGTATTGTCCGAAGTTAACCAAGCTGATTACGATGCCGTCTTTTATCCTGGTGGTCATGGGCCGCTTTGGGACTTAACCAACGACGCAGATTCAATCGAATTGATAGAAGCTTTCCATCAAGCCAATAAGCCTGTGGGTCTTGTTTGTCACGCTCCTGGTGTGCTTAAAAACGTCAAGGCCGCAGATGGCACGCCTCTAGTCGCTGGCAAGCAAGTTACTGGCTTTACTAACGGTGAAGAAGCCGCTGTGCAGTTAACTGATATCGTGCCTTTTTTAGTTGAAGACATGCTACAGCAGAACGGCGCGATATACCGCAAAGGTGATGACTGGAGCAGCTTTTTAGCCGTTGATGGCAATCTTATCACAGGCCAAAACCCAGCCTCTTCAGAAGTCGTTGCCGATGAGATCATCAAGCAACTGCAATAAACACACTAACCGGAAATAGAGCGCGTCATACGCTCTGGTTATCTTATAAACTGCAAGGAATAAGCAATGATCACTCTGCATCACCTTAATAAATCACGCTCAAAACGTATTATCTGGTTACTTGAAGAGCTCGGCTTAGACTACCAAGTCAAAGCCTACCAGCGCGATAGCCAAACCTTTCTCGCGCCACCAGAGCTAAAAGCGATTCACCCATTGGGCAAGTCACCAGTGATTGAATATAACCAACAGGTTATCGCCGAATCAGGTGCCATTACAGAGTACCTAATCGATACACATGCAGCGGGGATCTTGGCACCAGAAAAAGGCACAGCTGAATACGTTGAGTATTTACAATGGATGCACTTTGCCGAAAGCTCTGCCATCTTGCCGTTACTACTGAGAATGTTTGTTGCTAAAGACGGCTGTCAAACCAACTTCTTAGAAGGTTATGCCGCTGTTGAAACTGAAAAAGTGCTTAGCTACGTCAATCAGGCCCTTGAAGGTAAGCGCTATTTAGTCGCCGACAAACTCACTGGTGCCGATATTATGATGTCGTTTATTGTCGAACTGCTAAGTCAAAGCGGCGAAGTGAGCAAGTACCCAAATATTGCCGCTTACGCACAACAGCTTAGTCAGCATGCTAATAGCGCCAAAGCGACACAATTGGAGCAAGAGTACGACAAGAGCTAAAATCCAATATCGATACAATAAAAAGCAGCTAACTAGCTGCTTTTTCGATAATCCATTTTTTGCACGACAGAGTATTTACTGCTGCAACTTACATTGATAGCGATCACTTAGGTACTCAACGCTCGCTTCGCCCTGATGCTCCCAAAACTCAAAATTACGTCCTTGGTATTTAGCGCCGCTGCCGCTGCGAACATTAGTCGCTAACATTTGCTGATTAGCAAAAGTAAACACTGCCATAACCGGATCAAACTGGGTGTAAAAAGCGCCGCTAATTGAAGCGTGTGTACCACAATCAAAAGTCGCTTTATTCGTAGCTTGAACGAGTTTGCCTTGAATGAGCAACTCTACTAGACGAATTTGATAATTGGCCAAAGTACACTCGCGCACATCTTGTGCCTTCCAGCAATCATTACGCCCTTTAATCCAGCCCCTTTGCACCGCTTTAGGTTGCTCAGACTCAGGGATATTCACTACCGCCATTTGGTAAACTTGTGCCATTTTCTGATCTAGCTCAGCCAATTCTGCGTCATTACAAATCAAGGTTTCCACCTGCCCCTGAGCTTGATTACAATCAAAACTCGGTGAGATAATTTCTGACTCAGTATTTGCAGGTTCAGCCGATGACACTGCTTGGGCAGCTAAAACCTGTTTATCTGGCGTGGCTGACTGGCAAGCCGATAACAAGATTAAACAGCCAAATACAAAATAGCTTTTCATAACAATACCTTAGTATCTAAGCGTGATGTCTCTATGCGCCACACTCAGTTAAATCTAACGCCACAATAGGTAAAACACCTTTTTGGCTAACATTGTTGTCATTTGGAGTGAAATAATACAGATAACAACGGTCTGTGTTTAGATTATTACCCCGCGGAAAAATGACAAATCCCCTACCTACACTAGCATTAGTATAGCCTCTTTGCGTAAACCAGCCTAAATTACGATTACGGGCACACCAAGCCGTATCGGAATTTGTCTCAGTACATTGATTTGAGGTGATATAGGTGACAGAGTCAAAATCAACTAAATGAGTAAAAGTGTTGTTCCAGCGACCATCAGGATAATGCCCTCTAACACGAATATTTTGCCCATTCTCCAACGTAAAACGTCGTTGACTATTATTAAGGTTCTCAGGCCTTAGCTCAATTTGTGCAGCCACTAAATCGCGCGCAGACTTTAGGCTTCCTTGCATTCCTTTTAGCACCGCTACATCGGCATCAGTGCGTAAATCAATAAATTTAGGTAGCGCGATAACCGCTAAGATACCCAGCACAATAATCACCACAACCAGCTCGATTAACGTAAAACCGGTTAATTTTATTCTTTGTATCATTATTTTACCTTCAGTCTTTGTTTACTCAGCGCAGCTAACCGTAATTCTTATAGCTTAATATTTACGCTATCATTTAAAAATAGCAATATTTTGCATATCTCACTTTTTCTCTAACTTATCACCATAAACCCAGTGACCTTTCAAAGAAAAAAAGCTAACCTGCATTTAATTACAACTGTGCAACATAGGATGTCGCAATGCGTGTAGGCTTAATACTTATTGTACTTCTCAGCATGTCGTATGCTCATGCAACCGTTTATAAGTGGATAGATGAAAATGGCAAAGTCCACTTTTCAGACGAACCAGTTAAAAATGCTGAAGTTGTTGAGTTTAAAAAGAATACTCAAAACAATATAAAGCTCCCTGAGATAATTGAGCCCCCAATTGAAGATACTCCAGATGCAATTGATATTAATAACACCAAATATGAGCTGAATATTGTCTCTCCTAGCGAAGAAGAAACCATACGCAGCAACGAAGGCAATATTACAATTATTGCTGATATTAGCCCTCAACTATTCTCACCACATAAACTGGTTCTTTATATGGATGGAGAAAAACAAGGGGCATCACAAAGCAGCAACCTATTTAAGCTAAAGGGTATTGATCGAGGAGAACACACTTTTACCATAAAAGCCGTCACTAAAAACGGCAAACAACTTGCATCCTCAAAACCTAGAAAGGTATTTCTACATCGGACAAGTTTGAATCAACCTAAAATTTTGCGGCCTCAACCTAGAAATAACAATTAAAGCCTTTAAATATATAACCTTATAATTATATTGATTTAGTCTACATTCCGATGATGTTAAGTTGCAGTATGCACCACTTTGGTGCACCATCATAGTGCAAGTAACTGAAATGCCCAAACTGGTGCAACTGCATAATTCGGAGTAACTAATGGATACAAGTTTATTGCTCAATCATTTAGTAACGGCGGTGCTCGTTATTAATAAAGATCTTGAGTTGCTCTATGCCAATGCCGCCACAGAACAATTACTCGGAGTTGGTAGCAGCCGTCTTACCGAACAACCACTATCTGATCACTACCAACTCTTAGGTGTCGATCCTGATGTGCTTAAGCTAGCCATTTTCGATGGCCAAGGTTTAAGTATTAATACTGTGCCGCTAGTGACAATTGACGGGCAACAACATACGGTAGATGTCACCCTAACACCGCTTGAAAATGAGCAAAACCTAGCGCTAATCGAGTTGCGTCAAGTAGACCAACAGCGCCGGATCCACCAGCAATTAACCCAAGATGCCCAGCAGCAAGCCGCGCAATATTTAGTTCGCAACCTTGCCCACGAGATCAAAAATCCTTTGGGGGGATTGCGTGGAGCGGCGCAACTACTGTCTCGAGAGTTAACCGACCCGCAATTAAATGAATTTACCGACTTAATTATTGAGCAAGCTGATCGGCTGCGTAACTTGGTCGATCGCCTACTTGGGCCACAAAAACCCACTCAACACAGTTTGTACAATATCCATGAAGTCATTCAAAAAGTGGTTAAGCTAGTCAATGTCACCTTGCCGGCGAATATTGCGCTAACCCAAGATTACGATCCATCTATTCCTGATATCCAAATGGATCCCGATCAGTTACAGCAAGCCATTTTAAATATTGTGCAAAATGCCATACAAGCACTAGAGCCGCTTGGTGGCAATATTCGCCTCAAAACCCGCACTCAACACCAAATAACCATTGGTACACAGCGCCATAAGTTAGTCTTAATGCTATCGGTGATAGACGATGGTCCCGGCATTAAACCTGAGCTAATGGACACCCTGTTTTACCCTATGGTTACTGGGCGTGAACAAGGCTCTGGCTTAGGGCTATCAATTGCACATAACTTTGCTCGCCTACATGGTGGCCGTATTGAATGTGACTCAACCTTAGGTCATACCGAATTTACCATCACCTTACCCATCAATAGTTAATAAGAGGAATACACACAATGACTGAACAAGTTTGGATCCTCGACGACGATAGCTCAATACGTTGGGTATTAGAAAAAGCCTTACAAAGCGCTAAGTTTAGCAATGCCAGCTTTGCAGCAGCAGAATCTCTGTGGGAAGCGCTAGAGATGGCTCAGCCACAAGTTATCGTGTCCGATATCCGTATGCCGGGCACCGACGGTCTAACCTTGTTAGAACGGCTGCAAAACCACTACCCGCACATTCCAGTCATTATTATGACCGCGCATTCCGATCTTGATAGTGCAGTCAGTGCCTATCAAGCAGGGGCTTTTGAGTACCTACCAAAACCGTTTGATATTGATGAAGCAATCTCTTTGGTTGACCGTGCATTAACCCATGCTAAAGAGCAATCCTCTAGTGTGGTAGTCAGCGAACCTTTAATCGCAACCCCTGAAATCATTGGTGAAGCGCCGGCGATGCAAGAGGTCTTCAGAGCCATTGGTCGCTTGTCACGCTCGTCGATAAGCGTACTGATTAATGGTCAGTCAGGCACAGGTAAAGAATTGGTTGCCAGTGCACTACACAAACACAGCCCGCGCAAAGGCAAGCCTTTTATTGCTATCAATATGGCTGCGATCCCTAAAGATCTAATTGAGTCAGAGTTATTTGGCCATGAAAAAGGCGCATTTACCGGTGCAGGTAGCGTGCGCCAAGGTCGCTTTGAGCAGGCTAACGGCGGCACACTATTTTTAGATGAAATCGGTGATATGCCACTCGATGTACAGACCCGACTATTACGCGTACTCGCGGACGGGCAATTTTATCGTGTCGGTGGTCATTCGCCAGTGCAAGTCGATGTACGGATTATTGCCGCGACCCATCAAGATCTAGAACAATTGGTGCATCAAGGGGATTTCCGTGAAGATTTGTTCCATCGCTTAAACGTGATTCGGGTGCATTTACCGCCGCTATCTCAGCGCCGTGAAGATATACCGCAACTTGCACGCCACTTTCTACTGATTGCCGCCAAAGAAATAGCGGTAGAGCCCAAGGTGCTGACCAAAGAAACCGCAGCTAAGTTGTCACAACTGCCGTGGCCAGGCAATGTGCGTCAGCTTGAAAACACCTGCCGTTGGCTAACGGTTATGGCCTCGGGCCAAGAAATTTTACCGCTCGACTTACCACCTGAGCTATTACAAGAACCTAAGCTCAACAATCAAGCCGCCAATGGTCATAACGACTGGCAAGAGGCACTAAAGCACTTTATTGATCAGCGCTTAAGTGATGGCGATAGCGATCTACTCACTGAAGTTCAACCAGCATTTGAACGGATTTTACTGGAAACCGCCCTTAAACATACCCTTGGGCATAAGCAAGAAGCAGCTAAACGACTGGGTTGGGGGCGAAATACTTTAACCCGCAAGCTGAAAGAACTTGAGATGGATTAACCCTCTCTAAATTAAAAGAACCACCTGCTGAAGAAGGTGGTTTAGGCCTGAAAACAAAAAAGGATATCCAGTGGATATCCTTTTTTATCGACCCAATTAAACTGGGTCTTGGTGAATAATCACCTCTGATTCAACAAACTCTTGCCGCAGCCGCTCAGAAGTGGCGACAGCTATTTTATGCGCCTGATGTAAGCTTAAATCGCCATCCAGTTCTAGATGAAACTGAATAAACATCGTCTTGCCTGACTCACGAGTACGCAAGTCGTGAATGCCTCTGACCTGAGGATCAAGCTTGGCAATTTCAGCAATTTTATCGCGAGTTTCATCATCAAGTTCTCTATCGAGCAATGATTGCACTGAACGATACGCTAAACCAACGGCCTGCTGACCAATAAATAGCGCAATAAGCAAGGCAAACAGACCATCAGCCCACCACCAGCCATACTGAGATAAAACCAGCGCAAGTAACACCGCCGCATTTAAAAACAGATCAGACTTGTAGTGCAGTGAATCAGCTTCCACCACAGTGCTAGACGTCGCTGCCAATGCCCGCTTTTGTAACATCACCAAAGCAAAGGTCAACGCAATAGCAATCACCGATACCACCACGCCTAAAGTCGCATGTTGCACTTCAACCGGATTAATTAGTCGCTCGCCGCCGTGGAAAAACAATAAAAAAGCGGAACCGAGAATAAACGCTGATTGCGCCAATGCGGCTAAGGGTTCTGCTTTACCGTGACCATAACGATGGTCTTGATCGGCAGGCACAATGGCATATCGAATCGCGATAAAATTGACGATTGAAGCCAATGTATCAGCAAAGGAGTCAATCAAAGATGCCAACATACTGGCTGAGCCTGAGTACATCCAAGCAGCAAATTTGATAACAATAAGGGTTAAGGCTGTTGCCACTGCGGCGCGGCTAGCAAGCTTAACCCAAAAATCGTATTGGGAAGTGTCATTCATAAAATCTGTTTACTGATAAGTAAGGGAAGCACAGATCTTAAGTTTATAACAACTCGAGATAAAATCGGGTGATTTGTCTCAAGTTAATATCAATCACCGCAATTGGTAAAAACGGTTACGATGATTGATAACCACACTAAGCGACTTATCTTTTATGGTGCTTAGTAAAGCGTTGCTTGAATTTTTCCTGCTGCTCAGGTGTCAGTAATTGATACGCTTGATTCTGTAACTTCAACATATCTACCGCTTTCTGTTGACGGGCTTCTTGCTTAGCAGCAAAAGCCTGTCTAACTGCATCTTCACTGAAGTTAGTTGTGGTAATGAAGTCTAACATTTGCGCCTTTTGCGCCGCACGATCTTCTTTAGAAGGACGGTTTTGCTTCATTTCATCACGGTGCGCAGTAAATAGCGCTTTCATTTCGGTTTTTTGTTCAGCAGTTAAGTCTAAACCGCGGAACATTTTACGTAAGTCATGGTGACCACCATGTTTACCTTTCATTTGGTGATAGCCTTGCTTGCCACCGTGATTTCCTTGATGGTCATCAGCGGCACTCACGCCAGCGGTTAATAATGTCGTGCTAGCCACTATGGCGAGCAAACCTGCTTTTAACGTATTCTTTTTCATCATGGTAGCCTCAATTAAATGTGCTTAGCCTAGCTAAACTTGATTTGACGGTTACCAGTGTAGTCAGCTCAATGTAATGTTGGGTTTAAATAGCGTAAAGCTCTGTAAAGCAATTTAAATAAAGCTGTTCTATGCCACCAAGGTGAGATCTTTACGTTGTATTACACTCCTAAACTACAATTGACACCAAACAAGGTATACTCGCTAAAGTAAGAGTAAATTTAAAGGGTACATATGAGCCGTATATTATTGATAGATGATGACTTAGGTCTATCTGAATTGCTTGCACAACTATTAGAGCTAGAAGGTTTTGAACTGACATTGGCACACGATGGTCAGTCAGGGCTTGATCTTGCTTTAGAGCAGCAATTCGACCTTATTTTACTCGATGTAATGCTGCCTAAACTCAATGGTTTTGAAGTCCTTCGCGCGCTGCGCAGTAAAAAACAAACACCTGTATTAATGCTAACCGCTCGCGGTGATGAAATTGACCGCGTGGTGGGGCTAGAAATTGGTGCTGACGACTATTTGCCTAAACCATTTAACGACCGTGAGTTAGTTGCACGCATTCGTGCCATTATACGTCGCACCCATGTGCAACCCAACGAAACTCCGCAGCCAACACATCAATATGGTGACATTAACTTAGACCCGGGCCGTCAGGAAGTTCACTGCCAAGATCAACTGATTATTCTTACTGGCACTGAATTTAGCTTGCTATTTGAGTTGGTCAAAAATGCGGGTGAGCTCGCTACCAAAGAAGCATTAAGCGAAAAAGTGTTAGGCAAAAAACTGATGCCTTTTGACCGCAGTTTAGATATGCATCTATCAAACTTACGCAAAAAAATGCCTGAACGCAGTGACGGGCGCCCACGCGTAAAAACCATTCGTGGTAAAGGCTATATCTGGTTACCCTAAATGCAGCTCAGAAAAAACCCCAACAATATATTTGTAAAATTGCTACTGGGCTTTTGGCTTTGTAGCTCGCTGATCATCGCTTTAATTGGTTTTCTGCCTCTATTGCAGCAAAACCACGACCAATCCGCCATCCCTTATCCACTTGAGCGACTGCTTGAAAAAAGTGCCAAGCGGATCAGCCAAAACCCGCAAATTCTCACTTCAGACAAGCTCACGCATTGGAGCCGCTTTAAAGAGTTTAAAGGTCGGCCTGCGCGCATCTATTTAGTCGATGAATATGGCAAGGTCCTTAATAGTCATAAGTCATCACGCTCACTAAGACGCTTTATGCTCATGGCTGATGAAGCGGGTGAACCTATTAAACACCAATTTAGAGATGAGCTTATTTTCGGCCCCTATAACTTTGAGGTAGCAGGCCAACCCTATAGCTTGTATGGCCGCTTACCAGAGCACCATCCGCGCCCTTGGTTCTTCTTTTTTATCGACAATAAAATCTTAACCCTGAGTATCGCCATTTTACTTTCTGGCTTGCTGTGCGGTTTATTTGCTTGGCATTTAGGCAAGCCTTTGCGTTCATTAAAACGTAGCGCAGACGCCTTAGCCGCAGGGGATTTAAGTAGCCGAGTGGATATGGCAACCGTTAAGCGTAATGATGAAATCGGTCAGTTGGCACAAGCCTTTAATGGCATGGCAGATTCAGTCGAAGATATGGTAAAAAGCCAACAAAGGCTGATTAGCGATATTTCTCATGAGCTACGTACACCGCTAACCAGACTCAAGTTGTCATTAGCACTTAGTCGCAAAAAAGGCCAAGAAACTGCAGAAACAGAACGTATCGAATATGAGGCGGATCAACTAGAGCAGATGATTGCCGAGCTGTTAGAACTATCTAGAGTAAAGCTCAACGCGAATGAAAATAAGCGTAACCTTGAGCTATCCGAAACTCTCAATCAAGTACTCGATGACGCCGATTTTGAAGCGCAACAACAGCAAAAAATATTACACATTGATATTGATGAATCCATTAGCGTACCGCTTTATCCACGACCACTTTGTCGTGCAGTAGAGAACTTGTTGCGTAATGCGATTCGCTACGCAGACAAAGAAGTCACCATACAGGCTATGGTACACAAACAGGGCATCCAAATAGAGATTATTGATGATGGCCCAGGGATCCAAAAAGAAGCGGATCTAGAAGCCATCTTTGATCCTTTTTACCGACCGCAATCGGCTCGAGAAAGGGAGTCTGGAGGCTGGGGATTAGGCTTGGCCATTGCTAAAGCAGCAGTTCAAGCGCACCAGGGGCAAATTCAGGCTGAAAACAACCAGCCAAAAGGCTTAAAAATTAGCATTAATCTGCCAGCACAATAAGCTATGCGGCATTTGCCGCTGGCTCAAGTCCCGCCAGCCAGATAGCGTAATCTGTTTGCTTAGGAATGCGCTTATCTGAATGCCCCATTAACTGGGTTAATGCGTAGCTAAATTGGTAGTACAAACTGGCATCGTCATACTGCTTATTAGCATCATCACAGTTAATCAATGCGCCGCGTAGGTAATTGGCCACTAATTCGGCACGATTAAAGCCTTCAACCACACCAACAGATTGAATAAGTTCGTTATTCCACTTTATATACTCGCCATACACCTGTTCAAAAGCCGCTCGGTTATCGTCGGTAGCTTGCTGTAACAGTTCTACATTTGGCATCACTCGAGAAATAATAAAACGGTCATATAGCAAATCATCTCGTAACCCCCAACAGTGATGCATTAAAAAACGCTTTAAATTATCACTGTACTGACTGTCATCAACAGCGGCGCGCTCAAGACGCTTTCTATAATGTGCCGTTGCCACTGCCACGACTAAATCCGCTTCGCTGGGAAAGTGGTTGTAAATGGTTCCTTTAGAGATCTGGCTAGCTTCAACCAAATGCGAACGACGTAGATCAAAACTCTTATGGCCGCGCAAACATCGCTCAGCAATATCGGTTAAATAGCTTTCTCTTTGCTGCCAGTTACTCATGTCGACCTCTTCACAAATTCAACAATCAATTGAAATTTAGTTCACATCCATAAAATAGCAGCCTAGGTCTTGAGCAGATATTGAGTAATACTGATACCACTATGAATAAATTCAATATCTCATGCTAAAAATTGAACTATTAGAAAGCTTTATTGCAGTAGTTGAATGCGGGAATCTTTCCAAAGCAGCTGAGAAGCTCTGCCGGACGCAATCAACTATTAGCTTACAAATCAAGAAGCTAGAAGAAAGTGTTGGTCAACCTTTGCTGTTAAGAGACAACAAAGGGGTGACTCTCACCGAGCCTGGCAAAACGCTACTGAATTACGCATATAAGATGTTACAGCTAAGTTCACAGGCTATTGACGAACTAAAAGATTGTCAAAACCGTGAAGTGATACGTCTTGGGGTACCCACCGACTACATCAATCGTTACTTAGGTAGCTTCCTATTAGAGTTTATCCGCGAATTTACCTGTATCGAATTAGTCATTGATACTGATGTCAGCGGCAACCTCTATAAACGCCTGCATAACGGTGAGTTCGATGTGATTGTGGCAACTCACTGGCAAACGCCTGCGGCAGGCCATGGTGAGTTATTGTTTGAACGTCGCTTTCATTGGGTGGCAGCCAAAGGTGGCACAGCCCATAAGCGTGAAACGGTACCTATGGCACTGTATCCAGAAAACTGCCCTATTCGTGCCCAAGTATTTGCCAATCATCAAATATCGATGCGACCAATGAGCGTGTTGTTATCAACCCCTTCACCAACGGCTATGTGTATGGCTGTTGAAAATGATTTAGTCATCGCGCCGATTGCCGAATTTCGTATCAACGATAAAATGCAGATCATCGATCCGATCGAACATAATATTCCGCCGCTACCTGCTTTTAATGAGTCACTGTACCTCAATCCAGAAACCCAAACTGAAGCGACTAATCAGTTAATCAACCTGATTAAAGCAAATGTGCAGGAACTTGGCGAAATCAACCAAGACACCCAAGTACAGTATTGATTGCAGTATTTAGCGTATAAAAATGCCAACGTTATCGTTGGCATTTTACTCTCTAGGCTAGAATTTCGTTGTTAGAAATAGTAGGCAAGGTTAATGTTGAAACGGTGATCCCAGTCATCATTAGTTTCAGCGAGTCCTAAGCTATTCCCACCAAGCCAGAGTACATTTTTAGCCATGTAATGATCGACATAAATAAATAGTGGACCATAGGCAATGGAAACACCGGTTGTATTCAAAATTGAATCATCAAATTCTTCTACATCAGGCTGTACCATACTGAAATCGTTGTACACTGTGAGCGAGCCCCAAGAGGTGGCGATATTTTTAGAAAGGTTAGCCGTGTAAATATTACCTTTACTTGCCACCTCATAAAAACCACCTAGCATACCCATACCAATCTTATTTGGATCAATCTTGCCATCATCATATTGGTCAAAGTCATACGCTAAGTACTGGGCTTGCAAACCCCATCCGGCGTAGTTCATATCTAGGTGCAGTGCATAATTGAACGTATCGCCATTTTCACCATATTCTGAGTTATACAGCTGACCATATTCAACAGAAGCGCCAACTATCGTCGTTAAGTCGCCACGGGTTAATGTGAAGCTTTGACGACCTGCTAACGTATTGGTTTCTTCATTGTTATAATGGGTATCACCAACAGTACCTTTGGCTACCGTACCTGCAAAGTCACGGTGGTCAGTACCACCATAGATAGCATTTTTAATGAAGGCGAATTCAGATAAAGAGATACCATTTTCATACTGCGCACTCACACCTACGCCGTAATCATCTTCAAAGCCCATGTAATAATTTAAGCTGTACCACCAGTTGTGAGAGGCATAGCCTTTATTACCAAATGGTTTGCTGATTGCACCAGCATTAATCGTTAGATCTTCATTAACATCCCAGAATGCATAACCATACTTTAAATGGTCGTAACCATCATAGAATCGATATTCAGCTTTCACGCCTATATCATTCCACTTATCAGCAAAGGTAATAGACACTAAGTTAAAATCGAAATCACCGCCTTTATCTTTAGAAGATTCCGAGTAATCACTATAACTATAATTAGCTCTAACCGAGCCACCTATATTAAGGTCATCTGCAACTGCTGTATGACTTGCTAACGTTATTAAGATTGATGCAGGTATCAGTATATTTAATTTATTCATCAGAAATATCCATTTCAATTAAACTAAATACAGATTGCGTTAATACGTACAACATGATCATATTAATACAATTTGTATTTCGAAGAGAAAAGGTGGCGGGGTCACCACCAAACCTTAGTAAGCAATTACCATTTAACTTTTGTTAAATCGCATTGAATAACTTCACCACGCTTAGCGGGTGTGCCAGGGTTTGCAGCAGACTCACATAGTAATGTTGTGCCATAGTCATTGCGCTTATCATTAGCGTTGCTACGCGCCCACACCGATACGATTGCACGTTCTTCTGGCTTGGCTTCGCAGCTACCATCAATATCAAATGCGTGAATCGTATTTTGGTGGAAATACATCAATGAATCTTGCTCTGCGCTGCCAGACAACCATAGGGTTTGCGAGTTGTGCTGACCTTCATCAAACTGTACTCGGCGCACTGTTTCGTCTTCTTTTACCGTTTTAACTAACGGTGAATCTTCACGCACTGCGATGGTCTTAAACTGATTGGTGCAAGCTGGCACACGCATGTTGTAGTACATCTCAGAAATTGCATGATTGTGGAACGGATATAGCGTATCAACAGATTGAACTGTCATGCCCACTTCAGCGCCGACCTTCTCACCATTGATTTCATCAATACGTAATAGTCCCCAATGACCAAAGATTTCTGCGTAAGCGTAACCGCCGCGGATATTGTCAAAGTTCTTATCGTTGCGCTTACCTTCTTCAGCATACATAGGGAACCAACCCGCTGATGCCCATAAGTTAGGTAATGAATTAGCACTGATGTCATATGGGAATACTGCAGGCATTTTTACTTCATCGCCTGTCACCATCTTGTAAAAGTTTTTGGTAAAGCTCTCACCATGCTTTTTAACTTGCTTATCAGTAACTTTGTTATCGAAGAATTGTTCAAAGGTCGTGCGCTTGAAATGCTGCGCTACCGGAGAGTTTTCAGTTAACTCACCGCCTGGGTTATAAATCCAACTGACATCTTCACGGGCGCCAAAACATTTCTTAGCCTCATCCGGGTTATTAATCACTTGATAGATATTCTTAACCATCAGTTTCATGTCACGGCGATCCATGACACACATGTGCTGACCACCTTCAGTTGAATCAACCATTGCCGTATCAGAGTTTAGGCAGCCACTGTTTTGATCATTGGTTAATGCCTCTGCATAGGCACGTAAATAAGTCAGGGTTTCATCCCATAAAATATCAATATACTTTTGATCTTTTGCGTTATAAGTCGGTGACTCACCTAAACATTGGAACTGCGCATTATTAATATCATTTTTATCTAGGAAGTCTGGTATTTCACCAGCGACTAAACCATTTGATAAAAGTAAACTTCCCAATAGTATTTTGCATTTCATTATCATTACCCTATATATGATTTTTATTAATATATTTTTAACGGTAAAATCATATAGGTGGAATTAGTTCCAAAAATCTACTCAACCGATATTTATAAGCATACATCTCTACCCACATCACATTTAAAAGAATAAGAATCAGCATTGAACGAACTAATTTAAAAATACAAAATTTAAAATATTGGCTTACTTTTCGCCGTAAATTTAAAACAAAAAAAAGACCACCGAAGTGGTCTTTAAAATTGCAGGATTTTATAAAGTAATAGTAAGAGATGAAGTTACTAATTACCCTTTAATAAACTCGATGTTTATTCTTTATGCTTGTCATACTTAAACGTATGGCAGTTACTACATAGTGGCTGCTTAGTACCATGTTCACTATGACACTCTTGGCAAGGAAGCTCTTTACCATAGTGCAAGTTGTTATGTGGATTCTGCCACTTATCTTCTTCACTACGTGCCGTTTGCTCTGCTAAGTCATCAACATCATGACACTGCAAACACGCCTGATCTGATGGGAACTGCTTAATGCCATTGTCATGACATGTTTTACAGTCTTTACCAATCACTTCTTTGTGGTGGTCACGTATGTCGACCGCTTGTGCTGATAGGCTTAATAGGCAACCAAAGGTTAGCGCTAATACCACTTTTAATTTAATCATCACTCATTCCTCTCTATTATCTGGCAAATTTAGGCTTTCATCATGCTGCGTGCAGCAGTCATACCCATCACCATGCATTCAGGAATTGAGCAACTACCCAAACGGCTCACACCATGAATACCACCACACACTTCACCAGCCGCATATAGACCTGGAATAGACTTGCCAGTAAAGCTGTCTTTCACTTCTGCGTTGGTATTAACCTGTACACCACCTTGGCAGTAATGCACTTTTGGCCACAAGCGAACAACAGTAAATGGTGCTTCAATATACTTGTCTTTAGCCTTGGTCATGTTTTTGCCAAACTGCTTGTCATTACCAGTCTTAACGTACTCGTTATACTCAGTAATTTGTGCTTTAAGTGGCGCCAATGGCACATCAAAATGCTTAGCCAGTTCTTCTACAGAATCGAACTTCCAACCCACGTTGTACTTAATAACTTTCTTGGTGTTTGGGTGCTTTTTAGAATCCTTGTAACTAGTGATAAGAATTGGAGGTAATGCATTACCCTTTTCATCACGACAATTTAGCTCGGCATCTGCACGCGTCTTACGGTCAGCAATTTCATTCATAAAACGCTTACCAGTTAAACGGTTAACCGCCATTGAATGCGGGAAGTTGTAGATAGAGTAGTTTGAAACATAACCAAAACCACCTTCATCTGGCGACGCCCATGGACCAGACTGAATGTGTGCTAAATGCACTGGGATTGCTCCTAAACGGAACATCTCGTACATACCTTCACCAGTAGCGCCTGGTGCATTAGTACAACCTACTTCAGATGTTAATGTTGGGTCTTGCGCCATACGTAAATCAACGTTTTGAGCAAAGCCACCTGTAGCCATAATTACGCCGCGAGTGGCACGGATATTAGTGACTTTACCTGGCTGGTCTTCACCAAAGTGATAGTTGTCGCGCATTTTAACGCCAACAACTTCACCTTTATCACCTACCAAGAAACCTTCGAACTTAGCGCGGTTATGAGTATGAACGCCAAGCTTACGGCACTCATGTAATAGCGGCTGAGTAATACCTGCGCCACAGCTCACTGTCGTTTGGTAAGTACGTGCAACAGAGTGACCACCTAACTGCTGTAGGTATGGGTGATATTCAGAACCCGCATCTAAAGTCATCTGCAAAGCTTCTACAGCGTGCTCTGCTACGTGGCGAAGTAGTGCTTCATCGGCAATACCACGGCCTGACGCTAGCTGGTCAGCAACCATAGTCTCTACAGAGTCTTTCACGCCTTCTTCTTTTTGCATTGGCGTGCCAGGGGCGGCGAACAAACCACCGTTAATAGCAGAGTTACCGCCAAAGTAAGACATCTTCTCAAAGATATGGACATCTTTTGCACCTTTACGCGTGGCTTCAATTGCCGCCGCTAAACCCGCAAAACCTGAACCGATAATTAGGACTTCAACTTCTTTGTCCCATTTAACGCCATCCGCTTTCTCAGATACGGCCAATGCTGGTGCAGCGATTGCTACGCCTGCTGCAGCTCCGAATCCTTTAATGAAATTACGGCGTCCTAGCAGATCTTTATTGCTCATCTGTCATCACCCTATTAGTTTTTATTAGACGCAAGAATGATAAGACTGGAATGAGTTCCAAAACGGGAGTTCAACAAGGGTTTGCTATATACAATAAAACAACATATGCGAAGTTTAACCCAGATCTAACGTTTGAGTTTTTTATTACTTTAGAGGTATTTTGGAACCCATTCCAAAGACAGATCAACTGCAAGATCCTTAGGCATATCTGCCTAAAAACTCCGATTTGCTCGCTGTTTACTTGCATTATTATCTAAACCATCTATCTCTTTTGAGCTCAAATTTAACGGCGTTTTCGTTACCAGTGAGAATGAGTTGTGTTTTTGTAAAAAACACCTGTTTAAGCCGCTATATACAAGTGTGTTAGCAGATAGAGATTAACGATTATTTCTGGTTGAAAAGCGAATATGTTGCAATTAGCTGACAACAAAATCAGCCGCGACAATTAATCAGCATATCGATACAGGAACTTACTCGCAAAAAACGCTAAACTCTCCCTAAACAATCATGCCTTTATGCAAATTGGTATTCATTAGTACTCATTGGAAAACTGACACATTATGGAATTAGAAGAGATCTATCGCCAAGATCTAAGCCTGCTAATTGCACTACAAATTTTGGTCGAAGAGCGCAGCGTGACCCAAGCAGCTAAGCGTTTACATTTAAGTCAGTCAGCCACTAGCCGTATTCTGGCTCGCCTAAGAGAGATGCTTGACGATCCGCTGTTTTCACGTGTGGGTCAACAACTCGTCCCCACCTCTTTTGCCCTTGAATGTTATCAACAGTTACGCCAACCGACAGGCCAGTTAATTGAGTTACTGACACCTAAAGCCTTTGTGCCGCATGAGTGCCAACAGCAGTTTTCTATCGCCGCGACCGATTACGCCATGCAAGCTTTAATTCCGTTTATTTTGCCGCATATTTATCTACAAGCGCCGCAAATACGCCTTGAAATTGTGCCTGTACAACAAAAAGAATTACAAGCGCAGCTCAGTGTAAAAGGTGCCGATATGGCAATCTGCCGCGCCATTGGTCAGACCGGCAATCTACAACAGACTTTTTTAGGCAAAGTTGGAGTGAGCTGCTTAGTGTCGCCAAACCATCCATTAGCCGATAGCGACATCAGCCTAGAGGATTATTTGCATTATCCCCATGCGACCATCGCCATTAGTGACGGGGTAAAAGCCCTACTTGATGATGCGATTAGCCAATATCCGCCGCGCACCGAACTATTAAGAACACCGCACTTAGATACCGCGCTGGCACTGCAATCAGTGAATCCGCTGATTATTACCGTGCCCGAAGGTATGGCCGCTATCGCTGCAGAGCGCCACCGCCTCAAAGTCAAGCCGCTACCCTTTAAGCTACAAAGCTTAGATTACAACCTGTTTTGGCATTCACGTTGCGAACAAGACAAGGCGCAAAAATGGTTACGCCAAGAGATAGCCAACGCCACGCAAACCTTGTTATCGCAAACACCACAAAATATGTAATGAATGAGCTTTCCTAAGGGCTAGATTTTAAGAGGCCACACTTAGAGGAAAAGCTTAAGCCTTATATGTAGGTCGGCATTTATGCCGTCCATAAGATATTGATGGTACTGCGGATTGACATCAACAAAGAACAACTAGAGCAAGATGGGCTAAAGCCCAACCTACCATCGGGCTACAATTTAGTACACCGCGCTTCAAGGGGAAGTTAGTCCTACTAAAAAGGCAAAAGTGAATAACCACCTTTGCCCTTTATCTAGATCGGCATTTATGCCGTCAATACGATATGTATCAATACGATATGTATCAATAGGATATGTATCAATAGGATATTGATGGTGAAGCAGATTGACATCAAGGATGAACAATTAGAGAAAGATGGGCTAAAGCCCAACCTACCATCGGGCTACAATTTAGTACACCGCGCTTCAAGGGGAAGTTAGCCCTACTAAAAAGACAAAAGCGAATAACCACCTTTGCCCTTTTATGTAGGTCGGCATTTATGCCGTCAATAAGATATGTATCAATACGATATGTATCAATAGGATATTGATGGTGAAGCAGATTGACATCAAGGATGAACAATTAGAGCAAGATGGGCTAAAGCCCAACCTACTATCGGGCTACAATTTAGTACACCGCGCTTCAAGGGGAAGTTAGCCCTACTAAAAAGGCAAAAGCGAATAACCAGCTTTGCCCCTTTATGTAGGTCGGCATTTATGCCGTCAATAAGATATGTATCAATACGATATTGATGGTGAAGCAGATTGACATCAAGGATGAACAACTAGAACCTGATGGGCTAAAGTCCAACCTACTATCGGGCTACAATTTAGTACACCGCGCTTCAAGGGGAAGTTAGCCCTACTAAAAAGACAAAAGCGAATAACCACCTTTGCCCTTTTATGTAGGTCGGCATTTATGCCGCCAATAAGATATGTATCAATACGATATGTATCAATAGGATATTGATGGTGAAGCAGATTTGACATCAAGGATGAACAATTAGAGAAAGATGGGCTAAAGCCCAACCTACTATCGGGCTACAATTTAGTACACCGCGCTTCAAGGGGAAGTTAACCCTACTAAAAAGGCAAAAGCGAATAACCACCTTTGCCCCTTTATGTAGGTCGGCATTTATGCCGTCAATACGGTATGTATTATTAAGATCCTAACGCCTACTTATAGCTGAACCAGCACTCGACCTGTCACTTGGCCTTTAATAATACGCTGAGCAAACTCAGGGACTTGCTCCAGAGAAATCGTTTCGCAAGCATCTTCAAAGTAGCTAGCAGGTAATAGTTCAAGCACTGCTTGCCACGCCGCTTGGCGTTTTTCAAATGGACATGCTACCGAGTCAACACCCTGTAGATTTACGCCACGTAAGATAAATGGCATAACCGTTGTTGGTAGTGCAAAGCCACCGGCTAAACCACAAATGGCCGCTGCGCCGCCATAGTTCATCTGCGCCAATGCTGTTGCCAATACCTTGTTACCTACGGTATCAACCACACCTGCCCAACGTTGCTTTTCAAGCGGACGCGAATCAGCTTCAAGCTCACTGCGGTCGATGACTTCGCTAGCACCTAACTTAGTCAGCAAGGCACCGTTTTGCTCTACACGACCTGAACTTGCCACCACACGGTAACCTAACTGCGCTAGCAAGGTCACCGCAACTGAACCAACGCCACCACTGGCACCTGTCACTAATACATCGCCATCTTCTGGCTTAATACCCGCATTTTGTAAGGCTTGCACACATAGCATAGCGGTTAAGCCTGCTGTACCAATTTGCATTGCTTTAGCCGCATCACAATTGCTTGGCATAGGCACTAACCAGTCTGCTTTAACACGTGCTTTTTCAGCTAGGCCGCCCCAATGGTTTTCACCCACGCCCCAACCAGTAAGGATAACCTTGTCACCTGCTTTATAACGCCCATCGCTCGACTCAAGCACTGTGCCTGCAAAGTCGATACCTGGCACCATAGGGAAATTACGAATAATTTTGCCTACGCCTGTTACCGCTAAGCCATCTTTATAGTTCAGTGATGAGCACGCTACATCAACCACTACCTCACCTTCAGGTAGATCTGATTCTGAGATCTGGCGAACGTTGGCTAAAGTAAGCTTTTCTTCTTGGGTCAAAACAAGTGCGTTAAACATGACAAGTTCCTATTTAAACTGATGACAAAAGCATAGGCTAAAAACATCCATGTATGAAGTGCATATTTTGCATTAAAACTATGCGCAAAACGCATGAGCAATACAAACTAATGTTTAGGTATAAACATTGGCACTAGCAAGCTTAGCCAAAAATCCGTAATCCAAGCTACTCGACTTTCTTCCTATACCCGCATCATGGCATGTCTACTACACTGAGATGTCGCATAAAAAATACACAAGGAAGACAAGTATGATTTACCACAAGCCAGGTACCCCAAACGCACTAATAAACTTTAAACCTCAGTATCAAAATTTTATTGGCGGTGAATGGGTTAAGCCTGTTAATGGCCTTTATTTTGACAACACCTCACCAGTAGACGGCCAAGTTTTTTGCCAAGTGCCGCGCTCAGGCGAAGTCGATATAGAGCTTGCGCTCGATGCCGCACATGACGCTAAAGCCAGCTGGGGCAAGACCTCTGTCACTGAGCGCGCCAACATCCTACTGCGTATTGCAGATCGCATTGAACAAAACATCGAATCGTTAGCAATTGCAGAGACATGGGACAACGGTAAAGCGGTGCGTGAAACGCTAGCCGCCGACCTACCGCTAGTGGTCGATCATTTCCGTTATTTTGCCGGCTGTATTCGCGCCCAAGAAGGCAGCGCAGCCGATATTGACGCCAATACTGTGAGTTATCATTTTCCAGAACCACTAGGTGTAGTCGGCCAAATCATCCCATGGAACTTCCCGTTATTAATGGCTGCTTGGAAAGTGGCTCCGGCACTCGCAGCAGGGAACTGCGTGGTACTCAAACCTGCCGAACAAACCCCGACCTCGATTTTAGTATTGCTGGAACTGATTGAAGACTTATTGCCAAAAGGCGTACTCAATGTGGTCAACGGTTTTGGCGCCGAGGCAGGTCAGGCGCTCGCCACCAGCAACCGTATCGCCAAGCTCGCCTTTACCGGCTCAACCGAAGTGGGTCACCATATTCTAAAATGCGCCGCCGAATCGTTAATTCCATCGACCGTTGAGCTAGGCGGTAAGTCGCCCAATGTTTACTTTGCTGATGTGATGGATCATGAAGATGAATACTTAGATAAAGCCGTTGAGGGCATGCTACTGGCATTTTTCAACCAAGGTGAGGTGTGTACTTGCCCATCACGCGCCTTAATTCACGAGTCGATTTACGACAAGTTTATTGCCAAAGTGATTGAGCGCAGTAAAACCATTAAGCAGAGCAACCCATTAGATACTGAAACCCAAGTGGGCGCACAAGCCTCGCAAGAACAGTTCGATAAGATTTTAAGTTACCTACAGATAGGTAAAGACGAAGGCGCTGAAGTATTGATTGGCGGTGATTTATGCAAGCTTGAGGGTGAACACAGCCAAGGGTTTTACATTACCCCGACCATTCTCAAAGGCACCAATGATATGCGCATCTTCCAAGAGGAGATTTTTGGGCCGGTGATCTCGGTGACCACCTTTAAAGATGAAGCCGAAGCCTTAGCGATTGCCAACGATACCGAGTACGGCTTAGGCGCTGGCGTGTGGACGCGCGATATGAATACCGCGCAACGTATGGGCCGCGGTATCCAAGCCGGACGCGTGTGGATTAACTGTTACCACGCCTATCCTGCCCACGCCGCCTTTGGCGGCTATAAAAAATCAGGCATTGGTCGTGAAACCCACAAAATGATGCTAGACCACTACCAAAACACCAAGAACCTACTAATTAGCTACGACGCGAACCCACTCGGGTTCTTCTAAATCCCCCGCCCTCGATAGGCAGGCTATTAGCCTGCCGCGATGCCCGCCAGCAGTGCAGCCTTAGCACTTTCGCTAAAGTTGCGAGCTCAAGCCAGTGATTTCCATATTGGAAATCACTCTTTAGCAGTTTTTCACTATAAGAATTAAATCGGCTAGCAGTAAAATTAAGCCATAAAAAATTAGTGGATATTGCACCATGACAGTACAAACTCGATTCGCTCAAATTACCCGTGACCCTAAATTATCGCCAAAGCAAAAATCTAATTCACTCGCAGCAGAAGCCGAAGCGTGTTTACCTTACATGCCGGTATCAAATGCTGTTGAGCAGGCGATGCAACAAGGGATTATTTGCGATATGTTTGAGGGCCACGCGCCATTCAAGCCACGTTATGTACTGCCAGATTACGCTAAATTCTTACAAAATGGCTCTGAATATTTAGAGTTAAGCGCGGCGCAGAATTTAGATGAAGCATTAAATTCATTGACGATTATTTATCACCACGTGCCATCGGTTACCAATATACCTGTTTACCTTGGCCAGCTTGATGAGGTGTTATTACCTTTCTGCCAAGATCTAGACGAAGACAGCATCTACCGTAAGTTAAAGCTATTTTGGATCATGTTAGATCGCACCCTGCCAGACGCCTTTATGCACGTAAACATTGGTCCGACTGACAACATTGTCTGCCGCACCATTTTACGTATCGATGCCGAGCTAAAGCAGATAGCGCCTAACCTGACATTTATGTACGACCCAGCAATCACTCCAGACGAGCTATTGCAAATTGCAGCCAGCAATATTTGTGAATGCAGCAAGCCGCATATCGCTAATTACCCGATCCACGCTAGCACCTTCGACAAGCAAGGCTTTGGTATTGTTAGCTGTTATAACTCGTTACCGCTTGCCGGTGGCGCCAATACTTTAGTGCGACTCAACCTTAAAGAAGTAGCATTAAAAGCCAATAGCATCAGTGACTTTTTTGACAGAGTCTTACCTGAGTATTGCCAAACAACGTTTGAACTTATCGATGCGCGCGCCAAGTTCTTACACCAAGAATCTAACTTCTTTAATAGCTTCTTAGTGCAAGAAGGCTTAATTGAAGAGTCACGCTTTGCGCCTATGTTTGGTATTTATGGCATGGCAGAAGCGGTCAATATTTTACAAGGTACCCCAGACTTCAATGAAGACAGTTTAGACAAGCCAAGCAAGCATTATGGTCATAATGCCGCCGCCAATGAGCTAGGGCATAAGATCTCCAAAGCACTAGATGCCATCGTTAAATCAACGCCTGTGGCTTACGGTTATAACGGCCGCGCATTACTGCATTCTCAAGGCGGCATCAGCATCGACAAAGACGTGACCCCAGGTGTGCGTATCCCTTACGGCACAGAGCCAAACCCGATCACCCACATCCAAGCATTAGCAGAACATCACCAGTATTACACCTCTGGTATTAGTGACATTCTCACCATAGATGAAACCATTAAAGCCAACCCACAAGCCATGATGCAACTGTGCAAAGGTGCATTAAGCTTAGGTTTCCGCGAGTTTAGCGCTAACGTCGCCTCCAATGACCTTGTTCGCGTAACAGGCTACATGGTGAAACTGTCAGATATCGCCAGCTTTAAAGCTAAAGGTTCACGTACCAACACCACATGGCTAGGTGCAGAAGCCGCGCAAAATACCAAGATATTAGAGCGTCAGCCGCGCGTAGTAGCGAATGAACACACACCAGCATATAGCAAGTAATACCGATACAAGATTAGCGTAAGGAAGTAGAGCAACAAGATGGGCAGAGTCGCAACCGTTAACCAAATTATTCCCTTCTCTTGTGTAGATGGACCAGGCAGCCGCCTGGTCATCTTCCTGCAAGGGTGTAACTTCAACTGCAAAAATTGCCATAATCCGTACACCATAGATATGTGCGACAGTTGTGGCGATTGCGTAGCTACCTGCCCAGCGAGTGCTTTATCCCTCACCCACAACGAACAGGGCAAAGCTAAGGTAGTGTGGGACAGTGAACTCTGCACTCAATGCGATATCTGTTTATCCACCTGCCCTAGGCAATCTAGCCCTAAGACTAGCCAATACAGCGTGCCGCAGATGCTAGAGCGGATCCGCAAGCAAGTGCATTTTATTAATGGCATTACCGTCAGTGGCGGCGAAGCCACCCTGCAACTGCCGTTTATCATTGAGCTGTTTAAAGCGATTAAATCCAGCGCAGATCTAGCCCATTTAAGCTGCATGATCGACAGTAATGGTTACACTTCAGAAAGCGGCTGGCAGCAAGTCATGCCCTATCTAGATGGCGCTATGATTGATCTGAAATCTTGGCAAGAGCACACCCATCGTTATATTACCGGTCGCGATAACCATCGAGTGTTCGGTAGTTTAAAGCTGCTCGCGGAGCAAAATAAGCTTTACGAAATACGTCTACTGTATATTCCGAAAATCAGTGATATCGATACAGAGGTTAACGCCATAGCAGGCTACTTAACTCGATTACCTGCAAGTGTTAGGGTCAAACTTAATGCGTTTCAACACCATGGCGTAACCGGCGAAGCCCGTCAGTGGGAAACTTGCAGTGAAGAGCAGATGCTTGAGTTAGCAACGCGGCTAACCGAACGTGGTGTGGCTAACTTGGTGTTACCCAATGTTTATTTGTAGGCTTTCTTGCCAGCCTAGTGTGGCGCTTTGCGGTAAAGCGCTGAACCTTTGGGTTGCTGGTTAATTTGGAACTATGAAGTAGCTTCCGCATTGGTGGTTCCAATGGCCTGCAGCCAGCGTTTTGATACGCGGTTCTAGCCTACGCGTTAACGCTAGGAAGAATCTACAGCGGTGAACCTTTAGGTTGTTCATCACTTGAGTCTTCAAACCAACTTCCGACATCGCTGGTTCCAATGGCTTGCAGCCGGCGTATGTGCAGACGCTGCCGTGACACGCAGCAAGTCCATCCTTGGAAGCTCGGCCATGACGTCCATGT
>NZ_JAKILT010000055.1 GCF_023283535.1 Shewanella sairae | reverse complement strand
AAGGCATAGTGCGAATGGCTATCTCAGCCCAGAAGCATTCGAACTAAAGAGCATTGCTTAGTGCCGTGTCTAGTTTTAGTACTAGAGATCAGATAAGGGGAGGGCAACGTTAGGATAATGCAGCTACGAGATGAGAAATTTTAGATACAAAAAAGCCACTCATTGAGTGGCTTTTTTGTTTTTATGGTGCCGGCACCAAGAGTCGAACTCGGGACCTACTGATTACAAGTCAGTTGCTCTACCAACTGAGCTATGCCGGCTTATTTGCTTAACAAGTTACTAAGTAAATAGTGAAACTCATTAATAAATGTTGGTGCCCGAACCCGGAATCGAACCAGGGACACGAGGATTTTCAATCCTCTGCTCTACCGACTGAGCTATTCGGGCAACTAAGTATTACTTAAGTAAACCTTAGATTTGCTACTACAAACTAGTTGACTTAAAAGCCCGTCTCGTTTGGAGTGCGCGTATAATATAGCGGTGTTTAAAAAGGTGCAAGTGCTTTCTAGCGTGACTGGGTAACAAATAGACGTTTGAAGGCGTAGGTGGTTATTTTTGCGCTAATATGTCGTATATTTCTGCGTTGCGGCCTGTTTTATGCGAGGTTTACTTGAGAGGCTAGTGGCTGGCGTTATAAGGATTAGAGGGGAAGCGCTCGAGAAAGCGCGCTTAATCGACAGTTTCTATCATCGTTTATTAAGCAGAGCATTGTTTAGGGCTTATTCTTATTTTTGGTTAAGATTGGTATTAATCGATAGATTGGTAGATATAGAGATCTAGTGGTCATCTAAAAAGACTTTAACTCATTTTATCACTGATCTTGTTACAGGTTTTTAGGTTGAGCTTTTTAGAGGAAAAGGATTGGGAGTTTTTTACTTGATTCAAATCTTGTCGGATAACAGCTGACCCGCATAGGACTATGTCGGTTCGCTGTTCGGCAACAAAAAGTCGAGTCGTATCAATACCTGCTCGGTGAACAATTCTAGTTTGGCAAGAAGTTAACTTGAGACCGGCTAATAAATACTTTTTCTGTAGAGACAGAGACAGTATAGATAGATAAATTTTAGATACAAAAAAGCCACTCATTGAGTGGCTTTTTTGTTTTTATGGTGCCGGCACCAAGAGTCGAACTCGGGACCTACTGATTACAAGTCAGTTGCTCTACCAACTGAGCTATGCCGGCTTATTTGCTTAACAAGTTACTAAGTAAATAGTGAAACTCATTAATAAATGTTGGTGCCCGAACCCGGAATCGAACCAGGGACACGAGGATTTTCAATCCTCTGCTCTACCGACTGAGCTATTCGGGCAACTAAGTATTACTTAAGTAAACCTTAGATTTGCTACTGCAAACTAGCGGACTTAAAATCCTGTCTCGTTTGGAGTGCGCGTATAATATAGCGGTGTTTAAAAAGGTGCAAGTGCTTTCTAGCGCGACTGGGTAACAAATAAGCGTTTAAAGGCATAAAAGTTTGTTTTAGCCCGTATTTGTACGTTATTTCAACGTAAGTGTTTGTTTTTGGTAAGTGACTTTTAGTTAAATGAGTTCGGTGGTCATGCATGAGCAGCTAAAGCTGGTGTAATTAACACCAGCTTTTGTCAATGTATTATATGGTCGCTCTGTACCGAGCCCTGAGAAAACAGCAAATATGTTTTCATTGGCCTTTTTTGAAAAGAGAAAGGAGTAATGAAGCATATTCATGGGGTGATATAAAAAGTTCACTATTACCTTAAGGGCCATTAGGTGTAAAACAATTTAATGAAAAGGGAAGGTAGTTATACTAGCTAGGATGTAATACTAATTAGTATAAAGATTTGGTCGCCATTCTGGAGCGTTTTTGGCTGCCTACTTCTGCGTTGAAGAGCTTCACAAAGGAGCTACCATTCTTTCAGTTGTTCGCCTTGAATTAGTTTGCCAATAAAGCTCTGAGTTAATCGGAGTTGCGTGATTAAGGGGAGGGCAAAGTTAGGGTGATGCAGCTACGAGATGAGAAATTTTAGATACAAAAAAGCCACTCATTGAGTGGCTTTTTTGTTTTTATGGTGCCGGCACCAAGAGTCGAACTCGGGACCTACTGATTACAAGTCAGTTGCTCTACCAACTGAGCTATGCCGGCTTATTTGCTTAACAAGTTACTAAGTAAATAGTGAAACTCATTAATAAATGTTGGTGCCCGAACCCGGAATCGAACCAGGGACACGAGGATTTTCAATCCTCTGCTCTACCGACTGAGCTATTCGGGCAACTAAGTGTTACTTAAGTAAATCTTAGATTTGCTACTCAAAACTAGCTGACTTAAAAGCCCGTCTCGTTTGGAGTGCGCGTATATTAAAGCGGGAGATATTTTCCTGCAAGTGCTTTTTGTAATTAAACGGCGTGTTCGGCTAGTTTGTGCGCAAAGGCGGTGGTTTGGGGCAGGAAACAGTCTAAAAAAGACTAAACAAACAGCAATCAATTTGAGTGATGGTTTTATTACTGGATAATGTAAGAGGAATTTTGCTTTGCTTTGGTCAATAAAAAGCCGCTTTATAAGTTAAGCGGCTTTTTATTTATTAGCTAGAGTCGTCTAATGGTAATTGTGATTACTCATCATCTTTTTGCGGAACGTATCCTTCGATCTCTACATCTTTACCTTCGAACAAAAAATTGACCATTTGTTCTTCAAGAAACTTGCGATCATCAACATTCATCATGTTCAATTTCTTTTCATTGATCAGCATAGTTTGCTTTGATTGCCAAAGAGCCCAAGCTTCTTTACTCACATTATCAAAAATACGCTTACCTAAATCACCTGGGTAAAGCTGAAAACCTAGGCCTTCAGACTCTTTATTCAAATACACGCAATTTACTGTGCGAGCCATGATTACTCCTTATTTAATACAGAACCTAAGTCGGCCAAAATTCGCTCAGTAGCGGAGGCTAAACCAACTTTAGGTGGATGAGTTAAGTTATACCAGACCGAGGCTGCTTGTTCCATGATCTGATTGTCACTATGGCCACTCACGCGAACCAGCACTGGCTGGATATCGAGATGAAAGTGGCTAAATGTATGCCTAAAACCTAGCAGGTCTTGTTGTATTTCAACGTTAAGTTGTTGCTCTTCTATATAAGAGTCTAATTCTGCTCGATGACTAAATTGCGGAAAACACCACAATCCGCCCCAAATACCGGCTGAAGGGCGTTTTTCTAAATGAACTTGTTGTTGATCTTCAATAACCAATAACCAAGCCGATTTTTCTGGGATTGTTTTCTTTGGTTTTTTGCCTGGGAATTCACTTTGGCGCCCGCTTAATTGGGCTTTACAGTCTATGGCGACGGGGCAGAGAGGACAGTTGGGTTTTGAGCGGGTACAAACTGTCGCACCAATATCCATCATAGCTTGATTATACTTTTGAATATCTTTAGCCGGCGTTAAGGTTTCGGTCATTTGCCAGAGCTGTTGTTCAACCGGTTTTTTACCCGGCCAGCCTTCAATTGCACCATGGCGCGCTAATACGCGTTTAACATTGCCATCTAAAATTGGAAAATTAAGTCCAAGCGATAAAGATAACACGGCACCAGCTGTTGAGCGCCCAATTCCTGGAAGTGCTAATACCTGCTCAAAATCCGTTGGAAATTGACCATTATATTCTGCCAGCATTGTTTGAGCGGCTTTATGTAAGTTACGGGCGCGAGCGTAATAACCAAGCCCAGTCCAATGGTGCAGAACTTCATCTTGGTCCGCTTTAGCTAAGGTTTCGATATCTGGAAAACGGGCAATAAACTTTTCAAAGTAAGGAATAACCGTTGCTACTTGGGTTTGCTGCAGCATGATCTCAGAAATCCATACTTTATATGGGGTTTTGTTTTGTTGCCAAGGGAGTTGTTTACGACCAAAGTTGTCGTACCATTCGATAATTCGAGTTGAAAAAGCAGCGGTAGTTTTCATCGGCGCAGTGTAACTTTAGCCTTGGTGTTTAACAAGGCAGATATTGACGTATGTCGGTTGTCTGAAGCGTATATTGGTACTTTATTTATCGCAAAGCAAAGCCACAGTTCGCACAAACTGAGATTCTTGGTATAATTTCGCCACAATAAGGCTTGCACTGAAGGTTTAACTTTGGATAATGCCTTTCTTTTTTAAATAATAGCTGTCTAATGCTAGCGCAGCCTTAAGCGAGGGCGAAAATGAGCGACGTAACAACCGCTGAATTCAATGAAGAAGGTAAATACCTTCGCAAAGTCAGAAGCTTTGTATTGAGAGAGGGCCGCCTAACCAAAGGCCAAGCTCAAGCAATGGAGCAGCAATGGCCAATAATAGGCCTAGATTACACTCCTGAGGCGATTGACTTAGTTGAAGTGTTTGGCCGCGAAGCGGATACCGTGCTAGAAATTGGTTTTGGAATGGGCGCATCTTTAGTTGAAATGGCTAAAGCAGCACCAGAACTTAACTTTATCGGTATCGAAGTACATAAGCCAGGTGTTGGTGCTTGTCTAGCGGAAGCTGCGGAAGCGGGTGTGACTAATTTACGTGTTTATCACCATGACGCAATTGAAGTGCTAGAAAACAGTATTGCTGAAGGTAGCCTATCTCGCGTGCAACTATTCTTCCCAGATCCTTGGCACAAGAAGCGCCACCATAAGCGTCGTATCGTTCAAGCGCCTTTTGCTGAATTGATCCGTAGCAAGCTTAAAGTTGGCGGTGTTTTCCATTTGGCAACAGATTGGGAAAACTACAGCGAACATATGTTGGAAGTGATGAATGCTGCACCTGGTTATAAAAATCAGTCTGCAACAGGTGACGTTGTTGAACGTCCGGACCACCGTCCACTGACTAAATTCGAAGCGCGTGGCCACCGTTTAGGTCATGGTGTTTGGGATCTTATGTTTGAGCGCGTTTAAGCACTCAACAAAATATAAACTTTAAAAATAAGTTATCTAGGAGAACAACCATGGCAGCAAACCGTAGCCGTCGCTTACGTAAAAAACTACGCGTAGATGAATTCCAAGAGTTTGGATTTGACGTTAACTGGACATTTAATGAATCAGTAACAGAAGAGCAAATTGATGCAATCGTTGATCAGTTTATCCAAGAAGTGATTGATCCTGCCGATCTTGGTTACCACGGTGGTGGTCATAAAGAGTGGGAAGGTATCATCGCTACTCAAGGTATTGGTAAGTGCACCGAAGAAAACCGCGCTGCGGTTAAAGCTTTCTTTGACGCGCAACCTGTATCAGACGTCGAAATCGGCGAGCTTTACGATATTTGGTGGGGTTAATGCCTGAATTGGCATTACTTGAAGAGGTCGTCGAAAAAGTTCGACCTCTTTTAGGACAAGGTAAAGTTGCTGATTATATTCCAGCGCTAGCCGAGGTCGATGCTAATAAACTAGGTATTGCAGTGACAACCGCTGATGGTGTCACTATTGGGGCTGGAGACTATCTCGAGCCCTTTTCAATTCAGAGTATCTCTAAAGTATTTAGTCTGACTTTAGCGTTAATGTTGTATGAAGAAGACGAGATTTGGTCACGAGTAGGGAAAGAACCCTCAGGCCATTCTTTTAACTCTTTAGTGCAAGTAGAGCTAGAAAAAGGCGTACCACGTAATCCTTTTATTAATGCTGGCGCATTAATTATTGCTGATCTGCTACAAAGCCGGCTTGGCGCACCTAAGCATCGTATGCTCGAAATTGTGCGTGGTTTAAGTGAGAGTCATCGAGTCAGTTATGACAAGGTGGTTGCAGCATCTGAATATCAACATAGTGCACGTAACGCGGCTATTGCTTATTTGATGAAGTCATTTGGCAACTTTAATAACGATGTCGATACTGTACTACATAGCTATTTCCACTACTGCTCATTACGTATGAGTTGCGCGGATCTATCTCGTGCAATGTTTTATCTTGCTAATTCAGGTAAGAGCCTTGCAGGAAAACAGCTCGTTAGTCCGGTGCAAAATAGGCAATTAAATGCTTTATTGGCTACCTCAGGTCTATACGATGGCGCAGGAGAGTTTGCTTATCGTGTTGGTATGCCAGGTAAAAGTGGTGTCGGTGGTGGCATCATCGCGGTGATCCCTGGTGATATGTCGGTTTGTGTTTGGTCGCCAGAGCTCGATGCAAACGGTAACTCCTTAGCAGGCACTGCAATGCTAGAAGCATTGAGTCAGACTTTAGGGCGCTCCATTTTTTAATTCTGCTTACTTGTTTTACAGTACCTATCAGTTTTGCTATTTAGCCAATTGTTAGTTTAATTGGCTAAATATATTATTTCCCCAATTGCTCAATTCTCGTTCTAATTACCAACAAAGTTAATGCATACAGTCTCTTAAAAGTTGTGGCACGCTCTGTGCTTTATCTTAGTCAAGATTGAATAAATCATTTAGATACTAAGCGATAAAGGATTAAAGCGATGAAAAAACTACTGACCTCAGTTGGGATCACTGCAGTACTACTATCAACCTCTAGCTTACAAATTGTGGCGGCTCATAGCGACCATGATATGAGTAGCGAATGTGAAGTCATGCTGAATTACGACGTCACAGTAGAGCCGAAAAAGTTAACCATTAGTGAGGTGGGTGATGAGAAATACCGTATCGAAATGGACAAACTATTTGTTAACGGTAAGCAAGTTGAACTGAGTCATCAACAACGAGCACTCGTCGAACAATATTCACAGCAAGTTTCTTCACAAGTACCAGAAGTGATCTCACTAGTGAATGATACGGTGTCAATCGCTTCAACTGCGGTAAGCTTGGCGCTTACTCCATTACTTGGTGATAGTGGTGGAGACAAAATTGATGAAATGATGGCGGGCCTTGAAGAGCGTATTGAAGAGGTTGCTTACCAACAAGGTGACACCTTTTATCTAGGCGCAACAGAGTCTTCACTTGAAGATGCTTTTGGTGAAGAGTTTGAAAAAGAGATGGAAGAGCTGGTTCAAAACTCTTTGGGAACCATGATGATGTCACTCGGCGCGCAGATGATGTCTGGCGATGGCGATTCATTCGAACAAAAAATGGAGTCATTTTCGGTAAAAATGGATTCTATTGGTGAAGAAATTGAGCTACAGATTGAGCAGCAGGCCGATGATATTGAAGCCCGCAGTGAAAAGCTATGTGAAAACTTTAAGTCTTTAATCGTTTTAGAAAAGCAGTTACGTACAGAAATTCCAGAATTAGCAAACTATCCCTTGGTCGAAACAGCAAATGGCACTTTATTAGAGTAAGTCTAATGTAAGTCAATCTTGCTGGATTAACCTGTTGCGCTTAACCGTCTTGCAACGCCCCCTGCATCCTACCTTTTTGCAGGGGCTTTTCTGTTCTCCCTCCTTTTTATCGTGAGTAGCCTTTTAGCGTATAGCCCATCGAAACGACATATTTGATGAGTTATGGCGTTTTTTTGGTATACTTCTAAAAATAAAAGCAAAAACCATTTATTGGTTAAATAATACAAACTCTACTCTAGCGTACATATATTCACTTAAGATATTGTTTTATAATTAAAATAGAATGTCTTAGCGATGGAAGTACTATTACTGTCGTAAACACCTTAAGGCGATTTACATGTTAGAACTTTTAGAACCAATCGCAATTTTTACTCATGTGGCTCGGGCGGGCAGTTTTAGCTCTGCGGCGAGAAAGTTAGGCATATCAAAGTCTAAAGTCAGTACTCAAGTTGCAGACTTAGAACATAAACTGGGTGTTCAATTAATCCAACGTACTACTAGAAGCTTGAGTTTAACTGAAGCCGGTCAACTGCTTTATGCGCAAGGTGAAGAGCTGTTAAGGGATGCTGACCAAGCTGTGGCGAGTGTTCATAATCTTAACGACGCTACTCGAGGTGTATTGAAAGTCGGTATTTCGCAATCTTTCGGTACCATGCATATTATCCCTGCGTTGCCAGAATTTATGGCAAAACATCCAGAGCTTGAATTACAAGTTAGTCTTCTTGATCATAAAGTCGATGTCGTTAGCGAAGGGCTTGATCTATTACTGACTATGTCAGAGCAATTGCCGCTTGGTATGGTGGCAAGACCATTAATGAAGTGCCAGTTTCTATTAGCGGCTTCACCATCTTATGTTGAGAAACACGGCGTACCAAATAGACCTGAGCAACTGGTAGATCATAATTGCTTAGTTTATCAGGGCGAATGGCATGAACACAGCATCTGGCAGTTTAAACAAGGTGACGATTACTGTGAAATAGGCGTAACCGGAAACTTTAGAGTCGATAATGCTCCAGCGTTAAAGTCTGCTGCGGTAAGTGGTTTAGGAGTTGTCTATCTTGCAAGTTACTTACTTGAAGATGAGCTTGAAAAGGGCACGTTAGTTCCTATCCTAGAAGACTGGCAATTAACTCATCACTTGCCTTTACAGGCTGTATATCCAAGACGTAAACATCTTGCACCAAAGGTTAGTGCCTTCATTGATTTCATAAAAGATCATATCGGCACACCGCCATATTGGGACACGCCATTAAAAGAGTTGTATGCAAAACGTAAGTAAAATGGGGAAACATTGTTTCATAGTAAAGACAATGTAAATCCATACTAAAGTAGAAAAGACTTATAAGTATAAAATTCAGCTGTTTACCTCGCTAAAATACTTGTTTAGTTAAGGCGAAATTAAGTCTTAGCTAAACAAGTGTAAATCATTTCAATTGCAGTTTGTTCTCAATTTAATACAATTGCAGCCAGTTGATTCAAAAGCTCTGAGTCCTAAACTGCAATCGAGAATGACCCCTCTTTATTGTGTTTACAGAGCCGCTATAAGCAGTTTTGATTCAATGCTGACAGAGCTTTACGAACTAAAACAATGTCAGCCTTAAAACCATCATCCTAATTTTGGTTTACCCCGGCTTTCACCGGGGTATTTTTCTTTCTAGGCTTTATTAAAACTCTAGCTTTCCTTTCTATTTCTGCTACTTCAAATAGTTACATAATTTCTTATCGTAAAAGAAACATAGCGAGTGACGAGCTACTTGCATCATAAAGCACTTGAAAGTGTTGGCTTTATAGCTTTAAGCTGCTTACTTATCTTCAGCAATAGTGACATGTATGGCATAAAGTCATTTATTTTATGAGACGAGTATTACATTGAATAAATTTATTAAGACATTTTTCCCTCGTATTTTAGGCTCTGTAACTAAAAGCTCTGATGTTGAAACTGAACTTTTAGATATTGAGCTTATAGAAAAAAAAGATACTGCTTCTACAGAGACGCTTAGCACTTGTTTAGCCTCTAACGAATATTCGTTTCAGCACCACGGTTTGTTTTATGATGGGCTTATACAGGTACAAGTGATTAAGCGTACCGGTTTTAATACTGACGTTATTAGTCAGTTTGAACTGCTTGAAACTCAAAACTGTGAGCTATTGATTGCCGAGTGGCTTGATAACCAGCAGTTTATCGCTGTTGACTCAACAGGGCGGATTTTTAGCTCGAGATTTAATGCTGCGGAACCGAGTAAACAGAGTCTCTCTGCCATCGCATCACTCGGTCTATATCCAACCAAGGATGCCTGTATCAGCAATGGTAAATTATGGATAGTGGGGGCGCCTAAAGGTGGACGACGCAGTGCAAGCTCTTTGTATTGTGTCGATATAACAGCTAAGAATTTAAATGTCAGTCATTTTGAGCTTAATGATACTGCCATTAGCAACTACGAAATGCCGTTTAAGTTTGTTAATGACAGCATGGTGTGCGTCCAAGGTACAGAGTTCGTATTCTATCAGCGTGAAAAGCGTAGAACGCATCAACTTGTCAGTTTTAATCCAATGACTGAAGAGACTCAGATATATCCGCTTCAAGGTCAGCCTGCGCCCGAAGAGATCTCTGTGCGTAATACCTTTTTTATGGATAAAAAGCGCGGCGTTGCATTACTTGCTAACACAGAAACACTCAGTGTCTTAGAGTCTAGTGATGAGAACCTCCGCTTTAACTTTGAACTGCAGTTTATCGATTTTAAGCAAAAAAAAGTACTGTGGAGCCATAAAGTCAGAGTGCTTGAAGCTGCACAGATTTGTGCAGAATATCAGGCTGAAGACCTTATTGAATCATTGACGGCGATTGCGGCGGGGGACACCAGTTCTGAACACCATGACGAGTTGCAAACGTTTATTGAATGTCTTACGTCAGCGACTATTTCAGCTGATGGCAACAGTGTTTGGCTGGGGTGGCAGGACGGTGTTGTACAGCAGTTATCGTTAACTGGCGACTCTATATTGCCATTGCACAAGTTGATGAAAAATAATGGCGATGGTAAACAGCGAACAGTACAAGTATTTACTCATGAGCCTGTTGTGATTAAAGGCCAAATTGATGATCAATTGATCCTGGCTGTTGGTGAAGATGAAGATGCGGTCATTTGGCAAGTGGAGCTGTTTGATAAACAAGCGGTGAAACAAGTTAAGAGTACAGGGAGCGTGGTTAGTCAGCCCTATAGAATCACTGAAGAACTGCATGAATGCTCAACCAATAGCGTGGTACCAACAGTATGTCAGCCTTTAGCGTTAAACTTGGTGGTGCAGGCTAGCTTAACAGAAGTCCCAACCTCTAATGGCCAAGTTGATATTAGTCTGCAAAATGTCAATGATACTGCAGCTAAGATAGCGTCGCTTACAGAGCTTAACGCGCTTATGCCAAAACTCGAATCCCATTATCTTAAGAGTGGCCAGACATCACTATTTTTTGGGTTTGTGGCTCAGCATGTTAACGGCTGTGTTGCGCAAAGTGAGTACGATTTGTTTGCTACAGCAGCATATGATGAAAAGGGGGCTGAACTGCTTGCCAGTATTATTAGGCAGTTTGCTAAATGGAGCTGCGCTGCCGATTTATCTGGGTTGAAAGGCGCGCCAATAATGGCTGATGCGGTGCTAGGCTTAGCCGATAAAAGGCAGCATTTAGCGACGCTTGCCGAATACTTCATCGCCATTGGTGGTCAAGAGCCCATCCATCAGTTTCATGTAAACAGAACCATGATGGTGATCCGTGAGCAACATGCTGACACGCCTGAGCTAGCGGATTTTATGGCTAAAGTGCCATGGCCGTGGAATGATGCGAACTTTAGCGTGCCGAATGTCGGTGATTATGACTAATAACGACTCCAGATAAAAAAGCCTCGTCAGCAATAACTTGCAGACGAGGCTTTTTTGTTGATAACGATTAATTAGCTGCTTTGCTTAATCCATAAGTCGATTTCACTTTCTAGTACATCTAATGGTACTGGACCATTTTTAAGTACTATGGTGTGAAAATCGCGAATATCGAACTTATCGCCAAGGGCTTGTTGCGCCTTATCTCTTAATGCTAGCAACTTAATCATACCCACTTTGTAAGCCGTTGCTTGTGACGGCATCACGATATGACGCTCAACCATTTTAACCGCATCTGACTTGGCGTTTGGCGTGTTAGATACGTAGTACTCAATAGAGTCTTCACGGTTCCACTTTTTAGCGTGAATACCTGTATCGACTACCAGTCGGCATGCGCGCCATAGCTCCATTGCGAGACGACCAAAATCTGAGTATGGATCTGAGTACATGCCCATTTCTTTCGGGAAATACTCGCTGTAGAGACCCCAACCTTCAATGTAGGCTGTATAGCCACCAAACTTACGGAATTTTGGTACGCCCTCAAGTTCTTGGGCAATGGCAATTTGCATATGGTGACCCGGCGTACCTTCATGGTAAGCAAGCGCTTCCATTTGGTACTTTGGCATCGCCTTCATGTCATATAGGTTGGCGTAGTATGTACCAGGACGGCTACCATCCGGTGACGGGTTACTGTAAAAGGCTTTGCCAGCCGACTTTTCTCTAAAGGCTTCTACCTGCTTAACAATCATTGGTGCCTGAGGTTTTATTTTAAAGACCTCGTCAAGTCGGCCGCTCATGGTATCAATAAGTGCTGTCGCTTCACTTAAGTAAGCTTGGCGCCCTTTATCGTCATTGGCATAGTAAAACTGTTCATCATCACGCATAAATTTAAAGAATTCAGTTAATGAACCTTCAAAGTTAACCTTTTTCATAATGGCGCGCATTTCACTATGAATTCGAGCCACTTCAGCTAAACCCAACTCATGGATCTCATTCGCAGTCATATCGGTTGTGGTCGTGCGCGCAAGGGCATTGTTGTAGTAGCTGTCACCTTGAGGAAATTTCCATGCGCCATCACGGGTATCGGCTTTGGTTTCAAGCTTAGTCATATAAGCAATTAACTGGTCATATGCAGGTTTAACATCTTCTATTAGCGCCAGTTTAGCTTGACGCAATAAGCTTTCTTTATCGCTATCGCTGATTTCAAGCTTTGATACTTTACGTTTAAAGTCGCTCCACAATGCACTGTCTTGGCTATCGCTGGCGGAACTGAAAGGCGCACCGTTGATAATGTTTTTACTGTCATTAATCACGTAAGGAAAGACGAACTTAGGCGCGATAATACCTTTGTCTTCACGGATTTCTAGGGCTGTTTGTAATTGCGATAAACGCTTAGGTACACCTTGAAGACGGCTAATATAAGCTTTTGCATCTTCTACATTGCCAATCTGATGTTGGTTAATTAAAAACGATGCAATCTGTGAGTGGCCACCATACATCTGGTTAACCGGATAACTATGGTAGCGCCACTTATCGTCTTTAATGCTTTGCTCAAGCTTCTGGGTCAGTAGCTTATAGCTAAGTAAAGTCTGTCGGTCGAGTTTACTGGTGTTGACTTGCTTTAGCTGGGCTAAATGCTTTTTATCGCGGGCAAGGGCTTCATCATCGGCAGCATCACCCATTTCGTCCCACTTGTCATAATCGGTTTTAATACCTAAATGGGTTTGCGAGATAGGGCTCGCCATGACATTTTCCATGAAAATGTTTTCGAATAAGGCATTGGCTTTTTGTGATTCAGTTTCTGCCTTGTGAGCAACGCTCTCACTTGGACTTAATTGGGCTATCGAGGTAGGAGCGGCAACCGCTGTGGCACTAAATGCCATAGAGAGTGAGAGGGCGATAAAGCTAATATTTGTTTTTATAGGCATTTTTTAGGCTTCCTTAGAATTATGATTGTTATCCTAAAGAAGCTGTCGGTTAATTTTTTGATCTAAGTGTTAGTAAATGTGTCTGATGTTGGGTGTTTGAATTTATTAGCTATTAAATTCAATTGCTTAAGTTTAATTCTGCGTGTTAGTAAGATTTAAAGCTCACTATAAAAACTGTGACAGCAGCTCATTGACGAATAGATGACCTTTACTGGTCAGTTGCCAATGTTCATTAGATTCGGTCATTAAACCTTTAGCACAAGCTTGCTTAATCCCTTCACGAATTGTGTCGCGGCTAAGCCCGGTGCGCTGCTCAAACTCAACCTTTGGAATAGGGCTCATTAAGCGAAGGCGGTTCATCAAGTATTCTAGCGGCCTATCTTCTTGCTCTACTTCAGTGGTTTCATAGCAATAATCAGTTGCGCTTAAATAACCTTTAGGGTGCTTTATTTTAACGGTGCGGACAATTTTGCTGTCATCAAGATTGCTAGGGTTAATTTGGGTGATTTTACCGTGGGCGCCACAACCAATTCCTAAGTAGTCACCAAACTGCCAATAGTTGAGGTTATGTTTGCATTGGTAGCCTTCTTTAGCGTACGCAGAGATCTCGTACTGCTGATAACCAAGCGCCGCTAAACGTTTTTGTCCTTGCTCATAGATCTGCCATAGATTTTCATCATCTGGTAACTGTGGTGGCTTGGAGTGAAACAGGGTATTTGGCTCAATCGTTAACTGATACCAAGATAGGTGCGGCGGCGCTAATTCTGCGGCGGTTTCAATATCGGCTAATGCTTCGTCAAAACTCTGATCAGGCAGGCCGTGCATCAAGTCTAAGTTAAAACTTTGATAGCCAGAAACCTTTGCTTTTTGTGCAGCAACTTGCGCTTCGTTTTTATCGTGAATGCGCCCAAGTAAATTGAGCTTATCGCTAGAAAAACTTTGTACGCCAATAGATAAGCGAGTGACACCCGCTTTGTTATAAGCTTCAAAATCATCATGTTCTAATGTGCCAGGGTTGGCCTCCATGGTGATTTCGATATTGTCGCTAAAAGGGATCAGTGCATCGACTTCTGTTAGTAAACGGCCAATGTGTGCGGCGTCAAATAAAGAAGGCGTGCCGCCACCGATAAAAATGGTGTGAAGCTGTCTGCCTTGCACATAATGTAGGTCTTGTTTGAGATCATTAATCAGTGCATCAACATATTCAGTTTGCGGTAATTCACCATGTTGGCCATGGGAATTAAAGTCGCAATAGGGGCACTTTTGTACACACCAAGGAATATGAATGTATAGGCTTAACGGTGGCAGGGTTAGCATTAGTTAAAGATACCTTGTTGCTTCATTGCTTCAATTAATAACACGAGTGCTTTACCACGATGGCTCAGTTTGTTTTTTTCATCTGAGCTAAGTTCAGCAGCTGGGCATTCATGCTCAGCTGGAATAAAGATAGGATCGTAGCCGTGACCATTGTCGCCTTGTGGAGCAAAACCTATTGTACCTTCCCAAGATGCTTGGCAAATAATAGGAGTTGGATCTTTAGCGTGACGCATATAAACCAATACACATTGAAAGCGTGCACTGCGCTGGGTTTGCCCATCAAGTGCATTGAGTAACTTGGTATAGTTTTGCTCATCCTTTGCGCCTTCTCCTGCATAGCGCGCAGAGTATATTCCTGGTGCGCCTTGCAAGAAATCGACCTCAAGACCTGAATCATCGGCAATAGCAGCATGGCCAGTCACTTCAGCGGCATTTCTCGCTTTGATAATGGCATTTTCTACAAAGGTGGTACCAGTTTCAGGCACTTCAGCTACATTTAATGCGCTTTGAGCTAAAATTTCAACGCCGTAATCAGCCATTAATTCTGAAAATTCTTTTAATTTACCTTTGTTACCACTAGCAAGGACGATTTTATTCATGGGGAGCCTGTAGGTGAGTCATAAAATAATGGCGGCAATAATAGCTGAGATAAGGGATTTTCGATAGTAGATAGGCAACAAAAAACAGGGCCGTTTAGCCCTGTTCTATGATGTTTGCTGAGTGCTACTCTACGTAAAACTTTTGTTTAAAAGTAATTGTAGTATTAAGCTGTTTTTCATATTTTACTGCAATTTTAAAATTGATTTCTTGATCGTCACGATAAGGGACTTCAGCGATATAGTAGATTGAATCACCTTCACGAATTTCTCTAAATTTCAGATCAATTCTGGCATCCAGCAGATTATTAGCGACGCCTGAAAGTTCAACCGGTACCGCAGGGTTTCCTTCTTCACTAGTATCGAGTACCGCGATATTGATAATCCCTGTGTAACTACTGCGCTTGATACCATAGGATTTAGCGATACTTGGGGTTAGAAAAGTACTACTAAGAGCGACGTAGTGAATATCAAAGTTACCCACTTTTTCTTTTTGTTCGGCAAATGCAGTGCTGCTGATACAAAAAAACAGTAGCAGCATAGTCGTTAATGAACGGATCATATTAGCTTTCCTTAGAACGATATCTTGTTAACAGTATAGAACTTAGTTGGGCCAAACGCTTTAAACTTCGAATCACTATAAGGTTACAAAAGGTTTTGTATTTCAATAGGAATGAGCTTTGGCGTTGTGATTTTGACTTGTTTATGGCGCCCCATCTGACCTTTAATAATTTCAATATCGCCTTTAGGAACCTTAAATGCTTTAGAGAGATACTTGGTGAGATGAGCATTAGCTTTGCCATCAACAGGTGGAGCGGTAATGGCTATTTTGATTTCTTCGCCGTGTAGACCAACGATTTGATCGCGACTTGCCTTAGGCTGAATATAAAGTTGTAGCAGCAGGTTACCCTGCTGCATCAGTGCTGGAGTCACTATACGCTAGCCCAAAATGGTACGTATTGCGCCAATAAAATATTTAAAAAGTTAAGAATGATCATCATCACTAACAGTGATAAATCTAAGCCACCCATAGGTGGTAAAATGCGGCGAATAGGGGCAAGTAATGGCTCTGTTAACTGACCCATGACCATTTCAATCGGATTACCGCCTTGGCTTACCCAGCTCAAAATTGCTCGTAGAATTAGCATCCAGAAAAGCAATACACCGGCTTCTTTAATCACTGATACAAGTGAAATTAACAGCAAGCTCGGCACGTTAATCGCAGCGCCTGCCATCAAGCTTAAGATTACAAACTTTAACACGACAACGCTGATAGCTAGGACAAACGAAGCCGTGTCGAAGCTGCCAAACGAGGGTAATACACGGCGCATCGGGCCGACAATTGGGTGTGTAGCTTTAACAATAAATTGGCTAAATGGATTATAGAAATCGGCTCTAGCGAGTTGTAGCCAAATACGCAGTACCACGACCATTAGGTACAGGTCGAATACTGTGCTTATTAGAAAACTAAATGCATTCATCTATTTACTCTACTTGTTTAATTTAAATTAGTACTGCTTTGCCATTTCTTCAGCGCGGGCGATGCAATTGCTCATTGCGCTGTCGACTAGGCCTCGTAAATCACCTTTTTCAAAGGTCTCGACAGCTTGTGCCGTAGTGCCACCTTTTGAAGTCACATTGGCTCTAAGTTGCGCCAAGCTTACATCTGGGTTTTGTTTAACCATTAACGCTGCACCCAGTGCTGCTTGTTGTGCCATTTCTCTAGCGGCGACTTCTGACATACCACCTTTGACCGCACTTTCCACCATAGATTCTAAAAATAGGAAGAAATAAGCAGGAGAGCTCCCAGCAAGGGCGATAACTTGGTTTAAGTCTGCTTCTTTTTCAACCCAAACGGTTTCACCACCGGTTGCCATTAAGGTTTCGCAAATGGCTTTTTGCTCGGCAGAGATATCGTCGCCAGCATAAAGTCCTGTTAAGCCTACACCTATTTGCGTTGGTGTATTAGGTATAGTGCGTATTAGTTTGATCTCTTGCTTAAAAAAGTCACCGTAGCGCTTGGCTGTGACACCTGCGGCGATGGTGATAATCAGTTTGTTAGATAGATCTAAGCCACTAAGCTCTTCACCAACAACTTCCATAAAGTGTGGTTTTACGCCTAGCACAATTACATCTGCATTTTGCGCGGCGCTAACGTTGTCATTAGACACATTAATACCAAAGTCACTGACCATGGCATCTAGCTTAGGTTGGCTTGGGTTTGTGGCTTCGATAAGAGCTGGGTTGTAACCACTTTTCACTAGACCGCTAACGATACTGCGGGTCATATTACCTGCGCCAATAAAGCATACTTTTTGTTGTGTCATGAAGATCTCTTTTTGTTTTAGTTGGTATATAGCTACTTTAGTTATTAATGTTTGGGCTGAATCGTTAAATACAAGCTGCAGCGGTAAAAATAGCTGCCGCAGCGATTTATTCTAATACGACTTTAATCCATTTTATATTGCTGTTTTTACTCGTGGTATAAATTACACGTTATAATTTCGTTCGCCAAAAATAGCACTACCAATACGCACCATAGTTGAGCCATGGTCTACAGCAAGTTCTAAGTCATTGCTCATACCGACAGATAGCGTGTCGACAGTGTCAAAGCGCTGTGCAAGTTGCAAATATAAGTTGTGCAGTGCCGCTAATTCCTGGCTCGCCGTTTGCTCATCAACATCGGCTGATGGAATTGCCATTAAGCCGCGCAATACCAAATTAGGTAGCGCTGCTAAGCTATCAGCCAGTGCTAACACTTCAGTTGCAGCAACGCCTGACTTACTCGATTCATTACTGATATTGACCTGAATACAAATATTAAGCGCCGGCATATCGTCTGGACGCTGCTCACTTAAGCGCTTAGCCACTTTTTCACGGTCAACTGTATGCATCCAATCAAACAGGCTAGCGACCACTTTGGTTTTATTGGATTGTAAAGGACCGATAAAATGCCACTCAATATCCGGGTACTCTTGGCTAAGTGAATTGATCTTCATTTCACCTTCCTGGACGTAGTTTTCACCAAAGCGACGCTGACCAGCCTGATAGGCTTCGATGATGTATTCATTCGGCTTGGTTTTACTCACTGCGAGCAGTTGTACATCTTCTGCCCGACGAGAGGCATTTTGCGCAGCTTGAGTGATTCGATGCTGGGCGATTGCGAGTCTGTCTGTTATTGTTGTCATCTTGTAAGTTTTTGGTTGAATGGATATCCCAAACTATGGAAATCACAGAGTTACTAGCCTTTAGTGTAAAACACAATGCGTCAGATCTACACCTTTCTGCAGGTGTTTCTCCCATGATCCGCGTCGATGGCGAAGTAAGAAAGATTAATTTGCCTGCATTAGATCATCAAGGTGTACATAGTCTCGTCTATGACATCATGAATGATAAGCAGCGCAAGGACTATGAAGAACATTTAGAGATAGATTTCTCATTTGAAGTGCCAGGGCTTGCGCGTTTTCGTGTTAATGCTTTTAACCAGTCTCGTGGTGCTGCAGCAGTATTTCGTACCATTCCAAGTGATATTTTGAGTTTGGAGCAGTTAGGTGCACCAGAAATCTTCAAAAAGATCTCCAGCTTTCCTCGTGGTCTAGTATTGGTTACTGGCCCAACAGGTTCAGGTAAAAGTACCACTTTGGCGGCGATGATTGATTACGTCAATGAAAACCGCCATGACCACATTCTTACGATTGAAGATCCGATAGAATTTGTACATCAAAACAAGCAATGCTTGATTAACCAGCGTGAAGTACATCGCCATACTCATAGTTTTAATGCGGCGCTTCGTAGTGCACTTCGTGAAGATCCGGATGTCATCTTAGTCGGTGAAATGCGAGATTTGGAAACGATTCGTTTGGCTATGACGGCAGCTGAAACCGGTCACTTAGTATTTGGTACCTTGCATACCACTTCTGCTGCGAAAACTATTGACCGTGTGGTCGATGTATTCCCTGAAGGTGAAAAAGGCATGGTACGTACCATGCTGTCAGAATCCTTACAGGCGGTAATTTCACAAACACTGATTAAGAAAGTCGGTGGTGGTCGAGTGGCCGCCCATGAAATCATGATGGGAACACCTGCAATTCGTAACCTTATCCGTGAAGATAAAGTCGCACAGATGTATTCAGCGATTCAAACGGGTATGGCACACGGGATGCAAACGCTTGATCAATGTTTACAGAACTTAGTTAATCGCGGCCAAATTTCTCGTGAAGACGCTATGGCGAAGAGTTCAAACAAGCAAGCAAACTTTTAATAGGAATCGTTAGTCTATGGATGTTAGTCCGTTTTTAAAAGTAATGATTGATCGTAAAGCATCGGATCTGTTCATTACCGCAGGTTTTCCGCCTAGCGCTAAAATCGATGGTGAGCTGCAGCCTTTAGGTGAGACTGCCTTTACGCCCGCTCAGTCTCTCGATTTTGTTGAGTCATTAATGACGGATGTACAAAAGCAGGAGTTTCATGAGTCCCGTGAATGTAACTTTGCATTCTCTGCGAAAGATCTAGGGCGTTTTCGTGTCAGTGCGTTTTGGCAACGTGAATCACCTGGTTGTGTTATGCGCCGAATTGAAACTCAAATTCCTGATGTAGATGATTTGATGTTACCGCCAATCCTAAAAGATTTGGTGATGAGTAAGCGTGGTTTAGTGATTATGGTTGGGGGGACTGGTACTGGTAAGTCTACCTCACTTGCTGCCTTAGTTGGTTATCGTAATACCTATGCCAAGGGCCACATTCTTACTATTGAGGACCCTGTGGAATTTGTGCATGACCATAGGCAGAGCATTGTTACTCAACGTGAAGTAGGCATCGATACTGAGTCGTTTGATGCCGCGCTGAAAAGCTCATTACGTCAGGCGCCAGATGTGATCTTGATTGGTGAAATTCGTAGCCAAGAGACCATGGAGTTTGCACTGTCTTTTGCTGAGACGGGGCATCTATGTATGGCGACATTACACGCCAATAATGCCAACCAAGCGCTCGACCGTATTATGCACTTAGTGCCAGAAAGTAAGCATCACCAACTATTGTTTGATTTGTCATTAAACTTGCGCGGTATTGTGGCGCAGCAGCTAGTGCCTAAAAGCGATGGTACCGGCAGACGCGCGGCAATTGAGGTGCTGATTAATACGCCGCGGGTGGCGAGTTTGATTGCTAAGAATGAGCTGCACTCGCTAAAAGAAACCATGTCGAAGTCTAATGAACAAGGCATGCAGACTTTTGACCAAGCATTATTAAAGCTTTATACCGATGGTGAAATTAGTTACGCCGATGCACTGCATCATGCTGACTCACCAAATGATTTACGCTTGATGATTAAGCTACAAAGTTCAGATCCTACCAGCAGTAGTTCGATGGATGGCGTAACGCTGAATTTAGACTAGTTGGCTTGAGTGATTTTATTATTCAGAGTTAAATTAAGCAAAAACTGGCAATATTTTATTGCCAGTTTTTTGTTGCTGTTGATCTTTAAGTAATTTTAAACGTATCAGCACATAACATTTTTAAGTTTAGGGAGTTACCTTGGCTAAGTATTCTGGGTTGACCAAAGAGGTCGGACATAAACAGCGTGGCAAAACCGGTGTGCTACTGATGAATTTAGGCACGCCAGACGAACCTACTGCGTCATCGGTTAGGCGATATTTGGCGGAGTTTTTAGCTGATCCGCGTGTGGTTGAGATCCCGAAACTAGTGTGGATGTGTATTTTGCACGGGATTATTTTACGTGTCCGTCCAGCAAAGTCTGCGGCGCTTTATCAGCAAGTGTGGACCGAGCAAGGTTCGCCACTTATGGATATTACCCGTCGTCAGACACAAAAGTTAGCCAGCCATTTTGAACAAGCTGGTGAAGATGTATCAGTAGAGTTTTGTATGCGCTATGGTGAGCCGTCAGTAGCAGCAACGCTGAAAAAAATGCATCAGCAAGGCGTTGATAAAATGGTGGTGTTGCCGCTATATCCGCAATACGCTGCGCCAACCACAGCATCGGCATTTGACGCGATAGCAAAAGAACTAACCAGCTGGCGCTATCTGCCTGCGCTGCACTTTATTAATACTTATCATGATCACCCAGACTTTATTGATGCGTTAGCAGCGTCAATTGCAAAAGACTTTGAGACCAATGGCAAGCCGAAAAAACTGGTATTGTCGTACCACGGTATGCCTGAGCGTAATTTGCATTTGGGCGATCCTTATTATTGTTTCTGTATGAAAACCACAAAGCTGGTGGTGGCAAAGCTTGGATTGGCTGAAGATGACTACATCACAACTTTCCAGTCGCGTTTTGGTAAAGCCAAATGGTTAACGCCATACACAGATGCAACGATGGAGTCATTGCCTGGGCAAGGGGTTAAAGATATTGCGGTTGTCTGCCCAGCATTTAGCGCCGATTGCCTAGAAACCCTTGAAGAAATCGCTGGTGAAAACCGTGAGATTTTTGAACAGGCGGGCGGCGAAAACTATCGTTATATTGCGGCGCTAAACGACGATGACGCGCATATTAAAATGATGGCTAATATTGTTAAGCCGCATATTTAGATTTTCTTAGGGTTACAGAAAGCAAAAGGGAGGCTAAGCCTCCCTTTTATATTGAGCCAATCTTTTTACTGATTGGTACTACTCGCCGTATTGATTCTCAAAATAACTTTCAACAATTAATACTGCAGACATAGCGTCAACTTGGCCTTTGGTCAGCGCTTTATAACCGCCCATCTCAAATAGTCTGGCTTTGGCATCCGCAGTGGTTAGACGTTCATCTTGGGTAGCAACCTTTACGCCAAAGCGACCGCTTAAACGGTTGGCAAACTTGCGCGCTCTTTGGGTCATCTCTTGCTCAGTGCCATCCATATTGAGTGGCAAGCCTACAACTACGAGATCAGGTTTCCACTCTTCAATCAATGCGCCAATCTCTTCCCATTTAGGGATGCCATCTACAGCCTTAATTGATAATAGTGGTCTTGCGCTAGCAGTGAGCTCTTGTCCAATCGCAATACCAATACTTTTAGTACCGTAATCAAATCCTAAGACGCTTTTATCGCCCATTTAAGTTTATTCCTATCTAATAATCTATCTTGAATTGGCGTTATTACGCATGCCCTGCAAGATTGGAGAGCTGCCAGATATCAAAGCCTAGTGATTCAGTGGCTTGTTGCCAGCGTTGCTCATGTTCTACATCGAACAACAACTCTGGAGTGGCGGGGATTGATAGCCAAGTATTTTCAATAATTTCTTGTTCAAGCTGACCACGTGTCCAGCCTGCGTATCCTAAGGCAATAAGAAACTTTTCGGGGGCTTTATTTGAGCCTAAACAGGTCAATACATCTTGCGATGTCGTCAGCATAATCCCATTGGTGATCTCGTCGCTATTATTCCAACCGTCTTGGGTTGTATGTAGCACAAAACCTCGCTCTGGGTTAACCGGGCCACCAAGGAGTACTTCACCTTCGATGCCAGTTACTGGCGTTGGATCTTCATTTAGCTCCATTTGCTCCAGTAGCTCATCGACAATAATGCCACTTGGCTTATTGACGACAATGCCCATTGCCCCTTTTTCATCATGCTCACAGATGTAGATCAGTGACCGTTCAAAGTAGGTATCTTGTAATGATGGCATCGCAATTAAAAAGTGGTTTTGTAAACTGTCCATAGACTTTTTCATATCAGCTCGCTATTAACCACCAGCCAATTTAACGGTGTAATTAAGCTTTTCAAGCAAGGTTTTGATCTGCTCACGATTATCCGTTTGCACTTCAATATTGAACTCTTTTACCGTGCCACCACAACCGCATTGTTTTTTGAGTTTTTGCGCGAGGGCTTTTAGCTCTTTCTCTGGTAAGGCTAAGCCTTTAATGACCGAAACACCTTTACCTTTACGGCCTTTACTGTCTTTATGAATTCTAACAATACCATCACCCTCAGGTGCAGATTGAGTTTGTTTTTCAGGTGCAATTCTACCGACGTCGGTGCTATAGACTAAAGAAACGTTTGGATCGGATTTCATATATAGGGTCATTGATGAGCGAATAGCGCCAGTTTAGCAAAGTTACAGGGCTTACGGGAGTATTAGAGTGGGGAAACTTATACTGAATAGTATGTGCTGCTAGAAGTATAGGGCATTTCTAGCAGCGGTTATCGATTAGAGATAAAGCGCAAGCTCAATAAGCAGTGATGCAAATGTTAACGTAGCAAGCAGTGCAATATATTTGTGAGTATTGGGTAAGGCAATAGCACAAGAGGTTAAGATAAAGCCAATTGCAGTACCTGCAAAGTGGGTTACCGGGGCGCTAGCAATAGCAATTACCACCCAACTGAGGACTATTACAGGTAGGATGACTAAAGAGTGCTTACCAAGTTTATCGACAGTAGAAGCTTGTGAGTCTGCTTGATTGGTCACTTTTTCAGGTGTGATAATAAATACAATACTTGCGATAGCAAAAGCCGCGATAAACCAAGACATAATGATGGCCAATAGTGAAGTAAGTGATAATCATTATCATTTAGTGCTTTTCTGAAGTCAAGCTTAATAGAGAGTGTATTTACTAAAAATTGAGTTGTAGATTAATAAATTGCTCTGTAAGCTGAATAATAAGCGTTCAAAATCTGTAGATTTTTTTGGAGAAAACATGAAAAAGTTATTGGTCATTATTACAGCGCTAGCATTAAGTGCATGTAGCTCACTTAAAACAAGCTCAGATTATGATCCAGGGGTAAACTTTAATGAAGTGAAAACCTACGCATGGGTAGAGAAGAAAACCGCTGATGCGACTTATCATTTAGATGGATTAATGGATCAACGTGTGCGCAAAGCGGTTGATGATCAGCTACAGCTTAAAGGCTTAACGCCAAGCGACGCCGAAACTGCTGATGTATTAGTTAACTACCTAACTAAAGTCGATAAGAAAATTAATGTTGATACCTTCAACACTAACTACGGCTATAACCCTTATTACGGTCCAGGTTGGGGCTGGGGTGGCGGTGTAGGTCATACACAAACCACTGTACGTGAATATGAAGTCGGTACCTTAATTCTTGACTTAGTTAATGCTGAAACCGGTAAGTTAATCTGGAGAGGCTCTGTAGCCGATACCATGCGCGATAAGGACACACCTGAAGAGCGTGTTGAAGTGGTTAACGAAGCGATTGGTGCGTTACTGTTAAATTATCCACCAAAACCAGATGCTAAGTAAGTTTCAAGCAACGACATAAAAACGGCCAATAGGCCGTTTTTTTCTGTCTCGAATGTCGGTCTTGAATCTTCAACAGCTAGGCAAAATGCGCCAGTGAATCAGGTATGCTGGCTAACTGTAAATTCCTAAGACCTAGAGACTGTAACGCGGTTAAGTTTTCTATTTCATTAGGCAGCTCAGTTAGCAAGGAATAGCTTAAATCTAGCTTTACTAGGTTAGTGAGTTTGCCGATCTCTTTAGGTAATATCTCAATCTCACTGCAGTATAGATTAAGCTCTTTTAGTTGCGCTAAATTGCCAATTTCTGCGGGTAAATTGTTTAGGCAGACATTATCAGATAAATCTAACTTTTCTAGTGATGTGAGTTTGCCAATCTCTTTAGGTAGCGCCACTAAACAACAACCATTTAGGATTAATTCTTTTAAATGGATTAAATTACCTATCTCTGCAGATAACTCTTCGATATCGTCACATACGCTAGAGAGATCTAACTTTTCAAGTGATGTAACCCCCCAAATCTGCTCTGGTAAAGCATCCTTTTCGCAACAGATAAAATCTAATTCTTTTAAATTAGGCAAATCAGTAATTTGACTTGGTAGTGTAGTCATTGCTGGATATGCGATTTTAAGCGCTGCTAAAGAGACTAGGTTGCCGATCTCTGCTGGTAGTCGCTCAGTCCCTGACATGTCTAATTCAAGTTCTTTTAGCTTCGTTAACTGGCCTAGCTCTTTAGGTAGCTCAATGACCTCTGTGCCGGATAAATGCAATATTTCGAGTGAGGTTAGCTGAGCGATTTCTGGGGGCAAGATTTTAATTTCTCGGCCTATTAATTTAAGCTCGATTAGCGTTTTACATTGCTGCTCATTGGTGAGCAGCGTCGCTAAGGCTTCGGCTGTATTTATTTCCATTGGCTTCCTTATGGCGCTTTATTAAATAAACAACATAGTGCTGCAAGGTTTTGCTAGTTAAGTAAGCCGCGCATTAAGGCTCTAACTTGCTTATTAAACTCATTTTCGCAGCGGCTTTTATGTTGAATAACATCGACGTTAGCCTGCCAACCTAGTTGTTCAAAATCAATCTTAAGCTTGCAAAGTTGCTTAGCAGCTATCGCTTCTTCACAAAGGTGAAGCGGTAATAAAGCCCAGCCAAACCCAGCTTTAGTTAGTTCAAACAGCATGTAGTAGTTATCGGCATGCCACACATCCGGTGAATGCGGTGTGTTAAACCAACCGGTATGGTTTCCTTTTGAGCCGATTAATAGTTGGCGATGCAATTTGAGCACGTCGATATGTGATGACGTATCTTGCGCTAGAGGGTGTTCAGGGCTGACTAATAATTCAAATTGAACCGCGCCTAAGGATTCAAAATCCAAGCTTGGCGGGTAGGTTAATTCACTAAACACAATACCTAACTGAGCCCGCTTGCTATCCACTAGATGAATAATATCCATGCTTGATGCTGATAACAGCTCAAGCTCCAGTTGCGGATACTGACTTGATAGACTTTTAAGTAAGTTGGTGAATTGGTTGTAGGGGATAGCTTCATCTACGGCAAGGCTAAGCTTTAACTCGTCTTGTTTATCGAGAGCTTCTACTTGCAAGTTAAGCCGCTGATGCTGAGCAATAACGGCTTTGGCTTGAGGTAGCAGTTGTTCACCCGCTTTGGTGAGTATGGGATAGCGACTACTTCTATCAAACAGAGTCTGATTAGTGTCGACTTCGAGGTTGATGATGTGCTGACTTATTGCCGACTGCACTTTGCCAAGTTTTCTTGCCGCTGCTGAAAACGAGCCTGTCTCAACGGTAGTGACGAATGAATAAAGCTGCTCAATGGATAACATATCAGTAAAAGTGATGGTATGTAATTTTTAACCATCGTAGTTAAAGATGATAATGACTGCAACTTAACTGAGAGCAATTTGTTATGACTTTTAAAGATAGGATTATCCACGCAGTTCTTTTCGAAGCGATAGCATTGGCTATCATAGTGCCGGCAGCGAGTTTGTTTTCGGGCAAACAAGCGAGCGCCATGTTAGCTGTTGGTGTGGGTATGAGCTTGTACACTGTGGTTTGGAATTATTTTTATAACCTTTGGTTTGATAAGCAGTTTGGCGCTGACAGAGTTAATCGAAGCTTAATGACTCGCATTGGGCATACTGTAGGCTTTGAAGGCGGATTAGTTTTTGTTACTGTGCCGGTAATTGCATGGTTCTTGGGGATTACTTTATTGCAAGCCTTAGTATTAGAAGCTGTATTTCTAATTTTCTTTTTCTTCTATGCCGTGGCATTTAACTGGTGTTACGACAATATTCGCTTAAAGCTAAAGCAAGTGTAGTTGCCTGCTTTTGTGCTAGCGCGTTAATTTCATCTGCAGCGCTGTTTGCCGTTAACTTGACAGGTTGACGGCTTTTTTGTTTACGCCATATCAGTTTGTAAGTTATTTAGAAGGATGTCGCGGAGACCAGTCCTTTAGGCAAATATCGAAAAATGACAGATATTAACTATGCTTGTAATGCATAAGTTAATTAATTGGCTGTGTTTTTGTGTTTGTTGAGGGTAAAATGTTACCGGCTGATATTCTGCAGTTGGTTTCATTATTGCGCATAATGCCTTTGATAATACAAACATAGGTTTGAAATGATAGGTGGCGATAATGAGAACGTTACTGTGTGTAGTAATAACAGTTCTTTTGTTTTCAGCAAATGTAACGGCTAAACCATGGCTTGATTCCGATCTCGATGGTGTGCCAGATAAAAAAGATGGCTGTGTTAATACACCGAGTTTTGAACCCGTTGATGCCAGTGGTTGCAGTGTTAACCAAATCAATGCACAGCAAATGCAGCGCCTAAATATTATGCCTCAATTGTGCTTTACAACCAGTATAGGCCAATTGTACCCGAGCGTATGCACTGAGGACTCTGCTATTGCAGTTAGGTTTGAGTTTGCCAAGGCGCAGGTATTGATGTCACAACAACAGGTATTTCAAGTAGTAAGCCGTTGGTTGAAGTCGACTAAAGTGCCGCTAGTTTTAGTGGGTCATACTGACTCAATTGGAACACCTGGATTTAATCAGCAGTTGTCGCTTGCCAGAGCAGAACAAGTTAAATATATATTGGTGCAGCAGTTCGGTATTGCTTCTAATCGATTTCAGGTTAAAGGCATGGGCAGTCGCTTACCTGTTGCCAATAATCAAACTGAATATGGACGAGAGCTAAATCGCCGCGTCGAATTTATTGTAAAAGCTCAATAGTTTAATCGTTATACAGCCTGTTAGCTAAATAGTTATATTTATAATTTAAGGGAGTACATACATGGATAACCTGCAAGGTTTAATGGACCAAGCGCCAGAACTGATCGTTACTTATGGCATGAAAGTCGTCTTTGCCATTGTTATTTTTATCATCGGTAAGTTCTTATCGAATGTTGCTAAAAACTTAACGACTAAACTGCTGAAAAAGCGCAAGGTCGACAATACTGTTGTGTCGTTTGTTGCCAATATAGCTTGGTCATTGGTGTTTGTGTTTACTATTGTCGCGATGCTTGGACAGATTGGTGTACAAACAGCGTCATTAGTTGCTGTTATTGGTGCCGCAGGTTTAGCGGTCGGCTTAGCGCTGCAAGGCTCGCTGTCTAACTTTGCTGCTGGCGTATTGATGGTGCTATTTAGACCTTGCCGTGTTGGTGATTATGTTGAAGCGGCAGGCATTGCCGGAACGGTAGATGAAATCACTATCTTTTCAACTAAGCTACTTACCCCTGACAATAAAGTGATTATTGCACCAAACTCAGCAATGATGGATGGTACGATTATTAACTATTCAACGATGGAAACTCGCCGCTTAGATTTGGTGATTGGCGTATCTTACGATGCTAATTTGGCCGAGACCAAAAAGGTGCTGACTAACATTTTAGAAAATAGCCAGTACGTGCTTAAAGACCCAGCTTACACAGTTGCGGTAGCTGAGCTTGCTGACTCATCAGTTAACTTTGTGGTTCGCCCATGGGTTAAAGGCTCTGATTACTGGCCAGCACACTTTGAAATTCTAGAGCAAATTAAAGTGGCGCTTGATGAAGCGGGTATTGGCATTCCATATCCACAAATGGATCTGTATGTAAAAGAAACACCAGCGGCTTAATCGATTTATTGATTAAAGTGATGGCTACAAAAAAGGTCGGCATATGCCGACCTTTTTTATGTCTGTAGAACCATTATTTTGGATTAGTGTGCGTTATCTGATTGGTATTGATAATCAAATTTTGGCATTGACCATTTGTAGCGAATAGCCAGCATTCTAAAGCTAAAACCAAACACTAAAGAGATAGTCAGGTTTATCCATTCCGGTACGCCGTTGAACTTCATTGCAACGTAAGCGGCTGCCGTTAGTAGCGCAACTAAGGCGTAGAGTTCTTTTTTGAAGATTAGTGGTACTTGATTGCACAAGATATCGCGGATCACCCCGCCAAATACGCCAGTAACAACGCCCATAACGATAGCTATCTCAGGGCTAAAACCGAGTAATAAGGTTTTTTGCGCACCAATAATCGAAAATACTGCCAGACCAATAGCATCAATGGCTAAAAATAGTTTAGACAGATGACGCATAAGCGGTGCAATCATTACTGTGAGTAATGAGGCTGCAGCAATAGCAATCAAATAATGGACATTTTCAATCCAAATTAACGGGTAGTTGCCGAGTAAAATATCGCGCAAGGTGCCACCGCCAATTGCTGTTACACAACCTATTATGACTACCCCAAACAGGTCCATCTGTTTTTTACCTGCAGCCAGTGCGCCAGTCATTGCTTCGGCAAGAATACCGATAAGCCATAAAAAGCTGATAACTTTAACTTCTAACATGTTCTGCACTAGCTAAATAAAAGGGAGACGATTTTGCCTGTTTTTAGCGGTAAAAGACAATGATAAAAGTTGAATTATTGCATTATATTTTCTAATGCTTTTTATTCTTGGTGTGATTTCGATCTACATATCTAAAGGTATTTGTTAAATTTTTGATTAGATTTATGATTTATATATCTTTGTTTTATTCATATTTGATGCGTATAGAATAAATGAGGTGGATACCGCTTGTTTACTGCAGTTTGTAAACTTTAGTTTTTTGCTGGTGATCGCCAGCACCTCGCAGTAGTATTAGGCTGTTTATTAAAATTCCAGATCAAGATACTTGAGGTTTACAATGATTGATTTTCGCAGTGATACGGTCACTAAGCCAACGGCTGCTATGCGCACCGCTATCAGTCAGGCTGAAGTTGGGGATGATGTTTATGGCGATGATCCAAGTGTTAACTACCTTGAGGATATGGCCGCTGAGATGTTTGGCTATGATAATGCCCTATTTACCTCTTCTGGTACGCAGGCAAACTTGCTGGCATTAATGGCGCATTGTGAGCGTGGTGACGAGTATATTTGTGGCCAACAAGCTCACAATTATAAGTTTGAAGGCGGCGGGGCAGCTGTATTAGGCAGTATCCAGCCACAACCTTTAACCAACCAAGCAGATGGCACTATTTTGCTGGCAGATATTGAAGCGGCAATTAAACCAGATGATGTTCACTTTGCGCGTACCCGCTTACTAAGCCTAGAAAATACCATTGGCGGCAAAATTGTACCGCAGGCTTATTTGGCTCAAGCACAAGCATTAGCGTTTGAGCGTGGATTGAAAATTCATCTAGATGGTGCCCGCGTTGCAAACGCAGCCGTTGCGCAAAACATCCCGATGACTGAGATTACTCAGTATTTTGATTCAGTGTCGATTTGTCTTTCAAAAGGTTTATGTGCGCCAGTAGGTTCTATTTTATTGGGGGATGAACGCTTAATTACTAAGGCGCGTCGTTGGCGGAAAGTGCTTGGTGGCGGTATGCGTCAAGCGGGTATTCTAGCCTCTGCTGCAACATTAGCATTAACTGAGCAAGTAGAGCGCCTAGCAGAAGATCATGACAACGCAGCTTATTTAGCTCGTGAGTTGGCCAATATTGAAGGCTTCACGGTTGATATGTCACAAGTGCAAACCAATATGGTATTTGCAGAGGTCAATGACGAAATTAATGTTAAAGCGTTAGCCGTTGATCTAAAAGTCAAAGGTATTCTAATTAGTCCTGGCAAGAAGATCCGCTTGGTTACCCACGCAGATATTTCACGAGCTGACGTCGAACGCTTTATTGTTGAATTAAAAGGGTTGTTGCACCGCGCTTAATTTGCCTGCAGCTATCGCGTAAAAATAAAACCTAGGCATTGCCTAGGTTTTTTGTTTGTAGCCATGAGTGACAAGCAAGTTGCCATGCTTGTTGCGTTAGTGCTGGTGGCTGTTGCTCGATAATTGATTACCTTGGCTATCGTAAAAACCTGAGTTGCCATGCTGAATAAAGCCTTGATGGATCATCTCGGCAATAAAAGGGTCGGACTCATTATCACCCACATCAGCAAAATCTAAGTCGCGGTAATTCGCAGTGAGTGCAGAAAATGCTTTATCTGAAAGTGTTTTTATAGCCACTAATTGGTACTGTTGCTGCATGCCATCTTGATGGATATGCATGTTTGCAGGCAGTGCTAAATGTCCTACCCAATCAATCTCAAATTGGCTATGGCCTAACTGACCTTGGTAGTACTCGCTAGCAGGGCAGACGTCATTTATCACATTATTAGCGGTTGGCTTAACTTGAGTTAGCGATTGCAGTGCACTTGGTGGGATAAGGTGGCTCAGTTGCTCATAATCAAAATGCATGTTTAACGAGAGTAAGTCTCCTTTGCGGTAAGAGATAGAGCGCTGCTGAGCAGGAAAATAACGTACATATTCACCATTAGCGTCCCAAAGCTCAAAGCTGACAGGGCTGCGCTGGTAAATCACTTGGTCATTATTTCTTAGTAAGGTGATGGTTTTTTGCTGACCTGCATTATTGGTGACAATGTAAGTGGCACTCACATGCGTTGGCTTAATTGCATCGCATTGTTCTGTGGGTGCTGGTTGCACTTTACTAATATCAGTACTAATGCTGGCACTGGAATGAGCGTGGGCAAGATTGGGCAGAGTGCTGACTAAAATAGTCATTAAACTGCTGTAGATAAAGCTACTGAAAACGGTAGATTTTGCAAACAATGGCTTTTGTTTAGTGCTGTTTGCCTTAAAGCCCGTTGTTGGAAAAAAGTATGAAACTAGCATATTCGATCCTAAAGAGATAAGGGTTATGTTGCCGAGTTATTTAGCTTAGTTATTTAGCTGGGAAAGTTAGTAGATAAAATAATGCCACCGAGTCAGCCCCGGTGGCGTTGATAAACCCACAGATTGCGATTTACTGCGAGGCTTCAGCTTTACTAACCAGGCTGCCTGCATGATTCATTACATGGAACAGGTGGTTTTGCTCAACCGTACCTTGGATTAAATGCGCGCCAGGACCACTTGCAAAAATCCCCACATCTTCACCTGCATGGGTTTCGCTGCTTAGTGGCACCAAAGCTTCTTGATGAAAGCCAGGGCTTTGGGTGTCGACATAGTTGAGGTCGAAACGCCCAGGAGCTTCAGCGTAGCCATAGCGCTCATCGCCACCGGTTTCAAGATTGGCGTAGCCGCGACCGTTGGCATAGCCCACTGTTGTGTATGGCAGGCCATTGGCATCAGTTGCATTGGTCACAGCAGGCTGACCGTCAGAGCCGTTACCTTTAACCAAGCCTAAAATTGGATTACCACGGGTTGGATAGCCCGCAATGGTAAACACATGGCTATGGTCGGCTGTCACCATAAGTAAGGTATCTTTTGTAGAGGTTTTTTCCATGGCAACACGCACTGCTTCAGACAGGGCAATGGTATCGTGTAAAGCGCGGGCAGCATTACCAGCGTGGTGAGCATGGTCGATACGACCAGCTTCAACAATCAGTACAAAGCCTTTATCGTTTTTCTGCAAAATATCGATAGATTTAGCGGTCATTTCAGCCAGCGATGGCTCGCCGGTTACACCTGCTGTGGTGCGGTCGAATTCATATTCCATATGCGACGAGTTAAACAAGCCTAATGCGTGATCTGTGGTTGCTGGATCAAGCGCTAAAAACGCGTCACGGTCGGCAACATAAGCAGCGTTGGTGTATTTGCTGAGCCACTCTGTGGTTAAGTCGCGGTTATCTTCACGACGACCAGACTTACCCTCGGGGTCAGTAATAGTGGTTGGGATGAACGAGCGACGACCGCCACCCATGACTACGTTTATACCGCTACCGTAATCAAAATCAAGCAACTGTGCAGCAATGTCGCTGCAGCCATTGGCAACGGCTTCATCAGGCAAATCAGCGTCATTTTCCCAATTACGCTCAGGTGCATGGGCATAGGTCGCTGCCGGTGTTGCGTGGGTAATGCGAGCGGTTGATACCACACCCGTTGATAACCCTGCCATCGCGGCAAGCTCTAATGATGTCACTAGATCTTGGCCTTCGGTGGAGGCGCAGTTACCGCGAGTCACACCTTCAGCCTGAGCAATAACACCTACATCGGTTTTAACACCTGTCACCATGGCAGTCATGGTGCCGGCAGAATCTGGCGTCTGGCCATCAACGTTATAGGTTTTTGCTAGGCCCACATAAGGTAAGGTTTCAAACGACAGTGAGTTTTCCTCACCAGTTTGCCCTTTTAATTGACCTTCAAGAATGCGCGCTGCTGTCACGGTTGAAATTCCCATACCGTCACCGACAAATAGAATAATGTTCTTTGCTGCGCCAGCTTCATTATTCACTGTTAACTCTTGAGCTTGGGTGACACGAGATTGCCCATCAACATACCATTGGTTAACGGCAGTCCAGTCTTGACCATTTTCACCTTGGTCACCTTTGTCACCATCATCGCTACAAGCTGCCAGACCTAAGATTGCAGACATGCTTAATACCAGTAATTTTTTATTCATTTTAAACTCCATAAATGGGTACTTTTTCTGGACCAAAGCCAGTTAAAATCAGTAGAGGTTCGATATTGCTAAAGATTTAGTACTCATCTTTTTAGTATTTGGTTCCACCAAGCTCTTGAGCTTGATTGATGATGTGGTAGATAACATTTTGCTCCATAACACCTTGAACAAGGTCGGAGCCAGGACCCATTGCATGCAAGGTAATATCTTCACCTGCGTGGGTTTCACTGCTAGTTGGCACTAATGCTTGTTGCTTGAACTCTTTATCTTGGGTATCGACAGAGCTTAAGTCGTCACGAATACCGACAACGGCGCCAGGGCCATTGGTGTATCCAACTGTGGTGTATGGTTTACCATCCTTAGCGATAGTGACGTTGCCATCGATACCATGAACAAGGCCCAAGATTGGGTTACCGCGTTTTGGGTAACCAGCAATGGTGAATACATGGCTGTGGTCGGCGGTGACCATGATTAAGGTTTCTTCTGGATTGGTGTTTTCAACTGCTGCGCGAACAGCGTTTGATAGCTCGACGGTATCCATCATGGCGCGATAAGCATTACCGGCATGGTGAGCATGATCGATACGACCTGACTCAACCACTAGCAGGTAGCCATCGTCATTCTTGTTGAGTAATTCAATGGATTTAGTGGTCATCTCTGTTAGCGATGGTTCACCTGCAACGTCGTCTAAACGTTCTGCTTCATACTGCATATGCGATGAGTTAAATAGACCTAACAAGTGATCGGTTGCGCTAACATCAATGGCATCAAAACCGGCTTTATCCCAAACATAAGCTGAGTTGCTTAAGTTGTCGGTCCAAGCTTGAGTCAGGTCAACACCATCGGCGCGGCGGCCTGTTTTACCTTCGCCATCGGTTGTATCCTGTGGAATAAAGTTACGGCGTCCGCCGCCAAGTGCAACCGTTAGCGCATCACTTTCATCTCGCATAACCAGTTGATAAGCGATGTCTCGACACTCGTTGGCTAGGGCTTCATCGGGTAAGTTTGAGTCAGCTTCCCAGTTACGCTCTGGTGAATTAGCATAAGTTGCAGCGGGGGTTGCGTGAGTAATGCGCGCTGTACTCACTACACCGGTAGATAAGCCCTTAGCGTTTGCTAAGTCGACTAAGGTGATTAACTCATTGCCTTTTGAAGAGAGACAGTTGGCTCGTAGGCTGGTATCCGATACTGACAGCACGCCGGCTTTTGACTTTACGCCCGTCGCCATTGCCGTCATGGTGCCTGCTGAATCTGGGGTTTGTTGGTTGGTGTTATAGGTTTTCACTAACGCTGTTTTAGGGAATTGCTCAAAGCTTAAGAAGTTTTCTTCGCCGCCTTGATTACCAGCTTGTTGTTGGCCCTCAAAAATGCGCGCTGCAGTTAAGGTTGATACCCCCATACCGTCACCCACAAATAAGATCACATTTTTAGCTTTAGTTGGTGTGCTCTGTTGGGTTTTGTCACTAACAAGCTTGGCGCTGTCTTTATACCATTGGCTGTCTGTTTGGGTGCTGGGTAATACTGCAGCGTTAGCTGCGATAGGTGCGAGACTACAAGAGATAATCACAGCTATTTTTTTGATTTTATTCACTATTGTCACCGTAAATTAGTAAGGTTTATATAAGGTTTCCTTGTGGCGCAGTGATTGTCAGTGACAAGCATGACGTTATTGAGTCGAATTTATGTCGTTTTTGTTGCTAAGCTAAAATTGACTCAAGCAAACTGAAGATAGAGGTTTAATAAACCGAGCCATAATGAAACGCTGTAATAAAAAGCACGCAGCGACTAAGCAGGCTTTATCAATATCACGGTTGGTATATTGCTTAGGCATAAGCCCTACTTTGGCGCAATAAAGCGCTAAAACAGGGCAGTATATTTAACTGAGGTGAATCTAGGATTATATAAACTGCTGATTTAGAAGACTTAGAAAACCTGGCTGTATATTTGCTACTCCTTATTAGGTATTTAACAGGAGTAAGGAATTTAATATGAAATACTATAGCCGCCGTTTTATAAAGCCGGAACATCTTAATCCAGCAAACTTTCTCTTTGGTGGTCAACTGTTAAGTTGGATTGACGAAGAGGCTGCAATTTATGCTGGTTGCCAAATGAAAAGTCAGCGTCACGTTACCAAGATTATGAATGAAATTAATTTTATTGCGCCCGCAAGGCAAGGGGATGTGATTGAATTTGGTCTGGAGCTGATCAGTGCCGGCGCGACCTCGATAACCATTAGCTGTAAGGTGCGTAATAAGCTGACTCATTTACCTATTGCCAGTATCGACAAAATTGTCTTTGTGCATGTTAATGAGCAAGGTTTACCAACGCCCCACGGTATGCGCGCCAATGCCGCCTAGTGTGTAACTGATGAGTTAACAAGCGAATAAAAACCAAGGCTCAATATTGAGCCTTGGTTTTATATTTTGTCTGATACTTTGTATTAGTAAAGTCTGCTCAACAGCTAGTCTTCGCTAAGATCTTGTTTCACCGATTTAACTGCATCTCTAGAAGCGTGGCCGATATCTGTGGTGACTTCTTTAGTGGTGCTGCCGATTTGACGACCAGCTTCTTTGAGTTCTGCACAACCGCTAATGGCCAAGCTGCATAATAGTGCGGCTGCTAAAGTTAATTGTTTCACTGAATGATATTCCATTTCTTATTAGATTGCGGGCATATTGCCAGCAATTTATAAGCTGCGCTAGGGTAAGGGATCACGTTATCAGAGCAGCCTTGCAATAAAGGCTGGATATATTTTTTGTGCTTGTTGCGACAGGGGAGCCTGTTTGAGCTTGTAGCTGAGTCGCTATCAATCGCCTCCAGCGGCGCATGTGCAGATACTGTTGAAGCTCGCCTCAGGTTAGACTTCGTCTAACAACTAAAGTCGTGGGATTCCATCCCACACCCGGGCAAGGAGGACTGCTCGTCCTTATCCTCCTTGCATCCACCA
>NZ_JAKILT010000054.1 GCF_023283535.1 Shewanella sairae | reverse complement strand
GATAAACCTTTGGGTTCTTCATCACTTGAATCATCAAACCAACTTCATACATTTATGGTTCCAATGGCTTGCAGCCGGCGTATGTGCAGACGCTGCCGTGACACGCAGCAAGTCCATCCTTGGAAGCTCGGCCATGACGTCCATGTCATGGACGGTCACGGCCGCATCTACACTAATTTAGAAAAGCGACAACTTTAGCTAATATCGTATATTTTGAGTGGCTAAAATCTACAGCGATAAACCTTTGGGTTCTTCATCACTTGAATCATCAAACCAACTTCATACATTTATGGTTCCAATGGCTTGCAGCCGGCGTATGTGCAGACACTTCTTAGGCGCGCTGCAAGTACGTCCGTGTAAGCTCTACGATGGCATCCATGCCATCAAAGGCCTAAGCCGCATCTACACTAGGTTAGAAAAGCAGAAACAGTTAAGCTTTGTGGTTATTGGATATGACCTGATAACTCAATCATTTTTCTATAGTCCTCCCAAAGCCAGTACTTTACAGACTCCTCTTGTTCAGCAGAAATCATTGCTCCGATAAAAAACCTATCATTATTTACAAAGCCTAGCTCATTAACAAATTTATCATGGCATTGTATGCTAAGAACTAACTTTGGTTCAGTAAGCGTACTTCTCCCACCACCTCCTAAATATATGACTTTTGTATTTCTCTTCATGACTAAGGATAAGTGAAAATTAATAACACCATCTAAGCCTGAAAAAACGCGAGGAAGCTCACCCGTCATAATGGATTTTCGGTTTACAAACTCATCACTATTAATCATATCCTCTACAATTCCATTCATCAGAACAACGGCATTAATAATAATCCTCTGATTTCTTGTTAATACAACATAGTTGAGGCTTGCAAAAAACTTCTGCAAAGCCTGATCTATATCCCTTAAGCTCATACTATGTTGAGCAAAGAGCAAACTAAAAGTTTCTATATGCTTAGTAAGGTCATAATGATAAGACGAGAATTCAATACCACCATCTACATACTTATCAAAATTGATGTTTTGACACTTTAAATAATCAAGTATAGAGACATCCGGTAACGCAACTTTTCGATCAAAAAATCGTTTTAAATAAGCTTCTGATTTGAAATTAACACCGTAAATGGCACTGATAGAATGTTGCAAAGCGTCTGTATCTGTAGCAACTAAAAAAACACAGCCTTTGGTCTCAAAAAAGTGCTTAATAACCTCAAGCATTTCGACTGCATAACTGGGTCTACATCGATCCAACTCATCAACCAACACAACAATCTGTTTCTTTAAACCAAACACCTCATGCATTAATTCAGCAAGAAACGAGATTTGCTTTTTTATCTCTTTCATAGCCTGCACCCGCTCAACCTGATTCTGTTGAACTTTGTCGACCAATAACATATTTGATTCTGAAACTGATCCTCCATTAACTTCTGTAATAGAGTTTAAAGCTAAACTTGCTCCCTCAGAGGCTGTTGCGGTAGTTAACTCGCCTGTTGCTACAGCAACTCCATGAGTGAACTTTAAGCAAGTATTGATACCCTTTTTTAAAGATACTATCGCTTTTTTGGCCTTACTATTTCTTTTATCGGATACATGATCAAGCTGAGTAAGCAATTCACAACAAACCACTGCTAAGGCATCATTTGAGAAATCACTTTCCCAAGCGTCTATATAAACAACTGAGTGCTTTTGTTCGGCTAATTCAACATACAGTCGCCTCAATAGCTCAGTTTTGCCCGTTCCCCACGACCCGTTCATATTAACAACTAAACTATCATCTGCATTAGTTAGAAATGAACAAAGAAACTTTCCATATTCTTTACGGTTAGTTTTGCATGAATCCCAGCTATACAGCTCTTTCCACTCACTATATCTACTAGCGTATTTGTCAATTTCCATAAAATTCCCAGCAACCAAACTGCTTCTATCGGTTATTAAGATCAACTGCATTCATTCTATTTAATCACGAAGCAGACAAATACAAATCTGTTTTAAATCAATATATTCATAAATTCTCACAACAAAATAGTAGAACCCACAGGGAGCACCAAATCCCCATCGGAGTTGCCGAAGTACGTTGAAGAAATAACCGTGATGCCCACACGGATGTGGGCATAGCTTTCGCGGGGCAGGATGCCCCATCGGAAGCGTTAGGTTATTTCGAATAAGTACGAGGGTGACAACTTCGTTAGGGGCGTCATGGTGGATGCAAGGAGGATAGGACGAGCAGTCCTCCTTGCCCGGGTGTGGGATGGAATTCCACGACTTTTATCAAACGAAGTTTGATTGCTAACAATTGTTAGACGCAGTCTGATAATACTAACACCCGTCGCTTTGTAGAAAATCACCTAGTGCAGCAGCGCTGGTAAACATCTTATTTGGGGTAACTATCCAAGCAGCCTCTTGCAAGATAACGCAACCAGAAAGACTTTTAATATACTCATCGAGTGACAGCTGCAATTTCAATTTGGGAGCAATAGCATTGCGGTAGTTTTCATGATGCCCACGAGACGACCAATGAGTCAAAACAACAAAGTCGTTGCGCTGCTTTATACTACGCATAACGCAACCACCAAGCATACCGTCAGCTTGCCCCATATGAACATTCCAAACATCATGCTGGTCAGCTACGAAGCGCTCAATATCTTGTACACCACGGCAATATGCAATTCGAAATACACTATCACTTTCAATTTCACACTTATCACAAGATGAAGGTATATCGATAAACTTTTCAAAGTACTCCACATCGCATTTTGTATATGTATCACGCTGCCCACTTTTCAAAAATATCTTATCGTGAACAGACTCCATAAAAGCCGTAACATGCTCTTGTGATTGCCAAACTCCAACAACAATCGCTTGTTCATCAGTTTGGCTCCAGCCACCAAACTGTCCACCAAAACCTTCACATTGACTAAGCTGACGCCATGAAAGCTGACTCGTTGAAAAATCTTGCTGTTGATTTTTATTGACCTGACAAGTGACTATTTTAAAAACTGTCAAACTTAGCTCCTAACATATCCGTGTTATAGCCAACCATTATTAATCGAAAATGGTTTTCAATGCCATCTAGTAACAGTAACCCTGCAGAAAAAACCAATTCCCCATCAGAGTTGCCGAAGTACGTAGGTGCCTCTTTATCTAAAATAGTGCAGTGGAACCAACATGGATGATGCTTCACATGGATGTTCTTGATAAGGACCAGCAGCCCCCTTGCCCGTGTGTGAGCTAGAAGCTCACGACCTTGATTCTAGCAACCACTTCTTTGCCAGTAAGCCTCTATAGCAGCCTAAAGCCTCTATACTCCGCAATGCTATTTATATCCCAACTCATAAATAGCACACTCACTTCGGCCTCAATGCTAGTCTTTAGCGGGACGAGTATTTCGTTTTGATATAAAAAGTAAGAAGTGTAACTCTTGTCATCTACAACTGACTTTATGATGACATTTTCATCAATAACATCAACATTTTCGCATGTGAAATCAATCTCCAAAAAGGACTCGGTATTGTCTTCTTCATACTTAAAATCTTCAGCAACAAACTCAATATTTTCATCGATATGAAGTAATGTTCCATCAATGTATTCAATTGAATTAGTCAGCTTTACTTTGAGTTCATCATCAACAAATAAAACAAAACTCTTATTCATGGAAAAGCTCTGCTTTATAAACTCACCATAAGCAGTTTTAATATTTTCACACGCGTTAATGTTCGACGAAAAAGCGAGCAATACCATTATTAATAAATACTTCATCTAACCTCCTTGTTGATAAATAAGTACCACATAGAGCAATACGTAATACTATTAAAGCATCCAGCTTTAAATCAAAGTCGCACCTTGACCTATGCAAGTCAAACCTTTCAAAACCATCAAGCCTATTTCCTAACCCAAACAGCGAAACAAAAAAAAGCACCCCATTTGGGATGCTTTTTTGTTTTACAGCCTAAGTAAAACTCAACTTCTTAGGCTTATCAAAGTTACCCGTGGGTAACTCAATGGGTATCCGAAAATGTACGCAAGAGTCGGATTGAAAAGTAGTCCGGTCGAAGCTTCTAATAACAATGCCTCAGCTCTGTCGAATCCGGCTCAGCCAGCGGAGCTAGCTAATGTCGAACTCCCAGTCGATTGAGTCCTCGTTATATCAATGAACTCTCCGACCTAAACCGCTAAGTTCAAACTAGCAAGAAAACGTGACCCATGTCAAACTTTTATTCGTTTACGTTTAAAAACTACTCAAAGGCTACTTAAAGAGAGTTAGCTCTGCCCATTAGCGTTGCAGCCTGCAAAATCAGAGTTATTCACTACAACGGCTAATTCATTCACTTTCAGTAATTTATCGACCGCTAAATCAAACTAGCTTTGCGCAGCAAAACCTTCATGGTAATGCACTTCACCCGCTGGCAGGTCACCTTGCAATTTCAGCGCTTGAAAATACTCCGCTGGCACACCGGCTAACACGAGTTCAGCTGTAGCTTTAAAACCAAAACGGCCATAATAACTTGGCTCACCAAGTACCACACAACCAGCCGCATTAAGAGCATTGAGCTCCTCAATCGCGGCCTGCATTAATGCTTTACCAATACCTTTGCCCTGCTCTGTTGGCAATACCGATATTGGGCCGAGACCATACCAATGCTCAGCCCCATCAGTAATCGTTACTGGAGAAATTGCTACATGCCCTACAATGGCATCACCGCCTTCTGCTACAAGCGATATAGATAACACCCCGGCCTTGCGCAGCGCTTTGACAATAAATTGCTCGGTATGATCGGTGTGCGGCGCGTCAAGAAATGCAGCAACCGTTACCGCATCAATAGCTTGTATGTCAGTCGCTTGTTCTTTACGAATATGAATACTCAATGACAAATCCTCTGGAAAACTTCATTAATTCAAAACCAATTTAGCGGTTACTTTTGTTTTAACTTACTAAAACGCTTGGCGCGTAAACTCAACTAACTGTTGTTGCAGCCAGCGCAGTGCAGGATCATTCATGCTCTGCTTATGCCACACTAAACTATATGCCACTTCACCATAATCTAGCGGCATCGCTTTAGTCAGCAAGCCTTGTGCTTGCAGCGCGGTTTCAGCCCAGCGCCGCGAGCAAGTAAATAACAGCTCGCTGTGATGACACATTAGCGCTGCACTACCAAAGTCTGCCACCGATAAAGGTACAGCGCGATTACGGGCTTGCTGGGCTAATTGCATCTCAAAAAATGGCGTATTTAGGTCTGAATCGCTGATACCAATATGGCTAAAACTCAGGTAATCATCGATAGAGATCTGTGCTTGTTGCGCTAGCGGATGCGTCGGATTCATTAAGCACACCATCTCGTCGTCAATTAAGGTTTGCCACACCAATTCATGCTGAGAAATAGGCGGCTGGCTTTTATCATGGGGTAGCAAGATAAAATCTAAACTGCCTTTCACTAAGCCCTCAAAACCAACACTGTCTTTGGCAAAAATATCTAAGCGAATATTCGGTGCTAATGTCAGCACATAGGCAATGAACTTGGCGGCCAACAACTCGAAAGTACTCTCACGCATCGCCAGTGAAAAGCGCCCTTCATAATCTGCAGGGTTAAAGGCTTCTTGAGTCACCAGCTGGTTCATATCATTGATGATTTGGTGCACGCTTGGCCCAAGTCTACGTGCTAACGGCGTAGCCACCAGCTTGTTTCCATGCCGATAAAATAGCTCATCATCTAAGCTCTGTCTTAATTGGCTTAAGGTTTTACTCACCGATGATGGACTTAAACACAAACGCTCAGCACTGGCGGTCACGCTCAAGGTGTCGAGCATGACATGCAAGGTGATCAGGTGTTTCATGCTGATACGGGAGAGTTTAGCGAGATCCATAAGCGGTCTAATAGCGCGGTGTATTCATAAACTGGAATATAGACCTAATTAGCGGTGCGGTATATTACCAAGCGTGATAATCACGACTCGCTTCACGCATCATCACCCTATCTGCAGGTCCTTAGGGTCCGTAGACATTAACAAGAGATAAATGAGTGGCTATTTTCCGCGTCGACCTTTTTGCCGTATAATCTCGGCTCACCAATTTTTAGGCAGGCCTGCATGTTTAATATCGCGCTTTACGAACCCGAGATAGCTCCAAATACCGGTAATATCATTCGCTTAATTGCTAACAATGGCTGCCATCTGCATTTAATTGAGCCATTAGGCTTTGACTTAGAAGATAAAAAGCTGCGCCGTGCTGGCTTAGACTACGCTGATTTGGCTAATGTCACCCATCATAAAAACTTTGAGGCATTCCTTGAAGCAATGGCGGGTAAGCGCATTATGGCCTGCACCACTAAGGGCAGCCGTCCGCACTCAGAGCTGACTTTTAAGCAAGACGATGTGTTGCTATTTGGCCCTGAAAGCCGTGGTTTACCTGCTGACATTATTGACTCGATTCCGACAGAGCAGCGTCTGCGCATCCCGATGATGTCTACCAGCCGCAGCTTAAACCTGTCGAATGCGGTCGCTATTATCAGCTATGAAGCTTGGCGTCAGCTAGATTACGCTGGCATGTAAGCGTTAGCTAAAAAGATAAAGCCATAAATGTTCCAGACATAACGCCAAAAGCTATCCATCCATGGGTTTTTGCCATAAATGTTGCAGACACAACGCCAAAAGCTGCCCATCCATGGGCTTTTGGCATAAATGTTCCAGACACAACGCCAAAAGCTGCCCATCCATGGGCTTTTGGCATAAATGTTCCAGACATAAACAAGCCGCGATAATCGCGGCTTGTTGCTGGGTTAATTGACGCTGTTTCAGCTCTAAAGGTGGTTAGCCACCAAAGCCGACATCAGTCATCTTCACTTGCTTAACCTTGCCATGCTCTTTGGCAATCGGCGCGATTTTCGCCGCATTACCTATGATGACAAATTGCAGGTTTTTCTGCGGGAAGTAAGTGTCGATTAAGCGCTTAGATTCCGCTAGCGTTAAACCGTCTACCTTAGCTTGAAACTCATTAATAAAAGCGTCGTCAAAACCATACAGGTACATGTCAGACATTAAGCCTGCAAGCTGACCGCTGGTTTCATACTTAGGCGGGAACTGACCTTTTACATAAGCCTTAGCAGAATCCAGTGTTGCTTGATCTAAGCCTTTCTCCCACAGCCTAGCATAGGTTTTTAAGGCTAAATCTATGGTTTCTTTAGTGGTGGCCGTTTGAGTAAAGGTACTGATTCTAAAAGTACCAGAAGCTGAGTAAGGGGTGAAACCTGAACGTGCGCCATAGGTTAAACCGGCATTGACTCGTAGCTCATCATTAAGCCATGAGGTGAAGCGACCACCCAACACCGTATTGATCACGGTTAGACCAACATAGTCAGGATTGTCACGGCTAATGCCCATACCACCGATTAAAAATGTAGTTTCAATGGCATCAGGCTTGTCGACTAACAGCACTTCGGCTGCATCTAGCTTAGGTAAGCCCTTGGACAAATCGATGAGTGCTACTGGCTCTGAGTTCTGCCAATTAGCAAACAGCTTTTCTAACTTAGCCTGCATCTGCGCTGGCTCAAAATCACCAACCACGCTGATGGCGGTATTCGACGGTTGATAATAGCTTTTATGGAAGGCGCGTAACTGATTCACCGTCAGCTCTGCTAGTGAATCGCTGTTACCCGAGGTCGCATTCGCGTAAGGATGGTCACCAAATATCAGCTTGTCGTAATAACGACTGATCACCGCTCGCGGGCTCTCTTTCGCTTGCGCTAAGCCGGCTATTTCACGCTGGCGCAGCTTATCAAACTCCTTGGTATCAAAGTCTGGCTCTACTAGCATGTCTTTAATTAGCGGTAACATTTTATCGGCGTCTTTGGCCATAAATTTACTGCTAACAAAACTGCCCTCTTTGCCTGCGCCACTGTTTAAGCTGGCACCTAAAAAGTCGACCTCTTGCTCGATATCTCGCTTAGACTTGCCCGCTGCGCCTAACATTAATCCTGCAGCAGTCATTTCAGCGACACCTGAGGTAGTATCGTTTACCGCCCCAACACGCACCGTGGCATCGATGGTGATCAGCGGCACTTCACGCTGCGGCATCATATACACAGTTAAACCGTTAGATAGGGTCACTTGCTGGTAAGCTGGCACGCTAAAACTGCCAGTATCGACGGTTGTTGGCGCTTGAGTAGCAGTACAAGCTGATAGCGCTAAAGTGCCTGCAATCGCCATAGCGGTGAACAGTTTGTTGGGTTGCATCAACCTTGTGATCTGAGTTTTCATTAGTCAGTCTCCTCGGTTGCAGCCAGCACAGCAACGGTGCGATTTGAACGTTTTAGGTAAGTTTGGGCAACACGCTGAATATCTTCTGGTGTCACTTTGTTGTAGGCGTCTGGTGCGTTAAATAGTTTGTCATAACTACCAAAAAACAGCTCATAAGTACCTATGGTATTGGCTTTGCCGTTAATGGTTTCCATGGCGCGGTAAAAGCCCATTAGCTTGATGTTTTTGACCTTTTCAAGCTCAGCTACAGTCACACCTTCCAATGCCACACGGTTAATCTCGCTAATCATGGCATCTTCTAGCTCTGCCGCGGTGACACTAGGGTTTGCAACCCCCATAACGTAAAATAGATTAGGATCAAACGACATCGGCATATAGGTATCAATTTCAATCGCCACTTGCTTGTCGACTAAGGCTTGATACATACGCGAGCTATTACCTGTGGTTAAGATTGAGGCTAATAGATCCAGCGCATAATAGTCACTATTTGATGTAGCTGGTACATGGTAGCCCAGCATCACGTTCGGCGTGCTAACTGAGGCTTTTTGTACAAATACCCGGCGCTCACCTTTTTGTAGCGGCTCAACGGTTTTGACTTCTCTTGGCGGTGCTTGGGCAGGGATAGGCGCAAAGTACTTATTCGCCAGTCTTTTTACTTCAGCCAGCTTAACGTCACCGGCAATCACCACTACAGCATTATTCGGCGCGTAATAGGTTTTATGGTATTGGGTTAAGTCGTCTAAGGTCCACGCAGCGATATCTGACTCATGCCCGATAACCGACCAGCTATATGGATGCGCTCTAAAGGCTGCGCCTTTGAGCTCTTCTTGGATCACCCGCCAGTTTGAGTTCTCCAGCCCGGTTAAGCGCTCCGATGCCACGACACCGCGCTCGCTCTCTACCATCTGCTCACTAATATCGAGGTTTTCTATGCGGTCAGCTTCAAGGTCAAAAATGGTTTCAATCGCATTGGCGGGGAACCAATCGGTATAAACCGTGAGGTTTTCTGTGGTGTAGGCATTGTTAGCACCACCAGCCGCTTCCATAGTGCGGTCGAACATCTTAGGGCCGTATTTTTTAGAACCGTTGAACATCATATGTTCGAAAAAATGCGAAATACCGGTGATCCCAGGCACTTCATTACGGGAGCCGACTTTCCAAAATAGGTACATGTTGGCATTAGGGATAGAACTGTCCTCTAACACCATAATTTTCATGCCGTTATCCAGAGTAAAACTCTGAATATCTTTCGCTTCTGTCGCTTGAGCCATTGGCGTTGCCAGTAGCATTCCCAAGCTCAAAAACAATGCTTTTGTGTAGCGCTTCATTATTCGCTCCTTGTTTGAGCACTTTTGTCGTCAATCGCCTAAAACAGTCAAAACATACCCTTAATAGATTGTTCAGCGATTGATTATTCTTAGTCATAGCGATTTGCCGCTATGAAATCAGCATCTATCAAAAAGCAAATAGTGACGAAAATCAAATTAACAGCAGCAAAGATTTGTAACTCAAGGTAAACCTTGAGCCTTAACCTAAGTTTAGAGGCGGATAAAGTGAGCATGGAATAGGCAGAGAAAAGCCTACCTAAGTAGGCTTAATTACGGTGTGATAATAGGCTTCAGCAAAGAAGAATAATCAATATCATGATTTACTGGGCCAGAAAAACCTGCTCGATTTTATGTAATAGCTTTGGCGATTTAAGCTCGGTTTCGCCCGTCATCAAAAACGAGAAGTTTTCGGCAATAATCTCTTCTGGATGAATAATATAGTTAGTATTACGACCTATCTGCTTAAAGAAGCCCTGTAAATCTGACACTTTAACTATTTCCGCATTATCGGGATCATAAGCAGATAAGCTCGGCTGTTCATCACGCCCTACAATGACAAAGTTAAACTCAAGATAGTCAAAAAACTCACCGCCTTTTTCAAGACTGTAACGCGGCTCTGCGGAATACAGGATAGGCACAGCCCAAACCTTATCTCCTTTGTGATCCACACGAATAGCAAAGTCATTAATCGGCGCATCGGGATTGGTAATTTTTTGCTGCAATAAGCGAGTAGGGAATGCGATTTCTCCCAGCGGATAAAAGCCTATCGCTTGATAAAGCTTTTGTTTCACCTCTGGGTTAAAGCGTGAAAAGATATGCAGTAATTCGTGAGCAATTAGCCCTGGAAGCCCCTCTCTATTCGCAATTTGTTTGTGCTGTAAAATAATTGCCTGACCTCGAGTGTATGCAGCACCGCCCTCTTCTAACCCTGTGGTTTTAATAAACTGAATTGGCTGAGGTAATGTCACCTTCAGCGCCATCAATTTAGGCTCAATTTGCAAGTAGGCTTTAGTGACCGCAGCGCGTTCCTCAGCAGTCCAATCTAAAGTATGACTCGCGATAAAATCTAAGTATTCACTTTTACTTGGATTATCTGCACGCTTCATACGAGAAGCCATATCAAACTGGCTAACGCCTGCAACAAAGTCATCTTTTTGAGTCAATATGTCAGCGGCCTCAGCTTTGCTCAAAAAGCGAATAGACTCTGCAGCAACCGCCTGAACAGAAGTTAACAACATCACGCCTAGGCAAATAAATACAGAGTAGATTGAAGACCATCTTGTTATTTTCATATCGATCATTCCTTTGTTCACTTTGTTGCATGTACATTAGCCTGCTAATTAAACGAATGTACATACCGCTAGCAGATTAATATTCATCGCTTAATTTCGAGTAAATAACACCACATCATTACCAATGACTTCAAGCGTCCAGTCAAAGTGCCCAGCTATCCACTCGAAAGTTGCCGTTGAGTAAAAGTTGATATGAGTCGGGTCGCCTTTGTAATGCCAGTTTCTAAACGCTTCTAGATCGCCTGCACGCTTAGTCATAATTGACAACAACCCGCCGGGTTTAAGCAATCTCGCAAAGGTTTCTAGTAATGATTTTGCATCCGCAACATGTTCGATAACTTCGGTACAAATAACAAAATCATATTGGTTATCCAACTTATTTGGCTCATTGCAGTAATACAAGTCATAGTTTTCAATCCTTATGCCTTTTTCTGCCGCCATAACGCTAATGGTTGGCCCTGGTCCACAACCGAAATCCAAGCCCTGCGCCTCTTGTGTTACGCGTTCAAGAATGGGACCCAGCGCCCGTGACAAAAACTTGCGATAACCTAAGTCGTCACTGTTGTTTTGGTGTTTGTCATAGATGGCTTTTTCATCTGTGGCATTAAGATAGTAATTCGCTGGCACAGACACTAACTGGCAATGACTACAGCGTTGATATTCTCTTAACTTATCTTTATAAAATGCCAATAAATTGGGTTGCTGGCATAAAGGGCAAATACTCAAAGGATATTCCTAATTTAACTCAGTTGATCTTAATTACGGTTTAATAGGTTGCGGGATTTTGTGCTGCTTATTGGCGGCTTCTCGGGCTTCACGCAAATACTTTTCTTCGCGCGATTCACGCTGCTTAAATTGCTGTTGGGCTTTTTCAATCTGCTCACTTTCCCAATCACCCGACTCCTGCCTTTTCAACACCTTTTGTTCACGTTCTTGGGTTTGCTTGGCGGCATCGCGCGCTTTTTGCAATTGCTCTTGCTCTACCTCTAAAGTGATTTTTTGCGCCTGTTCACTAAGGGAGTTTGCCCGAGTCAAAGCCTCATCATTTGCTGTGCTAGCAAAACTCAACCAAGCAATACCGAACAAGGTACACCTAAGTTTTACAATTTCCATATCGTATCTTCCCTATAAACAAGCTAAACCAGGGTCTATTTTATCATTCAATTCGCAACAAATATGATTAATTTAAATAATTAAGGCTTATTGATTTACGCCACTAAAAAGACCATAGCCACTCAGTAAAAACGAATCATTAGACACTGACTTATCGTCTAACTTTTTAACGAAATGTTCTCTAGATTAAGTTTTGTTACATCTTATTTGTACAAAGCGTCAAATAAAGGTATTTTTGACGCTAGTAATTAAAAACAATCAAATTGATGATTTTAATCTCAATATTTTAGTCATTAAAAGCTGAATAGTGTCATGCCAAAAGGGAAGAGCGTATGAGTATATTAACTTGGTCAAAACTATACTCACGTGTATCAAGCACAGATCCCTCATTAACCAAGCAATTCGAGCTCTGGCTCGATGATCCTGACTCAACCGCTTTGGCCATTATTCAAGGGCAACACTTTGTTGCAGCCAACTCAAACACGCTCAAGTATTTTGAAAGCCTAGAACAAAACTTTATCCACGCGACTCCTTTTGACTTTTCACCACGGATTCAATCTTCGGGTAAAAGCAGTGTCGAATACGGCCAACAAATGCTTAATAAAGCCAGTAAAGGCGAAAGAGTGTCTTTTAATTGGCTGCATATGAGCCAACAAGGCAAAGAGTTGCCAACCTCTGTGACCTTTTTTCCTGCTGAAATCGATAGCAATCGGGTGATCTTAGTGTCGTTTGAGCCTATGGATAGGCGTAAACGTACTCGAGAACAAACGGGTAATGGCTTTGAAACACTGCCAAAAGAGCTGATGTCGATTACGCTGGAAGATAGTGCAGAAGCTGTTTACATCACAAATGAGCAAGGACAGATCTTAGCAGTCAATAAAGCCATGTGTCGGATTTGTGGTTTTAGTGCAGAACACCTTTTAGGAAGAAACCCAGCAGACCTTAAATTGGATGTCGCAGATCAAGAAAATACGCTCGCTCCTTTAGCTAAGAATAGAAGAAGCTGGCAAGGTGAAGTGTGGAAGTGCCGCTCAGACGGTTCGACCTTTCCAGCATGGCAAAGCTGCCGACGCATATATGCCGATGATCAGGTGTTTTACGTCAATTTATTTAGTGATATTAGTGAGAAAAAGGCGCTTGAAGCCAAACTAACGCAGCAAGCCATGTACGACAAGTTAACTGGCTTACCGAATCGCTTTCACTTAATCAAACTGCTCAACAAGGCTATCAACAACATCAGGCAATACCCTGATGCCATAGGTGCCTTGATGTTTCTCGACCTCAATGGCTTTAAAAACATCAATGATAGTTTTGGTCATTCAACCGGGGACAAGGTCTTACAGTTAGTCGCTGCTCGACTAGAAGCTTGTTGTATTGAAGATGCTGAAATTGCTCGCTTAGGCGGTGATGAGTTCACTCTCATTTTGCCGCGCTGCAGCAGTGAACAAGAGATCAGTGAATTTTCCGATCTAATTTTATCGCTGTTTGAAGCACCATTTGAAATTAACGGTCAGAAGTTTTATCTCGGTACCAGCATAGGGATCTCGCTATTCCCTCAACAAAGTGATGACCCAAACCAACTACTGAGCATGGCTGATACGGCCATGTATTCAGCCAAAAACAGCCCTAATCATATCCGCTTCTATAATGCGACGATACGCCAAGCAGCTGAACAAAAGCTGCATACTCTAAATGATTTACGCCACGCACAAAGCCTTGGTCAATTTAGCTTAGTCTACCAAAGCGTTGTCGATTTAGAGTCGGACGAGATCATGGCGGTAGAGGCACTATTACGCTGGACTCAAAGTAACGGTAATGTCATTGAAGCAAAGGATTTTATTCCATTACTAGAAGAAGCGGGTCTTATGGTCAACGTGGGCCAATGGGCGTTAAAGCAAGCTTGCCTGCAAATGAAACAGTGGCACACACAATTCGACAAAAATCTTAAAATTAGTGTCAATATTTCAAGCTCTCAGTTAGAACACCCTGACTTTATTAAGCTGATTAGTAACATATTACTTAGTACTCAACTGCCAGCTGAAGCACTGGTTATAGAGATCACTGAAGGTGCATTAATTCGTAGACCTATACATATCTCTAATGTATTAACTCAGTTAAAAGCCATGAAGGTCAATATCGCCATTGATGACTTTGGTGCCGGTCTATCTTCTTTAAGTCGACTCAATAGCCTGCCTATTGATGCCTTAAAAATTGACGCAGGCTTTGCCCAGCGCTTAGATACTCCCCAAGGCAAAAAACTCTGTAAAGCCGTGGTGCAACTGGCACAGACATTGGATATAAAATTTATCGTTGAAGGCATAGAAAACCAGTCACAACGGGACTGCTTACAGGCGATGGGCAAAGGTATGGGGCAAGGTTTTTACTTTGGAAAACCAGTTAAGTCACAGCAGTTTGCTATGGACGTGTTGAGTCACATAGATAAGCCCGCATTAGAGGCTTGTTAAGGCTAAGAAAATAACTACGTCCGGCACACTAAATAAGTGTATTCAGCGCCGCTCCCTGCAAAAGCGAGTGCCGGCCGCAGTTATTTTTATCACCCTTAAGTGATAAACACATTAGAGCTTATTTTGAAGTAAATTAGCGTGACTAGAACGCGATTTTATTGAGGAAAAACCGCGCTAAATCACAAAAGCACACATCCAGATGCACACTTCTGCATGACTCAGTTTAATCACCCAAGCTAGCGATATCTCGCTCTAACTTCTGCTGGCATTGAGGCTAATCTCTGTTCAACCATGGCATTGAGTGCATTGGTTAACGGGCTGATATTTTGCTCGCTATCAATAGCCTTTAACATCATTGCCGCTGCTTCTAAAGTCGATAAACTATCAGTTCTGCTAGCCTTACGTATGGTGTAATTAGACGCGTTATCCAGATCTAAATGCAATGCTGGATACTCCAGTAACCAAGGATTAAGCTGCAACAACTTATAAGCTTTGCGCCAAGTGCCATCTAAGAACAATAAGATGACGTCTTGTTCAACTTGAGTTTCATTGGCTGATACACTGCGGTCCGACGGGTAAACCAGGTACACAGGCTTATTTGATAGCGCCAGTCGCTGGCGTAAACCAGCAAAATCTTCAGCAGTTTCACCCACTACGATTTCAGTTTCGGCAATAACTAATTCCAATAAACGTACACTATTTTTGGCGTGGCCGACTTCGCTCGGATCTTGCAAGATGATCAGCTCTGGCTTGACTTGCATTGGCTCGATACTGGCACACAGACATGCATTTTGTGGATAGTGGCAACTTGGGCATTTAGGACGGGACACAAAACCTCAAACAATAGCAAATAATGACAGTTAAAGTTTAGCTGACACTGTTAATAAATAATACGAGAAGTGCAATGTTCTATCGTAAAAAGCCCGCATAGGTTGTTAATCTATGCAGGCTTAGGGTGACGAGTAACAGCCGTCAGCAAAGGGAGCAGATACCCTTAGTGAGCGTGCTGCTCTTGATGCCAATGGTCCAGCTTAGGCATTGCCATCATTGCCAGTAAGACAATAGATAAACCGCCCATCAAGCTTGCCACTGCGTAAGGTGCTGGTAAGCTTGTTTGCTGCACTAAAGCGGTTAGTAAAGACGCGCCGCTCATTTGGATAAAACCAAGCATAGCTGTTGCCGTACCTGCTCTTTCGCCAAAGGCTGACAGTGCCATACTGGTTGCAGGGCCGAGTAGCAAAGCAAAACCAATACACAGCAGCATCATAGGTAGCATAAAGCTAAAAGCGGCCATCATGCCCGTTTGTGGGCCCAAGGTTTGTACAATAATTTGCGTTACAGCAGAGGCTAACATCAAGCTTAACGCCGCAATCACTGTAGGGCGGTTTCCCAACTTTTTAATCACTAATGGTGCAGTGAAACAAGCAACAATGTTAACTGCCGCATTTAAGCCAAATAAGCCACTAAAAGTCAGCTCTGACACGCCTAAATTTTCAATCAACCAAACGGGTGCGTAAGACACGTAACTTAAAATTGCCGCCATACCCGCCATACAAGCAACCGCATAAAAGACAAAGTGTGGTTCAGTAATCACTGGTTTATAACGTGCCCAACGATAAAGAGGACCATCACTAACCGTATTTTGTGGCCGCGTTTCTGGTAAACGCAGGCTCACTAGCATTAACACCACTAATCCATACAGCGCCATAAAGACAAAGGTTGAACGCCAGCCAAACTGCAGGGCTAACAAGCCACCTAAAGTCGGTGCAAGAGCAGGGATAATACAGATCATACCGTTTAGATAACTGTAGTAGCGTGCGCCCTCTTTTGGAGAGAAACAGTCCCTCACGGCGCTAAATACCACTATCGAGGTCGAGCATGCCGCCAAGCCCTGCATTACCCGCGCGATCTGCAGCCAATGAAACTCAACAGCAACTGCAGCTAACACACTGCTTATCATGTAAAAAATAATACCGCCAATTGCAACAGGGCGACGACCATAACGATCCGCTAGCGGGCCAATAAGTAATTGACCGGTACCCATAGCAAACAAAAACAGCACTAAAGTTGACTGAATTTCGCTAGCAGAGACTGCGAACTCCGCCGCCATAGTTGGCATGGAAGGAAGGTATATATCGATAGCCAATGGGCTTAAAATCACCATTGGCAATAAAATGGGTAACAAACTGCGGCGCATTATCTTTCTCTGTATTTGGAAAACAGGGCTATAGTAATCAAACTATGGTATGAACAGAAATGATATTATTTCCATTGTGAATTTCCATTGAGGAATATCTTTGAAACTTGAAAACCTTGCACGTATCGATCTTAATCTATTAGTGATTTTACAAGTGCTTTTAGAAGAACAAAGCGTCACCCGTGCCGCAGCGCGTTTGCATGTCAGCCAGTCGGCGCTGAGCAAAAGCTTAAACCGTTTGCGTGACATGCTTGGTGATCCGCTTTTTCTGCGCACCGCCCACGGACTAAAACCAACAGCCCATGCTGTACAACTGGGAAAAATGCTACCGCAAAGCTTACAGGGCTTGTACCAGTTAACCTTACCACCCAGCTTTACGCCCCATAACAGCACTCGTCAGTTTTCGTTTGCAATGGTCGAAAGCGCTTATGAAACACTGATCCCAAACTTTATTGGCGGCTTACTTAGTCGCGCCCCTAACCTTAAACTCGATAGCTTTGTTTGGAACGAAAACTCTATCCAAGCCATTCAGCAAGGCCAGATTGATTTTGGTATTGCTGGGCGAGAATTACACCCACAATCCGCTTTTCAAGTGGATAGACTGCCTGACGGCATTGCACACCAAACCTTGTTTACCGATCACCAAGTTTGCTTGGTACGGAAAAATCACCCTATTATTTCCACTTTCGCTGCAGGACACTGGGATCTGGACGTTTACTTAGACATGTCTCATGTACAGGTACGCTGTGAAGGCAATGACTGGTGGGCGCTAGACTACCATTTAGCAGATCTAGGCCATCATCGTCGTCTAAGTACTACAGTGCCAGATTTTTATGGTGCTGTCAGTGTTTGTGCCCATAGCGACTTAATATTCACCCTGCCCTCAAGCTTTGCTCAACATGCTAAAAAGCTCTATCACTTAGTGGAATTACCGCTGCCGATTGAATTTATTCCGTTAGCATACGTTTTACTTTGGCATGAACGCAGTGGCGATGATCCAGGACATAGGTGGGTTAAGGAGATCATTTGTGAAAGTGTAGCCAAGGCGCTTGCAAATAGCGAAAGCGCAAGCCTTGTAAATTAGATTAACCTTTATTAACGTGATCTTGGTGCAAATAATCGGCAGTATAATCCGACAACTAGCACACAAGACACGAGTAAAAGGCGCAGTGGTTCAGCCTGCATTCATCTTTTTCGTGTAAGCTAGCGTTAAGATATTTTGGAGAATTTATGATTTATAGCCAATTTCAACACAATCCGATGCAAAATCGATTTTCTGGTACCCGTGGCTGGCTAGCATTCGTTATCGGTTTGGCATTTATGACTTTAGCCTTAGTCGCTTTACCTTTTTTACTGTTATTTGGCGCCATTACCTTTATCGCATTAAGCCTTTTTGGCCGCGTGTTTTTAAAGCGTCAGCTTGCTCGCTTTCAAAAGCAACAAGCTAATCAGCAATATCAATACGGTGAAGAGTTTCAAGAAGCCGTTATGAAAGAGTCGCCAAACTCAGCGCCTCGTCAGGGTCGTACATTTGAGCACAACCCTAACGAACCGATATAAGCGTTAGCGTATTTCTGACGCGTTAAGAGGCCGAGACAATAGGTTTTCGAAATGCGTCCATTTTTGCGTTTGGGTATCAGCTTTTGACTCTACCCAAGCTGCAACTGCATCTTCCCCAATGGTGTAATTAATCACATAAGCACGATTACGTGCATAAAACTGCACTCTTTGTTTCGCTCGAGCCGGCGGATACAGTGCGCCATCTATTAGCATTTTTTCCGCGGTTTGTGCATCAATCTGTTTATCTGTTAAACACTGGCTAATGTAATTTTCATAGTGGCCTAATCTTTTAACTAACTTCAATATCCGATGAAATAAAGCCAGATCACCACTTAATCCTGCCAGTGGTATCAGTACGTCACGTTCAAATGCTAGCACTTCGTCATCAGACATGATCATACTCAATGCGTAATTAGCACTGCCTTCTGATAAGAAAGAAATAGGGCTATATAGCGGATAAATCGCGTACTCGAGCCATTGCTTTGCTTTAACAAGTTTTTGCTCTTGCAGCACATTAAATACATGGTGACCGGGGTAGCCTTCATGAGAAGCTAACTCTAAATAGCGCTCTATACCTAAGGGTTGATCTTGGTTAAGCTGAATTAAGCTATAACAATTGCCCTTATACCAATTATATGCGGTCCATACTTGGTCATTCACATACTCAATTTCGAAACTCTCACCCTCAGGCAAGTCGATATGTTTTTTGGTGATCTCACGGGCAACTGCAACCGCGGCGCTAAAAACCTCAGCCGCTTTATCTTTGGGAACAATAAATTGAGCTTTAAACTGATTAAACCGCTCGCTTAGGTTGCCCTCTCCAGGTACTAATACATCAATTTCATCGAGTAGTTGCCGATGTTGCGACAAGCAATATTCAGGTAGCTTACAATCATATAAATCCACTGCTTCTTGACTAAAACGACGGGTTTTTCCCTGTAGGAAATCTAAGTAAGCACCAATAGATTGCCACTGCGTTTGCATAAACCGACAGCGCTGAATGAGATCCGAATGGCTTATCGTATTATTAAGCGCTTCAAGTACCTCGCTCCCCTGTTGATGCTGATTTATTAGTGCATCTAAAGGTTGCCAAAACACTTCTTGCTGCCATTGTTCTGGACCATAGTATGCATCGACATAGTAGCAATCATGCTGCCCAACGGCTAAAACCAGCTTAATGTAACGCTCAGCAAATGAATCTATGCTAGATTTTTGCGCTTGGTAAGAGTGCAAAGCATCGCTGTTCGGTTTGGTGTCAGAATGTGGCAAAAGAGCTCCTTGCGAATGTCACTTATGGTAAAAGTCCCAAAAGAGTATACATTATACAATTAGAGCGGTCGATTTTGCGATAAAACAAAAAGCAGAGGGTTTAGCCAAAAACCTTAAAATCACTAGGCTATTGGCGGTGATAGGCGTTATTGAAGTGCTAGATGAAAATAATTCGTGTCACGGCAATGTCGGAAGCATCCCCCCCTAACGAGAAATCACATTTAGCTATGATTGAGCTACATCATCGTCGCTCAATCAGCTACTTCATTGCTACTCGACCGATTCTGATAATAACTCAGCGGCTTTATTAAGTGATAATTGCTCATCTTTTGATTGCGTCACTGTAAGCACCGCATCCACTTGCTGAGCTAAAGACTGCCACAAGGGTAAAATCACATTCAACTCCGCCTGGTTTGCCCTTTCACGCGCCATTTTCAACAAGGCTGCTGCAGAAACCACATCTATGCGCCCTAAGATACCATCGGCAAGTGCGATGCTAAGTTCTATCATTGCCGGTACACTATGGCCGTATTTAATCACTTCACGCAGATAGGCTTCTGCTTGTGAAAAATCCTGTCCCAAAGCAGCATCATCATGCAACATGCTTTGAGCACGAGACAGCATAGCATCAACTTGCCCCTGTTCAGCCGCTTCCGCCATCCAGTATTCGCTCATCACACTATCTTGTTTACAGCCTTCGCCACGCGCAAGCATCAAAGCTAAATGATATTGGGCATGAGGGAAACCCGCTTGCGCGGCGCGGTTAATATATTTGAAGGCAAACGCTAAATTATCTTGCTGATAATAGAGCACACCAAGGTTAGCCATGGCTTCCGATTGCTCAAGTTTCGCCGCTTGGCTCAAAAACTTTTCAGCTAAGGTGAGATCAACACTAAAATGCTGGCTACCAACTAAATAAAAATAACCCAGCAATGCCATCGCATTGGCAATCCCCGCATCTGCAGCCTTGGCTATCGCCTGCTCACCCGCTAATACGTCAGTTTCGCCGCTATAACCGTGAATTAATGCTACGCCGTGTTCATAGAGCGCATTAAGATTTTTAGCCTGTGCCTGAGCAAACCAGTAACTTGCCTGCTTGAGTGAGGCGGTCGAGCGATCCTCTACAGGTTCCTCTCGGCTATCTTGCAATGCCATCTCTTGCTCTCTTTGCATGAGCGCACGCGTTTTAAGTGACATACCCACTAAATACTGCGACTCAGGATCCCGCTCCATTACGGCACGGTAACAGAGGTCTCGCCCCGCTAAGGAGTCGAACTCTTCAAAGTAGTATTCTGGCTTTTCTTGCTTGGTAACCTTTACAAACTGCGACTCCACTAGCGATAACAACTGCTTAATTGCACGTTCGCTAAGTTGCTGTAATTGTTCAGGTGTGAGGTGGTACTTTTCTGGATGCGCCCCACGATTACCATCAGATCTGAGTTTATGTAGGGCTCGAGTGGTTTTAACGTCGATCAACCGTCGTTGATTAAGCTGCTCAATACGGTCATATAGATTGGGGCTGTCAAAGCGGACTTGCTTAGGCTCAGCTAACAAGCTGGTTAATTTATGGCTAAAACTACGCACATGCAGCAATGCCTGAGTCGGTACGTCTTTAACGTAACTCTTGGCCTTGCGATAATCTTCACCTAACTCCTCAGAAAACAGACTGACGAACTCAATATCGTTTAACAAGACGCTTACCTCGAATCACAACCTAATCCGTTACGTGATTTAAGCCCACAGCTCAGCCACGAAACAGGCCGACTCAGTAGCGATTAATGCAGCCATTAATCACTACCAAGTTTAAAACAGTAGCAGTCAATGCAGACTTACTCACTATCGATATTACCCGGTGTTTCTGGCGCAGGGCGTGACACCATATATAGACGGAACAAGGCAACATTCACGAACAAACCAAAAAACGCGACGATAACATCACCAATCAGTTTCATTGGAATGCCACCTAACTGTGTTACTTGTGCTAGCACACCGCCAAATAGAGATAACGGAATATACAGTAAGAAAATTGCCATGGTTTTAAACACAATTGGACCGCTAAAGCTAAAGCTACGCTTAATAGCTTCCATTGGTGTCAGCCTTTCAACCACCACCATAAAGTTCACGAATGCTAAACGCGCAAACAAATACACAGAGATAAATAAGCCAATAATACCTAACATTGGATCAGCAGCCAGCAACACAAATACCGGTGCAAGCACCGCTAGGCCTGAAAATACACCAGCTAACAGCAATGCTGGTACAAAGTTAATACTGGTTTTTAATATCATGCCGCTGCTAGGACTATGGCCTTGTGAGCGAATTTCTAAAAATAGCGTTAATGCTGCAATTAGAAACGAAAACACTAGCAACAGCACCATCATTGCCACCATATGGCTAGTACCGAATTGAGGGTTTTCTAGGTCCGCTGCGCTAATTTCTAAACTTAACCATAATTGTATGCCAACTTGTACAAAGAGAATTGGCACGAACAAAAATGCTAACTGGCTAATATTGTTTTTAAAAAAATTAAAAGCTTGAGTCAATATTGCTGACAAGGGCATAGGATTTTCCACAAGATAAAATTCAATAACATGAGTTAGGGCTAAGGATACCCAAGTTTATAAGTTAATGCACAATTGAAATTAGCAATTAGTTCGTGGCTTCAAACAAAAAAAATGCAAACAAATTGTTAAAAAAGCTAGAATGGAGCTAATAGCAACTTATAAGGATAGCCAGATGAAACTCACAATTGCCGCTTTATTAACGTTCACCAGCTTATTAAGCACACCCGCAAGTGCCGGAATTTTGGACCAGCTAGGTCAAGCTAAAAAGACCACTGAGCAACAAACTGAGCAAGCGCAATCCAATGATCTAGTGGGTAGTGTCATGTCGCAGCTCGGTTTAAGTCAAAATCAAGCTGAAGGTGGCTTAGGTAGCTTATTATCTTTGGCACAAAGCTCATTGGGTAGTAATGATTTTAGTTCAATTGCCGACTCAATCCCCGGTGTAGACGGCCTTTTAGGTGCCGTACCAGAGCTAGATAGTGATTCAGGCATGTCAGGGTTACTCTCTAAAGCAGGTGGCTTAGGTGAGTCTCTACAAGGCGGCGCAATGGTTTACGATGCTTTTGAAAAGCTTGGGATCTCTAAAGATCTCGCCGCGCCTATGATTGATATCGTCACAAGCTATTTAGATACCAATGGCAGTGCTGGCACATCAGATCTGTTGATGAAAGGCCTAGGCGCTATTTTATAAAGTGTTGCCCAACCTTCTCAGTGATTAAGCCTATAATCCTGAGAAGGAACTCTCGCTTTAAAAAATACTCTAATACCAATCAGTATAAGTATTAACCGCAAATATCCCCTCAAGCTTAAGGAGCCAGTATGCTCGCCAAACTGAAACAATTTTTTGGTAATCCACAAGCGCAACTCTCAGATGAAGAGCGTGCAGAGCACTTGAACCTCGCCGCGGCCAGTTTACTGTTAGAGGTTGTTATGGCCGACGAAAGCATGTCGGAGCAAGAAGCCAAGTTATTGCCAGATCTGCTCACCACAACGCTAAATCTGGATATTGCTGATGTACAAGAATTGATTGGCAGTGCCAAGAAGTCGCAAGAAAAATCAACGTCTTTATATGAATTCACTCAAGCAATTAATGACAGCTTTGATGTTGAACAAAAACAACAGCTCATCTTAGCAATGTGGCAGCTGGCATACGCCGATGGCCATCTATGCCAATATGAAGATCAAATTATTCGCCGTACTGCCGAGCTATTCTATTTGCGCCACAGCGAACTGATCCAGATGCGCAACATCGCCATGGAGCAGCAAGAGCAACCCTAGCCATAGCCTTAAGCTGGGCTATAACACTACACCAGCTCAACTCTGCTCGGCTATTTGGGCAGCAATGAAACTCTTGATCCCATTAACAAACCCTTCAGGACAATTACAGGCATGATCGCTACGGGATAACAATGAGTATCTCGGCTTACTTAAGACGCTATGCAGCAGTTCATATTGCTCTGCAGACATTTTCACCGCCTTCAGCCCATGCACCATCCCCACAAAGTCTGCGGCGCAGTGCGTGCCTAAAAAGGAAATCGCATCGCTACTGCGCAATCTCGTAATCAACCCTGCTAGGCTATGAGTTTTATATATAGAGCTCAAGGGTAATTGGTTTTGCTCACAATAGACTTCAAACGGATCTTGGATATCATTAAAGCCTTCAATCGCAGTAACAACAAACGGGTAATTGGCTATGTCAGCTAAAGTCAGCCCACTAAACCACACTGGGTGTTCATCTCTAGCGACAATATAAACAAATTCCCCCGTACCAATAGGCGAGGCCATAAGCGTAGATTTATTGCGCTGTAGTGACTCCTGAATCTGTGTATCATCATCTTGGATAACCGCGAGACACATTCCGCCTTGCAGCATGTCTTCACAGGTCTGCGGACGCACATGCTTAACATGGGTCGAAGTGCTTAAACTACAACTTTCCAACTCTGTATCCATGAACTCAGGCAAGCCTACTGAAAGCGTAGGAGGCACAGCAATAGTGCATTCTTTTTTTGGCTTCACACAAGCTTCATTAACGCTGATTTGATGCAGCAAATTGGTGATTTCACAAACCTTTGGGTAAATAGCCTTGGCACGAGCGGTGGGAATAAACCCCTCTTTTTTTCTAATAAAGAGCGAGTCTTGGTAATAGTTTCTTAAGCTCGACAAATATCGAGTCACTTTAGAGTTAGAAATACGGTACAGGCGCGAAGTTTCACCACAGCAGCCAGTTTCATAAACTGATCTAAAGATCACCAACGCCTTTACGTCGACGTCTATCATCTTCTATTCCTTTATTTAACCCAGAGTTATTTTTGATTATTGAAATTGTATTTTCTTCAAAGTGAAAATATTGCTGCGCACTGCAAATACTCACAGCTAAAAATACAATATCAAGAATTCTAGGTAGAATACTGAATATAGGTGAATCAATAACCACAACAACAATAAATTCATCACCTTAAAAGGAAGATGATATGAAAAAATTAACCGCCTTACTGCTTTTATTCGTTAGTGTGAACGCTTCTGCCCTCGATAGTTGTAATGAATGCCACGATGAAAAGTGGCAAAAAACGCCCGCTCATGTCTGGATTGATACTGAAGTTCATCTAGATGCAGTGAGCTGCATGGATTGCCATCGCTGGAAAGAGGGAGATGACCTTCCTCCGGTACTACCCAGTCAAAAAACCTTAGAAAAAGATTGTGGTCTTTGTCATCACACGCCTGAAGATCTCGCGCGTAAGATGAATATGCAGCAGTACCAGCAAGAAGCTGACGAGTAACATACTTTACCAGTCCCTGCAAAGGTCCGCGCCCTTCATCAGACGCGGGCCTTTTTACTTTTTTAAGTAAAAAGGCTTCAACATAAACCCACAATTTTGATGTTTCAGTCTAGATAAAACCAGCCGCTAAACTGATGATAAAATATACCAATACAATCGTTTATCAAAGCTTAAATTAGAATATCTGCTCTCATAGTCACATTATTTTTATCTTTTAAAACAAGTAATTACAATGCAACTTAAAAAGCCAACTAAAGAGGGTTCAATTGATAAAAAGTAGTATCCATCATGATGAATACTTAAGAGAAAGTTATTCTCCTCTCTGCATTAACAAAAAGGAGATCTAACCTATTTGAGCTTTTGCTGCTCGTATTGTTGCTGAGCATGTAGGAGTTTTTGCTGTAATAATTCACTTAACGCATTCGAGAAATCATTATCGTGACAGTGGTGATACTGTAAAAAATAATCAAATGAAGGTGCGCTTCCTGCTGGAAATAACACGTTTTCATAGAAGTCAGTTACATCAACATAGTCGATATCACTGCGCGTGCTTAAGTAAGGATAAGAGAAGATGGATGCACTCCAACAAATATCATCTGTTTTAGCCACATGATTAAGCGCCATCGCCAAACTGCTTGTTTTGAAACTGATCTTAATATCAAGATCACGTTCCTTGGCATAAGTCTCACACCAATGCTCAACCAACCCAACTTTAGAGTAGTTAATAAACACAAATTTGTGCTTGCGTAACTCACTAAAAGACAAGGTTTGCTGGAAAAAAGGATGACCTTTTCTCGCCGCTAGAAAATAATATTTAACATCACCAACTTTAGTATTTTTAACTAAATCTGATGGCTTAGAGTTAACGGTAATCGCATAATCAATTTTACCTTGTGCCAGCAACTCTTGAACATTGTCACTCCAAGGCTGAATGATTACCGACATATCAAGCCCTTGTTGTTCATAAATTTCAGTAATCGAATCAACTAAGAAGCCAGATAAGTGCTCTTGCGCAGCAATAATTAACTGATTTTTACTTGGCATTTGTGCAGAAACATCGGCTATCTCTTCAAAACCAAGCACAATCTTTTTAACGATAGGATAAAGCTTATCAGCCATTAGATTAGGTTCAACGCCATATTGGCGCCTAACAAAAAGCTCATCATGAAGCACTTCGCGCATAGTACTTAATGCTCGGCTGACTTTTGGCTGGGTGGTATTTAATTTTTGAGCGACTACTGAACCGTTTTTAAACTCGACTAAACCGATAAAAACTTTAAGAGTGAAGTAATCTAACTTAGAAAGTTCCTTACGCATGGCGATAAAACCTACAATCTATCTTCTAATTGTTATTGTTAGCGGAATATAACACTGATAATTAAAAGGTTTTACAACATTAATCACGCAAATACCTATTTTTAGGTATAAAAATATAAAAAACTGACATTTTGGCTATTTATCTATGGCTATTATTTACTAAGAAGTGCTAGCGACTCAGAAAACCTAAGAGGGATCATACTCCTTTACACGAAAGCAAGTTAAACTAAGGCTATCAATGATATGGTAATTATCTATGCACACTGAACATATTGCAGAACTGAACCTACTTTGGGGAACGTTAATCTTAGAAGAGCTGACTCGCTTAGGTGTTAAGCATGTCTGTATGGCGCCGGGGTCGCGCTCTACACCACTAACATTAGCGGCAGCAAAGCAAACTAAATTGCAACAACATTTGCACTTTGATGAACGCGGGCTCGGCTTTATGGCATTAGGTTTAGCCAAAGCTAGCCAAGCTCCTGTTGCGATAATTACCACATCAGGCACCGCAGTTGCCAACCTATACCCTGTTATCGTTGAGGCGTGGCTGACCCATGTGCCCTTAATTGTGCTATCAGGTGACCGACCTCCAGAGTTAATTGATTGCGGTGCTAACCAAGCCATTATTCAACCAGCAATATTTGCGCAATATGCTAAGCAAGTTAACTTGCCTACGCCGGACATGAATATTCCCCCGCAGTCGTTATTAAGCTTGCTTGATGACGCCGTGAACAACCAGTCGCAACCTGTTCATATCAACTGTATGTATCGCGAACCTTTGTATCCAAGTGAGCCTATCGCTGACTTTTCTCGCTACCTTGCACCGATTGAGTTCTGGCAACAGCAAGCAACGCCTTACAGCCAGTACGCGACAATGAATGTAGGTCAATTACCCACCTCAGACGCACTTGCCCGATTCGTGCACGGTAAAGGCGTTATCGTTGCCGCAACGTTAGCGCCCGAACAACAAAGTGAAGCCTTAATTCAACTGGCACAAAAGCTAGGTTGGCCCATTGTGACCGACGCACAGTCGCAGCTAAGGCAACATCCTGGCGCGATTGGTAATATCGACCAGCTATTGCACCAGCCAAAGGCCAAAGCCCTATTAGCGCAGGCAGAAAAAGTCATCGTCTTCGGTGGCCGAATTCTATCTAAGCGCCTTATTAGCTATTTAGAACAGCAAGAATGGAAAGATTATTGGCAGGTGCTTCCACACCAGCAAAGACTCGATCCAAGCAACAAGCCAAAACAGCTTTGGCTAGCACCGGCTCATATCATTGCAGCTTTGCCTTGGCCAAGATCATCACAAGCAAACTGGGCACTTAAACTGGTTCAGCATAACGACGAGCTAGAAACCCTGTATCAACAGCAAATTGATCATGCTGAGTTTGGCGAAGCGCAAACCATTCGCGCAATCGCTAACAGACAAACCAGCCAACAACAGCTGTTTATTGGTAATAGCTTACCCGTGCGTCTTTACGATATGTTTGCCCCGATTAGCAGCGATAGCGCTAAGGTTTACACCAACCGCGGCGCCTCTGGTATTGATGGCCTATTAGCAACCGCCTGCGGCGTTGCAGCCGCAGAAGGTAAACCAACCACCTTAATTATTGGCGATATCTCGGCGCTGCACGATCTAAACTCGTTAGCTATCGCTCGCACTGTTACCAGCCCATTGGTTATCGTTATTTTAAATAACGACGGCGGTAATATCTTTAATCTATTGCCTGTGCCTAATGAGCAACTACGTACGGATTATTATCGTTTGTCTCACGGGCTTGAGTTCGGTTTCGGTGCAGCTATGTTCGGTCTAGCTTACAATCAAGTTGATTCAATTGAAGACTTTATAGAATCCTATGAATATGCGATGACCTACTCAGGGCCATCGGTCATTGAGGTCAGTGTGAGCCAAAACCAGGCTAGCGATCAAATTGCGAAAATCGCCAACTGGGTAAAACAGCACTAATGCTCAGTTATCGCTGTTCAGGTAATATCGATGCACCTGCCGTGGTGTTTTTACACGGCTTTTTAGGCAGCAAAGGTGATTGGAACGAAATCATCTCGCAGCTACAAGATGATTTTTACTGCATCTGCATCGACCTGCCCGGTCATGGCGATAACAAGACGTTAAATTGCGATGAACTACAATTACCTACGCCCGGGTTTAACCGCTGTGTAGAGCTAATTGTTACAACGCTATCATTACTGGATATTCAGCATTACCACTTAGTTGGCTATTCATTAGGTGGACGTATTGCACTGCATATTGCCAAGTTATATCCAGAGCAACTCCTAAGCTTAGTATTAGAGTCCTGCCACCCAGGACTGCAAAGCGAGGCAGATAAAATTGCTCGCAAGCAAAACGATGCTGCATGGGCGAATAAGCTCTGTACTCTAGCGATAGCGGACTTCTTAACCCTTTGGTACCAACAAGCGGTATTCAGTGATTTAACCACTGCCGAACAACGCTCTTTAGTATTAAAGCGCAGCCATAATAATCCACTTGCACTGGCTAATTGCTACCAAGCCACATCATTGGCTGAGCAAGACGAACTTTGGAATATTCCAAGCAGGCTAACAGTAACCAGCCACTTTATCGCTGGTCACCAAGACAGTAAGTTTATGGCGCTAGCAAGTCGCTGGCAGCAGCAACAACCGCTAGCTTTGCATTGCATTAACGCCAGTGGTCACAACGTGCACTTAGCCGCGCCAGAGGCATTTAGCAATAAATTGCGCACCCTTTTTAGTTAGCCTATATTCGCTAACACTCATTCCCGAAATAACCATAACGACGCAGGTAGGCCAATGACAACGACGCAACAGCAACTAACGCCATTAACGCTAACTCAATTAAGCCTGCATCAGTTTACTGTCGATTTAGATAAACCTTTACCCGTTGGTAAACTGCGTATCGCGCAACGTTCAGGGCTTGTGCTTAGCGCAATTGCGAGCAATAGCACTAGACAGCAGCAAGCTTTAGTTGAGATCTCGCCGCTTTCGGGTCTAGATAATCAAGGCCAAGCATTAAGCGGGTTTAGCAGTGAATCCCTTGCCGACGTGACTCAACAGCTAAGTACGATATTGCCGCAATTGCAGCAACAATCTATTGATAAGCTATTGGACTTTGCCCAAGAAAGTACCTTGCCGTCACTTGCATTTGGCCTAAGTCAGCTGCATGCAAAACTTGCAGGAAAATTTGATGGTCACGCCATTGCCCCGCGCACGATTCCACTTATTTATCGCCACAATGATGAGCCATTAAGCGCAGTAAGCGCAGTAAGCGAACGCGTGGCTAGCCTCGCGGATAACGTTTATGCGGTAAAAGTGAAAGTCGCTCAAGACGCACTTGAAGATGAAATCAAGCTTATTCACCAAATCTTAGCTATTCGCCCAAATCTAAAGTTGCGCTTAGATGCCAATCGCGGCTTTAACCTAGAGCAAGCAATTGAGTTCGCCGCTTGCCTGCCGCTAGCGAGTATTGAGTATATTGAAGAGCCTTGCCAAAACCCTGACGACAATCAGGCTTTTTATCAGGCGATAGAGATGCCATGGGCACTAGATGAATCGTTAAATAGCCCAGACTACCAATTTACAATGCAAGCAGGGTTAACCGCGCTAATCATCAAACCTATGTTAATTGGCAGCATAGAGAAACTGCAGCAATTAATCGATACCGCCACCGAGCACGGCGTGCGCTGTATCTTGAGTTCAAGCTTAGAAGCCAGCCTTGGCATTGAAGCCTTAAACCGCTTAGCCAGCATTATTACCCCAGATGAAATTCCAGGACTCGACACCCTTGCCGCCTTTAGCCAAGATTTAGTAGTCAGTACTGGCAAAGCAAATTGCTTAAAGCTTGCCGATTTACCGCTGCTAGCCAGTACAAGTAATAGCTAACGGATCAAATCGAACAGATAAGCGGCGCAGAGATATGACGGTTAATAGCAAAAAGCACAATGTGTCTCCCATCCACCAGCAGGCAATATGCCAAGCTGAGGCGCCAGCTTATCTATTTAATGGCGCAGCGGTGAGTTACCAAACGCTAAGCCAGCAAGTTATTGCCCTGGCTCAGCAGTTTACTGAATTGGGCCTAAAGCCCGGTGATCGTCTCGCTTGTATTAGTCATAACTGCCCGCAGCTTTTGCAGCTCTATTGGGCATGCGTTGACACAGGTGTGCTGTTTTGTCCTATCTCACCTCGCTTTGCAACCCAGCAAATCGTTGAGCTCACTGTTACCCACCAATATCGTTACTATTGGCTTGTACCATCAGTAGCAGAGCAGTATGCAGAACTTAATATTGCGCTAAAGAGCCAGCAGACACTCACTCAAGTGAATTTTGACTTTCATGCGCTAAGTGAATCAAAAGCTGCTTTAGTTAATCTCGATACTGCCGTGAATGCGATACTCACCTCCGGCAGCAGTGGTACCCCAAAAGCCGCAGCCCACAGTCTCGCGAATCATATCGCCAGCGCTGCTGGTTCAAAGGAGCTCATCAAACTTTCAGCCGAAGATAGCTGGTTATTGTCACTGCCGCTGTTTCATATCGGCGGACTTGCCATTGCCAATCGCTGCGCATTAGCAGGCGCTTGTGTAGTGTTTGAAGATAAAAACCTAGCATTAGCTCAGCAACTTAATAGAGACTGCATTACTCATCTATCGCTAGTCAGTGCCCAACTGCAGCAGTTACTCCATTGTGCAGAGAAAGATGAGAGTGAAGAGAGTGAAGAAGACGACTGTCTCGCGCAGGTTAAAGCCATGCTACTTGGTGGCGGCGCAATCTCAGCCGACCTATTAGCAGAGCTAAGCACACGTGATATCAAAGCCTACACCAGCTACGGCATGACTGAAATGGGATCGCAGATCACCACAGGCACCGCCCGCACCGACGGCTCCAGTGGCAAACTATTATCGGGGCGTGAGCTTAAGATTATTGATGGTGAAATCTGGCTAAAGGGCGAATGCTTGTTTCTCGGCTATTTAGCCAAAGATGGTTTTAATTTACCGCTCCATAAAAATGGCTGGTTCTACACCAAAGATTTAGGTCACTTCGATGCAAACGGTAATCTTTGTATCGATGGCCGTGCCGATAACATGTTTATCAGCGGCGGCGAGAATATCCAGCCTGAAGAGATAGAGGCCGCTCTAAAGCTGCACCCGCAGATCAGTGATGCCATCGTATTCCCTGTTAACGACACTCAGTTTGGCACTCTACCCGCAGCGATTATTAAACTGCTAAATACCAGTAATAATAACCAAGAGGCCTTGCCCCCAGAAGCCGAGTTAACCGCATTTCTAGCGGACAAAATCGCTCGCTTCAAAAGGCCAAGGTGTTATTACCCTTGGCCAGAGGTTAGCAGTGCTGGGATTAAGGTTATACGCAAAAAAGTGATTGAGGCAGTTAAGGCGTAATACCCGTTTCATTTTGTGTTAGCAGTCTTCTTCCGAGCTGAAGAATACAAAATAAATCGCAAAAAACAGAAAAAGAGCATGAAAAACTACAATGAAATAAAATCCCATTGAATTAGTCGCTAAGTGATACTCATCACCTCCTCTAGCTGTAATTATTCCCGTTTCATAGGCTTTAAATAAACTATGAGAAAAAAATACAACAGCAAGCACCATTATACTTTTTAGGATTAATATCTTCTCAGTTTTGCTAAATACACTAGATTCCGCCTCTTGCTCTGGTAGTTGCTTTCTCAACTCGATTTCATCAATAAGTAGCTTATACCTATTTGGAAAGGCTTCTTTATCAATATGTTCTTTTACATCGTAAAGCTCAGAAAGCGAATATTGTCTGTAGTCTGGACTCTTAGAAAACGTCATAGAAACACCTATCTTGCAGTCATAACCCAACTAACAGAAAGCACCGACTCCTCAGCTAAATTGCCGAAGCAGTAAAGAATCTTATCAACAAAAGCGGCATGATATGGACTTCCCCAAAATAAGGCAGAGACAGCTAAGAGGGGCCCTATAGACCCCTTTCCGACCCTATACGAGCAGAAAGCTCATGATTTTTATCAAACGAAGTTTGATTAGACAAAATTACCGTTATTTAACTTAGTTAAATAACCAACTCGTTGGGTTCTCAATCGGCTTGCCTGCATCCAATGCTTGTATCCCCTTAATTGAACGAATAACTAACCAAACAACCCAGAATAACAATACAAACCAGCCAATTAATACCAGCGACAATAAGCCACCAACAAACATAAATAGACCGCCAATCCAGAATGTTCGGATTTGATATTGGTAGTGAGACTGCAGCCATTCAGGTGCGGTACTTTTGTTGATGTAAGCCATAACCACACCCACGATACCGGTAATACCAAAAACCAAGGCTACCAAGTATAAGATGTAGACTATTTTGGCATTACTCTGACTTGCATCGCCACTTCCTGATGTCACTTCGTTCATCTCATTTTCCCTATATTCTGATGACTTTTTATTTCGCTAATTTACCTAAAAAGCAGACCTAATGTCTCCCTAACAGCATGAACTTTATTCATACCCTAATAGGTTGGCGGTTAACTTATCACCACTAACTTACTGTTGTAAATAGGCTTAGCAAGGTCTTAGTCTGAAAACTGAAGCATCAAACCAACTTCTCAGCATCTTTGGCTGCAATAGCTTGCAGCCAGCATATATGCAGACTTCCCTACATGGGAAGGGAGGAGTTTTAGCATAAATGTTCCAGACATAAAGCCCCAAGCTTTCCGTCCATGGGCTTTGGGCATAAATGTTCCAGACATAACGCCCAAAGCTTTCCATCCATGGGCTTTGGGCATAAATGTTCCAGACATAAAAAAACCTGCTAAAAAGCAGGTTTTAATTATCGCTAAGCGATTAGGGCACACTATGGAAACTAGGCTTCCATACAACCTTTCAGCTTATTCATTGCATTCTTTTCTAATTGCCTAATACGTTCAGCCGACACTTGATAAGTTGCCGCTAGATCTTGCAATGTCGTCTTGTCTTCGTCTAACCAACGCGCTTTAAGAATATGCTGGCTACGCTCATCAAGTGTTTTGATGGCAGATAGCAGACGCGCTTGGTTATTTTGTTCCCAGTTGTCATTTTCAACTTGAGACGCTAAATCTGAAGAGTGGTCTTCAAGATAATGCATAGGCGCATAATCGTGTTCATCATCGTTATCGCTGGCCAGATCGAATGCAGGATCTTGCGCCGCCATACGTGATTCCATCTCGGTGACATCGGCTTTCGATACACCTAGACTGTCAGCAACCATGCCTACTTCGCTGTCACTAAACCAACCTAGACGCTTTTTAGCTTTACGTAGGTTAAAGAACAGTTTGCGTTGCGCTTTAGTGGTAGCGACTTTCACAATACGCCAGTTTTTAAGCACGTATTCATGAATTTCAGCTTTAATCCAATGCACGGCAAACGATACCAAGCGAACGCCCACATCTGGGTCGAAACGCTTAACCGCTTTCATCAGGCCGATATTACCTTCTTGGATTAAGTCTGCTTGCGGTAGACCGTAGCCAGAATAACCTTTAGCAACATGTACTACAAAACGTAGATGCGACATAATCAACTGCTTCGCAGCCTGTAGATCACCCGTTTCTTGCAGACGCTTCGCTAGCTCATATTCTGTATCCGCTTCCAACATAGGAATGTTGTGTGCCGAATGAACATAAGACTCGAGGCTTCCGCTACTTTGGGGAACCATTAGTGCCATTGATTGCGTTTGATCTGTCATTTACGCTCCTACTACTTTCTTACAAAGGTCTTGCTAAAAATCTACTTTCTGACCATTCATGATCAAAATGGACAGTGAACTATCGACTAAATGACAAAATATGTCAACCATCGTACTTATCTAATATGTATCAAAACACACTAACGCTAAGCAAACTTTGGTGCTTATCACTGCCAATAAAATATTACACCTAGCAATAGCTAACGCAAATGAAACAAAGTTCATCTTTTAAGCTACCAATTAAACGCCAGTTTAGCGGCTGATTATGACGGTTCTATTGCTCTTAGGTGTTGGCGCACTGAAAGATATGAACCTAACCAGCCCAAGAAAGATGCCAATAAAACTAATTGCCCTAGCTCGCCAATAGTAAGCGACTCCATGTGCAGGCTGCTGCCGTATAACCCTAGTAGGTCGGCTAAAGCACCATCTAGATACCAGACCAATAAATTAATAATCACCCAAGCTAAGAAGCCGCCAATCACACCGTACCAAATACCAGTATATAAAAATGGTCGCTGAATAAAAGCTTCTGTCGCACCAACCAATTTCATCACTTCAATTTCGGTGCGGCGGTTCATAATCGCTAAACGTATGGTATTACCAATAACAAGCACCACCGCCAACACCAATAATGCGGCAATGGCTAGGACTGTTCGCTCAAGTAACTTAACCACAGCTTGCAGGCGCTCTAACCACTCGATATCTAAACGGCCGAAACTGACTTCAGGCTCTTGTTCCAGTTTGCGTAACAACTCACGGGCACCGGCAGGGCTTGAATACTTAACACTAGGAGTCACCATCACCACTGCTGGTAATGGATTTGAGTCCAAATAAGATAACGCCTCACCAAAGCCTGATAAGGTTTGAAACTCTTCTAAAGCTTGATCGCGATTAATATAAGTTACATCGCTAATTTCTGGATACACCTTCAAGCGAGTGATCAGGCTTTGAATCACAGTTTCACTGCGGCCTTCATCGATAAACAAGGAAATTTCTGCAGCGCTATTCCAAGACTCAGTAATGGTTTCAGCATTCTTGACTAATACTTGTAGCGCAGCAGGTAAACTTAAGCTGACACCCAATACCGCCATTGTCATGATTGACGACACAGGGTTACGCCATAACTCCCCCATACTTGCCATGGCATGTTGTATATGGCGGATAAAGAACATCACGATACGGCCAGACAGTGGCAACTTGCTGCGATTGATCTGAGGTTGTTTACTCATCATTTATTCTCAGTTAGTGCCAATATGGTCATGGGAGCTAATTTCCTCAGCACCTAATACTCGTCCCTGCTTTAGGGTCAAGGTGCGATATTTCATTCGCGCAATTAAACCGAGATCGTGGGTAGCAATAAGCACAGTGGTGCCCGCATCATTAAAAGTTTCGAACAAACGTAGAATATCCATAGATAGCTTAGGATCTAAGTTACCGGTTGGTTCGTCGGCAAGTAATAGAGGAGGTTTATTCACAATCGCGCGAGCAATACCCACACGCTGCTGCTCACCGCCGGATAGCATAATCGGGTTGTGGCGCTCTTTACCATACAAGCCCACCATGTCGAGGGCACCCGCAACACGTTTACGGATCTCACCAATTGAAAAACCTTCAATCATCAAAGGTAAAGCCACATTGTCGAACACACTCTTGTTCATCAATAGGTGGTGATTTTGAAAAATCATCCCTATATCGCGGCGCAAGTAAGGCACCTGTGAGCGGCTCACTTTAGCGATATCATGGCCATTAATGGACACGCGACCACCGTTAGCACGCTCAATCACAGTGATCAATTTGAGCAGCGTACTTTTACCCGCGCCTGAATGGCCGGTTAAAAAAGCCATTTCACCGCGTTTAATATGAAAACTCACATCCGATAAGGCTTTTTGCCCGCCGGGATAGACTTTACTTACCTGCTCAAATCGAATCATTAATAAGATGTCTTTTTAGTTAGTATTAAAAGCACCCCGCAGGGTGCTTATTTTTAGCTATCTTAGGTTAACGCTGAATCTATAAGCTAACGTTATTTTGCGTCTTTATCGTCTTTAGTTTGGCTAAACAAGGCTTCGATAAAGTCTTTCGCATTAAAGGTACGTAGGTCATCAATCTGCTCACCCACACCAATATGACGAATTGGAATACCAAACTTATCAGCAATCGCGAAGATAACGCCACCCTTTGCCGTGCCATCAAGCTTACTGATAGTAATACCGGTAACGCCAACAGCTTCTTGGAATAGCTGTGCCTGACTAATCGCATTCTGACCCGTGCTCGCATCAAGGGTTAACATCACCTCGTGCGGCGCTGACTCATCTTGCTTTTTCATCACGCGAACCACTTTCTTAAGCTCGTCCATTAGGTGAGCTTTGTTCTGCAGACGACCTGCGGTATCGGCAATCAATACATCAACATTACGCGCTCGTGCCGCTTGTAATGCATCAAACAAAACAGACGCACTATCGGCTCCTGTATGCTGGGCAATAACTGGGATGTCGTTACGTTGACCCCAAACTTGCAACTGCTCAACCGCTGCAGCACGGAACGTATCACCTGCAGCTAGCATCACAGATTTACCTTGTGCCTGATACTGCTTAGCAAGCTTACCAATGGTGGTGGTTTTACCCACACCGTTAACGCCAACCATTAAGATCACAAATGGACCATCAGCGTTTTCAGGAATAAGAGGTACAGATACAGGATCGAGCGTCTTTTGCATCTCTTCACGTAATAGCTCATAAAGGGCTTCGCCATCTTTAAGCTGCTTACGACTTGCTTGCTCAGTTAAGTTTTTAATTAAGCGTGTGGTTGTTTCAACGCCCACATCGGCAATTAATAGCTGCTCTTCAAGCTCTTCAAAAAGATCGTCATCGATCTTTTTGCCGCTAAATAAGCCAATAAAACCGCTACCAATGCTTTCACTTGTACGCTTTAGACCACGCTTAAGACGGGCAAATAAGCCTTCTTTAACAGGCTTAGCCTGTGGCTCTGGTTGCTCTTCTGCTAATTTTTCCTCTGCCAGTTGCTGCGCTGCTAACTCTTCAGCAGCCAATCTTTCTGACTCAAGGCGTTCAGCTTCGATACGAGCAGCGTCAGCCTGCTCTGCAGCAATCCTTTCTAGCTCAACACGTTCAGCTTCTATTCTTTGCGCTTCAGCTTGTTCAGCGGCAACTCTTTCAGACTCAAGGCGCTCAGCTTCAATACGAGCGGCCTCGATTCGAGCAGCTTCTGCCGCTTTTTCTGCAGCAATTCTTTGTGCTTCAGCCTGCTCAGCGGCAACTCTTTCAGACTCAAGACGCTCAGCTTCAATACGAGCGGCCTCGATACGTTCTGCTTCCGCAGCTTGTTCTGCAGCGATTCTTTGCGCTTCGGCCTGCTCAGCGGCAATTCTTTCAGATTCAAGACGCTCAGCTTCAAGGCGGGCAGCCTCGATACGTTCAGCTTCAGCCGCTTGCTCTGCTGCGATTCTTTGCGCTTCAGCCTGCTCAGCAGCAACTCTGATACTCTCGGCTTGCTCTGCTAAAATTCGGGCTTCTGTTTCAGCTGCTTGTTCTGCCGCAATTCTTTGTGCTTCAGCTTGTTCCGCCGCAGCTCTTTGGACTTGAGCTTGCACAGCTTCAATACGAGCAGTCTCGATACGTTCAGCTTCAGCCGCTTGCTCTGCAGCAACTCTTTGCGCCTCAACTTGTTCGGCGGCTACTTTTTCTGATTCAAGACGCTCAGCTTCAAGGCTAGCAGCCTCGATTCGAGCTGCTTCAGCTGCAACTCTTTGCGCTTCAGCTTGTTCGGCAGCCACTCTTTCAGATTCAAGACGTTCACCTTCAATACGTGCAGCCTCGATTCGAGCAGCTTCCGCAGCTTGCTCTGCAGCAACTCTTTGTGCTTCAGCTTGTTCGGCAGCCACTCTTTCAGATTCAAGACGTTCAGCTTCAATACGTGCTTCTTCGGCTGCTTTTTCAGCTGCGAGCTGTTCCTGCTCCTGCTGTTCAGCTGCTAATTTTGCCGCTTCAGCAGCTTCCGCTTCTTCTTTAGACTTGTCCCTGCGGAACCAGGAAAAAAAACCTTTCTTTGCCATGTGTTATACCGGTGCTCAAATAGCTGTACATAAATGCATTAGGGTGGAGGACGTTATATCAAAATTATGTTCAAATTTCGCTGATAAAAACAGCAAAAAAGCGATTCTAAAAGATTCAGCATACTGCTTTTTCCCTTTTAGCTATGCTTTGATATAAAATAACGCCCTTATTTCAGACGGCATAGTCTACCACTTTCTTTCATCAGGCAAAATCACGAGGATACCATGGTCAATAAAAGACCTTCTAGCGGTCAAGTTAGGATAATTTCAGGCCAGTGGCGATCACGAAAATTACCGATCCACGATCTTGAGGGCTTACGCCCAACGACCGATCGTGTGCGCGAAACCTTGTTTAACTGGATAGCTAATGATGTGCGTGGTTCTCGTGTGCTGGATTGCTTTGCGGGCAGCGGCGCATTAAGTCTTGAGTCACTTTCTAGGTACGCTAGCTATGCCAAGATCTTTGAATTACAAACGCAAGCCGCTAAACAGCTCGTTGCTAACCTTGCGACACTTAAATGCGAAAATGCCGATGTGATAAAAGGCGATAGCCTTGCCTTACTTGCCAATACGCCAAACGAAGGTTTTGATATTGCCTTTATCGATCCACCTTTTAGAAAGTCACTCGCCGAGAAAAGTATCGCACTTATCGATAAACACCAATGGCTAAACGATGATGCACTCATCTACGTTGAAACAGAAAGTGAAATCGCTATGCTTAACGTGCCTGTGAGTTGGTCATTGCTGAAAGAGAAAAAAGCTGGCCAAGTTATCTATCGTTTATATCAATACACTGCAACAGAGAGTGCAGCGGAAACAAATAGTGATTCTGAGGAAGTAAATTAAATGAACATTATGCTCGTGCTAGGAAAGTTGGTTACTGGAGTCGCTTGGTTAATGATGGTGTACAACTTAATCATGCCTTTTGATGGCAGCGTTGCAGTGGTACTCAATATCTTATTTGCCATGACAATCTTTATGCATTGCTTTCAGACGTTTATTTTTCACAGCCTATTTAGCAAATTGCTCGAACTGAAAAAGAGCGATTACCTACAAGTATTCCTATTTGGTGTATTTAGCTTGCTGCAATACCGTAAGCAAGTAATGGATAAGCAAGCGCAAAACAGCTAGAACCGACTCCAGCATATTGCTGAATAAACAAAGGCGAACGCTTTATTACGAACAAGCTGTAATGACACACATTGCAGCTTTTTTTATTTTATAAGCCCATATCTTAGCTATTCTTTCATTGTAAAACGGCATTTATGCCGTCAGCTTTATCGCCCTCAGCTTCGTCAATTAAGCTATCACTATATTCAGTATATTGATGGGCTAAAGCCCAACCTACAAAGCCTAGTATTGCGTTGTATTGCATCGCTCGGCATTTATGCCGTTAGGCTTATCGCCCTCAGCCTCG
>NZ_JAKILT010000053.1 GCF_023283535.1 Shewanella sairae | reverse complement strand
TTAAATAGCTGAGCCAATCAATTCGTGCTAAAGGCTAACAACACACATTGTAGGTCGGCATTTATGCCGTCAAATTTAGCGATAAAACCATAAACCTGATGGGCTAAAGCCCAACCTACTAGAAGGCTTGAGTATTTAGTTGGTTGCATGAGAATTTGGTTAAATAGCTGAGCCTATCAATTCGTGCTAAAGGCTAACAACACACATTGTAGGTCGGCATTTATGCCGACAAGTTTAGCGATAAAACCATGAACCTGATGGGCTAAAGCCAACCTACTAGAGGGCTTGAGTATTTAGTTGGTTGCATGAGAATTTGGTTAAATAGCTGAGCTAATCAATTCGTGCTAAAGGCTAACAACACCACATTGTAGGTCGGCATTTATGCCGACAAGTTTAGCGATAAAACCATGAACCTGATGGGCTAAAGCCAACCTACTAGAGGGCGCATGAGAATTTGGTTAAATAGCTGAGCTAATCAATTCGTGCTAAAGGCTAACAACACACATTGTAGGTCGGCATTTATGCCGACAAATTACCCCCATGAAACCATGAACCTGATGGGCTAAAGCCCAACCTACAAAAAAAGGCAAAACAGTATCACTGTTTTGCCTTTTTTGTTGCTGACTGATGGCTAACGCCTACTAAAGCAAAGTTAGCGGAGTCGCGTTACATGCCGATTGCGCTTTTAACACGCTGACCGTAGTCACTGTCTGCAGCGGTAAAGTGCTCTACCATCTTCAGTTTAGTGGCTTCGCTTACTACACTTAATGTACCAGCGATGTTAGCAATCAAGCGCGCTTTTTCATCTTCTGGCAGTAGACGATACAAATCACCAGCTTGACTGAAATCATCTTGGTCGTAACGACTGTAGCGGTCAGCTTCGCCATCTAAACGCAGTGGTGGCTCAGCAAATTGCGCTTGGTCTTGTAAGCCATCAAAGCTGTTTGGTCCGTAGTTTCTGCTTGCATCACCACCTGTTTGGCTACCAGAGAATGGACATTGTGTACCCGCCATTGCTCCGCCACGCTGATGATGATTAGCCGTTGTTGCATGTGGGCAGTTAACAGCTAACTGGTTGTAGTTGGCACCAATACGGTAGCGTTGAGCGTCAGCGTAAGCGAATAAGCGTGCTTGCAGCATCTTGTCTGGCGATGCCCCTACACCTGGTACCAAGTTGCTTGGCGCTAATGCCACTTGCTCAACTTCTGCAAAGTAGTTTTGCGGTAAACGGTTTAGCTCTAACTCACCAATTTCAATCAGTGGATAATCGGCGTGTGGCCATACTTTGGTAAGGTCAAACGGGTTGATCTTGTAAGTGTTAGCCTCTGCTTCTGGCATGATTTGCACTTTTACAGCCCACTTAGGGAAGTTACCGTCGGTAATCGCTGCCACCATATCGCGCTGTGACGAATCAGGATCAATACCTTTAAGGATATCCGCCTGCTCAGCAGTTAAGTTAGCAATACCTTGCTTAGTCTTAAAGTGGAACTTCACCCAGAAACGCTCACCTTCTGCATTCCAGAAAGAGAATGTGTGTGAACCAAAACCATGCATTTGACGGTAGTTAGCTGGGATACCACGGTCTGACATCAATACTGTCACCTGATGCATAGCTTCTGGATTTAGTGCCCAGAAGTCCCACATTGCATGTGGATCTTTCAGGTTTGTCTGTGGATTACGCTTCTGCGTATGGATAAAGTCTGGGAACTTAATGCCATCACGTAAGAAGAACGTCGGCGTATTGTTACCTACGATATCGTGATTACCACGAGTCGTGTAAAAACGTAGACCAAAGCCACGCGGATCGCGCTCTGCATCAGCAGAACCCATTTCACCACCTACAGTTGAGAAACGGACAAAGGTTTCAGTTTCTTTACCAACACCATTGAAGTGGTCAGCAATCGTGTACTCACTCATATCACGGGTCAGGGTGAACTTACCGTAAACGCCGGTACCTTTAGCGTGCACGATACGCTCAGGAATACGCTCGCGGTTAAAATGCGCAAGCTTCTCAATAAGGTGCCAATCTTGTAATAATAATGGACCACGCTCGCCTGCTGACAGTGAGTTTTGGTCATCGCTGATTGGTGCGCCATTTTGTGCGGTAAGAACTCGGTTTTGCTGACTCATAATATTACTCCTCAATCTTGGTTAGATTCCAACCAAGTTTCGATTAAATCAAATAGGGTGGCCATGGTTTATCCTCTATCTTCGATACGCTATGGCAACGCGGTACTCACCGCTTGTCGATGTGATAAGAATAGACGCTGTATCAAAAACAATAAAACGATTAAATCAGATAAGCTTAAACTGAATTGTAGATTGAAAAACCATAATGAAATCGAGCTGAATAAACTTCAATTCAATTAAGAGCTTGCAGAGTAGTGTTGAATTAAATTAACAGTATTGATGTTAATCAATAAACGAAATGTTCAGATTTAATCGCCAACAAGTTTTGAGTTTGTGAGTTTTAAATGCTAGAAAATTACAATTTTTTGATAATAAAACAGAGGATAAAGCCAAAAATGAGAGTTTTAACTCTATTTACTTTTGTTAAAAAAGGGAAGAATGAGTCGTTTCTTCCCTCAACTGGCTATTTTTTACAATTCTGTGGTGTTGTTAATTTGTGATTCCGCTTTATAAAGCTTCACTAAGTAATAGGCGTCAATCAGCACAATAAAGAAATTCACCAGCGCAACCGGAATAGCATCAATAGCTAAGCCATAGGCCACAAATAGCGCAGCGCCAATAAGATTCCACCAACGCAGCTTTTTAATGTTGGACATCATCAGCGAGATAGCGACAACTACTGACGCCAAATATCCAACCCATTCCCATATTGTTGCGTTATCCATAGCTTCCTCCTACTTTGCTCTCATGCTTTATCCGAGCAGTTTTTAGTCACAGTATTCACTGAGTCCAACAACAGATACTCGAAACATGACTTTATTATGATCAAATAATCACCAATAAAACAGGGGGAAACAAACAAATTACAGCGACAAATGCGATTTAGCCTCTAGTGAAGGCAATTAGCGCTTTACTACCGCCGCCGTCATGCGTGAGATACAGCATAACTCACCCGCACTATTATGAATCAGCACTTCCCATACTGAGCTGCGCTTACCTAGATGCACAGGCTTAGCCGTGGCGGTTAATATGCCATTACGTGAAGCTTTGAGATGGTTAGCATTGATCTCTTGGCCTACACAGTAGTAGTTTTCAAAGTCGACTGCAAAGTTAGCCGCATAGCTGGCAACCGTTTCTGCCAATGCCACATTTGCGCCGCCGTGGACAATGCCTAATGGATTATGGATAGCTGGTGATGCGGGCATAGTCGCTACCATATAATCGTCACCAATCTCGGTAATGGTGATCCCCATCGTTTGCATCAAGGTGCCTTTACCGTGCATTCCGGCATCCATCTTAGCGCAGATCTCAAGCGTTACTGGCTTAAACCAAATCGACATTTCTTTTTCCAAAAATACTATTAGTGCAACTAGTCTACTTTGTCTGCAAAGATCTTTAAACCTATCAAAATCTTGCTTGGCTGTTTTAACTTTAGAGTGGGAATAAAAAGTAATAGGGATATAGGCAGGATAGATATCATGTAATGAACAGAAACAATTCAGCCCAAACAGCAGGTTTGCTATTTGGGCTGAATAGGCGCGCGACTAGGCTTAGTATTTTTTGTTGATAACGCTGGGCGTCCAACTTAATGTGCCTAGCCGCGGCCATAGGGTAAAACGTTACACTTACAACAGAGCACTATCTAATGGCGTGCAAGATACCCAAGTAAACTTAAGCGACCATTAATCGCGATTAAAGAAGTTCTTCAACTGCGTCTAATGTGAGCTTAATCATGTCATTTAGTGTTTGCTGACGCTCTTCTGCCGTTAAATGCAGACCTTGGCGAATATGATCAGTTACTGTCATCATTGCTAATGCATTAGCGCCAAACTCAGTTGCAACACCGTAAAGGCCAGCCGCTTCCATTTCGACGCCTAAGATGCCGTACTTTTCCATCAGGTCGTAACGTTTTTCATCTGCGCAATAGAACAGATCAGACGTATACAAGTTACCTACATGGTAGCTAGCACCTAACTTTTCAGCTGAGTCTGCAGCACGCTTTAACAAGTTAAAGTCTGCAATCATGGCAAAATCTGTATTAGCAAAACGGGTTCTGTTAACGCCAGAATCAGTACTTGCGCCCATAGCAATAACCACGTCCATCAGCTTGATTTTGTCGCTGATTGCACCACATGAACCGATACGAACAATGTTCTCTACACCATATTCAGTGATTAGCTCTTTCGCGTAAATAGAGATTGATGGCACGCCCATACCAGACCCCATCACGGAGATCTTTTTGCCATTATATTCGCCGGTGTAACCCAACATGTTACGCACATCAGTCACAAGCACAGCGTTTTCTAAAAAGTTGTCAGCGATGTACTTAGCACGTAGCGGATCGCCAGGCATTAGAACAGTTTTAGCAAACGCGCCATTTTCGGCATTGATATGTGGAGTCATGATATTTCCTCAAAAATTGAGCCGTTGTTTGCGCTAGAAAACGACGGCTCGATATAAAAATATAAATATTTCAAGCCAGACTTACAGGCACATTAACCCGCTAAGCTGTATAGTAAACCTGCAATGGTACCGCTCATTAAGTTAGCTAGAGCTGCAGCGATTAACGCCTTCATACCCAATGCACTTAAGTCGTGTCGACGTTCAGGGCAAAGCGCCGCTAAACCACCAATTACCATAGCCAGCGAACCAATATTGGCAAAACCACAAAGAGCGAAACTAATGATAATTTGAGTTTTTTCAGATAGCTGGTCAGCCACTTTTAAGAAGTCTATATAGGCAACAAACTCGTTAATCACCATCTTTTGGCCAATAAACGATGCCGCTTGTGTTGCTTCGCTCCAAGGTACACCCATCACCCAAGCAAGCGGTGCAAGTAGGTAACCTAGGATAGCTTGCATGGTTAAGTCTTCAATGCCGAACCAGCCACCAATACCACCAAGCATGCCGTTAACCATAGCAATAAGCGCAACGAATGCTAACAACAATGCCGATACAGACAATACTTGCTGCATACCCATGGCAGCGCCGCCAGCGGCAGCATCAAGCACGTTTGCAGGTTTGTCTTCTACATCGTCCATTACTTTTTTGATGTCGTTGGTTGGCGTTTCAGTTTCTGGCCACATTAGTTTAGCAAACAGCAAACCTGCTGGAGCCGTCATAAACGCTGCGGTTAGCACGTATTTAACGTCAACACCCATTTGGATATAACCAATCATGGTACCGCCAGCAACTGACGCTAAACCACCGGTCATTACCGCGAATAACTCAGAACGAGTCATATGTTTTACGAAAGGACGCACCATTGATGGCGCTTCAATTGGACCAACAAAGATGTTAGCCGTTGCCGATAATGATTCAGCGCGGCTAGAGCCCAGTAGCTTAGATAAGCCGCCCCCGATAAGGCCAATAACCAGCTGCATAATGCCAAGATAATAAAGTACGGCAATTAATGCGCTAATAAATACCACTACGAATAGCACGTTAATCACAAAGATAAAGCCAACACCAAACTTAGCCAGATCGCCAAACAGGAAAGTTAAACCTTCGTTAGCATAACCAATCACGTGCATCACGCCATTAGATGCGCCATCAAGCACTGCCTGCCCCATTGGCACATACATAACAAAAGCGCCAAAAGCCACTTGGAATGCTAATGCACCTAATACTGTTCTAAGGTTAATTGCTTTTCTATTTTCTGATAGGGCGACCGCTAATCCCATAAGACATAGCATGCCGAACAAACTGATGAAAACTTCCATACATTTATTACCGTTAAAATCTTGATATGAGCGCAGTGTATACAGGCACAACTTTGCTGCAAGAGATTCGGCAAGTTTTAGCATAGATAAATTGTGATTTTGAGCAGCATTTAAACATCTGGCTCACTAACACCAAAAAGATCAACTTAAGCAAAACTGATTGCGATCAAAAATCAAACCTAACGCAAACCAGCACTCACATAAATTAACATTAGCAAGCCGTGATAAATCAAATTATAAGAGTATTAAAACTCGCCAAGAAGTGAATCTTTAGATCAAAAAACTACACTTTAGAAAGTTTATAACCTAACAAAATAGACCCTAGTCGATATATTTGAGGCCAAAACAAGGTTTAGGCGAAATATCAGCTAGTCGTCGCTATGATATTAGTAACAATGAAGTATTAAACGGATATTAAAGCAAGCGTATCAAAGGGATAAATAAGCAGGCCATCTCATTATTTAGCAATAAAGATTAGATAGGCCCGCTATCGCTGTTGGATACCAAGCAGCATAAATAAAATATAACTAGTGACTTAGAGAGAAAAGCTCAAGGTGCGTTTCAAATGATTGTGCCCAGCGCAACAGTTCGACCCTATTTCGCGCTTGAGTTTTACGGAATATCGACGAGATATGCGCCTTAACAGTGTGTTCGCTAATACTTAATTTAGTCGCGATTTCTTTATTTCGAGCCCCACTAGAAACCAACTGGATAATGGTTTTTTCGCGCTTAGTGAGTAGCTCTATTGCCTCACAGCTCTCGGAGGATAGGTTGTTAGGCACTTCAACCTTACTAATTAAATGGCGCACAGTCTTACTTAATAACGGGCGATCAAACCAAAGCTCATTAACCAGCATTTTGCGCAAACCGGTTAACAGCAAATCCATTCGCTCATCTTGAAACAACAAACCGCTGATCCCGCCGAGTAAAGCCGCCTCGCCGTTCAATCCGTCGCGGTCAACTTGGTACAAGGCAACAGGCACATGTTTAACTAATTGAGTCGCCACCAAAGGAATACCGTTACTGTCGAGTGCCGCGCCTTGCTGCGAAACTAAAAAAAAGCAATTACTGTTAGCGTTTGCTTCTAGCTGGTCCACATTCGAGACCACCCGAGTTTTCAATCCAATTGAGTCCGCAAGTATTGCTAAGTGGCAAGGAGATGCCACCTGATGCAGGAAGACAACCTCGTCAATTTTACTCATCACTTTTCTCCCTGAAAAGTTCTACCATTCCGCTTTATAAAGCCAACTTACACTGTGCTTAAAATGCACATGCTAGCTTCTTCTATCCATAGAAATGGTTACAGCGTTAAATTAATGATTTACGCACACCGCTTAGACGATGCGCGTAAAGTATACAGACTATCCACACAAGATGCAGTACTCGTGCTTCTGCTAACTCAACAAGATTGCTTATTCAGCTAATTTTTGGCGCAATTGCTTATCGTGTATACGCCCGAGTAAAATTACTGACGCAATAGCACCAATCAATGCCATTGCCATATCTGATTGCGTGTCCCACACGTAGCCTTGGGTTCCCAAGAACGCTTCGGCATCTTCACCGGTTAGCTCTGCAACCCACCATTCAATCAACTCATAAAAAGCAGAGAAGGCTAACGCAAAACAAACCGCTAAGAAATTACACCAAGCGCCAACTTTTACCACGCTAAGGCGAATAAACACTTCACGGGCTAATAACGCCGGGATAAAACCTTGAGCCAAATGTCCAACCTTATCGTAGTTATTACGACCACCGCCGGTCCAATCTGCAATCCAATCAAACAGCGGCACCTCAGCATAGGTGTAATGCCCACCAACCATTAAAATCACGCAGTGAATCAAAATAAGTACGTAAGCCAAACTGGTGAGCGCAAAACTTTTACGGGTGAAGATTAAAATAGGTAAGGCAATAATTGCCGGCGCCACTTCTAAAAACCAAGTAAATTGATCTTTAGGGTTTATCCCTGACCAAATTAATACGGCAAAGAATACCACTAGCCACGCGATGCTTTTATGCAAAATAATGTCCTCATATACCATATTGTTCTAAATTAAGAACAAACACTTTAGCCATCTAGCCCTCCACAGGCGCAAAAAAAAGTGCTACTTTGTTACCTCTGTTACGCTTTCGAACTCTCGAAGCAAATTTCGGTTGTCGAGGCTTTACAGTCCTTAGTACATTGACAGTCTATACCCAAACCACTCCTACAACGTAGAGTTTAGTCGTCTCTGCGGTGGCATTAAGTATACATAATACATATAAACTAAAAGGGTACATAAATCATGGCGAAACATTCGCTGGACAAGGATAAAATTAAGATCCTGCTGTTGGAAGGCGTCCACCAATCTGCGGTAGATGTGTTTGAACGTGCTGGTTACACCAATATTGAATATCACAAAGCGTCACTTGCTGAAGACGAGCTTCTTTCAGCGGTAAAAGATGCACATTTCATTGGTATTCGCTCCCGTACCCAATTGACTGAAGATGTATTGTCCCGCGCTGAAAAATTAGTTGGCATTGGTTGTTTCTGTATTGGCACCAATCAAGTCAGCCTTAAAGCAGCTGAAAAACTAGGTGTGCCTGTATTCAACGCCCCGTTCTCTAACACTCGTAGCGTAGCCGAATTAGTATTAGGCGAAATTATCATGCTGCTACGTGGGATCCCAGAACGTAACGCGCTAGCTCACCGCGGCGGTTGGCTAAAAAGCGCCTCTGGCAGCTATGAAGCTCGCGGCAAAACCTTAGGTGTGATAGGTTACGGCCATATTGGTACTCAGCTAGGTATTTTGGCTGAAACATTAGGTATGCGAGTGATTTTCTTCGATATCGAAGACAAGTTACCACTAGGTAACGCTCAACAAGTGCATTCACTACAACAACTATTGTCTATTTCTGATGTAGTCAGTTTGCACGTACCTGAGACACCACAAACTAAAAACATGATTGGCTTTGAAGAGTTAGCCAATATGCGTAAAGGCAGTATTTTAATTAATGCTTCACGCGGCACAGTAGTCGACATTGATGCATTAGCGGCATCGCTAAAAGAAAATCACCTTGCTGGCGCGGCAATCGACGTATTCCCGGTTGAGCCTAAGTCAAATGACGATGAGTTTATCAGCCCACTACGCGGCCTAGATAACGTGTTACTCACACCTCATGTAGGTGGCAGTACAGCTGAAGCCCAAGAAAACATTGGTATTGAAGTTGCTGGTAAGCTGGCTAAGTACTCTGATAATGGTTCGACCATGACAGCAGTTAACTTCCCTGAAGTGTCGCTAGCGCAACATACAGGCACATCTCGCTTGTTGCATATTCACCACAACCGCCCAGGTATTCTAATCAAGATTAACTCGGCGTTTGCAGAGAAAGGCATCAACATTGCTGCTCAGTATCTACAAACTACCGCTGAAATTGGTTATGTAGTGATGGAAGTCGACTCAGATCAAGCTGATGAAGCCTTAGTTGAAATGCAGGCAATTGAAGGGACGATTAGAACCCGTTTACTTCACTGATTGAAGCTATAAACCGGATGCGTTAGCACCAACCTAATAGCACGTAAAATAAGGCCGTATAAATCAGTTTATACGGCCTTTGTTTTTATCTACTGCGACACAAATTGTTTGAGCTACTGCGCTTGCACGCTTGGAAATTAGCGGTACAATCATTGTCCTTACTTGATTTAATTCTTGGACTCTCAGATGACGCTGTCAACTTCTCAGCCTACTTGGTCTCTTAACGACCCACAGCCAGAACTGCTTTTTGCTGAACTTTCACACTTAGGCTTAATGTCTGTCACAGGTGAGCAAGGTCGCAGCTTTATTCACGGCCAAGTGACCACCGATATTAGCTCACTTGAAAATGACCAATGGCGTTGGGGCGCACATTGTGATCCTAAGGGTAAAATGTTGGCGACCTTTAGAACCTTTGCCAAAGATGACACCCTATTCTTAATGATGCCAAAAGACACCTTGGCATTAGACCTACCACAACTGCAAAAGTATGCCGTATTTAGCAAAGCTGATTTAGCCGACGTCACTGACTCTTGGTTACTCCTAGGAGTGGCCGGCGAGCAAGCAAAGGCTTGGCTAACCACACAGTTTGGTGAGCTTAATGCTGAACTCACCTTGATTGATAATGGCGTAATTATTCATGATAACGGTCGTTATATCTTGGCTATCGACCAAGCACATGCTGATGCATTAGTGGCTAAAATCGAGCAACCTATCTTTGATGCAAGCGCATGGCAAGTACTGGAGATTCTAGCGGGTTACCCAAATATTGCCGCTGCCCACCAAGGCCAATTTGTACCGCAAATGTGTAACGTGCAGGCAGTTAATGGCATTAGCTTTAATAAAGGCTGTTACATGGGCCAAGAAACCATTGCCCGTATGAAGTATCGCGGCGGTAATAAGCGTGCCCTTTATATTGTAACTGGTCAGGTATCGTTGCCATTAACCAGTGAAAGCCAGCTTGAAATTGCGTTAGAGGATGATGCTGGTTTCCGCCGAGCTGGAACCATTATCGAAAGCACTCAGCGTGATGGCCAAGTATTGCTAACTGCGGTATTGGCTAACGACACAGAGCTTGATGCAAAATTAAGAATTGCCGGTGATGAAGCTTCAATTTTAAGCCTTATTGCACTGCCATACTCGCTAGAAGAACAAGACTAAGCTGCAATTAATACCTGACTTCTGTTAGTTAATAAAAAAGGCGCTTAATGCGCCTTTTTGCTAACTCATACAAAGTTATGCTGATTCAGTAATGCCACTACGTATTTTCGCCATAGCTATCGCGAATTTTTATCGCTTCGTCTACAACTTGCTTAAAATGCACCACGAGCTCTGGATCAAAGTGTTTGCCTGATTCACTCTCAATTAGCGCAACGGTTTCTTCAACTGACCAGGCTTTTTTATAAGGCCGGATTGAGGTTAATGCATCAAACACATCGGCAATAGCAATAATGCGTCCCTCTAGCGGAATATCGGTGCCAGCTAAACCATGTGGGTAACCACTGCCATCCCATTTTTCATGGTGACTAATTGCAATTCTGCGTGCCATTTCTAGTAATGGGTCACTATGTTCACCGAGAATTTCTGCTCCAATTTCAGCATGTCGTTGCATCTCAATCCATTCGTCTTCATTCAGCTTATCAGGCTTTTTTAAAATTGAATCTGGCGTGCCAATTTTACCAATATCGTGCATCGGAGCAGCATTATAAATCAGCTCGCAGTATTGCGCCGGTAAACCAGACTCAATAGCCAACAAACGAGCATAATGACTCATCCTTACCACATGTAAGCCTGTTTCATTATCTTTATACTCGGCTGCGCGACCAAGGCGGCGAATAATCTCAAAGCGGGTTTGTTCAAGCTCTTTGGTACGAGCCTTAACTTCTTGTTCAAGCAACCGCTTTTGGTCATATAAGGCTAAGTGTGTTTTTACCCGAGCCTTAACAACCGGAGCACTAACTGGCTTGGTTATGTAATCGACAGCACCAAGCTCAAACCCTTGAGTTTCATCAGCAACCTCAGTCAATGCGGTTACAAAAATCACTGGTATATGGCTTGTTAGTGGATCTTGCTTTAGCTGCTTGCACACCTCATAGCCATTCATTCCCGGCATCATCACATCAAGTAAAATTAAATCCGGGCTAGATTTCGCAGCCTGCAGCAAAGCTCTTGGACCATCAATAGCCACCTTCACCCTATAATCAGGTCCAAGTATCCCTACCAAAATATCTATATTTGCAGGGGTATCATCAACAACCAGTATAGTGGCCTTATCCATTCAAACTCCTCTTTATTCGCTCCCCAGGCCCTATCGTGCACTACCTAGCACCACTAAAAACCTGGAGTTATTTACGAATAATCACCGTAGTCAATTATTTAATATCACTAAAAATTGATTTTAATAAATCAATTGCTTCGTCAAATTGATAACTGTTAACCAAATTAATAGCCATTTCAACTTGCAAGCCTAAGGGGGCAGGAACATGCTGATGAACGTAGCGGATCTTTTCCACAGCATCGGCGTCACCCTCCTCAAGCGCTACGAATAGCTCCTTTATCACCGTGATTAACTGCGTATCACTAAATGAATCTTGCGTATCAACGATAGGTTTCTCACTGGTAATGGCGTTAAGTGTTAAGTCTGTTTTTCCACTTGCGTCTATTTCATCCGCGATTTGCTCTTGTTGCTCCACTAACCGCTGCCAGTCAGCAATAGCCTTACCAATTGAACCAACCAGTTTAGCGAGTTGCTCAAGTTCTTCACTGATGTCAACATCGGTTTCGTTCGTTAACTGCTCTTCAATGTGCCTCGCAAGCTCTACCAACTTTGGCGAACTTAAATTCCCAGCAACACCTTTAAGTGTATGCGCATGTAATATTGCATCTTCGATTTTACCCTGCATAAGTGCAGAGCCTATTCTATCTGCAACATTTAGCTTGCCTTGATAGAACCTCTCAAAAATCCTGCGGTACAAACGCACGGAGTTTTGTACCAACTGCAAACCTTTATCTATGTCTATCTCTGGGTGCTGCGGCCAAAATAATACTTGTTGCTCATTACTGGCTCCAAGTTGATAGCGCTCAGTGTCTGTAGATTTGGGGGCGCCCAGATAGCTCAGCAAAGTCGAATATAACAAAGAGACTTCGATTGGTTTTGCAATGTGATCATTCATTCCCGCGCTAAGGCACATCTCTTTATCACCAGCCATTGCATTAGCAGTCATCGCGATGACAGGTAAATCAACCAAATTTGGCTGAAGCCTTATTTCTCGTGTTGCTTGATAGCCATCCATAACCGGCATCTGACAATCCATTAGCACGATATCAAAGCTTTGCATCGTAAGCTTCTCTAGGGCGACTTGGCCATTTTCAGCAATCGATACCACCATGCCTGCCTGCTCTAGAAATTCGCAGGCAATCTCTTGGTTCATATCATTGTCTTCCACTAATAAGACACGCTTGCCTTTTAATTGCGACAACAAATGTTGATTAAGAACGACAGCATTTCGTCTGACAGATACAGCAGCTTTTTTACCGAGCGATGACATAATGCCATCGAGCAACCGTGAAGCACTTATAGGCTTAGGGATATAACCGGCAATACCGCTATCAGTCATTTTAATTGTCAAATCTTGACTTGCGTGCGCAGATACAATCAAGATCTTCGGCGGCTGACTTTGGTTAGCTATAATTTGCTTGGCTGTTTCTAAACCCTCCACTTCAGGCATCTGCCAATCGATAAGTGCGACAGCATAATCTTGGATTTTACATGCCTCAATGGCTTCGAGGCCACTTTTGGCCACATCAACTTCAAAGCCCATATTCTCAAGCGTTGTACGAAGAATATCTCGAGCAGTTTCACTATCATCAACAACTAAAATACGTTTTCCTTCAACATCGTGTTCGACTTTTAACTGCTTTTCATCTGCAACCTTTAAGCTCACACTAAAGTAAAAAGTACTGCCATTACCAAACTGGCTCTCAACACCGATTTCACCGCCCATTAGCTCGACTAACTGCTTGCTAATTGCTAGCCCAAGCCCTGTTCCGCCATAACGGCGTGTGGTAGATGTGTCTGCTTGGCTAAATGACTTAAACAGCTTATTGCGCTGCTCTTCCGTTAAACCGATACCGCTATCACGTACACTAAACTTGAGCACAACCTGCTTGCCGACTTGCTCTAGTTGGCTTATCGATAGCAGTACTTCACCTTGCTCAGTGAACTTAATCGCATTATTCATTAAATTAATAAGCACTTGGCTTAAGCGCAGCGGGTCACCTTCAAGGTGCCTTGGAATATTAGGCGCAACCGCAAACAATAACTCTAACTGTTTATCTGCGACCTTGCTTGAGAACATATCGCTAAGATCTTCAAGCATGGTGTCGAGCTGGAATGGCACAGATTCGATATCAAGCTTGCCTGCTTCAATCTTAGAAAAATCAAGAATGTCATTAATAATCCCAAGCAGAGACTTAGAGGCGCGGTCAATTTTTTGTACGTAATTTTGCTGCTTAGAGTCCAAATCAGTCTGCAAACAAAGCTGAGACATGCCAATAATGGCATTCATCGGTGTGCGAATCTCATGGGACATATTTGCTAAAAAGTCACTCTTAGCCTTGTTAGCAGCATCTGCAATGTCTTTTGCTTGACTCAACTGCTGAGAAACTAACTTTAACGAGGTGATATTCGCCATAGACAACACAAAAGAACTTAACTTGCCCTCTGAGTTTTGTAACCGCGTTAAGCTTAGATCCATCCACATACACTCAGATGCCTGGTTGACTAGACGTACCTCAGTGGTGATACAGCCATTGCCATTCTCGCTAAGCTCATGAAACAATGCCCGCGTAGCGCCTCGATCTTCATCAAACTGATAATCAAAAAAGGAACGACCAATGACCTCATCGGCACCAACCTGTAAATAGAGACTAAATTGCTCGTTACAATCTAGTATCGTGCCTTTTTCATCTACATTTACAATGCCAATGCCAGCGTTATCAAATAATGCCCTAAAGTGCGCTTCTCGCTCCTCTAATTCTTTATCAACCTGTTTACGGTCTGTAATATCCATCAGATAGCCGTTCCAGATGATACTGCCATCATTTTGAAGGTCGCCATGAGCCCCCGCTTGCAACCAACGCGTATCACCTACTGGGTGCTGGTACCTAAACTCTTTAGTCCATTTCATCCCCTTACTACTTTTGCCCGACAGAGCTTGGATAATATCGGCACGATCTTCGCTCACGATACACTCTGCAACCAAGTCAAAGTTATTAAGCACTTCGTTTCGATGAAAACCTAGCGTTGTAATACAGGCGCTGGATAAAAAGGTAAACTGACTCGCAGAGTCATCATGCCAATGCATTTGGTATACGGTACTAGGGATAGACTCTGTGATTGTTTCTAATTGACGCTGTGAAGCAACGATGACTTCTTGTGCCAACTTACTACTGGTAATGTCATGAATACTACCATCGAACCATAGAGCCGTTGCGTTATCATCATAAATGGCTTTACCTTTTTCTTGAACCCAATGGATACTTCCGTCTCTGTGTTTGATACGGTATTGCACTTCAAAACTCTTTTGCTCTAGTAGTGCCTCTTCAATAATGCTATTAACCAAAGGGACATCTTCTTCGACCATAATACTCTTATAACTACGGGTACTATTTTCGATAAAGTCTGATGCAGGGTAACCACTAATATTACTGATGTTATCGCTGACATATTCCATCATCCATAAATCACCAATACTCGTTCGATAAACCACGCCTGGTATATTGGCGACAAGTCCACGGAAACGATTTTCACTGTCTTTTATTTGCTGAGCGATGGCCAGTTCCACTGTAATATCTCTAACTGTAGCAGCGACTTGCTGCTCTCCATCCTCATTTTTTGGCAGTAAACCAAGGCTAATCTCAACAGGAAACTCCGTGCCATCAGACTTCAACCCCATTGAGGTAGATCCCATATTAAGGCCCATTTTTCGATCACGGCCTTCAGCAATAAACTGCGTACGTTGTTCTGCATGCCCACCACGATCAGCCTCTGGTACTAGTTCATCGACTGAGAGCGTCTTCATCTGTTCTTCATCATAACCAAACAACTTTTGACACCGGCTATTACTAAAGACTAACTGACCGCGCTCTCCAACGATCAATATCGCCTCGGGAGCAGACTCCAACACCGCATTGGACCAAGCTGCAGCACTAAATTGTTCACTAACATCACTAAACAACACCTCAACTGATAGCACTTCCTGATTATCAGATAGTAAGGGCTGCATAAACACATCTAAGCGCCTAAGCTTCCCTTGACCATCCACCATCTCAACTTGATGAGGAGGCACCTTTTCACCAAGTAATGCTTGATCCATATATTGCCAATTAAGTTCATTAATTGGGTTACCAGAAAACATCCTTTGATACTTTCTTTTCAACAATTCAGGTGTAATACCGAGTACTTTTTCAACACCAGCACTCACTTGCCCCAATAATCCATCAGGATACACAGAGCAATAAAAAGACTTGTCACTCATGCCATCAATCAATTTGGCAAACCGGTTACCACTAGAGTCAAGCAGGGCAGCCTCCCTTTGCTCCAGCACTTCAGCCATATCATTGAATTTGTTTGTGAGTGTGACTATCTCACTTGTCGCGCCGACAGGTTTACTAATTCGTTTGGTGTCTCCGGCCCCAAAAGCAACGATCCCCTTTTCTAAATCTTCAATCGGTCGGGTAAGTCGTTTTGCAGTAAGGTAACCTGTTATAAGCAATAAAATAGAGAGTAAAGATAGGGTTGAACCTAGCGAGGAAATGGCATTCAATAGCTCAACATACAGTAATTGATCTGATGTCAGGATAACTACGCGCCAATTAAGTGCAGGTACAACAGCCATACTCGCAAGGTATTTTCCCCCATTCATATCCTCAATACTTGCATACCCCTGCGTGCCAGCATCAACGAGTTCTAAAAATGCCTGATTACCTTCGGTACTCGTTAACCAATGTTCAGCGGCTTGCCCAAGCAACAAGTTTTTATCATGGTGATAAATCATCTGCCCCATATCATTAATGACCACGACATTGTCTGCTGCGGTGTTGAGTATTTTGGGGATTTGGCTTAAGGCTAAATCAACGGTTACAACACCAAGATAAGGCATATGATCACCAAATGAGTGCGCGTAACTGACCATTAACTCATTACCACCGCCGGCATCAAAATAGGGGGGAGTCCAATATCCATTATCGTTATTGATCGCTTGGCTCCACCAGTCCCACTCGCCATTAGCGTAATTATAGCCTTCAGAGCCAATATCAAGTGTGAGTATTTTATGTCCTTGACGATATGCATAAGGTGCAAATATTGATTTATTTGCAATGACATTTTCGCGGAAAGCTATCGTATTCCCATAAAAGTCTTCATGCCTTTCTAACCGGCGAATTAGCAACAACTTCAACCTTTCTTCATCAGGCGTCATACCTTGATGACTGGCTTCAGTCAGTAAATCAGCAGTTGAGCGAGTATCTGTTTCAGCACTTGTTAACAGATATTGCAAATGCAAAGCCGCATTATCAGCATTTTGTGCTAATTGGGCGTAAATATCTTGTTTTTCATTTTGGTAAGCCAGCCAAGCATTGACTCCGAATACCATTGTCATTATGGCGATCAAGGGTAAGGCTATTTGGGCTAATATTCTGCTACGAAAGGTGCGAAGTTTGCTCATATCCCGGTTCCAATATATCTGGGAGATTTAAATAGATAAGGTGGCTGTTTATCATAGTTCAGCATCTCTTAAGATCTAAACCTAGGTTCGATCAATTCAAGAGCGAGTAAACTGATATTTAACCACTGATACTGTAAGTAAATACACAATGTTGAGAATTATAAATTCTAACATAAACCCAGCTTGATAGTTTATCAAATGTATAGCTTACTCTTAATTAGGTATTCATATGCCAACAATGAATTTATCGAGATCTAATTGACACATAAATACGTATACTAGAACAGAGTCGTTCTGTGCAGTAATACTCAAGGACTAAGAATGATGACAGGGGGAAGTCATGAGTAACGCTATAGTGAATTTGCGCCAGGTATCAAAAGGCTTTAATGATGGTGACAAATATCACCAAGTACTCAATGAAATTAACCTCTGTATAAACCGCGCTGATACCGTGGCTCTGACCGGCCCGAGCGGCAGTGGCAAAAGTACCCTACTCAATATCATCGGCGGCTTTGAATTTATTAACCAAGGTGAGTTACTGTTAAATTCAAGCAACACCGCAAACTGGCAAGATACGCATTGGAGCCAATTTAGACGTCAACATCTAGGTGTGGTATTCCAACAATTCAATCTCTTAACGCCATTAAATGTTCGCAACAACATCGCCTTTTCACTGCGCTTAAACCAGCAAAGGTGGACTCCTTGGTGCGACTACCTCATTGAACAGCTCGGAATCAAGGATGTGATAGACCGCAATGTTGAAACCCTGTCCGGCGGTCAGCAACAACGCGTAGCCATTGCTCGTGCCCTTGCCCACAAACCACAGCTGTTATTAGCCGATGAGCCCACTGGTAATTTAGATGAAAAAGCCGGTCAGCAAGTGATGGCATTATTGACTCTGCTTGCCCTTGAGTCACAAACCAGCATTTTAATGGTCACTCATAGTAATGAGTGCGCTAGCTTTATGCAGCGGCGTTGGCACCTTGAGCAAGGTAAAATCCATGAGTAGTAGCTCAAATAACGCTTCAGGTTTTGGCTTAACCGTAGGTTTAAGCCTTGCTGTTTTTGCGCGCCACTACCTAAAGTCGCCACTGCAAGCAGGCGCTATTTTGCTGGGTATTATCTTAGCGGTAACCCTGCTGATAGGGGTTAGAGCCACTAACGAAAATGCAGTGCGTAGCTACTCAGAAGCAACCGAACTCCTCAGTCAGCGCGCCCAATTACTGCTCACCCCAGCAACGGGCAAAAAATCCATTGATGAAGCGGTTTATTTTGCCCTAAGGCGAGCCGGAGTCACGCAAGCACTCGCAGTGTTAAATGGCACAGTGACAGATAAGCAAGGTCAACGCTGGGATATACAAGCCAGTGATTTAGTCGCCGCGCTATCGATACAAAGCGAAAAAGCTGCTGGCAGCAGCAAAGCACATGCTAGCAATCAAAACACTGAGCAAAGCGTATCGCTATTGTCAGCCGAGATCCCCCTCGCTAAATTACTCGCGGGTGCCCCCTATGTATTAACCAGCCAAAGTTTTGCCGACGATGCTGCGTCAACTGGCAAGATGACGCTAAATGGCATGACGCTCAATGTCATTGCCTTAGATGACAGCATAGGACTAGGCAATGCCATTTTAATGGATATTTCACTGGGGCAGCAGCTACTGAATCGCCAGGGGCAACTCAGTTATATTGCACTATTTGGTCAAGCTGATGGCCTTACCCAACAAGTCAATGACACCTTTGCCCAGCAAACTAGCCAGCACTTTGATTTTGCCGAGCAAGATCAAGGTGAGGGGCTAACGAGCTTAACCCGAAGCTTTCATTTGAATTTAACCGCCATGAGTTTACTCGCCTTTGTGGTCGGTCTATTTATTGCCTATAACGGTGTACGTTATAGCTTATTGAAACGGCAGAAATTACTGGTACAACTGCAACAACAAGGGGTGCCGCAGCGCGCGTTACTATCGGCATTACTTATAGAACTGTTTAGCTTAGTATTAGTCGGCTCTTTTGCCGGATTCATTCTTGGATTACAGCTCAGCCATTGGTTACAACCTATGATTGCCCTCACCTTAGAGCAGCTCTACGGCGCAAGGCTAATGCCGGGCTTGTGGCAGTGGAGCTGGTTATACCAAGCCATAGGGCTGACCTTTTTTGCAGCCTCGCTTGCTTGTTACCCGCTATTTAACACATTAGCCAAACAGCCTTTGGCGCGAAGCGCAAGCCGCTATGAGCAACAAAGCCAAGCCAAAAAACAACATAAAAAACTCTTTATCATTGCCCTATTTCTGCTCACTGGTAGCGCGCTACTGTTTCCACTCACCGATAACTTTCAATATAGCTTAGGCTTGCTGGGCGTGGTGACCATAGCGATCCCATTATTGTTGCCACTGGTGTTGCAAATCGGGATCTCGTTAGTTGAGCGCTTTACCCGTAATGGTCTGTGGCGTTATGCCGTTGCCGAAAGCAAAGAACTGATTGCACCGCTGTCTCTCGCTATGATGGCGATGTTGCTTGCCCTGACAGCGAATATCTCGATGAACACCTTGGTCGGCAGCTTTGAAATCACCTTAAAACATTGGCTCGACGATAGACTCTATGCCGATCTGTATATTCGCCCCCCTAGCGACAAAGTATTGCAAACCCAAGCGCTACTGGCTGAGCTGCCTAAAGTCACGGCGATTTATGGCCAATGGATGCATAGCAGCCGCTATCAAAAAGCACCGGTGAGCTTAATGACCCGCGATGCTCATTCGCTTCGCAATAGCAATCAAGTCAAAGCACAAACAGACACCCATTGGCAAACATTCTTTAATGGCGACAGCTTAATGATCAGCGAGCCAATGGCGATAAAATACCGCCTCAATGTTGGTGATAGCATCAGCCTGCCTGAATTTGAACAAGCAGGATTAACCGCCTTGCCAATTAGCGCTATTTTTTATGATTACGGCAACCCGTTAGGCCAAGTGATTGTTAGCCAAAAGAACTGGCGGCAACTGCAACTGCCCATCCAGCCCACCAGCATTGCAGCCAGTTACGCTGAGAATATCAGTGAACTTGAAGCCATATTGCAACAAAGAGTGCCGTTATCAGCGGCGCAGATGTACAACCAAACCAAAATCAAACAACGGGCGCTGGAGATTTTTAAGCGAACCTTCTCAATTACTTTAGTGTTAAACAGCTTAACCTTACTGGTTGCCGCCATAGGCTTATTCAGCGCCTGCTTAATGCTGACTCAAGCGCGTCAAGCCCCGCTAGCTAGGCTTTATGCATTAGGAGTAAGCCGTAATCAACTGCGCGGCTTAGTGTCAGGGCAAATGCTATTGATCGTACTGTTTACTTGTTTATTAGCCTTGCCAACGGGAGCACTATTGGGATATTTACTGATCAACAAAGTCACCTTGCAAGCATTTGGCTGGAGTATCGCCATGGTATGGGATTGGCAGGCTTATTTCAGAGTGCTGGTTATCGCGATTATTGCTAGCGCAATTGCAGTGATTTTGCCTTTATTGTGGCAGACCCGAAAACCACTGATAAGCAGTTTGCAGCAGGAGGCATTATGAAGCTAAAGAGCCGCTATCTAAGCAAAGTAAAGCTAACACTTATCTCTCGCAGCATAGTTCTGAGTATAGTGCCGAGTATAATACGCAGCTTAGCAGTACTCAGTTTAAGCCTGCTATTAACAGCCTGCTTCAATGAGTCCGCGGATAATGGTGATTCATTCCATGCATCAAGCGGCATGGGGCAACTATTAGATGGTAACACTCAAGGTTATTCGCCGGTGCTGCCAGGTAAGCAACTTAGCTTCCCAGCCGATCACCAAGCCCACGATGACTTTCGCCAAGAGTGGTGGTATTTAACCGCGAACTTAACCACTCAAAATGGCGAGCAGCTGGGACTGCAATGGACTCAGTTTCGTATTGCCCTTGCTCCACCATCACCGACTCAAACTCAATTCACATCGGATTGGCAGACTGAGCAGCTGTATATGTCGCACACTGCCATGACCAGTAAACAGCAACATCTTGCCGCAGAAAAATGGACCCGAGGTAACGCCCATTTTGCCGGCACACAGGTGTCGCCGCTGCGGATCCAACAAGACGACTGGAAGTGGCAAAGCCATAACGAGCAGTTGTTCCCTGCCACGCTATCTGCCAACGCCACTGAATTTAGCTATCAACTGCAACTCGACAGTCAGGCGCCATTTCAACTACAGGGCGACAATGGTTATAGCCGCAAAAATGCCACAGGCACGGTAGCAAGCTATTACTACAGCCAACCTTTTATTAAGGTAAGCGGTACCGTCGAACGTGACGGTGAAACACTAAAAGTGTCTGGCAATGCATGGTTAGACAGGGAGTGGAGTTCGCAGTTTTTGTCAAAAACCCAACAAGGCTGGGACTGGTTTGCTTTGAGGCTCGATGATGGTTCAGCATTAATGCTGTTTCAATTGCGAGAAAATGGCGAAAAACAGCAGGCCTTTTATAGTGGCAGACGTATGTATCCAGACGGCTGTGGTCAACAGATCAACAGTGAGCAAATAACCATGATCGCCACCGCTTGGCAACAAACAGAGTCTGGTCGCTATCCGGTTGCTTGGAATATTGCTATCCCTTCACAAAGTATTGAACTCTCAACCCAAGCACTAAACGCTAATGCTAGCATGCCATTGTCCATTCCCTATTGGGAGGGACCGGTTAGCATCAGCGGCAGCCATAGTGGTTTAGGCTATATGGAACTGACTGGTTATTAAAATCAGCTTATTGGTGGCAATCTATTAGGTGCTACGCTCTCTATTCCTTAATTGGCAGTCGACTGCTTTTTTCGCGTTAACGGTCGAGATTAATGCTTAGCTAAAGTACTGTTTCTATTTCGACAAACTGCGTCACTTTCCCCAGTGATAAATATAAAAAAACGCCTGAAACCAACCAGAATAAACCCGGTAAATAAGAATGATTATCATTAACCAAGCTTTTGAATATATTTATTTTTTAATGTAGCGCAAGCTAACATTCTGGATGGACAAAATTCCAACAACCCCCTAATATTTATTGGTCAATTTGAGAACTAGATCACCCTCAAAAAGTTGATCTTGGTCTACAAAAACTCCCAATACCCCTTGTGAGGTATACCCACAATTTTCATGAGGTCTAGACTCGATATAAACCTTGGTAAGTAACCGCAGCACTATTCCAAAATGAGTGTTATTTGCCAAATCACAGAAGGTAAACAGATGAGCCAAGAATTTCATATTACCAGCCTAGTTGTGCACGCCGCACCACATGCTGTAGCTGAGATTAACAACAGGATCTCAGCACTGTCAGGCACCGAAATCCATGCCGTTACTGACGAAGGTAAGTTTGTTGTCACCGTTGAAGGTGACACCCAACGCGCCATCCTCGATAGCGTAGAAGCAATTAACGCCCTTGAAGGCGTGCTTAATAGCAGTCTTATTTATCATCAAGTCGATCCAGTAGAAAAAAAGAGTGAGGAACACCATGAGCATTAGCCGTCGCGAGTTTCTAAAAGCCAACGCCGCCGTTGCTGCCGCAACAGCCGTAGGCGCGACTCTGCCAGTTAAGATAGTTGAAGCTGCAGAGCAAAAAGATAGCATCAAGTGGGACAAAGCACCTTGTCGTTTTTGTGGCGTAGGTTGTAGTGTTCTAGTGGGCACTGACAATGGCAAAGTGGTCGCCACCAAAGGTGACCCTGAAAGCCCTGTGAACAAAGGTCTTAACTGTATTAAAGGCTACTTCCTTTCTAAAATCATGTACGGTAAAGATCGCCTCACTACACCGCTTCTACGTATGAAAGACGGTCAATATGATAAAGAAGGCGAGTTCACCCCAATCAGCTGGGATAGCGCTTTCGACATCATGGCTGAAAAGTGGAAAGACACCCTTAAAACCAAAGGCCCAACAGCCGTTGGTATGTTTGGTTCTGGTCAGTGGACTGTTTGGGAAGGCTACGCTGCCTCTAAACTGCATAAAGCCGGTTTCTTAACTAACAACATCGACCCGAATGCGCGCCATTGTATGGCATCAGCGGTTGTAGGCTTTATGCGTACCTTTGGCATTGATGAGCCAATGGGTTGTTACGATGACTTAGAAGCGGCAGACCAATTCGCACTTTGGGGCGCCAACATGGCTGAGATGCACCCAATCCTTTGGGCACGCTTATCTGACCGCCGTTTAAGCAGCCCAACAAGCCGTGTGCATGTGTTATCGACGTTCGAAAACCGTAGCTTCGACTTAGCAGACAACGCCATGGTGTTCCGTCCACAGTCTGACTTGGTGATCCTTAACTACATTGCTAACTACATCATTCAAAACGATGCAGTAAACAAAGACTTCGTGAACAAGCATACCACCTTTGCATTGGGTACTGACGATATCGGTTACGGTCTACGTCCAGATCATCCGCTTGAAAAGAAAGCCAAGAACCCTGGTAACGGTAAGTTCGCACCAATCAGTTTTGACGAGTACGCTAAATTCGTAAGCACTTACACGCTTGAATACGCAGCTGAAATGAGTGGTGTTGAACCAGAAAAGCTAGAGCTAATGGCGAAAGCTTACGCCGATCCAAACGTGAAAATGATGAGCTTGTGGACCATGGGTATTAACCAACACACCCGTGGTGTGTGGGCCAACAACATGCTTTATAACATCCACTTGCTAACCGGTAAGATTGCCACTCCTGGTAACAGCCCGTTCTCACTAACAGGTCAGCCATCAGCTTGTGGTACTGCACGTGAAGTGGGGACATTCGCCCACCGTCTGCCAGCAGACATGGTGGTGATGAATCCTAAGCACCGTGAAATTACTGAGAAGCTATGGCAAGTACCACAAGGCACTATTCCGCCAAAGCCTGGTTTCCACGCGGTACTACAGAGCCGCATGCTTAAAGATGGCAAGCTGAACTGTTACTGGACTATGTGTACCAACAACATGCAAGCCGGCCCGAACATTAACGACGAAATGTACCCTGGTTTCCGTAACCCAGAAAACTTCATCGTGGTGTCTGATCCATACCCAACAGTCACTGCAATGGCAGCCGACTTGATTCTGCCAACAGCAATGTGGGTAGAAAAAGAAGGGGCTTACGGTAACGCAGAGCGTCGTACTCACATGTGGCACCAGCAAGTTAAAGCACCAGAAGGCGCTAAGTCTGACTTGTGGCAGCTAATGGAGTTCTCTAAGCGCTTTAAGGTGTCTGAAGTATGGCCTGCTGAACTGATTGCTAAGCAACCTGAACTGGCTGATAAAACCCTATTTGACGTGCTTTATGCCAACGGCGTCGTCGACAAGTTCCCAGCAAGCGAATGTAAAGGCGAGTACAACGACGAGTCTGAAGCATTTGGTTTCTACGTACAAAAAGGCCTATTCGAAGAATACGCCCAGTTTGGTCGCGGCCACGCTCACGATTTAGCTAACTTCGATGCTTACCATGAATCTCGCGGTCTACGCTGGCCAGTAGTTGATGGTAAAGAAACCCTACGCCGCTTCTCTAAGGGTGATCCTTACGTTAAAGGCGACAAGGAATTCGACTTCTACGGTAAGCCTGACGGTAAAGCGGTGATTTTCGCCCTACCATATGAGCCTGCAGCTGAAGAGCCGAATGAAGAGTACGATATCTGGTTATCAACCGGTCGTGTACTTGAACATTGGCATACAGGCTCAATGACAGCACGTGTGCCAGAGCTTTACCGCGCTTACCCAGATGCACAGATTTTTATGCATCCTGAAGACGCTAAAGCCCGTGGTCTTAAACGTGGTGATGAAGTGATTGTGGCGTCTCCTCGCGGCGAAGTGAAAACCCGTGTTGAAACAAAAGGCCGCAACAAGCCGCCTAGAGGCGTGGCGTTTATGCCATTCTTCGATGCGCGTCAGCTGGTCAACAAGTTAATACTTGATGCGACTGATCCGCTGTCAAAAGAGACAGACTTCAAGAAGTGTCCAGTTAAAGTGATGAAAGCATAAGCTTTCCACTAACAAAATTAACTTTAATCGCTTGAGCGAAAGCGGAGAAAACTAACGCAAATGAGTATGGTCAATCACAGTAAGTTCACAGCTAAAGGCGTTAATCGCCGTCAGTTTTTAGCCACTTCGGCAAAAGCTAGCTGCGCAATGGGTTTACTTGGAATGGGATTAACGGCAGTTGCTAAGCAATCGAGCCAGTTAGACCCACTCGCGATAAGGCCGCCAGGTGCATTAAGTGAAGACGATTTTCTTTCAGCCTGTGTACGCTGCGGTTTATGTGTAGACGCCTGCCCTTACGACACCCTAAAACTGGCCCGCTGGTTTGAAGGTGCCCCGACAGGCACGCCTTACTTTACCGCACGTAAGATCCCCTGTGAGATGTGTGAAGATATCCCTTGTGTTAAAGCTTGCCCATCGGGCTCGCTGGATCACGCTTTAACGGATATTGAAGACTCGAAGATGGGAGTTGCAGTCTTAATTGATGAGAAAAATTGCCTTAACTTTAAAGGGCTACGTTGTGATGTTTGTTACCGGGTTTGCCCGCTAATCGACGACGCTATAACCCTGGAAATGCAGCACAATGAGCGCAGCGGTCATCACGCCATGTTTTTACCTACGGTCAACAGCGACAGCTGCACAGGCTGCGGTAAATGTGAACATGCTTGTGTGTTAGAGCAAGCTGCTATCAAAGTGTTACCTGCTCATATTGCGGTTGGAAAAACGGCTGCACACGATACCTATATCAACACCGAAGAGACCACGCTTGAGATGCTAAACAAGGGGCTTGAATTATGAGCCAGACACTAAAGCAAAAACCGACAACACGTGGCTTTGCAACTGCGGCAGTAAAAGAGTTAGGCTGGTGGCGTGCCCACAAGTTCTTATTCTTACGCCGCATTAGTCAAGTCAGTGTCTTTGCATTGTTTGCCCTTAGCCCCTTTATCGCAACGTGGGCTGGCGTTTGGCTGCTTAAAGGCAACCTTTCTGCCAGCGAACTCTTTGGCGTTGTGCCATTGTCAGATCCACTTGCCACTTTGCAGGTGTTGATGACAGGCCATTTACCCGAGTTAAGCCTAATACTAGGTGCCGTTATTATTGCGCTGTTTTACGCAGTATTAGGTGGTCGAGTATTTTGTAGCTGGGTCTGCCCCGTGAACATGGTGACAGACTTAGCGAGTTGGTTACGCCGTAAGATGAACTTGCCTCGCACCTCAGAGATGCCAAGAAACTTACGCTATTACCTACTTGCGCTCGTACTGCTATTGCCTGTAATGACCGGCCTAACGGTATGGGAATGGGTTAACCCTGTTCCTGTATTGTACCGTGCTGCGCTATTTGGCGCTGGCAGCGGTTTATGGATTTTGGCCGCTATCTTCTTACTGGACTTATTTATCAGTGAGCGAGCATGGTGTGGGCATTTGTGCCCAACAGGTGCACTCTTTGGCCTACTCGGCAAAGTGAGTCCGGTAAAAGTATCTGCTGTAAACGCAAAAGATTGCGACAACTGTATGGATTGCTTTGTTGTATGCCCTGAAAGACAGGTATTAAAGCCTGCACTCAAAGGTAAGCAACCTATGATCACCAACAGTGATTGCACTCAATGCGGCCGTTGTATCGACGTTTGCGCCCAACGCGTTTTCCAGTTTCAGAATCGAAAGAATCAAAATCGAATTGCCCTAAAGGCGGAGAACAACCAATGAAAAAAGTACTCACCTTAGCTGCGCTAGTAATGGCGCTTAGTGCTTGCTCTGGTCAGCAAGCAAATACTCAAGCCGAACCTGTGAACATTAGCTCACTGGGTAAGTCTGAGATCACCGATATTCGCGCTGCCGATCCTGCGCCGCTATATCCAAAGCGTGGTAAATCTATTGAACGTACTTTTGTACATCAACCACCGATGATCCCGCACAAAGCAGACTACCCAATAACGCTTAAGCGTAATGGCTGTATCAGCTGTCATAGCCCTGCAAAAGCAAAACGTATGAAGGCGACTGCGGTTGATCCATCGCATATGTTGGCCGACGGCAAGTTAAACAACGAGTACTACAACTGTACTCAATGTCACACGCCTCAAGCAGAAAATAAGCAGCACTTAGTTGAAAACGAATTTTCAACTAACTAATCCCGATAGCGGGCTTGTTTAGACAGTAAAAACCACCTCATTTGAGGTGGTTTTTTTGTTGGTGCAGATACCCTTAGCTTATTCAATCGGCAGTAATTGCCCTTCTCTTGCTGGCACGATTAATACATTGCTGCGAGTACGACTTAAAATAGACTCAGCCATATTACCCACCACATAAGCATAAACGCCTTGACGTTGCACTGCACCAAGCACCAGATATTGCACTTTATGCTGGCAAGCTAACTGATACAAACACAAGTCGGGCTCGCCGACCGTAATATGCACACAGTCATCAGTTAAGTTAAGCTCATCGAATAATGACTGATGCCTTTGCTTAGCTTCTCGCACTAACGCATGGGTATCGACAATTTCCATATCATGGATAATCTGTGGCAAGCGGATCACGTACGCCAAATGTAATTGGCTGCCTGTAGCCTGTGCCAGCGCGGTTGCTTGGCGGATCACCGCCTGATTAAGCTGTTGCTTTAAGGTCTTTTTACTGTCTAGATCCAGCGCCATCATTACGCTATTACCTTTATGCAATGGGTTGTCGGTTAACAGCATGAGTGGCACGCGAGTGTGGCGAATGAGACTCCAGTCGACAGGCAGATAATGATCGGCGTGATGTACCGCCTTTACGATAAGATCAAAGCCATGGCGCTTTGAATGATGACAGGCATGTTCAAATAAATCTTTACTCCACACGCTGTGGATCGGTGTGTCTTGCTCATCAATATCCTGCAGCATTTGCTCTATTTTAGCCTCACGCTGCTTCATCACGTGCTTTTGTGCTACCGCGACGAACTTAGGATTATAAAACTCGGCATCGCCAAAGTATTCAAAACTATATGCAAATACCTCGGCGCGTTTACCAAGTAACTTAGCTAATTCAACACCTTTTACCACGGCATTAATATGTGCTTCTTGCCGCTGCGAAATCACTAACACTTTACCCATGAAGTCACCTCTGCTGATTATCCTTATCCTAATTTTAGCTTAGCAAATCTTAGATATAGGTGGAGCAGATATGGCGTATTTCATGACCTAGATCAAGCTCATTGTTTTGACTATTCCACTGAAGATAATTGGCTAACTGGCTATTGCCATTAACAATAACTTAGGTAATGTAGGGGGACATAAATCGATAGAAGAAGCGTCTATATGAAGTCAGGTAAGCACGATGCACAACTACTGAAACTCGCGATGGAAATTGGTGTTGGCTACGCCAAGAAAAGAGGCTTTGCCGATTTTGGCCAAGGGATCTCCCCCAAAGACAAGGTCGAATGTATTTACCGCTTATTAGTGCAAGACAACCTTATTCAAGCACTTCCAAAAGACAAAGAAGACGGCCCGAATATGAAGCATAAATTAGTGCTATGGATAAGCCGCCAGTTACCAGCCGATCATGAGCTGCTCAACTAATATCTCTACTCGCTTTTTCAGTCTCTGCACCACACGGTAGTGGAGACTGAAACCATTAAGCCCTAAACAAAAGATCTATTTTCCAAGTCTATTCGTAATAGATGTTTATGAATCAAATTAATCCAAAAAAGCTACTACATAGCAAGTGGACAGCTGTAAAACCAAAGCAAAGACAGAAGCACTTCATTGTAACTAAAGTGAAATTTGATGAACTTGGCGAGGTGAGTTTATGTTTGATAGAAGCTGTGCTGACTCGCGCTGAATTCTCAATTGATTGGCGCGAGTTAACACAAGAGACTGACTGGCTTATGGGCTGGAAATAACAATATACAAGCAGGCGAGGTTAAGCCTGCTTTGTGTTTGCTTGCCCCGGATCACGACGCTGGACTGAACGTGCTGCTAATTTTTGCTTCTGCTCTTTGTCTAATGGTTTAGCTGCTAGGTACAGAGCTTGAGCAAATAAACCTTGATATGACTTCATTGTAGATCCCATTAATGTGTTAAAAACAAACAAAACTGCTTAATTGGTGCTAAAGTAACCGCCTCCAAACTATTAGTAAAATGAATAGTTATTATTAAGTGGATTCCAAATAAGCATGAACATTCAGATCAAAAGTTTGCACTGTTTCATTACCTTACTTGAAGTCGGTAATTACACCCGTGCGGCAGAAAGATTACACCTGACTCAACCAACTTTAACCAAGATGATCCAGCGGTTAGAGGATCATTTAGAGCAGCCATTACTGATCCGCAATAATCAAAAAGTCATTGCAACCGAGGCTGGGCGCTTACTTGAAACTAGTGCCAAACAGATAGTTGGACAGTGGCATCGTTTGCAAGAAGAGATGAATAGCTTAAACGGATTGCAAACCGGGCAGCTACGCTTGGGGGTATGCCCTATGATGGGAGAAATGGTCATTGATCTGCTATCAAAGTACAGACTGCGTTTCCCACGGATAGATGTAAGTATTGTTGAACTCGGTGGCTTTGCCGCTGAGCAAGCTTTACTGAATGATACGCTAGATCTTACTTTTACGGCTTTACCGACTACTCATACACAAGATTTTTGTAGTCATAATATTGGAGGCTATCCGCTATTTGCTTGCCTACCCGCAGATCATATTCTCACTAAAAAAGCATCGATTTCTTGGTCAGACTTAGCCGACTATCCTTTTATTCTTTACAACGATGACTTCTCGCTCGCAAAACTTATTCGTCGACTGACCCATAAAGCCAATATCGAACTCAACATCGCAGCGCAAAGCGGCCAATGGGATTTTATTGCCGCTATGGTTGAATCAAAAATGGGGCTAGCAATATTACCTGAGCCTATTTGTCAAAAAGTGAACTCTACTCAATTAGCATATCGACCATTATCACCAGGCCTTACTTGGGACTTGGCTTTAATTTGGCGTAAAAATTTACCATTAACCCCAGCAGCAGAAAGCTTTATTCATTTAAGCCAAGAATTAAGCCCTGAAAATTAACATTAAAAAATAGTTCAAGAAGAATTAGGACTGCAGCAATAGCTAGCATTAATTGCACCCTAGCGCTTTTAGCCGTTATTACTGATGAAATAGATAACTATTTTTACCTTGGCGTTTTACTTCATACATAGCGTGATCGGCTTGCTCACAGATCTCGGCAAAAGATTGCGTAGTGAATAAACTGATCCCGATACTCATGCCAATTTGAATAGTTTTATTTTCAATAACTAAGCTTAAGCCAAAAGCAGTTAATATCCGGTCAGCAATGAGTGAAAGCTTAACCGGATCTGCAGACTCTAAAAGAATTACAAACTCATCTCCACCGATTCTGGCAATTGCGTTTGATTCTGGAACTTTAAGCTGCAGCGTCTCAGCGATCTTTATCAATACACTATCACCAAACTTATGCCCATAACGGTCGTTATTCGACTTAAAGTCATCGAGATCGATAAACATAAGCGCTCCAGCATTAACTTGCTTACGCTGTAACTCAAACGCTTCTAATAATGCTTTTCGATTAAGTAAATCAGTGAGCGGGTCACGATGAGCAAGCTTGGCTAACTCTAACTCGTAGCGTTTTTCTTTAGTGATATCGACATGAGTCCCCATAATACGTATTGGCTCACCATTGTCGCCAAACTCAATCACTCTTCCTCGGTCTGACACCCAACTAACAGTACCGTCTTTATGGACCATTCTATGGGTCACATCGTAAGAATCTGTTTTGCCGCTCACATGGTCTTCAAAATTAGCGATCACCCATTGTCTGTCATCAGGATGCAGATTGCCTTTCCAACTATCGACATGCGCCGCCATCTCATCAATGGTATAACCGAGTAATGAGCCCCACTCCATATTGAACATGGTTAAATTGCCGCTAGGAATGTGTTGCTCCCACAGGCACAACCCCGTGCCATCAAGTGCGGCATTAAGCTTTTGTTCCAGCAACTTTTTTTCTTGATTTAATCGCAAGTTTTCTTGTTCGAGCTGAGCATTACTCTGCTGTAATTTCGCGACTAACGCATTTAGCTTTACCAGCGATTTGTTATCCTTGTCCATGACCTAAGCCCATCAACAAAATGTTACTTCCCTCTATACCTCATATAGCATTAGGACAAGCTAACGCATAAGGTGATACAAGGCAAACCAGTGCTGTTGTGAACTATTTTTTCAAGGTCAAACTAGGTATTGGGTTCATATTTACGTTTACCAAATGCCCTAAACAAAAAGCCCGCCAATACCTAAATATTGACGGGCTTTTATTAGTCGTTAAAACAATGACAACATATTAACTGGGCAGTTTATACCGCCCAGTAAACATGGCTGTTTTACTTAGCTACTGGTGAAACGACAAATAGTAATTCACCTTGCGATACCTGCTGACCGTTACTGTTAAGAATACGCTCAATACGGTACTGCTGGTCTTCAGGGTACAATACGGCATTCTTACGGTTAAAGCCAGCTAGCGTCACCTGCGAGAACATCTTCATTGCTTCTGTAAGCGCTAAAGTCTGATCTACAGTAACAATGTCACCTTCTTTAACGAAGTCTGCTTCACCCGGTGCTGGAGAGGTATAGAAGATACCTGCGCCCTGCGCCATCACTTTAAGCTCATTACTCTCACCAACACGCAGAGATGCTGTATCTACGCCAACGGTTTCTGCCGCCGCTTCCATCTCAGCAATCATCTCTGGCACGTCTAGCTCAGCCATAAAGCGTGGTAGGTAGTTAGTGTCGTATACGCCTTCATTAAAGGTGCCATCTTTAAGGATGCGCGTTAACAATGGAATGTTAGTCGCGATACCTTTAATCACCACTTGATTAGCTAGGTAATCATGTAGCTTAGTGATCACATCTTCACGACTTTCACCGCGACAAATAATCTGTGCAATCAAGCTGTCGTAGTAAGGAGAAACCTCTTTACCTTCGCCGGCAATTGAGATGATTTCGATGTCATCACGCTCTGGCATCTGGTACTCAGTGATTAGGCCTGGGTACGGCAGTAATTGCAGTACGCCATTGCTATCAAGCGCCGCTTTCTCAGCCGTTACACGTACTTCCATCGCGTAGCCAATATCTTGTGGCTCAAGTTCTGCAATCGAACGACCCGCTGCGATATCAAAACCTGCGCTTACGATATCAATACCAGAAGTGGCTTCTGTAACTGGATGCTCAACTTGTAGACGCGTGTTCATCTCCATAAAGTAGACTTCATTCGCGTCTAAGTTATAGATGAATTCAACCGTACCTGCGCCCATGTAGTCAGTCGCATCACCCAGTGCACGAGTGTATTCCATTACGCGTTGCTTAAGCTCATCTGGCAACATGGTTGAACCAGACTCTTCAACCACTTTCTGGTTGTTACGCTGCACAGAACAGTCACGTAGACCCAATACTTTAGTGTTACCAAACTGGTCACGTAGTAACTGGACTTCGATGTGACGTAGTGAAGTTACATACTTCTCTAGATAAAGATCACCGTTACCAAATGCTGCAGCCGCTTCGGTAGAAGTCTTTTGGAACAAGGAGATCATGTCGCCAGGACGTTCAACAACCTGGATACCTTTACCGCCACCACCTTGTACCGCTTTAAGCAATACTGGGTAACCAATTTCGCTAGCAACGTTTACCGCTTGCTCAGCGTTATTCAAAATACCGTGACTACCAGGAACAACTGGTACGTTTTGCGCCTGCGAGGTCTTAATTGCGTTCGACTTGTTACCCATAGTCGTCATGCTGTGCACGCTTGGGCCGACAAAGTTAACGCCATTGTTAACACAAAGTGCGGCAAACTGTGGGCTTTCCGATAGGAAACCAATACCTGGGTGCAATGCATCAACGTTTTCATATTCAGCCACTTTTAGTACTGAGTATGCGTTTAGGTAACTTTCATCAGAGGTGTTACCACCGATACAAACTAGCTTATCGTCGCCTTTTAGCATGTCCGCTGGTACCGAAGTCATATCAGGATCTGATGCAACCAGTACCACGTTAATGTTGTTGTCGTGCGCCTTACGGATAAGCTTAACCGCAGTACAACCACGAGCATGAACCAAGACTTTTTCAATTGGCTTCATTAGCTGGCGTGGATCGTCCTGAACAATTTCTTCTTCAGTAATCAGTCTTTCAGGGACTAGAGTCGATACAGCACTACCAATCACATCCACAATTTTAGCTGTTGGTTTAGGCATTAACGGGTCAATGCTTTGTAGCTGTGCATCAATCGTGTCGCTGAATGGATTAGTCACCAATGCATCCATCGCGCCCGGTACTTTAGACAAGTAGTTAGACAAGGTAGAGGTTGATGGCAAGTACGCAGGTACAACCATTTGGCCAGCAAATGGCATGTTTGTGCCAGATAGATAGTAAGTTTGTACTAATGGGTGAGTTACAAAACTCGCCTGTGCACCACCGGTACAGTCACCGTAACCAAACATTAATACTGGCAATTCGTTATCACGAATAAAACGAGTAATACGGTCGTTCACTACAGCCATTGAGAATAGTGCCGCAGCACCTTCTTTTGTCTGCATACCACCAGAGCTGATGAAACAGATAACCGGCAGCTTACGCTTAGCACATTCAATCAATAGTGCGCTGAATTTCTCAGCTGCCGCCATATCAAACGCACCCGCTTGGAATGCAGTGTTCGATACCGCCACACCCACGCGCATTGGCTGGCCGTTATGATCGAAATCAGCAAGACCAGTTATCAAACCACATGGACGAATCCCCTTGTCTAGCGCATCTTCGATTGATAAACGGAAACCCGGGAAGTTAAGCAAGTTAGCTGAAATTTTGTCGCCGTTAATTTCTTCAAACTCAGTGAAGAACTTAGCAACAATTGCGTCCCAGCCCATTTTGCCTGCGCGCTTTTCATCACGCAGTACTTTTTGGATCAGCAAATCTTGATAACCCATGGTCAAACGGTTCCAGAAGTCTTTACGACGACCAATACGCACAGGGTTAATCGCGCCAGTGTATTCACCGCTCTCTTCTTCACTGTCGAAGTACTCAGGCAGTAGACGCTCAAAGAAGTAAGTTAGGATAACGAACAGACTGTCGTTTAATTGTGGGAAACCAACACTCTTCCACTGCTCGGTACGAGTCAGCAGTTCAGCGCGGTTTGACTGAGTCATAAAGTACTTCAGCCACTTGTAGAACTTGTTCTTATCGTTCGCCACGTTTTGGGTTGATAAAGCGCGGTCAATTGACTCATGCAATAGGTTATCAACTGAGTTACGTGACAAGCTCTTAGACATCATAGCTTCTTTAGCGATTGACGCTAAGTTACCGACTACGTTGTCGTAAAGTGCGTTGAAAACAAGAATGTTATGACACTGCCAAATAAAGTCTTCACGTAGCTCGTCGTGAATGATCACGTCAAGTACAGTCAGCTTGTTTAGCTCAGGCCAATCAGCTTGAGTCACTTCTGATGGAAGCGTTTCTAGGTAGTTGATCAGACCTTTAAAGTTGTTTTCTGCATTACCTTTCCAACGATGGTATAGCGACCAACTGATGTTAAAGATAAGTGCTTTACGTGCTTTCTTATAATTCTCTTTTGGCTCACCCAAAATCAAACGCGTTAGCATGTTACGCTCAGTCGATACATCATCACGCTTAGCGATGAAGTTACCCCAAAGCTTGTTTAGGTCTTCGTCGTAAACCAATTTATCAGGGCTTGATAACCAAGATTGGAATACACGATCTTGCTCTTGCTGAATACGTGCTAGCAAGTCACCTTCAGGTACGCTGACCTTAGATAGACGACCATACTGCTCTTGCGAGATAGAATGGATACGACTACGTAGTGTTAGGTAACGCAAGTAACGGTAAGTGCTGCCAAATAGGTTCAAGTGCATCGTTGGGTTGTTAGCAACCGCAAGCTCTGCATTAAGCTCTAACGCTTCAAGATTCTTAGATGGGCTAAGGAAACGCGCTAAACTGCGGTCATAATGCTCACGTAAATCTTCAGATTCACGAACAAAGTTAACCGCCGCTTTTTCTACCGCTTCGATACTGCTGATAATCGCACGGCGCAGATTGTGCTGACGCTCATCTTTATCAGATGGCGAGAAATCAACAATACCATCGATGCAACCTGAGGTATAAAGTTCTTCAGGTGATACACCCACTGATTTAGCACATTCCTGCCAAGACAAGTTGTACTTACGTGCGATGCTTTGCAAGCCTTGTGGCTGAATGGTGTTAAAAATACCATCACGTAGCGACAATAAAATGTTCGCAGCAGCAAGTGGAATAGCACCACCTGAGTAACCCGCACCGATAACGATACCAACAGTTGGTACGTCAACGTTAGCGCTCTCGGCAATCGCTTTAGAAATTGAATGTGCTTGGTTTTGGCTGTTTGCCACTTCACCCGCATCGGCACCAGGAGTGTCGATAAGATAAACGATCGGCATAGACAGTTCAGCAAAATGGCGAATCGCTTTACAACATGCGATGTGATGCTCAGGCATCCATGCACCGTTAGCTGTAGTACGCTCTTGCGCGACAAAACCGATACGGCGAGTACGAGATCCAAAATTCAGTTCGATCTCTGCACTATAAAAAGGGCCAATATGGGTTTCGGTAACAAGCTTACCTTTTAAGTCCGCGATGATGCGCTTAGCACCTGGGCGGTTTTTATCTTGAGTGGGTTGAATCACCTTTGTGACATAACCGTCAACGTCTAGCTGTGCCAAATCTTTTAGGTTGGCTTGAATCGCATCGTCGTCTAAAAGACCCTTAACTTCATCAGAAAGCGACTGCTTACTGTGTTCTGGGAACAGTGAAAAGTCTTTTGCTAACTGCTCTGCTTTTAGAAAAAGCGGATCGGCAGTTTGCACTTGAGTCATGTTAGCGGGCTGATTTTTGCTGGTCATCGAAAGATCCTCTGCTTTAGCCTCTGAAATTTTTAGCCCGTAAATATAACTGTGTTATCCTGTCAATTGCTATTAAACTGCGCTAGACGCTTTGTTCCATATTTGAGACAGTGGAGATAACATGCCAGATTTAAACGGTATGATGCTCTTTGCAGCGGTAGTTAGAGCCAAAGGTTTCTCTCAAGCTGCCCGTGAAATTGGCATGCCAAAATCAACCATTAGTCGTAAAGTTGCTCAGCTAGAAGAACAGCTTGGTGTACGACTTTTGCAACGAGATACTCGTAACCTTAGCTTGACCCAAGTCGGCGCGCTGTTTTATCAACACTGCTCCAGTATAAACGATGAAATTGAAGCTGCAAAAGCCACGGTAGAGAATACCCATAATGACGTCTCTGGTTTGCTACGTGTTGCTATTCCCGTGTCTTTCAGCCAAGAATTAATCGCTACCCTTTGTAGTGGCTTTTTACGTCTGTATCCAAACGTTGAACTCGATGTGCAGTTTACCGACAGCGAAGTAGGCTTGGTTGGTGAAGGCTACGACATTGCGATTAAATATGGTCCGCTGCAGTCATCCGATTTAGTTGCCAGATTATTGTTCGAGCGTCAGCCTATTTTGGTTGCCAGCCCCGGATACTTAAAAGTCCACGGCACCCCTGCAACCCCGCAAGACCTAGCTGAACACAGCGGTATTTTGCTTGGTACCTCGCGCTCAGCGCCCATTTGGCCCCTTGGTAAAGGCGCTAGAAAAACCATGGTTAACTTTCAGCGTAAAGTCAGGGTCAATAGTGCGGTCATGGTAAAGCAGTTAGTGATGGATGATTTTGGCATTGCTATGCTATCCAACTCAGTTTGTAAAAATGAGCTCGCTAGCGGCTCACTGGTGCCTATTTTGCAAGAATGGCCGATGGAAGCCTTTAAGGTTTATGGCGTGTACTCTAGCCGTCGTCAATTAGCGACTAACATCAGCGTGTTTCTAGACTTCTTCCATAAACGCTTTACTAGCCAAGAGTCGTTACAGTCCCTAATGATGTAAACCTGCTGATGTAAATCTGCTTATGTAACCTGCCTATGTAAAAAAGCGCCTATCAAGGCGCTTAATTTATATGGTAAATCCATACCGCTTTAGCCGATTAAAAACGGTAAGGGAAACGCAAGCTAATCTGATAATCAGGTGAATCTTCAGTTAATCCGGCGCCTATGCTGGTAACCATAGAAAAGTTTTCAGTCAAGGCTAGCGTGGCACCTAAACCTAGATTAGCCGTGTTGGTATCAGTACGGGCAATATCTTGCCATTGTCCACCTAACGGCTTTTGGCGGGTTTTAGTAAAGAAGCGCTGATTAAAGCTCATACCAATACTCATACGCTCCGACACGGCAAAAGCTAACCCCAAGCTGTAATCTATATAATCACCTAAATCAATCTCTCCCGGAGATAATCCTGGAAGGCCCGATAAATCGCCATATTCTTCCGAAAGAAAAGTACCGTAATTTAGGTTAAAAAATACAATTGCTGGATCATAGGTTTTCGCTAAGCTAAAGCCGGTTGAAATGCCCCACACACCTGCGCCCGTGGCGATTTGATCTGGATACGTTAAATTACCGGACTCGGATGACTCTAAGTTAATACCAAAAGGATCGGTGCCTGTAGGCATTCGCACTCTGACGTTCCACACCCAATCAGGCCAACCGTCACCTTCTGTCATTATTCGATAGTAAGCGGCAACGCTCATGTCACCGATTTGTGCGCCTTCTACATCAGCTGATTCATACAGCTGGCTCGAGTTACCTTCACCTACTGACTCATATTTATTAAGCCGGTAAACGAATGGCATCGCCATTTCAAACTGCCAACTATCATTTAAGGTATAACGCGTGGTGAGATCCAGCTGCACTGTATTAGAGCGAATTCTATCTAGATTAAGATTACCGAGAAAAATCGCATCCAAGGCTAAAAAGCCACGTAACACTAAATCCTTTCGTCCGTAATAACTGTAGGTTAAAGAGGGCTCGATAGTCAGTTTACGGTCAAATACATTGTGCGCTTCTTGCAGCACATCTTCTGTACTGCGTGAACGTTCAGGCTCTTTCTTTACACTAGGCTGCGCTGCGGTTTGAGCGGCTGCCTGAGAACTGGCTATTTGAGTTGGCTGTTGCGGCGCCCTTTCAATTGGCTGTTGAGCTGCTTGTGTTTGTTGGCGCCGTTGCTGCGGTTGTTTAGCAGCAGTGGCTGCGCCTTGCTTTAGTTGTGCTTCTTTAGATAGCACTTGTTGCGCCATTTGGTTAATGGCCCTTTGCTGCATCTGCAACTGTTGGTTCAGCTGTATCAACTGCTGTTTTAGCAACTGCAATTGCTGTTCCTCGGTCATTTCGGCTTGCTTTGCTTGTGCGCCATCCGCCCCAAAACTTGAAAAGTGAACGCATGAAATGGATACCAGCAAAGCAACTTTAGTCCATTTAAAATCCATTTCTATTTCCCTTTTTTATGCTTTAAAAAAACTATAGTCCAACACCGATAATGTCACGTACCTGTTGCCCCATTATTTGTCGCTGCTTAACCCCAATATCGACACCTTGATAGCGAATGAGTGAGCGATTACTGATTTGATGAAATGCACCATCGACCTTAATCGATTGTAATAAATATCCATTTCCGCCTTGAGTCGATACAGCCTGGCCAAAGGAAGCGGATGACATCCCCACTTGGTAACCGAGTTGCCCTTCTGTGGCGGAATACATTACGCCACTGCCGCTCACCAAGTTTTGCCCAATGGTAATTTCGATACCACCGACTAACGGTGTATGGGTTCCTTGCTCAAAATCCAATTGGTTGTTTACTCGATTAAAGTCACCGGCAATTTGAATCCGTTGCTGCAAACCAGACTGCTGACCGCCTGAAGATAGCGTTAAGCCCTCTCCATTTGAAACTAACGCATCAGCAACCGTTATCCGCATCGCAGGACCACTACTAGCATTAGACATTTCCACTTGCATCTGTACTTGCTGCGCCGCTCCGCTCGCATCGATGTAATGGGTTTGCATATGTAGACCAAAATAGAAATCTTGGCCACTCTCAGTATACTTACCTCTCAACTCTGCTAATTCTTCATCTAATAAGGGAGCTTTGCCATCAAACACATCGAGCTGCATGTCTGATGCAAAAACTGAATTAGCTAATAAGATCCCTGTCACTAAGCAAAAACGCATTTTGCCTCCTAGAGCATGTCTGCATACTCAAAACCAAACTCTAACAGTTCAGCGTCAGATAACGGCTGCATAGGACTCAGCATGTTGTAAGTTAGTTGTGCTCTCGGATGAAGTAGTGGGTTGTCTTTAATGTACTCATTGCCAATAACAACAAACACAATGCCATTCCACTTCTGTGTAAATTCGTCATACTCTAAAATACGGTTACCCAGAGCCGGATCACCTAGGTAGACTCGATTGTCCGAAAACCTTCTCATAACAACAAAATGACTATAGCCACCGTCGTTTAATAATACGATTGCAGGTATTTTCAATTGTTGAAGCTCTTTCACTCCAACTCTATATCCGCGCCCTCGCATATGTTGTGAGTTTAAATATCGCTTCATATCTAATAATGAAAACCCTTGCTCTTGCACTAGTGCCATGTCAGAAACGTCTAACATACCGAGCAAGACTTCATGTTCAGTCATGCTACTTTTGCCATAACTGTATTTCAAAATACTCGCTAAGCTCGCAGCACCACAGGAAAAGTCCGTTCTCTGTTGAACTACATACTCAAATTTTCGTTCTCTAATGCTTTGGATATTTTTAGTGTAATTGCCCATGCCAGGGATCATCCCAGTCAACATCATGTCTGCGGCAAATACATTAAAAGAGACAAAGAGAACAAAGGTAATAAGCAGATATCTCATGGATGACTTCCTTGTATGTAGCGGCCTGAGCTTTCGCCCAGGCCAAATATCACACGACTTGTTTAGTATTAGTTTTCGGAAACGATTGCGCCTCCTGAATTAATACTTGTAAGAGATAGGTTATTTGACTGAAGGTTACCGTGGCCAGATGCCATGTTCACGCCAATATTACCTGACGCGCCATTAAACGCATTACCGCTCAACGTCGCGGTATTGGTGGTTTTCTGTGTCACTGTTTCAATATAAATAGGTAGCTGACCACTTACAGTCCCCGCTAGAGATAGCGTACCTTCTTCAGTAAACTGTAGTAAGCGATCAATATAAGACGGATTCCTTGAGGGGCAACGTTTAGATAATCTCAGAACAAATCCCATTCTGAGAACATCCTATGACTACGT